>NZ_JBVKBZ010000006.1:572917-763631 GCF_055635195.1 Streptomyces sp. NPDC111628 | reverse complement strand
CGCACATACGACCGCCCCACCGCCTCCGGATCCGAGTCGTACAACGACTCCACATCCCAGCCACGATCCACCGGAAACCCGGTAATCCCATCCCCACCGCCAAGAACCAGATCCCACAAATCACCCGGCGAACGCACCTCACCCGGATAACGACAACTCATCCCGACGATCGCGATCGGCTCGACGAGGGTCTCCTCGGCGTCGCGCAGCAGCCGACGGGTCGTGTGCAGTTCGGCGGTGACCCGCTTGAGGTAGTCGCGGAGTTTCTGCTCAGTGGACATGCGGTTTCCTTAGGAGGCTTTGTGCGGTGGGCGGGTCAGAGCCCCAGCTCCGCGTCAATGAGGTCGAACAGGTCATCGTCGGAGGCGGCCTTGTCCAACTGCTCGGTCAAGGCGTCACCGGAGCCTTCGCCACCTTCGCCGTTCTCGGCGAGCCGTCCGAGCAGGGCCCGCAGGCGGGTGACCGCCTCGGTTCGCTCGCCCGCCTCCAGGGAGGCCCCGGCGAGGAAGGTCTCCAGCCGCCGCAGCTCACCGTCGAGGGCGAACGCGTCGTCCGTCTCACCGCCCGGCAGCACCTCGCCGAGATGCACGGCCAGGGCCCGAACGTTCGGGTAGTCGAAGAGCAAGGTCGCGGGCAACCGCAGGCCGGTCTCACCACCCAGGCGGTTACGGAACTCCACGACGGTCAGGGAGTCGAAGCCCGACTCCATGAATCCCCGTTCGGAGTCGACGGCGTCCACGGAACCATGGCCGAGCGCGGTCGCCATCTCCTGCCGTACGAGATCGAGTATCAGGGCCTCCCGGTCGGCGGGGGCGGCGGCGAGACGGGCGAGGAACCCGCCGCCCGTGCCGGCCCTTCGCACGGTCCGCACCAGGCCGCGCAGCATCGGCGGGAGTTGTCCGGCATCGGCGATGGCGCGGAGCGCGGGTGGGTCGATGGCCATCGGCACCAGCTGCGCCTCCTTGCCGACCGCCACGGCGTCGAGCAGTGCCAGGGCGTGGTCTTCGCGCAGGGGCCGCATACCGGACCGGGCGATGCGCTGCCGGTCACGGGCGTCCAGTGCGCCGCCGAGGCCTCGGTCGCTCGCCCACAGCCCCCACGCCAGGGAGACCGCGGGCAGGCCAAGGGCGTGCCGGTGCGCGGCGAGGGCATCGAGGAAGGCGTTGGCGGCTGCGTAGTTGGCCTGGCCCGGGTTGCCGAGGACGCCCGCGGCCGAGGAGAAGAGGACGAACGTCTGGGCCCCTGCGACGAGTTCGTGCAGGTTCCAGGCGGCGTCGGCCTTCGGCCGGAACACCGCGTCGAACCGTTCCGAGGTGAGAGCGGTGACGACACCGTCGTCGGTGACGCCGGCGGCATGCACGACGGCCGTCACCTGCTCGTCCTCGAGTACGGCGGCGAGGGATTCACGGTCGGCGACATCACACGCTGCGAACCGGACCTCCGCACCCGCGGCGGTCAGCTCGGCCGCCAGGTCGGTGGCGCCCGGGGCACCGTCTCCCCTGCGGCTGACGAGCAGAAGCCGGCGCGCGCCCTGGACGTGGACGGCATGCCGGGCGATGAGTGAGCCGAGCGCACCGGACGCACCGGTGATGAGAACGGTGCCCTCGCCCGTCCAACGGCCGTCCGTGCTCTCGGCCTCGTGCCGAACGAGCCTCGGTGTCAGAAGAGCGTCGCCCCTCACCAGAACCTGCGGTTCGCCCGTGGCGGCGGCCGCCGGGAGCCGGTCCCGGTCGGTCGCGTCGACCAGCACGATCCGGCCCGGATTCTCCGACTGGGCCGAGCGGACCAGACCCCAGACCGTGGCGGCTGCCAGGTCGGGCGTCTCGGCGTGCGCGCCATCGGTGTGCACGATCAGCCGGGTGTCCGAGAGGGTGTCGTCGGCCAGGTAACTCCGCAGCACGGAGAGCATCCGGTGTGCGGCATCGGCGGCATCCCGGGCGGAGAGGGCCTCGTGCCGACCGAACGGAACCACGACGGCAGCGGGCGGTGTGTCGCTCGCGACGGCCGTCAGATCGTGGTCGTCGTCACCGAGGAAGGTCCAGCCGCCGTGGTCCGCTGCGGCCGGTTCCTCGATCGAAATCCAGTGCACGGCGTACGAGGAGTCGTTGCGGAGCGAGCTCGTCGCCTGCGGCCGGGTGGCGGCACGCAGCGCGAGTGTCGCCGTCAGCACCGGGGCACCGGCCGGATCCGCGATGTCGATCGCGGCGGTCGCCGGTCCCGCGGGCGAGATACGGACCCTCAGGTGCGAGGCGCCCGTGGCGTGCAGCGTGACGTCCCGCCAGGAGAACGGCAGCAGAGGTCCTTCGGCACCGTCGGCAACGGGTCCCAGACCGATGCCGTGCAGGGCGGAGTCGAGGAGCGCGGGGTGCATTCCGTATGCCTCTGCCGCGCCGGGCAGCGCGACTTCGGCGAACACCTCGTCGTCACGACGCCAGGCCCGAGTGAGGCCCTGGAACAGCGGACCGTACTCGAGACCGACAGCCACCAGGTTGTCGTAGAGGCCCTCGACGGAGAGCTCCTCCGCTCCTTGTGGCGGCCAGGGAGCCGTACGTTCGCCGGAGGCCGACCCGGCCGGAGCGAGAGCGCCGGTCGCATGGCGGGTCCAGGGCTCGGACTCGGCGGCGTGTTCGGCCCTGGCGTGCACCGACACCGGGCGGACGCCGTCCGCTTCGGGTTCGACGGTGACCCGGAGCTGAAGTGCTCCCGAGTCGGGCACCAACAGCGGTGTCTCCAAGGTGAGTTCCTCGATACGCGGCGCGCCGACCTCGTCACCGGCGCGCAGCACCAACTCGACGAATGCGGTGCCCGGAAGGATCACGGTGTCCATCACCCGGTGCTCGGCGAGCCACGGCTGGGTGGCGAGCGAGACACGTCCCGAAAGCACCACCGTCGATGTCCCGGGTACGGCCACGACGGCTCCGAGGAGGGGATGCTCGGCGGCATCCAGTCCCGCACCGGTCACGTTGGAGGCGTCGGGGGCCGCGTGCAGCCAGTAGCGCTCGTGCTGGAAGGGGTAGGTCGGCAGGTCGGCAGGTCGGGCTCCGGCGTACTGGGTGGCCCAGTCGAGTTCGATGCCGGAGGTCCACAGGGCGGCCAGGGCAGTGACGAAGGTGTCGGTCTCGTCCTGGCCCTTGCGCAGGCACGGGGCCAGCACCGGCTCGTCGTCGCGGATGCCCGCGACCAGGGCGGACAGCACCGCATCCGGGCCCACCTCCACCCACGCGGAAGCGTCCGCCGCGTTCACGGCGTCGAGGAAGCGGACCGGTTCGCGGACCTGCTGGACCCAGTACTCCGCATCCGACCAACCCAGCCCACACGAGGCCGTGGCCTCGTACCGCAACGTCGGCTCGCCGAACTCCACCGACGCCAGCACGGCACGGAAGTCGTCCAGCATCGGCTCCATCAGCGCGGAGTGGAAAGCATGGCTGACGTTCAGACGCTTGCCGTCCAGACCCTCCAGCGCATCGAGAGGCCCTGACACCACAACCGACGCCGGGCCGTTGACCGCCGCGAGACCCACCCCGAGACGACCCTCGATCGCGGCGAGCGCGTCGCTCTCGCTCATCCGCAGGGCGACCATGCCGCCACCCTCGGGCAGCGCGTCCATCAGCCGGCCCCGCGCCGCCACCACCCGGCACGCATCTTGCAACGACCACACACCCGCCACATGCGCCGCAGCCAGCTCACCCACCGAATGACCGATCAGCACATCCGGCCGCACACCCCACGACTCCAGCAATCGGAACAACGCCACCTCAACCGCGAACAACGCAGCCTGCGCATGCACCGTCCGGTCCAACAGCTCATCGTCCCGCACCTCAAGACACGCAGCCACCTCGTCAAACGCGGCAGCGAACACCGGGAACCTCGTGTACAGCTCCCGGCCCATACCGATCCGCTGCGCACCCTGACCCGTGAACAACACGGCCAGACCACCGCCACGCACCACCCCACGCACATCCCCGCCCGGCCACACCACCGCACGGTGATCAAACCGAGAACGCGACACCAGCGAACGGGCAACGCCCGCGGCCGGAGCACCGACCCCAGCTAGCGACGCCACAGCCTCATCCAGCGCGTCCGACGACCGCGCCGAGACCGGCCACAGAGCCACCGGAACCTCAGAGGCCTCTTCAACAGGCTCCACAGGCGCCTGTTCCAGAATGACGTGGGCGTTGGTGCCGCTGATCCCGAAGGAGGAGACGCCCGCCCGGCGCGGGTGACCCGTCTCCGGCCACTCCACGGCCTCCGTCAGCAGCCGCACCTCACCCGAAGCCCAGTCCACATGCGGCGACGGCTCCTCCGCATGCAGCGTCTTCGGCAGCACACCATGCCGCATCGCCTCCACCATCTTGATGATCGAAGCAACACCCGCAGCCGCCTGCGTATGACCAATATTCGACTTCAACGACCCCAACCACAACGGACGTTCATCCGTCCGCTCCTGGCCGTAGGTGGCCAACAGCGCCTGCGCCTCGATCGGATCGCCCAACGACGTCCCCGTCCCATGCGCCTCCACCGCATCCACCTCAGCAGCCGACACACCGGCACTCGCCAACGCCTGCCGGATCACCCGCTGCTGCGACGGACCATTCGGAGCAGTCAGGCCGTTCGACGCGCCGTCCTGGTTGACCGCGCTGCCCCGGACCACCGCAAGCACCCGGTGACCGTTGCGACGCGCGTCCGACAGCCGCTCCAGCACCAGCATGCCCACGCCCTCACCCCAGCCCACACCATCGGCCGACGCACCGAACGCCTTGCACCGCCCATCCGGAGACAACCCCCGCTGACGACTGAACTCCACAAACGTCACCGGCGACGACATCACCGTCACGCCGCCGGCCAGCGCCAGGTCGCACTCACCCTGCCGCAACGCCTGCGCCGCCAGATGAACCGTCACCAACGACGACGAACACGCCGTGTCCACCGTCATCGCCGGACCCTCAAAACCAAACGTGTACGAGACCCGGCCCGACGCCACGCTGGTCGCGCTGCCGTTGCCCAGCAGGCCTTCGACCTCACGGGGCGGGACACCCAGGCGGGAGGCGAAGTCGTGGTACATGACACCGGCGTACACACCCGTCCGGCTGCCGCGAAGGTTCTGCGGGTCGATACCGGCGCTCTCGACGGCCTCCCAGGACGACTCCAGCAGCAGCCGCTGCTGCGGGTCCATCGCCAACGCCTCACGCGGCGCGATCCCGAAGAACGAGGCGTCGAACTCCGCCGCGTCGTGCAGGAACCCGCCTTCGTAGGTCACGACCTTCCCGGTCTCGTTCTGGTCCCGGTCGTAGAGGTTCTCCAGGTCCCAGCCACGGTTCGTGGGGAACTGCGAGATCCCGTCGCGGGCCTCGCTGATGAACTGCCACAGCTCGGCGGGATTCTGGACGCCGCCCGGGTACCGGCAGCTCATCCCGACGATCACCACCGGGTCGCCGTCGCGCGCGACGGCCGTCACCGAAGCGTGCTGCCGACGCGCGTCACCGGTGAGTTCCTCCAGCAGGTGCTCGGCGAGCGCGAGCGGCGTGGGGAAGTCGAAGACCAGGGTTGCGGGAAGCCGGGCACCGGTGGCGGCGTCCAGCCGATTGCGCAGCTCCAGGGCGGTCAGGGAGTCCGAACCCAGCTCGTGGAACGTCCGGTCGGCGGACACGGCGGCTGCCGAGGCGTGGCCGAGTGCGTGGGCGGTCTCCGCGCGGACGAGTTCCAGGACCGGATCGAACCGGTCGCCGGGCGCGAGCCGGGCGAGGGAGTCGGCGAGCGATCCGCTGGCCGGCGCGCTGCCCTGCGCCGCTGCCACTCGGGGTCCACGGCCGGGGAACAGTGCGCGCAGCAGCGGGGGCAGCGCGGCCGTCGAGGAGCCACCCGCCAGTGCCACTGCCAGCGCCGTCGCGTTCCCGGCGCCGACCGCGCGGTCGAGGAGTTCGAGTCCCTCGGCGACGGGCAGTGGCCGGAAGCCCGAACGAGCCATCCGTTCCAGGTGTGCGGTCTCGAGTTCGGCGGCCATGCCGGACTCCCACGGGCCCCAGGCGATGGACGTGGCCGGCAGGCCGAGGGCGTGACGGTGTTCGGCGAGACCGTCGAGGTAGGTGTTGGCGGCGGCGTAGGCGGCCTGGCCCGGGTTGCCGAAGACTCCCGCGGCGGACGAGAACAGCACGAACGCGCCGACGTCACCGCCGAACTCGTGCAGCCACCACGCCGCCTGCGCCTTCGGCGCCCAGACGCGTTCGAGCCGCTCCGCGGTGAGGTCGGCGAGGAGACCGTCGTCGGTGACACCAGACGCATGGAAGATCGCGGAGTAGGCGCGGCCGTCGAACAGCCCGGCCACCTGGTCCCGGTCGGTCATGTCGCACGTCACGGTCTCGACCGCGGCGCCCATCGCCGACAGCTCCGTCAGCAGTTCGGCCGCACCGGGGGCCTGCCGGCCTCGGCGGCTCGCCAGTGTCAGCGAGGTGACGCCGTGGCGCTCCACCAGGTGGCGAGCAACGGCTGCCCCGAGGTCACCGGTGCCACCGGTGATCAGTACGGGCCCCGTGCCGTAGGTCCCCTGCCGGGCCTCTTCGGGGGCCGCGCGACGCAGGCGTGGCAGGTGTACGACGCCGTCCCGGACGGCAAGCTGCGTCTCGCCGTCGACGAGCAGTACGTGTTCGTCGGTGTCGACCAGCACGAACCGACCGGGATGCTCGGACTGGGCGGAACGGACCAGCCCCCAGATGGCGGCCTGGTCGGGGTCGACCGTCTCGGTGTCGACCACCACGGCGCCACGGGTGACCAGGACCAGCGGCCCCGGGGTGTCGTTGTCGAGATGCTGTCGCAGCAGGGCGAGAACGTCAGTGACGGTCTGTCCAGTCACGTGTGCGAGCTGCTGCGGACGGACCTCCTCCGTATCGACGGCATTCCCGCCGGTCTCCCAGCGCAGGGTGAACAGCGACCCGGTAGGACGGGACACGGTGGCGGACCCCGACAGGGGTCGCAGGGCGAGCGCCCCGATGGAGGCGACCGGAGCACCTGCCGCGTCGGCCACGTCCAGGGCGACGGTCCGCTCGTCCAGCGGTGTGGCCCGGACCCGGAGGTGCGAGGCTCCGTAGGCAGCGAGTCGCACGCCGGACCAGGAGAACGGAAGTACTGGTTCGTCGGATTGCACAACGAAGGAAGTGGCATGCAGCGCCGCGTCGAGCAGGGCCGGGTGAAGCCCGAACCGAGAAGAGTCCCTGCTGTGCGGTTCGGGCAGGGCCACCTCGGCGTACACCGAGCCGTCACTGCGCCAGGCCGCGCGCAGCCCCTGGAACGCGGGGCCGTACCCGAAGCCGAGCCTTTCGAACTCGGTGTAGAAGGGGGTGACGTCGATCGGCTCCGCGCCGGAGGGCGGCCACTGGGTCAGCTCGGCAGTGCGCGGCCCCGGCCCGTCACTCAGCAGACCGGTGGCGTGGCGGGTCCACGGCTCGCTGTCGGCGGCCGAGTGGATCTCCAGGGTGCGGATGCCCTTGGCGTCGGCGCCGCCGACGACGATCTGGATCTGGAGCGCGCTGGTCAGGACGAGGGGGCTCTCCAGGGTGAGTTCTTCCAGAAGCCCGGCGCCGACCTCCTCTCCAGCACGCAGTGCCAGTTCCACGAAGGCCGTACCCGGCAGGATGGTCGTACCCGCCACCTGGTGGTCGGCGAGCCAGGGCTGGGAGGCCTGCGACAACCGCCCGGTGAGCACGACCGAGTCGGACCCGGCGATACGTACGACGGCGCCGAGCAGCGGGTGCTCGGCGGCCCCGAGCCCGGCGGACGTGACATCCCCGGCACCGAGAGCGGACGTCAGCCAGTAGCGCTGGCGTTGGAAGGGGTAGGTCGGCAGTTCCACACGCTGGGCGCCGGGGTACTGGGCGGCCCAGTCGAGTTCGATGCCGGACGTCCACAGGGTGGCCAGGGCAGTGACGAAGGTGTCGGTCTCGTCCTGGCCCTTGCGCAGGCACGGCGCCAGCACGGGAGCGTCGTCGCGGATGCCCGCGACCAGGGCAGACAGCACCGCATCCGGGCCCACCTCCACCCACGTGGAAGCGTCCGCCGCGTTCACGGCGTCCAGGAAGCGGACCGGCTCCCGCACCTGCTGGACCCAGTACTCCGCATCCGACCAACCCAGCCCACACAAGGCCGTGGCCTCGTACCGCATCGACGGCTCGCCGAACTCGACCGACGCCAGCACGGCACGGAAGTCGTCCAGCATCGGCTCCATCAACGTGGAGTGGAAAGCGTGACTGACGTTGAGACGCTTACCGTCCAAGCCCTCCAGCGCATCGAGAGGCCCTGACACCACAACCGACGCCGGGCCGTTGACCGCCGCGAGACCCACCCCGAGACGACCCTCGATCGCGGCGAGCGCGTCCGTCTCGCTCATCCGCAGGGCGACCATGCCACCACCCTCCGGCAGTGCGTCCATCAGCCGGCCCCGCGCCGCCACCACCCGGCAGGCGTCCTGCAACGACCACACACCCGCCACATGGGCGGCCGCCAGCTCACCCACCGAGTGACCGATCAGCACATCCGGCCGCACACCCCACGATTCGAGCAGCCGGAACAACGCCACCTCAACCGCGAACAAGGCGGCCTGGGCATGCACCGTCCGATCCAGCAGCTCGTCGTCGCGCACCTCAAGACACGCAGCCACCTCGTCAAACGCGGCAGCGAACACCGGGAACCTCGTGTACAGCTCCCGGCCCATGCCGATCCGCTGCGCACCCTGACCCGTGAACAACGCGGCCAGACCACCACCACGCACCGACCCACGCACGTCCCCGCCCGGCCACACCACCGCACGGTGATCAAACCGAGAACGCGACACCAGCGAGAACGCGACATCCACAGCCGGAGCATCCAACCGGCCAAGTCCGGCAACGAACTCCTGAACCGCCTCGGGGGACTTCGCCGACACCGGCCACAACACCACCGGCGCAGCCTCAGTCGGCTCCGCAACCGGCTCCTCCACAGGAGCCTGCTCCACGATCACATGCGCGTTCGTACCGCTGAATCCGAACGAGGAGACACCCGCGCGCCGCGGGCGACCCGTCTCCGGCCACTCCACGGCCTCCGTCAGCAGCCGCACCTCACCCGAGGCCCAGTCCACATGCGGCGACGGCTCGTCCACGTGCAGGGTCTTCGGCAGCACACCATGCCGCATCGCCTCCACCATCTTGATGATCGAAGCGACACCCGCAGCCGCCTGCGTATGACCAATGTTCGACTTCAACGAACCGAGCCACAGGGGGCGTTCCTCGGTGCGCTCCTGACCGTACGTCGCCAGCAGCGCCTGTGCCTCGATCGGGTCACCCAGCGTCGTGCCCGTCCCGTGCGCCTCGACAGCGTCCACGTCCGCGGCCGACAGACCCGCACTCGCCAACGCCTGCCGGATCACCCGCTGCTGCGACGGACCATTCGGAGCAGTCAAACCGTTCGACGCACCGTCCTGATTGACCGCACTCCCCCGCATCACCGCAAGCACCCGGTGCCCGTTGCGACGCGCGTCCGACAGCCGCTCCAGGACCAGCATGCCCACGCCCTCGCCCCAGCCCGTCCCGTCGGCACCGGCGGCGAACGCCTTCACGTGGCCGTCGGCGGCCAGACCCCGCTGGCGGCTGAACTCGACGAACGGAGCCGGGGAGTACATGACGGTGACGCCTCCGGCCAGCGCCAGATCACACTCCTCGCGGCGCAGTGACTGAGCCGCCAGGTGCAGGGCGACGAGCGACGACGAGCAGGCCGTGTCGACGGTTACCGCGGGCCCTTCCAGGCCGAGGACGTAGGAGACACGGCCCGACGCCACGCTCGCCGACTTGCCGGTGCCGACGTAGCCCTCGAGTTCGTCGGGGAGCGGATACACCCGTGACCCGTAGTCGTGGTACGTGATGCCGACGAAAACGCCCGTGCGGCTGCCGCGCAGGCCGAGCGGGTCGACGCCGGCGTCCTCCAGCGCCTCCCAGGAGGTCTCCAGCGTCAGTCGCTGCTGCGGGTCGGTGGCCAGGGCCTCGCGCGGCGAGATGCCGAAGAAGCCGGGATCGAACCGGGTGGCCTCGTCGAGGAACCCGCCCCGCATCACGTACGAGGTGCCGGAGACGTCGGGGTCGGGGTCGTACAGGGCGTCGAGGTCCCAGCCGCGGTCGGTGGGCATCTCGGTGATGCCGTCGGAGCCGTCCGCGACCAGGCGCCACAGGTCGCCCGCGGAGTGGACGCCGCCGGGGAAGCGGCAGCCCATGCCAACGATGGCGAGGGGCTCGCGCTCCCTGTCCTCCAGCGCACGGACCCGGCGTTGGGCCTCCCGGCTCTCGGCGATCGAGCGCTTGAGGTATTCGCGCAGCTGCGCGGCGTCCGCCATTGCGGTTACTCCTTCGGTCGTGCGTCGATCAGGTGAGGTCGCGGCCGCCGTCGACGAGCTGGAACAGCTCCTCGTCGGACGCGGTGTCCAGGTCGGTGTCCGTGTCCGACCAGACGGCGATCAGCGACTTGAGCCGGGCGGTGACGGCTTCGCGCGGTCGGTCGTCCTCGGGGAGGGCGGCGAGGGCGGCTTCGAGCCGGTCGATGTCGGCGAGCAGCCGCTCGGCCGGGGAGGTGTCGGGCACCCAGGTGAGCAGGTGCTCCACGGTCGCCGCGACCGAAGGGTGGTCGAAGACCACGGTGGCCGCGAGTTTGACGCCGGTCGCCGCCGTGAGCCGGTTGCGGAACTCGACTCCGGTGAGGGAGTCGAAGCCGAGGTCCTTGAAGGCCTTCTCGGCGTCCACGGTCTGGCCGTGGGGCAGGTCGAGGACGACCGCCGCCTGGGTCGCGACCAGGTCGGTGAGGAAGGCGGTGCGTTCGGCGGGCGGCATCGCGATGAGCTTGTCGAGGAACACCGTGGGGTCCGCGGTGACCACCGCGGCCGTGCGGCGGCCCGCGGTGCCCACGAGTTCGCGCAGCCGCGGCGGGACCAGGCCCGAGCGGGCCTGGGTACGCAGCACCGACAGGTCCATCGGGGCGGCCACGAGCTGTGGGTCGCGCAGGTGCGCGGCGGCGTCGAGCAGTTCGAGACCGTGGGTGGTGGTGAGCGGGATCATGCCGCCGCGCACCATCCTGGCGATGTCGATCTCGGTGAGCTGGGCGGTCATGGCGCTGTCCACCGACCACAGTGCCCAGGCGACGGATGTGGCGGGCAGCCCGAGGGCGGCGCGGTGGGCGGCGAGTGCGTCCAGGTAGGCGTTGGCGGCGGCGTAGTTGCCCTGGCCCGCGCCGCCGAAGACACCGGCGACCGACGAGAACAGGACGAACGCCCGCAGGTCCTGGCCGGCGGTCAGGTCGTGCAGGTTCCGGGCGGCGTCGGCCTTGGCCCGCATGACCGTGGCGATCCGCTCGGGGGTGAGTGCGCCGATGGCGCCGTCGTCGCTGACGCCGGCCGCGTGGACGATGGCGGTCAGGTTCCGGCCCTCCAACAGCCCGGCGGCCTGGGACCGGTCGCCGAGGTCGGCGGCCACCGTCTCGGCGTGCGCTCCCAACTCGGCCAGTTCGGCGACGAGTTCGGTGACGCCCGGAGCGGCAGGGCCCCGGCGGCTCACCAGGACGAACTCCCGAACGCCGTGCTGCCGCGCCAGGTGACGGGCGATCTCGGAGCCGAGCACGCCGGTCCCGCCGGTGATCAGCACCGGGCCGTCACCGTAGGGGCTCAGGGGCGGCACCCGGAGGACGACCTTGCCGATGTGGCGGGCCTGGGAGACGAACCGGAACGCCTCCCGCGCCCGGGACAACTCCCAGGTCCGGACGGGCAGCGGTTCCAGTGTTCCGGCCGTGAAGAGCGCGGTCAGCTCGGAGAGCATCTCGGCGATCCTGGCGGGTCCGGCCTCCATGAGGTCGAAGGCCTGGTAGGTGACGCCGGGATGGGACCGGTCCACCGCCGCCGCGTCCCGGACATCGGTCTTGCCCATCTCCAGGAACCGGCCACCCTCGCTCAGCAGCCCCAGCGACACGTCCACGAACTCACCGGCCAGCGAGTTCAGCACCACATCCACGCCACCGGACACCCCATCGGACGCCCCACCGAAGGCAGTGCCGAAGTCCACCGTCCGAGAACTGGCGATCCGCTCCTCCGGAACGCCCATCCCCCGCAGCACGTCCCACTTGCCTTCGGACGCGGTCGCATACACCTCCGCACCCAAATACCGGCAGATCTGCACCGCCGCCATCCCCACACCACCAGCCGCGGCATGGACCAACACCCGGTCCCCCACCCCGACCCCACCCAAATCACGCAACGCATACCAAGCCGTCAAAAACACAATCGGCACCGAAGCCGCCTGCTCCCACGACCACCCCTCAGGCACCCGGCAGAGAACGTCCGCGTCGCAGGTCGTCTGTGGGCCGAACGCCCCGGAGAACAGGCCCATGACGCGGTCACCGGTCCGCAGCCCGGCGACGTCGGGGCCGGTCTCGGTCACGACGCCGGCGCCCTCGCCGCCCATCACGACCTCGCCCGGGTACATGCCCAACGCGTTGAGTACGTCCCGGAAGTTGAGGCCCGCGGCACGCATCTCCACCCGTACCTGGCCGGGGGCCAGGGGCGCAGTCGCTTCCGGGGCGGCGACCAACTGGAGGTTGTCGAGCGAGCCCCGCGGTACGGCGTCCAGTCGCCAGTGGGGTTCGCCGTGCGGCGGGGTGAGCGCGCCGGCCGCTGCGGCCGTCAGACGGGGTGCCAGTGTGCGGCCCTCGCGTACCGCGACCTCGGTCTCTCCGGCGGCCAGGGCCGCCGCGATCACGGCGGGCGGGCAGGTGCCGTCCCGGTCCGCGTCGACCAGGAGGATTCGGCCGGGGTTCTCGGACTGGGCGGTGCGCACCAGGCCGGCCACCGCGCCGCCGCTCAGGTCTCCGATCGCGTCGTCGTGACCGGTCGACAGCGCGCGGCTCGTCACGATCACCAGATGGTCGTCCTCGGCCCGGTCTGCACCCAGCCACTCCTGGAGGGCGGCCAGTGCCCCGGCGACGGTGTCGACGGGTTCCCCGGGTCGGCTGTGGAAGACCGTGACGCCGTCCGGCAGTCGGGCCGCGCCGTCGACCGGTACCTCGGTCCAGCCGGTGCGCAGCAGGCCGCCGCCCTCGGTCTCGGAGCCGGTGCGGGAATCGGCGGCGGGTTCGGCGGCCATGGGGCGCAGGCTCAGGGCGTCGATGCGTGCGACGAGTCCGCCCGCGGAGTCGCAGATGGTGAAGGCCACTCCGTCGGCGGCCCGGGACAGCCGGACGTGTATCCGGGACGCGCCGACGGCGGCGAGCGTCACCCCGCGCCAGGAGAACGGCAGGAGTGCCGAACCGTCGTCGTCCGCGCCGGACAGCGCGCCGAAGCCGACCGCGTGCTGGGCGGCGTCCAGCAGGGCCGGGTGCAGCCCGAACCCCTCGACGTCCACGCCGTCGGGGAGCGCGACCTCCGCGTAGACGTCGTCGTCCAACAGCCAGACGGCGGTCAGGCCGCGGAAGATCGGCCCGTAGTCGAGGCCACGCGCGGCGAGTTCGTCGTACAGGTTCTCGATCGGTACGGCCCGGGCGCCCCCCGGCGGCCAGGTCGTGATGCCGGGCTCGGTGGACGCCTCGGGGGCGGTGACCGAGCCGGTGGCGTGCCGGGTCCAGGTGTCGGCGCCGTCGGGGCAGGAGTGCACCTCGACGCTTCGTACGCCGTCCCTGTCGGGCCCGACCACCACCTGGAGCGCTACTCCGCCGTGCTCGGGCACCACCAGCGGTGCCTCGAGGGTGAGTTCCTCGATCCGGCCGAAGCCGACCTCGTCACCGGCCCTGACGGCCATCTCGACGAAGGCCGTGCCGGGCATGAACAGGGACGTGCCCACCCGGTGGTCGGCCAGCCACGGCTGGGCGGTCAGCTTCGCCCTGCCGGTGAGGACGGCGGAGCCGTCCGCCGCCATCCGTACGACCGCGCCCAGCAGCGGGTGGCCGGTGGCGGTGAGTCCGGCCTCGGACACGTCTGCGGTGCCGGTGCCACCCGAGATCCAGTACCGCTCGTGCTGGAACGGGTAGGTCGGCAGGTCGACACGGCGGGCGCCGGCGTAGTAGGCCGCCCAGTCGACGGTGGCTCCGGACGTCCACAGGGTGGCCAGGGCGGTCACCAGGGTGTCGGTCTCCGAGCGTCCGGAGCGCAGGGCCGGGACGGGCGCCGGGCCGTCGTCGCGGACGGCCGCGATGAGGGGCGTCAGTACGGCGTCGGGGCCGACCTCCAGCCAGGTCGACACGTCCGACGCGGCGGCGTTCACGGCGTCCAGGAAGCGGACCGGCTCACGGACCTGCTGGACCCAGTACTCCGCATCCGACCAACCCAGCCCGCACGAGGCCGTGGCCTCGTACCGCATCGACGGCTCGCCGAACTCGACCGACGCCAGCACGGCACGGAAGTCGTCCAGCATCGGCTCCATCAGCGCGGAGTGGAAAGCGTGACTGACGTTGAGACGCTTGCCGTCCACACCCTCCAGAGAAGCGAGAGGACCAGAAACGACCACCGAAGAGGGGCCGTTGACCGCAGCGAGCCCGACACCCGGCCGACCCTCGATCGCGGCGAGCGCGTCCACCTCGCTCATCCGCAGGGCGACCATGCCACCACCCTCGGGCAGTGCGTCCATCAGCCGGCCACGCGCCGCCACCACCCGGCACGCATCCTCCAACGACCACACACCCGCCACATGCGCAGCCGCCAGCTCACCCACCGAATGACCGATCAGCACATCCGGCCGCACACCCCACGACTCCAGCAACCGGAACAACGCCACCTCAACCGCGAACAACGCAGCCTGCGCATGCACCGTCCGGTCCAGCAGCTCGTCGTCCCGCACCTCAAGACACGCAGCCACCTCGTCAAACGCGGCAGCGAACACCGGGAACTCCGCATACAGCTCCCGGCCCATACCCACCCGCTGCGCACCCTGCCCCGTGAACGCCATGCCGAGCCGTGCGGGCGCCGCCGCGACCCCGCGGACGTCGCCCGTCGGCCATACGACCGCCCGGTGGGTGAAGGCGGTGCGTGCCGTCAGGGAGAAGCCGATGTCCTCCCGGGAGGCGGGTACGGCCGCCAGCGCGCCGAGTGCGGCGTCCAGTGCCTCGGCCGACTTGGCGGACACGGGCCAGGGCGTCGCGGGCAGCTGGTGGTGCGCCGGGGACGACTGCGGCTCCGGTTCGGCGGCGGCGTCTTCCTCGGTCTCGGGTGCCTGTTCGAGGATGACGTGGGCGTTGGTGCCGCTGAATCCGAACGAGGAGACACCCGCGCGCCGCGGGCGACCTGTCTCCGGCCAGTCCACGGCCTCGGTCAGCAGCCGCACCTCACCCGAAGCCCAGTCCACGTGCGGCGACGGCTCCTCCGCATGCAGGGTCTTCGGCAGCACACCATGCCGCATCGCCTCCACCATCTTGATGACCCCGCCGACACCGGCAGCCGCCTGCGTGTGACCGATGTTCGACTTCAGCGACCCCAGCCACAACGGCTGCCCCTCGGCCCGCTCCTGGCCGTACGTCGCCAGCAGCGCCTGCGCCTCGATCGGGTCACCCAGCGACGTGCCCGTACCGTGCGCCTCCACCGCGTCGACCTCGGCGGACGACAGACCCGCGCTCGCCAAGGCCTGCCGGATCACCCGCTGCTGCGACGGACCGTTGGGGGCGGTCAGGCCGTTCGACGCGCCGTCCTGGTTGACCGCGCTGCCCCGCACCACCGCAAGCACCCGATGCCCGTTGCGACGCGCGTCGGACAGGCGCTCCAGCAGCAGGACACCCGCTCCCTCGCCCCAGCCGGTGCCGTCCGCGCCGGCGCCGAAGGCCTTGCAGCGGCCGTCGGGGGAGAGTCCGCGCTGCTGGCTGAAGTCGACGAAGACGCCCGGGGTCGTCATCAGCGCGACGCCGCCCGCCAGCGCGAGCGTGCACTCGCCCTTGCGCAGGGCCTGAGCCGCCAGGTGCAGCGCGACCAGGGAGGAGGAGCAGGCCGTGTCGACGGTCGCCGCGGGCCCCTCGAACCCGAAGGAGTACGAGATCCGCCCCGACACGACGCTCATCGCGTTGCCGGTGCCGACGTAGCCGTCCACACCGGGCGGCGGGCTGACCAGCTGGGAGGCGTAGTCGCTCCAGCTGGTGCCCATGAACACGCCGATCTGGGCGCCGTGCAGCGGTGTCGCGTCGATACCGGCGTGTTCGAAGGCCGCCCAGGACACTTCCAGGATCTGCCGCTGCTGCGGGTCCATCGCCAGCGCCTCGCGCGGCGAGATGCCGAAGAACGAGGCGTCGAACCCGAAGGCGTCGTCGATGAAGCCGCCTTCGCGGGAGTAGCTCTTGCCCGGGATGCCCGGCTCAGGGTCGTAGACGCCCTCGATGTCCCAGCCGCGGTCGTCGGGGAAGGCCGAGATCGCGTCGCCGCCCTCGCCGACGAGCCGCCACAGGTCGGCCGGCGAGTCGATGCCGCCGGCGTACCGGCAGGCGGTGCCGACGATGGCGATCGGCTCGTTCTCGCGGGCTTCGGACTCCTCCAAACCGCGGCGGGTCCTGCGCAGCTCGCCGGTCATCCACTTCAGATGGTCGAGGAGCTCTTTTTCCTTGGACATCGGTTTCCGTCCTTGGTACGGGTGAAGGAGTTTCAGGACCGGCCGAACTCACGCTGGATGAGTTCGAGCACCTCGTCTGCGGACGCGTCGTCGAGGTCGTCGCCGGTCTCGGCCGGGTCTTCCGTGCCGCCGATCCGGGTCAGCAGGCCCTGGAGCCGGCCGCGCAGTCCGGAGAGGGCCACCTGGTCGAGTTCCGCTTCGTCGATGAGTGCTTCCAGGCCGGTCAGCTCGGCGAACACGTCGCGGCGTCCGCCGGAGCCGTCCCCGCTCAGTTCCGCCAGCAGGAACCGGGCGACGGCGGCCGGGGTGGGGTGGTCGAAGACCAGGGTCGAGGGCAGGGGCAGGCCGGCCACTGCGGTCAGCCGGTCGCGCAGCCGGACGGAGAGCAGCGAGTCGAAGCCGCTGTCACGGAAGGCCTGCTCGGCCTCGACGACCTCGCGGCCGTCCTCGCCGAGGGTCCAGGCGGTCTCGTCCCGCACGAGGTCCACCAGGTGGGCGAGCCGTTCGTCCGGGTCCAGGGTGGAGAGCCGGGCCGCGAGCGCGCCGTCCCGTGGGGTCCCTTCGGGGCCGTGGGAGGCGTCGTAGGAGGTGCCGTTGGAGCTGTCGCCGCCGTACGAGCGGGCCTCCGCGTCGAGCCAGAAACGGCGGCGCTGGAAGGGGTAGGTGGGCAGGTCCACCAAGCGGCTGCCGCTGCCCTCGTAGAGCGCCGCCCAGTCGGTCTCGGCGCCCGCGGTCCAGAGTTCGGCCACGGCCGTCAGCAGGGTCTCCGGCTCGGCCCGCCCGGGGCGCAGTGCCGGGGCGAGTGCCATCGTCGCGGTGTCCGCGCACTGACCGACCAGTGCGGTGAGTACGGCGTCGGGGCCGACCTCCAGCCATCGCACGACGTCCTTGGCGCACGTTTCGGCGACGGCGTCGGCGAAGCGTACGCAGTCCAGGATCTGGAGGGCCCAGTACTCCGGGTCGGTCCAGCCGAGTCCGCTTCCCTGGGCGGTCGGGACGGCGTCCACCTGGAGGTCGTGGAACGTCACGGAGCCCAGTACGGCACGGAAGTCGTCGAGCACCGGCGCCATGAGCGGGGAGTGGAAGGCGTGGCTGACGGTCAGTCGACGCGTCTTGACCTCCTGGCTCCGCCACCGGTCGGCCAGCGTGTCGAGGGTGTCGAGCGGCCCGGAGAGGACGACGGAGTGTGGGCCGTTCACCGCCGCGACGGCGATCTGGGCCGTCTCGTTCCCGTCGGCCTCCTTGAGGGTGAGCAGCACCTGTTCCTCGGTCTCCTGGACCGCGAGCATCCCGCCGCCTGCGGGCAGCGCGTCCATGAGCGATCCCCGGCTGTGCACGATCCGGCAGGCGTCGGCGGCCGACCACAGCCCCGCTACGTGGGCCGCCGCCAGTTCGCCGACGGAGTGTCCGACGACGACGTCGGGCCGCAGGCCCCAGGACTGGAGGAGACGGGCCAGCGCGACCTCGATGGCGAAGAGTGCGGCCTGCGCGTGCACGGTGCGGTCCAGCAGGGGCTGGTCGTCGCCGAAGACCACGTCGGCGAGGGCGGGCGCCTCCGGGTCGATGTCGGCGAAGTGTGCGCAGATCTCGTCGAACGCGGCGGCGAAGACGGGCTGGGCGGCGTACAGGTCGCGGCCCATGCCGATGCGCTGGGCGCCCTGGCCGGTGAACAGCCAGGCGGTGCGGCCGCGCAGGGCACGGCCGCGGACGACGGTGCCGGGCCAGGCGACGGCGCGGTGCTCGAACCGGGTGCGGGTCAGCAGGGTGCGGCCGACGTCCACCGGGTCGGCTTCGAGGGCGGCGAGTCGTGCGAGCTGCTCCTCGACCGCTTCCGGGTGTTTCGCGGAGACCGGCCACGGTGCCGACGGCAGTGCGCCGGACGGCTCGGGGGCGGGCGCCTCGGGTGCCTGTTCCAGGATGACGTGGGCGTTGGTGCCACTGATCCCGAAGGAGGAGACGGCCGAGCGGCGCGGGTGGCCCGCCTGGTCCCACGGGGTGGGTTCGGTGATGAGGCGGACCGCGCCGGACTCCCAGTCGACGTGCGGGGAGGGCTCGTCGGCGTGCAGCGTCTTCGGCAGCACCCCGTGCCGCATCGCCTCGACCATCTTGATGATCCCCGCGACGCCGGCGGCGGCCTGGGTGTGCCCGATGTTCGACTTGATCGTTCCGAGCATGAGCGGCCTGTCCTGGGGCCGGTCCTGGCCGTAGGTCGCCAGCAGGGCCTGCGCCTCGATCGGGTCGCCCAGGGTCGTGCCGGTGCCGTGGCCCTCGACGGCGTCCACCTCGGCGGACGACAGACCGGCGCTCGCCAGGGCCTGCCGGATCACGCGCTGCTGGGAGGGTCCGTTGGGGGCGGTCAGGCCGTTGGACGCGCCGTCCTGGTTGACCGCGCTGCCCCGTACGACGGCGAGTACCCGGTGCCCGTTGCGCCGGGCGTCCGACAGCCGTTCGAGCAGCAGCATGCCTACGCCCTCGCTCCAGCCCGCGCCACCGGCGTCGGCGCCGAAGGCCCGGCAGCGGCCGTCCTGCGACATGACCCGCTGGCGGCTGAACTCCACGAAGGGTCCGGGCGTCGCCATGAGGGTGGCGCCGCCGGCGAGGGCGAGGTCGCACTCGCCCTGGCGCAGCGACTGGGCGGCGAGGTGCAGGGCGACCAGCGACGACGAGCATGCCGTGTCCACCGTCATCGCCGGGCCCTCCAGGCCGAAGGTGTACGCGATGCGGCCGGAGGCGACACTGCCCGCGCTGCCGTTGCCGACGAAGCCCTCGACCTCCCGCGGGACCGTCAGCAGCCGGGAGCCGTAGTCGTGGTAGACCAGTCCGACGAATGTGCCGGTGCGGCTGCCGCGCAGCGTGGTGGGGTCGATCGTGGCCCGTTCGAAGGCTTCCCAGGAGGTTTCCAGGAGCAGCCGTTGTTGCGGGTCCATGGCCAGGGCCTCGTGCGGGGAGACGCCGAAGAAGGTGTGGTCGAACTCGGCGGCGTCGTAGAGGAACCCGCCCTGCCGGGCGTAGGTCTTGCCGGAGGCCGCCGGGTCGGGGTCGTAGAGGCCGTCGAGGTCCCAGCCGCGGTCCTCGGGGAAGTCGCCTACGGCGTCCACCTCGCCGGTGACGAGGTCCCACAGGTCCTCGCTGCTGCGGACGCCGCCGGGGTAGCGGCAGCTCATCGCGACGATCACGACGGGGTCGGTGTCGGCGGGGGCCGCGGTCCGCACCGGCGCGGCGGGGGTGGGCCGGTCGCCGCCGAGGAGGCGGTCGCCCAGGTAGGAGGCGAGTGGGGCCGGGGCCGGGTAGTCGAAGACGACGGTGGCCGGGAGCTTGAGCCCGGTCGTGGCGGCGAGCCGGTTGCGGAACTCCACGGCGGTGAGCGAGTCGAAGCCGACCGCCTGGAACGCCTGGTCGGCCTCGATGGCGGCCGGCGTGGCGAGTCCGAGTACCGCCGCGGCCTCGCCGCGCACCAGGTCGAGCAGGAACGCGGCGCGCTCCGTGTCGCCGAGCGAGGTGAGCCGCTTGAGCAGGCCGGTGGCGTCGGCGGTTTCGGCCCGGCGCCGCGCGGGCGTCCGGACCAGGCCGCGCAGCACTGCGGGCGGGAGTGCGGACGCGGCGGCCGAGCGCAGCGCCGCCAGGTCGAAGCGGACCGCCGTCAGGTTCGCCTCGTCGGTTCGGCAGGCCGCGTCGAACAGCGTCAGGCCGTGGGCGAGTTCGAGCGGTGGGATGCCGCCCCGGGCCATCCTGGCCAGGTCGATCTCACTCATGTGGCGCGTCATGTCGCTCTCGACCGCCCACAGGCCCCAGGCGATGGAGACGGCGGGCAGACCCAGGGCCCTTCGGTGGGCGGCGAGCCCGTCGAGGAAGGTGTTGGCGGCGGCGTAGTTGCCCTGGCCCGCGCCGCCGAAGACACCGGCGACCGACGAGAAGAGCACGAACCGTGCCAGGTCGTGGTGGCGGGTCGCCTCGTGCAGGTTCCGGGCCGCGTCGGCCTTGGCGCGCATGACCGTGCCGACCCGCTCCGGGGTGAGGGACGCCAGGACGCCGTCGTCGGTCACACCGGCGGCGTGGATCACCGCGGTGAGGGGGCGTCCGGCGGTGAGGGCGGCGACCTGCCCGGCGTCGCCGAGGTCGCAGGACACGACTTCGGCCTCGGCTCCGAGCTCGGCGAGTCCGGCGACCAGGTCGTCGGCGCCGGGCGCGGACGGGCCGCGCCTGCTCACCAGGACCAGGTCCCGGACGCCGTGCTCCCGCGCCAGGTGGCGGGCGATCTCGGAGCCGAGCACACCGGTACCGCCGGTGATCAGCACCGGGCCGTCGCCGAATCCCCGCTGCTCGGGGAGGGTGAGGACGACCTTGCCGATGTGGCGGGCCTGGGAGACGAACCGGAACGCCTCCCGCGCCCGGGACAGCTCCCAGGTCCGGACGGGCAGCGCCTCCAGTGTTCCGGCCGTGAACTGCTCGAGCAGTTCGCCGTACATGGCGCTGATCCGCTCGGGCCCGGCGTCGTGCAGGTCGAAGGCCTGGTAGGTGACGCCGGGATGGGACCGGCCCACCGCCGCCGCGTCCCGGACGTCGGTCTTGCCCATCTCCAGGAACCGGCCGCCCTCGCTCAGCAGTCCGAGCGACACGTCCACGAACTCACCGGCCAGGGAGTTCAGCACCACATCCACGCCACCGGACGCTCCATCGGACGCCCCACCGAAGGCAGTGCCGAAGTCCACCGTCCGAGAACTGGCGATCCGCTCCTCCGCAACACCCAACCCCCGAAGGACATCCCACTTGCCTTCGGACGCGGTGGCATACACCTCCGCCCCCAGATACCGGCAGATTTGCACCGCCGCCATCCCCACACCACCAGCCGCGGCATGAACCAACACCCGGTCCCCCACCCCGACCCCACCCAGATCACGCAACGCATACCAAGCCGTCAAAAACACGATCGGCACCGAAGCCGCCTGCTCCCACGACCACCCCTCCGGCACCCGGCACACCATCCGCGCATCCGCAACCACCACCGGCCCGAACGCACCCGACGCCATCCCCATCACCCGGTCCCCGACCCGCACCCCCACCACACCAGGACCCGTCTCGGACACCACACCGGCACCCTCACCACCCAACTCCACCGCACCCGGATACATCCCGAGCGTGTTGAGGACGTCGCGGAAGTTGACACCTCCCGCGCGCATCGCGATCCGTATCTGGCCGGGGGCCAGCGGCTCGTCCGCCTCGGGTGCCGGTATCAGCTTCAGGTCGTCGAAGGAGCCGCTCGGGGCGGGCGCCAGCCGGTAGTGGTCCGTTCCGGCCGGTGGGCGGAGCCCGTCGTCGGCGGCGAGGCGCGGGACGAGGACCTGGCCGGCGCGGACTGCGACCTGGGGTTCACCGGCCAGTACGGCGGTCTCGACGGCCGCGGTGACGGCCGTGGAGTCCTCGTGCGGGGCGGCCGTGGAGGCGTCGTGCGGGGCGGGCGCCTCCAGGTCGACCAGGACGATCCGGCCCGGGTGCTCGGACTGGGCCGAGCGGACCAGGCCGACGACGGCCGCTGCGGCCAGGTCGGGGACCCGGTCGTCCTCGACGGCGGCGACCGCTCCGCCGGTCAGGACCGCCACGGTCGGCTCGTCGGGGTCGGCCATCAGGCTCTGGAGTTCGGCCAGGGTCCGGGAGACCGCGTCGGCCGGTGCGGCGCCGTCGTCGAACCGGCTGTGCAGGAGCACCGTCCCGGGAGCGGTGTCGGCCTCGCCGGACGACCGCAGTCCGTCGGGCAGGGCGGTCCACACGGTGCGGTACAGGCCGTCGGCGGCGTCGTCGGGACGGTCCTGGCCGGCGGTGAGGGCCCGCAGGGTCAGCGACTCGACCCGGGCGACGAGGGCGCCGGAGGTGTCCGCGGCGGTGAAGGCGACACCGGTGCCGGATTCGGCGGCGGCCAGCCGGACGCGCAGCCGGGAGGCGCCGACCGCGGCCAGGGACACGCCGCGCCAGGAGAAGGGCAGCCAGGCCTGGCCCTCGTCGCCGAGGAAGGGGCCGAAGCCGACGGCGTGCTGGGCGGCGTCGAGGACGGCCGGATGCAGCCCGTACTCCTCGACGCCCACCCCGTCGGGCAGCGCGACTTCGGCGAACACCTCGCCACCGCGGGTCCATACGCCGGTCAGCCCCTGGAAGGCGGGGCCGTAGCCGAGGCCGCGCTCGGCCAGCGCCGGGTAGAAGCCGTCCAGGTCGGCGCGCCGGGCGTCGCGCGGCGGCCAGGCCGCGAGGTCGGCGGTGTCGGAGCCGACGGGCGAGGGGGCATCGGTCAGCTCGCCGGTGGCGTGCCGCGTCCAGGTCTCGGCGTCGTCGGGACGGGAGAAGACCCGCACCTCACGGGTGCCGCCGTCGCTCCCGTCGACCACCACCTGCACGGCCACGCCGCCGCGGTCGGGAACGGTCAGCGGCGTCTCGACGGTCAGCTCCTCGATCCGGGCGCAGCCCACCTCGTCGCCGGCGCGCAGCACCATCTCCAGGAAGGCGGTGCCGGGCACGAAGACCGTGCCGCCGACCCGGTGGTCGCCGAGCCAGGGCTGGCCGGCCAGCGACAGGCGTCCGGAGAGCACCAGGGGTCCGTCCCCGCCGACCGGCACGCTCGCGCTGAGCAGGCCGTGGTCGAGTGAGCGCAGACCGGCCGAGGTGACGTCCGCGTCGGTGCGGCCCTCGGCCCAGTAGCGCCGGCGCTGGAAGGCGTAGGTGGGCAGGTCGGCCCGTGCGCCGTCCCCGGTGACCAGCGGCGACCAGTCCACCTCGACCCCTGCCGCGTGGGCGGCGCCCACCGACAGTGCGAAGCGGTCCAGTCCGCCCTCGCCGCGGCGCAGCGAGGGTACGACCCGTCCGGTGGCGCCCGCAGCGTCGAGGGTCTGCTCGATGCCGTGCGGCAGGACCGGGTGCGGGCTGCTCTCCACGAAGGTGAGGTGGCCGTCGGCGACGAGGCGGCGGACGGTGGCGTCGAACGCGACGGTGCGGCGCAGGTTGCGGAACCAGTACGCCGCGTCCAGGGTGGCGCCGTCGACGGGTTCGGCGGTGACGGTCGAGTAGAAGGCGACGGAGGTGGACCTGGGCTCGATCCCGGCCAGCAGCCCGGCGAGTTCGTCCTCCAGGGCGTCCACGTGCGGGGAGTGCGAGGCGTAGTCCACCGGGATACGGGTCGCCCGGACACCGTCGGCCTGGTAGCGGGCCTTCAGCGCGTCGAGGGCCTCGGGGGCGCCGGACACGACGGTGGAGGAGGCTCCGTTGACGGCGGCGATGCCGAGCAGGCCGGGCCAGGCCCCGAGGTCGTCGGCGACCCGTTCGGCGGGCAGCGCCACGGACATCATGCCGCCGGTGCCGGCGAGCGCGGTCAGTGCGCGGCTGCGCAGGGCGACGATCCTGGCCGCGTCCTCCAGGGAGAGGGCTCCGGCGACGCAGGCGGCGGCTATCTCGCCCTGGGAGTGGCCGACGACGGCGGCGGGTTCGACGCCGAAGGAGCGCCAGGTCTCGGCGAGGGCCACCATGACGGCCCACAGCGCGGGCTGCACCACGTCGACCCGGTCGAGCGCGCCGCGGTCGGTGTCGGCGAGCACCTCCGTCAGCGACCAGTCGGTGTGCGGGGCGAGGGCGGCCGCGCACTCCTGGAGCCGGTCGCGGAACGCGGGCGACTCGCGCAGCAGCCGGTCGGCCATGCCGATCCACTGGGAGCCCTGGCCGGGGAAGACGAACACCGGGCGGGCGTCGCCCGGTGCGAAGCCGGTCACGACGCGGGCGTCGGGCGTCCCGGCGGCGACCGCCTCGAGTCCGGCGAGGAGTTCGTCCCGCTCGGAGCCGACCACGACGGCCCGGTGTTCGAAGCGGGCCCGCCGTGTCACCAGCGCGGCGGAGAGGTCCGAGATCCCGGTGTCGTCCGCGGGTTGTGCGAGGCGGGCCAGGAGGGCGGAGGCCTGTGCGCGCAGGGCGGCCTCGCTGCGGGCCGAGACCGGCCAGACGGTGACGGGTGCCGGGTCGGCGGGCTCGGTGGCCGGGTCGGCGGACCGGTCCGGGTCTCCTTGTTCGAGGATCAGGTGGGCGTTGGTGCCGCTCATGCCGAAGGAGGACACACCGGCCCGCATGGCCCGGCCCGTGTCGGGCCAGGGGCGTGCCTCGGTGAGCACGCTGACGTTTCCGGCGGACCAGTCGACGTGCGGGCTGAGGGCGTCGACGTGCAGGGTCCTGGGCAGCACGCGGTGCCGCATCGACTCCACCATCTTGATCACGCCGGCGACGCCGGACGCGCCCTGGGCGTGACCGATGTTCGACTTGAACGACCCGATGTACAGGGGAAGTTCGGCGGGCCGCTCCTGGCCGTAGGCAGCGATGAGGGCCTGTGCCTCGATGGGGTCGCCGAGGGTGGTGCCGGTGCCGTGGGCCTCGACGGCGTCCACGTCGGAGGGGGCCAGGCCGCTGTCGCGCAGCGCCTGGCGGATGACCCGCTGCTGGGAGGGGCCGCTGGGGGCGGTCAGCCCGTTGGAGGCGCCGTCCTGGTTGACGGCGCTGCCGCGGATCACCGCGAGGACGCGGTGGCCGTTGCGGCGCGCGTCCGACAGCCGCTCCAGCAGGACGGTGCCGACGCCCTCGCCCCAGCCGACGCCGTCGGCCGACGCCGAGAAGGCCTTGCACCGGCCGTCCGGGGACAGGCCGCGCTGCCGGCTGAACTCGGTCAGGCCGACGGGCGTCGACAGGAGGGTGCTGCCGCCGCCCAGGGCCATGTCGCACTCGCCCTGGCGCAGCGCGCGCACCGCCAGGTGCAGCGCCACCAGCGAGGCCGAGCACGCGGTGTCGACGGTGACGGCCGGGCCTTCGAGGCCGAAGGTGTAGGCGACCCGGCCGGAGACGACGCTGGTCGCGGTGCCGGTGAGGAAGTAGCCTTCCGCGTCCGGGTCGTCGGTGATGAGACCGCCGTAGTCCTGGCCGCTGATGCCGGCGTACACACCGGTGTGGGTGCCGCGTGCGGTGGCCGGGTCGATACCGGCGTTCTCGAAGGTCTCCCACGCGACCTCCAGCAGCAGGCGCTGCTGCGGGTCCATGGCCAGCGCCTCACGCGGTGAGATGCCGAAGAAGGCCGGGTCGAAGTCGCCCGCGTCGGTGAGGAATCCGCCGTGCCTGGCGTAGGTCTTGCCGGGGGCCTCGGGGTCGGGGTCGTAGAGGCCCTCGACGTCCCAACCGCGATCGTCGGGGAGTTCGCCGATGGCGTCGGTGCCGGTGACCGCGACCCGCCACAGGTCGGCGGGCGAGGCGATGCCGCCCGGGTAGCGGCAGGCCATACCGATGATCGCGACGGGCTCGTCCGCGGAGCGGGAGCGGTGCCGTTCGGTGTCCTGCTCACCGCCGAGGAGGAGGCCGGCGAGGTGCCGGGCGAGCGCCACGGGCGAGGGGTGGTCGTAGACGAGCGTGCCGGGCAGCGTGAGACCGGTGGCCATGGCGAGCCGGTTGCGCAGGCCGACCGCGGTCATCGAGTCGAAGCCGGAGTCGGTGAACGGCCGGTCGGAGCGCAGGTCGGTGCCCGCGGCATGACCGAGTACGGCCGCGGCCTCGGCCCGGACCAGCTCGGTGAGCGCCCGTAGCCGCCCGGCCTCGTCGAGCCCGGCGAGGCGGGCGACCAGCGCCGGGGAGCCGTCGGGGTCGGCCTGCCGGATCGGGGTGCGTACGACGCCGGCGGCCGCGGGCGCCGACGGGTCGAGCCAGTATCCCTGCCGCTGGAAGGCGTACGTGGGCAGGTCGACGTCGGCTCCGACTCCGGCTCCGACTCCAGCTCCGGCTCCGGCTCCGGTGGTCAGGGCCCGCCAGTCGGCCCGTACACCGCGCACGTGCAGTTCGGCGACGGCCCGCAGCAGCTGGGTGTCCTCGGGGTGGTCCCGCAGCAGGGCGGGGACGAACGCGGAGTCCTCGGTGGAGCACTGCTGGCCGAGGGCGGCCAGCACTCCGTCGGGGCCGATCTCCAGGAAGGTGCGGGCGCCCGCCTCCTCCTGCGCGGTGATCGCGTCGGCGAACCGGACGGGCTCGCGCAGTTGGCGGACCCAGTACTCGGGGTCGTCCCAGCGACCGGGGCCGCCGGTCGTCGTGACGTCGTGGAACGGCGGGTGGAAGTCGAGGGTCGCGAGGACGGCACGGAAGTCGTCCAGCACCGGTTCCATCAGCGGCGAGTGGAAGGCGTGCGAGACCTCCAGCTGCCTTACCCGCAGGCCCTGTTCCCGCCATTGGTCGGCGAGCGGGGCGAGCGCGTCGAGCGCTCCGGAGACCACGGTCGCGGCGGGCCCGTTGACGGCGGCGATCCACACGCCGTCCGGCAGCTCGGCCGCGACGTCGGCCTCGCCGGCGGCGACCGCGAGCATGCCGCCGCCCGACGGCAGGCCGTCCATGAGGGCGCCGCGCGCGGCGACGAGCCGGCAGGCGTCGGTGAGGTCCAGGACCCCGGCGACATGGGCGGCGGCCAGCTCGCCGACGGAGTGTCCGGCCACCGCGTCCGGTACGACGCCCCAGGACTCCAGCAGCCGGTACAGCGCGACCTCGACCGTGAACAGCGAGGCCTGGGCGGCGGCCGTCCGGTTCAACGCGGCCGGGTCCTCGCCCCACATGAGGGAGCGGATGTCCAGCCCGGCGGCCTCGAACCCGGCGACGGCCGCGTCGAACGCGGCGGCGAAGGCGGGGTGGGCGGCGTGCAGGGTCCGGCCCATGCCGAGGCGCTGGGCGCCCTGACCGGTGAACAGGAAGGCGAGCCCGCCGCCCGTGACGGTACCGCGCACGGACGCGGGCCCGAGCCGCCCCTCGGCGAGCAGCGCCAGCTCGGCGAGCAGCTCGGCACGGTCGGCGCCGACGACGGCGGCCCGGGCCTCCAGGTGTGAGCGGGTGGTGGCGAGCGAGCGCGCGATGTCGCCGACGTCCAGCGCGGGGTGGTCGGTCAGATGGCGGTGGAGCCGCTCGGCCTGGGCGCCGAGGGCGAGGCCGTCGTGGCCGGACAGCGGCCACACCACGAGCTTCTCGTCCGAAGGCTCCTCGTCCGAAGGCTCCTCGTTCGAGGGCTCCTCGTTCGAGGGCTGCTCGTTCGAGGGCTGCTCGTTCGAGGGCTGCTCGTTCGAGGGCTGCTCGCTCGAGGAGTGCTCGAACGAGGGCTCCTCGATGATGACGTGGGCGTTGGTGCCGCTGATCCCGAACGAGGAGACGGCGGCGCGGCGTGGGTGGTCCCCCCGGGTCCAGTCGCGCTGCTCGGTGAGCAGCCGTACCTCGCCCGCGTTCCAGTCGACGTGCGGGGACGGCTCGTCGGCGTGCAGGGTCCTGGGCAGCACCTCGTGCCGCATCGCCTCGACCATTTTGATGATCCCGGCGACACCGGCGGCGGCCTGGGCGTGGCCGATGTTCGACTTCACCGTGCCGAGCCACAGCGGCCGCCCGTCCGTACGGTCCTGGCCGTACGTCGCCAGCAGCGCCTGCGCCTCGATCGGGTCGCCCAGGGTCGTCCCCGTACCGTGCGCCTCGACCACGTCCACGTCGCCCGTGACCAGTCCGGCACTGTGCAGCGCCTGCCGGATCACCCGCTGCTGGGAGGGCCCGTGCGGTGCGGTCAGCCCGTTGGAGGCGCCGTCCTGGTTGACGGCGCTGCCCCGGAGCACGGCGAGGATCCGGTGACCGTTGCGCCGGGCGTCCGACAGGCGCTCCACGAGCAGCAGGCCCACGCCCTCGCCCCAGCCCACCCCGTCGGCCGACGCGCCGAACGCCTTGCAGCGGCCGTCCGGGGACAGCCCCCGCTGACGGCTGAACTCGATGAACGTGCCGGGCGTCGCCATGACGGTCACCCCGCCCGCGAGCGCCAGGTCGCACTCGCCCGTCTGCAGCGACCGGGCCGCCATGTGCAGGGCGACGAGGGAGGAGGAACAGGCGGTGTCGACGGTGACGGCGGGGCCCTCGAGCCCGAAGGTGTAGGCGACCCGACCGGATGCGACGCTGCCCGAGTTGCCGGTGCCGAGGTAGCCCTCGACCTCCTGCGGCACGGGGTCGGCGAGCGTCCCGTAGTCGTGGTACATGACGCCCGTGAACACACCGGTCCTGCTGCCGCGCAGCGAGGACGGCGCGATCCTGGCGTGCTCGATCGCCTCCCAGGAGGTCTCCAGCAGCAGCCGCTGCTGCGGGTCCATCGCCAACGCCTCACGCGGCGAGATGCCGAACGCGTTGGCGTCGAAGTCCTGGGCGTCGGCGAGGAAGCCGCCCTCACGGGCGTAGCTCTTGCCGGACGCGTCGGGGTCGGGGTCGTAGAGTGCGTCGGCGTCCCAGCCGCGCTCGGCGGGGAAGCCCGTGATGGCGTCCGCCCCGTCTGCGACGAGCTTCCACAGCTCCTCCGGCGAAGTGACACCGCCGGGGAAGCGGCAGCTCATGCCGACGATCGCGACAGGTTCCCCGGCCAGCTCCTCGATACGCGAGCGCAGGCGCTCGTTCTCCTTGAGCGAGGCCCGGAGCGCGGCTACGAGACGGTCAGAACCACTGTTGTCCACTGTCGTGCTTCCCCTTCAGCTGCTGGAGTTCGCGAGTGCCAGGGCGATGAGGTCCGCGGCGTCCATCGCGTCGATCGAGTCGGCGGCAGTGGCCTGTTCGGCGTCGGACGCCGCTGCGACGGCCGGTTCCGGTGCCAGCTCGGTGGTGATCAGTTCAGCGATCGCTTCCGGCGTCGGCCGGTCGAAGACCAGCGTCGCCGGAAGGGCGATCCCGGTTGCGGCGCGCAACCGGTTGCGGAGTTCGACGGCGCTGAGGGAGTCGAACCCCAGCTCCTTGAAGGAGCGTTCCGCGCCCACGGCCGCCGCCGAGCGGTGTCCGAGCGCTCCCGCGACCTCCGTGCGGACCAGGTCGAGCACCGCCCGCGGGCGGGCGGACTCCGCCAGTGCGGCCAGTCGTGCCCGCAGCGCGGCCGGCTGGTCGGACCGGTCGGCGCGGGCGGCGCCGGTCTTGCCGGTGGTGGTGACGAGACGGCTGAGCAGTCGGGGCAGGCGGCCCTCGGCGGCCTGGGCGCGCAGCACGGCCGAGTCGAACCGGACCGGCACCGTGGTCGGGTGCGTTCCGGCGACGGCGAGGTCGAACAGGGCGAGCCCGTCGTCCCGGCCGAGGGCGCGCATGCCCGACCGCTCGATTCTCTCCCGGTCGGCGTCCGCGAGTTCGCCGCCCATGCCGCCCTCCCACAGCCCCCAGGCGAGGGACGTGGCGGGCAGGCCCCGCGCCTGCCGCCAGTCGGCGAGCCCGTCGAGGTAGGCGTTGGCGGCGGCATAGTTGCCCTGTCCGGCGCCACCGAGCCATCCGGCGGCCGAGGAGAACAGCACGAACGCCGCCAATTTCTGATGCCTCGTCAGCTCGTGCAGGTGCCAGGCGCCGTCGGTCTTCGGACGCAGCACCGCGTCCAGGCGCTCAGGAGTGAGCGACCCGATCACACCGTCGTCGGTGACGCCCGCCATGTGCAGGACGGCCGACAGGCTGCGCCCGTCCAGCAGACGGGCGGCGGCCTCGCGGTCGCCGACATCGCAGGCGACGGTCTCCACGCGTGCGCCGAGGCCTTCGAGTTCCGCCGCGAGTTCGGCGGCGCCCGGGGCATCGGGGCCGCGGCGGCTGGTCAGGAGCAGATCGCGCACACCGTACGCGACGACGAGATGACGGGCGACGAGCGCACCGAGCGCGCCGGTGCCGCCGGTGACCAGCACCTGACCCGATCCGAACCGCGGCCGTTCCCCGGCCTCCGACCCCGTGTCCGTCGCCGTCGTCCGCTCCTTGCGGGGCACGGCGGCAGCGAGCCGCGGTACGAGGATCTCCGCACCGCGCACGGCGACCTGCGGTTCCCCGATGTCGAGCGCCCGCCGTACGCCGTCGTCGTCCTCCGCGTCGATGAGCAGGAACCGGCCGGGGTTCTCGGTCTGCGCGGAGCGGACCAGGCCCCAGACCGCCGCGTGCCCGAGGTCCGTGACGGGCTCGACGGCACCGCTGGTGACGACCGCGAGCCGCGGCCCCTCGTCGGCAAGTCCGGCTTGAACGGCCGTGAGGGCGGCGGCGACAGCCGCGCGCACCGCGGCCGGTTCGGTGCCCTCCGTGGCCGGGAGACGGAACACCTCGACCGGGGCGGCACCGGCGGTGCCGTCGGCTTCGGGGGTGTCCGCGGTGCCGGCCGTGGTGGCGGATGCCGGCTGCCAGACCGGCGTGAGGTGGCTGTTCCGGAGGCGGGCGGGCACGGCCCCGGCCGTGACGTGACGGAGCGTCAGCGAGGCGATCTCGCCCACCCGGACACCGTCGGCGGACAGGGACAGCGCCGCCTGCTGCTCACCCGCGGCGCTGAGCCGCACGAGCAGCGTGGCGTCGGGCGGAGTCTGCCTCAGAGTGAGACCGCGCCAAGCGAAGGGAACGAGGGTCTCCGTCCCGCTGGGCCGGTCTCCTCCGTCGCCCTCTTCGCCTCCGTCACCGTTCAGGAGCAGGGCGATCGGGTGCAGGGCGGCGTCGAGCAGAGCGGGGTGCACGACGTGGTCGCCGGTCAGCTCCGGTGCCTCCACCTCGGCGTAGACGTCGGCCCCGTGCCGCCAGACGTGCTTGACACCGCGGAACGCCGGGCCGTAGGCGAGGCCCCGGTCGGCCAGCGAATCGTAGAAGCCGTCGAGTGCGATCGGCACCGCGTCGGCGGGCAGGGCGTCCGCCTTCGCGTCGGCGGGCACCGTGGTGCCGAGTGTGCCCTCCGCGTGCCGGACCCATTCCGCGTCCGGCTCCTCACCACGGGAGTGGACGGTGAACGCCCGGCGGCCCTCGGCATCCGCCTCGGCGACCGCCATCTGCAGCCGCACCGGCCCGTCATCCAGGGTGAGCGGCGCGTCGAGCGTCAGTTCCTCGACCGTGTCGCACCCGGTCTGCGCGGCGGCGTGCGACGCCAGGTCGGCGAAGGCCGTGCCGGGCAGGATCACGGCGCCCATGACCCGGTGCTCGGCGAGCCAAGGCAGGCTGGCGAGGTCAAGCCGGCCGGTGAGCGTGTAGTTGCCCGTACCGGCATGCTCGATGACCGAGCCGACCATGGGGTGGTCGGAGCCGTCGACACCGAGCGTGACGGGCTCTGCGGAACCGGCACCCGCGTCGATCCAGTAGCGCTGGCGTTGGAAGGGGTAGGTCGGCAGGTCGACGAGGCGGGATCCCGTGTACTGGGTGGCCCAGTCGAGTTCGATGCCGGAGGTCCACAGGGTGGCCAGGGCGGTGACGAAGGTGTCGGTCTCGTCCTGGTCCTTGCGCAGGCAGGGGGCGAGTACGGGGGCGTCGTCGCGGATGGCCGCAACCAAGGCGGACAGGACGGCATCCGGGCCGACCTCCAGCCACGTCGTCACGTCTGTAGCGGCGTTCACGGCGTCGAGGAAGCGGACCGGTTCGCGGACCTGTTGGACCCAGTACTCCGGGTCCGACCAGCCCAGTTCGCACCGGGCCGTGGCCTGGTACCGCATCGACGGCTCGCCGAACTCCACCGACGCCAGCACGGCACGGAAGTCGTCCAGCATCGGCTCCATCAGCGCGGAGTGGAAAGCATGGCTGACGTTGAGACGCTTGCCGTCCAGACCCTCCAGCGCATCGAGAGGCCCGGAGACGACCACCGAGGAGGGTCCGTTGACCGCCGCGAGACCGAGACCGGGGCGGCCCTCGATCGCGGTAAGTGCGTCGGTCTCGCTCATGCGCAGGGCGACCATGCCACCGCCCTCCGGCAGTGCGTCCATCAGCCGGCCCCGCGCCGCCACCACCCGGCAGGCGTCCTGCAACGACCACACACCCGCCACATGCGCCGCCGCCAGCTCACCCACCGAATGACCGATCAGCACATCCGGCCGCACACCCCACGACTCCAGCAGCCGGAACAACGCCACCTCGACGGCGAACAAGGCGGCCTGGGCGTGCATCGTCCGGTCCAGCAGCTCGTCGTCGCGCACCTCTAGGCACGCAGCCACCTCGTCAAACGCGGCAGCAAAGACGGGGAACTTGCCGTAGAGCTCACGACCCATACCGACCCGCTGCGCACCCTGCCCCGTGAACAACGCGGCCAGACCACCGCCACGCACCACCCCACGCACATCACCGCCCGACCACACCACCGCACGATGATCAAACCGAGAACGCAGAGCGAGTGAACGAGCAACACGCTCCGCCGGAGCGTCGACGCCACTCAGCGCGTCCACCAACTGCTGAGCTGCCTCAGGCGACTTGGCCGACACCGGCCACATTGTCACCGGAGCAGTCGCAGTCGGCTCCGCGACCGGCTCCTCGTCAGGAGCCTGTTCGAGGATGACGTGGGCGTTGGTGCCGCTGATCCCGAACGAGGACACCCCCGCGCGGCGCGGGCGACCTGTCTCCGGCCAGTCCACGGCCTCGGTCAGCAGCCGCACCTCACCCGAAGCCCAGTCCACGTGCGGCGACGACTCGTCCGCATGCAGGGTCTTAGGCAGCACGCCATGCCGCATCGCCTCGACCATCTTGATGATCCCGCCGACACCGGCAGCCGCCTGAGTGTGGCCGATGTTCGACTTCAGCGACCCCAACCACAGGGGGCGTTCATCCGTCCGCTCCTGGCCGTAGGTGGCCAGCAGTGCCTGTGCTTCGATCGGGTCACCCAACGTCGTGCCCGTCCCATGGCCCTCGACCGCGTCGACCTCGGCGGGCGAGAGACCGGCGCTGGACAGGGCCTGCCGGATCACCCGCTGCTGCGAGGGACCATTGGGGGCGGTCAGGCCATTGGAGGCGCCGTCCTGGTTGACCGCGCTGCCCCGGACCACCGCAAGGACTCGATGCCCGTTGCGACGCGCGTCCGACAACCGCTCCAGGACCAGCATGCCCACGCCCTCGCCCCAGCCCACACCATCGGCCGACGCACCGAACGCCTTGCACCGCCCATCCGGGGAAAGCCCCCGCTGACGACTGAACTCCACAAACGTCACCGGCGACGACATCACCGTCACGCCGCCGGCCAGCGCCAGGTCGCACTCACCCTGCCGCAGGGCCTGGGCCGCGAGATGCAGGCTCACCAGAGACGACGAACACGCCGTGTCCACCGTCATCGCCGGACCCTCGAAACCAAACGTGTACGAGATACGGCCCGACGCGACACTCCCGGCGCTGCCATTGCCGAGGTAGCCCTCGGCCTCGATGGGCACGTCGCGGAGGCGCGCGGCGTAGTCGAAGTACATGACGCCGGCGAACACGCCGGTACGGCTGCCGTGCAGCGAGGCCGGGTCGATTCCCGCGCTCTCCGCCGCCGCCCAGGAGGTTTCCAGCAGCAGCCGCTGCTGCGGGTCCATCGCCAACGCCTCACGTGGCGCGATCCCGAAGAACGAGGCGTCGAACTCCGCCGCGTCGTGCAGGAAGCCGCCGTGCCGCACGTAGCTGTGCCCGTGTGCGTCCGGATCGGGGTCGTACAGGGACTCCAGGTCCCAGCCGCGATCGTCCGGCCAGGCACTGACGCCGTCGCGACCGTCGGCGACCAACTGCCACAGCCCGTCGGGGGAATCGACGCCACCCGGATACCGACAGCTCATCCCGACGATGGCGATCGGCTCGTCGACGGCCACCGTGGCCGGTATCGCGCTGTCGGCGCTGTCGGCAGTGACGCCGGTCAGCTCGGCCAGCAGGTGGCGGGTGAGTGCTCGGGGCGTGGGGTGGTCGAAGACGAGCGTGGCGGGCAGCCGCAGCCCCGTCCCGGCATTCAGCCGGTTCCTGAGGTCCACACCGGTGAGCGAGTCGAAGCCGAGATCCCGGAAGGGCTTCCCCAGTTCGAGGGTCCCCGCCGTGGAGTGGCCGAGAGCCGCCGCCACGGACTCCCGCAGGAGGGTCTCGACCGACTGCTCCAGAGCCGCCGGATCCAGGGCGGTGGCCGGGTCGATACCGGGGGCGGCAGACGTGGCGGAGGAGCGGCGTCGATGTCCCTTGACCATGTGCCGCAGCAACGGAGACATCAACTCGGGGTCGGCACGCCTCAGGTCGAGCGCGAGCGGTACGACGACCGCCGTGCTGCCGACCGGCCCGGCCTCGTCCCTGACGACGTCGAGCAGAGCGGCGTCGAACAGGGCGAGTGCGGAGTCGACCGAAAGGGGGGCCATCCCGGTGCGAGCCATACGGGCACGGTCCAGGTCGGTGACGGAAGCGCCGAGGCCGGCGTCCCAGAGGCCCCAGGCAAGTGAGACCGCCTGACGACCGGTGGCGCGACGCCGGGCCGCGAGACCGTCGAGGAAGGCGTTGGCCGCGGCGTAGTTCGCCTGCCCCGGGGTGCCGAGGACACCTGCGGCCGAGGAGAAGAGTACGAACGCGTCGAGTTCGAGGTCCGCGGTCAGCTCGTGCAGGTTCCAGGCCGCGTCGAGCTTGGGGCGCAGAACGGCGTCGAGACGGTCGGGAGTGAGAGCCTCCACGAGCCCGTCCTCGGTGGTGCCCGCCGTGTGCACGACGGCCGACCAGTGCCGCTGGGCGATCAGTTCGGCGGCCTGTGCACGGTCCCCGAGGTCGCAGGCGCGGATGTCGACGGCTGCGCCGAGGCCGGTCAGCTCGTCCGCCAGTTCCGTGGCGCCGGGGGCGGTCGGGCCGCGACGGCCGGCGAGCACCAACTCGGTGACGCCGTGCTCGGTCACCAGGTGCCGGGCCATCGCAGAGCCGAGGGCTCCGGTCCCGCCGGTGACCAGGACCGGCCCCGTACCGAAGGCACGCCGAGCGTGCCGTCCGTCGTCCTCGTCCGCACCGGCACTCCGACCGGGGACCAAGCGGGCCAACCGGGGCACGAGGGCCTCGCCGCGTCGGATCACGACTTGGTCCGCGCCCTCGGGCAGAGCAGCCGGAACCGCGTCCGCGTCCACATCGACGAGGACGAAGCGTCCCGGGTGCTCGGACTGGGCCGAGCGGATCAGGCCCCAGGCGGAGGAGTGTCCAAGGTCGGTGGCACCGTCCCCGGTGTCGACGGCACCCCGGCTGACGATCACGAGCGGGCCGGTGTCGGTCCCGGCCAGCCGTTCCTGGACCAGGCCGAGCACGTGGTGAACGGCCGCCCGTACGCCCTCGGCACCGGGCTCGGTACGCGGCAGCCGGACCAGCTCCGGCATCGGCCGCGACGCTTCGGACGCCGGCTGCCATTCGAGCCGCAGGAGCGTGTCGGACCCGCTGGTGCGGGCGGTACGCAGCTGGTTGGCGGTAACCGGCATGAGGTCGATCTGAGCGGCCTCGCACAGAACGGCGCCCGACGGATCGGCCAGGGTCAGGGAGACACCGGACCCGTTGGGCCGCAGCCTGACCCGCGCCACGGCCGCCCCACGATGGTGCAGTTGGACACCCTGCCAGACGAACGGCAGCTTGGCCGTACCGTCGGCGTCCGGGAGCAGACCGACGCCGTGCAGCGCCGAGTCGAGCAGCCCGGGGTGGATACCGAACCGGCCGGCCTCACGGGCATCGTCGGCCTGAAGCTCGGCATACAGGTCGTCACCCGATCGCCATGCCGCTCGTACGCCCCGGAAGGCCGGGCCATAGGCGAAACCGACCTCGCCCAGCGCGGCGTAGAAGCCTTCGAGGGGCAGTTCCTCGGCATCACGTGGCGGCCATGGGGCGGACAGGCTCTCGGCGGGGACGGCTTCGCCGAGGACGCCCCCGGCGTGCCGCGTCCAGGGCTCGGTGCTGTTCTCGGGCCTGGCGTGGACGACGACCGCGCGAGTGCTCTCGCCCTCTTCCACGGTCACCCGGAGCTGGACGGCGCCGTCCTCGGGGAGGATCAGGGGTGCTTCCAGGGTGAGTTCCTCGACGCGCAGCAGGCCGACTTCCTCACCGGCGCACAGCAGTAGCTCGACGAACGCGGTACCCGGCACGATGAGCGCACCCATCACCCGGTGGTCCGCCAGCCAGGTGTGGGTGGTCCGGGACAGACGACCGGTGAGCACGACGGAGCCGGAGGAGTCGTCCCCGGGGACGCTCACGACCGCGCCGACCAGAGGATGGTCCGCGGAATCGAGCCCGGCACCGGTGACGTCCAGGGCGGCGGACGACGCATCCAGCCAGTAGCGTTCGTGCTGGAAGGGGTAGGTCGGCAGGTCGACGGGGCGGGCTCCCGTGTACTGGGTGGCCCAGTCGAGTTCGATGCCGGAGGTCCACAGGGTGGCCAGGGCGGTGACGAAGGTGTCGGTCTCGTCCTGGTCCTTGCGCAGGCAGGGGGCGAGTACGGGGGCGTCGTCGCGGATGGCCGCGACCAGGGCGGACAATACGCCGTCGGGGCCGACCTCCAGCCACGTGGAAGCGTCCGCCGCGTTCACGGCGTCAAGGAAACGGACCGGCTCACGCACCTGCTGGACCCAGTACTCCGCATCCGACCAACCCAGCCCACAGGAGGCCGTGGGCTCGTACCGCATCGACGGCTCAGCGAATTCGACCGACTCCAGCACGGCACGGAAGTCGTCCAGCATCGGCTCCATCAGCGTGGAGTGGAAAGCGTGGCTGACGTTGAGACGCTTGCCGTCCAAGCCCTCCAGCGCATCAAGGGGGCCGGAGACGACCACCGAGGAGGGTCCGTTGACCGCCGCGAGGCCCACCCCGGGGCGGCCCTCGATCGCGGTAAGTGCGTCGGTCTCGCTCATGCGCAGGGCGACCATGCCGCCGCCCTCGGGAAGTGCGTCCATCAGCCGGCCCCGCGCCGCAACGACCCGGCAGGCGTCCTGCAACGACCACACACCCGCCACATGGGCGGCCGCCAGCTCACCCACCGAGTGACCGATCAGCACATCCGGCCGCACACCCCACGCTTCGAGCAGCCGGAACAGCGCCACCTCAACGGCGAACAACGCGGCCTGGGCGTGCACCGTCCGGTCCAGCAGCTCGTCATCGCGCACCTCAAGACACGCAGCCACCTCGTCAAACGCGGCAGCGAACACCGGGAACCTCGTGTACAGCTCCCGGCCCATGCCGATCCGCTGCGCACCCTGACCCGTGAACAGCGCGGCCAGACCACCGCCACGCACCGTTCCGCGCACGTCCCCGCCCGGCCACACCACCGCACGGTGATCAAACCGAGAACGCAGGGCGAGTGAACGGGTGACACCCTCCGCTGGCGCATCCAACCCGCCGAGCGCTGCGATCAGTTCCTCGACCGCCTCGGCGGACTTCGCCGACACCGGCCACAACGCCACCGGCGCAACCTCAGTCGGCTCCGCAACCGGCTCCTCGTCAGGAGCCTGTTCCAGGATGACGTGGGCGTTGGTGCCACTGAATCCGAACGAGGAGACACCCGCCCGGCGCGGGCGACCCGTCTCCGGCCACTCCACGGCCTCCGTCAGCAGCCGCACCTCACCCGAAGCCCAGTCCACATGCGGCGACGGCTCATCCACATGCAGGGTCTTCGGCAGCACACCATGCCGCATCGCCTCCACCATCTTGATGATCGAAGCAACACCCGCAGCCGCCTGCGTATGACCAATATTCGACTTCAACGACCCCAACCACAGAGGACGTTCATCCACACGCTCCTGACCGTACGTCGCCAACAGCGCCTGCGCCTCGATCGGGTCACCCAACGACGTCCCCGTCCCATGCGCCTCCACCGCATCCACCTCGGCGGGCGACAGACCAGCGCTGGACAGGGCCTGCCGGATCACCCGCTGCTGCGACGGACCATTCGGAGCAGTCAAACCGCTGGAGGCGCCGTCCTGATTGACCGCACTGCCCCGGACCACCGCAAGGACCCGGTGGCCATTGCGCCGAGCGTCCGACAGGCGCTCCAGGACGAGCATGCCCACGCCCTCGCCCCAGCCCGTCCCGTCGGCACCGGCGGCGAACGCCTTGCAGCGGCCGTCGACGGCCAGACCCCGCTGGCGGCTGAAGTCGATGAAGGTGACGGGCGTCGACATGACGGTCACCCCGCCGGCCAGCGCCAGGTCGCACTCGCCCTGCCGCAGCGCCTGCGCCGCGAGATGCAGGCTCACCAGAGACGACGAGCAGGCCGTGTCCACGGAGACCGCGGGGCCCTCGAACCCGAAGAAGTAGGAGACACGTCCGGACAGGATGCTCGCGGTGCCGCCGGTGCCGAGGTACCCCTCGGTCTGGTCGAGGGCGGCGTTCTGAAGCGACACGTAGTCCTGGCCGTTGGTCCCGGTGAACACTCCGGTGCGGCTGCCGCGCAGCGCGGCCGGGTCGATTCCCGCGTGTTCGATCGCCTCCCACGAGGCTTCGAGCAGCAGGCGCTGCTGCGGGTCCATGGCCAGGGCTTCGCGCGGCGAGATACCGAAGAACGAGGCATCGAAGCCGGCCACGTCCGACAGGAACCCGCCTTCGCGCACGTAGCTGGTACCGAGTTCGTCGGGGTCCGTGCTGTTGAGGGCGTCGAGGTCCCAGCCGCGGTCGGTGGGGAAGCCGCTGACGGCATCGCGGCCGTCGATGAGCAACTCCCACAGCTCTGAGGGGGATTGAACTCCGCCCGGGTAGCGGCAGCTCAGTCCCACGATCGCGAGTGGTTCGCGGGCGGCCTCACGCAGCTGGAGGTTCTGCTGCCGGAGCTGCCGGACTTCCTTCAGGGAGTCGCGCAGGGCGACGACCACCTCTTGCATCGACTTGTCCATCAGCTCTCCAGGTTTTCCCGCGCCATGGCCAGCAGATCGTCGAGGCCCATCGCGTCGATGTCCCCGTCCGCTTCGCCAAGCTCGCTGTCACCGGTCTCGGTGTCGCGTGGCTGGGGTTGGGATGTCGCACCGCCGGCCAGGCCGAGCACTGCGTCCAGCAGGCCGGCGGAGCGGAAGCGTTCCAGTGGAATGTCGGCCACCAGCCGACGGAACTCCTCTTCCTCGATGTCCGCGGCGAGCCTGTCCAGCAGGTGTCGCGTCAGCGCGCGGGGCGTCGGGTAGTCGAACAGGGTGGTGGTGGGCAGTCGTGTTCCGAGCGCCGTCGACAGCTTGTTGCGCACCTCGACGATGCCCATGGAGCCGAAGCCGAGGTCCAGGAAGCCTCGTTCCGTGTCGATGGCGTCGGCCTCGTCGTGGCCAAGTACCTCCGCGGCCGTCGTCACCACCAGGTCGAGAACGGCTTCTTCCCGATCGGATTCAGCCGTCGCGGCCAGAGCACGCCTGAACGCACCGTCGTTCTGCGGGCCGTCGGTGCCGGGGCCGCCTGTTCCGGCGGTCCCGGCAGTTCCGGCAGTGCGGGCCACCTCGGCCAGCAGCGGGCTCCGCCGTGCCGAGGCGTAGACGTCGGCGAATCGCGTCCAGTCCACGTTCGCGACGACGGTCGCCCCGTCACCGCCCACCGCGTCGGCCAGCACCGTGATCGCTGCTTCGGGGCTCATCGGGCGCAGTCCTCGTTCGATCAGTCCACGCTCGAAGTCGGCTTCGTCGGCCGCCATGCCCGTACCGGCCCACGGGCCCCAGGCGATCGCGAGCCCAGGGAGGCCTTGGGCGCGCCGCAGATCCGCCAGCCCGTCGAGGTAGGCGTTCGCCGCCGAGTACGCCGCCTGCCCCGCACCGCCCCACACGCCGGCGATGGAGGAGAACATCACGAATGCCTCCAGCGGCCGGTCCTGCGTCAGTTCGTGCAGGTGCCATGCCGCGTCGGCCTTCGGAGCCAGGATCCGCGCGGCGCGGTCGGGGGTGAGTTCAGCGAGCGGCCCCCGGTCGGAGACGCCGGCCGCGTGAAACACGGCGGTCAGCTCGGGGAGCCGGTTCAGCAGCTCCTTGAGCGAGCGCTCGTTCGTGATGTCGCACGCCTCGATCGAGACGGCCGCGCCCAGTTCACCGACTCGCCGCGCCAGATCGGCCGCGCCATCGGCGCTCGCACCGCTACGGCTCACCAGGACGATACGCTCGGCGCCGTTTGCGGCCAGCCAGTGCGCGACCTGGCCGCCGATCGCGCCGGTACCGCCCGTGACCAGAACGGTGCCGTGCGGTTGCCACGGAGTCGCCGGGTCGGGCTGTTCGGCCCGGACGAGCCTGCGGCCCCAGGCCGCTGCGTCGCGGATCGCGGCCTGATCCTCGGAGCGGTCCGCCAGCAGAGCGCAGAGAAGTTCCCCCTCGGCGACGTCCCAACCAGGACGCAGATCGATGAGGCCGCCCCAACGCTGCGGTGATTCGAGAGCCGCGGTCCGGCCGAGACCCCAGACCGCCGCCTGCTCGGGGTGGACCACGGGGCCGTCGGACGCAGGGGATTCCGTGGGCGGGACGGAGACCGCTCCTTCGGTGACGCACCAGAGCTGCGCGTCTATCTCGGCGTCCTCCATCGCCTGGAGGAGGGTGAGGACGTAAGTCAGTCCCTCCCGCTCGGACGGCGTCTGGCACAGGACACCCCGCACCGGACCCGACTCGGCGAGCACGGTGGCCATCGCCACGCGGTCGGTACGACTGCGGACCAAGAGCGGGTCCGCACCGGCCGCCGAGAGCGCCGCCGCGAGAGCGGTTCCGTCCGCACCTTCGGGGAGTGCGAGGAGCCAGCGCCCCTCAAGTCGGCCGGGCGGGAGGGCGAGTGGGGCCCAGCCAATGCCGTAGCGCCAGGAGGTCGATGCCTCGGCAACCGGGGCGGGATCGCCCGCGATCCAGTAGCGCTGGCGTTGGAAGGGGTAGGTCGGCAGGTCGACGGTGCGGGATCCCGTGTACTGGGCGGCCCAGTCGAGTTCGATGCCGGACGTCCACAGGGCGGCCAGGGCGGTCACGAACGTGTCCGTCTCGTCCTGGCCCTTGCGCAGACATGCGGCCAGCACCGGCTCGTCGTCACGGATGCCCGCAACCAAGGCGGACAGGACGGCATCCGGGCCGACCTCCAGCCACGTCGTCACGTCTGTAGCGGCGTTCACGGCGTCGAGGAAGCGGACCGGTTCGCGGACCTGCTGGACCCAGTACTCCGGGTCCGACCAGCCCAGTTCGCACCGGGCCGTGGCCTGATACCGCATCGACGGCTCGCCGAACTCGACCGACTCCAGCACGGCACGGAAGTCGTCCAGCATCGGCTCCATCAACGTGGAGTGGAAAGCATGGCTGACGTTCAGACGCTTGCCGTCCAAACCCTCCAGCGCATCGAGAGGCCCTGACACCACAACCGAGGAGGGGCCGTTGACCGCCGCGAGACCGAGACCGGGGCGGCCCTCGATCGCGGTAAGTGCGTCGGTCTCGCTCATGCGCAGGGCGACCATGCCACCGCCCTCCGGCAGTGCGTCCATCAGCCGGCCCCGCGCCGCAACCACCCGGCAGGCGTCCTGCAACGACCACACACCCGCCACATGCGCAGCCGCCAGCTCACCCACCGAGTGACCGATCAGCACATCCGGCCGCACACCCCACGACTCCAGCAACCGGAACAACGCCACCTCAACCGCGAACAACGCGGCCTGCGCATGCACCGTCCGGTCCAGCAGCTCGTCGTCCCGCACCTCAAGACCGGCGCACACCTCGTCAAACGCGGCAGCGAACACCGGGAACCTCGCATACAGCTCACGGCCCATACCGACCCGCTGCGCACCCTGACCCGTGAACAACGCGGCCAAGCCACCGCCACGCACCGACCCACGCACGTCCCCGCCCGACCACACCACCGCACGATGGTCAAACCGAGAACGCAGAGCGAGCGAACGGGCAACACCCTCCGCAGGAGCATCCAACCCGCCGAGCGCGGCGAGCAGTTCCTCGACCCCCTCGGCGGACTTCGCCGACACCGGCCACAACGCCACCGGGATTTCATTGGGCTCTTCTGCAGATTCCTCAGGAGCCTGTTCCAGGATGACGTGGGCGTTGGTGCCACTGAATCCGAACGAGGAGATACCCGCCCGGCGCGGGTGACCCGTCTCCGGCCACTCCACCGTCTCCGTCAGCAGCCGCACCTCACCCGAAGCCCAGTCCACATGCGGCGACGGCTCGTCCACGTGCAGGGTCTTCGGCAGCACACCATGCCGCATCGCCTCCACCATCTTGATGATCGAAGCGACACCCGCAGCCGCCTGCGTGTGACCAATGTTCGACTTCAGCGACCCCAACCACAGCGGACGTTCATCCGTCCGCTCCTGGCCGTAGGTGGCCAACAGCGCCTGCGCCTCGATCGGATCGCCCAACGACGTCCCCGTCCCGTGCGCCTCCACCGCATCCACCTCAGCAGCCGACACACCGGCACTCGCCAACGCCTGCCGGATCACCCGCTGCTGCGACGGACCATTGGGGGCGGTCAGGCCATTGGAGGCGCCATCCTGATTGACCGCGCTGCCCCGGACCACCGCAAGCACCCGGTGCCCGTTGCGACGCGCATCCGACAGCCGCTCCAGCACCAGCATGCCCACGCCCTCCGACCACGCGGTGCCGTCCGCTGCGGCACCGAAGGCCTTCACCCGGCCGTCGGGGGAGAGTCCGCGCTGACGGCTGAACTCCACGAAGGCTTCGGGCGTCGACATGACGGTCACACCGCCGGCCAGCGCGAGGTCGCACTCGCCGTGCCGCAGCGCCTGCGCCGCAAGATGCAGGCTCACGAGAGACGACGAACAGGCCGTGTCCACCGTCATCGCCGGACCCTCGAAACCGAAGGTGTACGAGATGCGGCCCGACGCCACGCTGCCCGCGTTGCCCGTACCGACGAGGCCTTCGAGGTCGCCGAGGTCCACTCCTTGGGCATAGTCCCGGTACATGACGCCGGTGAACACGCCGGTGCTGCTGCCGCGCAGCGAGGCCGGGTCGATGCCCGCACGCTCGAACGCCTCCCACGACGACTCCAGCAGCAACCGGTGCTGCGGGTCCATCGCCAACGCCTCACGCGGCGCGATCCCGAAGAACGAGGCGTCGAACTCCGCCGCGTCATGCAGGAAGCCACCGTGCCGTACATAGCTGTGCCCACGGGCGTCCGGGTCGGGGTCGTACAGAGCGTCGAGGTCCCAGCCGCGGTCGACGGGGAAGCCGGTGACCGCGTCCACGCCTCCGGTCACGACCTGCCACAGGTCCGCGGCGGAACCGATGCCACCCGGGAAGCGGCAGCCCAGCCCCACGATCGCGATCGGCTCATCGGCGACGGCCCTGTGCTCCCGTACCTCGACGCTCTTGCTGGTGCCGCCCAGTTCTGCCTCGATGTAGGCGGCGAGCGCCCGGGGCGTCGGGTGATCGAAGACCAGGGTCGCGGGCAACCGCAGCCCGGTGGCTTCCTTGAGGGCGTTGCGCAACTCGATCGAGGTCAGTGAGTCGAAGCCGAGGTCCTTGAAGGCCTGATCGGGTCCCACTGCGTCGGCCGACGGGTAACCGAGGGCCCCGGCGACCAGGCGCCGCACCAGTGGCAGGGCTTCGGTCTCCGTCACGACCGGTACCGGACGCCGGGTGACGGTTCTGACCAGGGCGCGCAGCAGCGGGTGCACCGTCGTACGGGGTGCCAGATCGAGGCCGGCCGCCACCTGGACGGTCGCGCCACCGGCAAGGGCACGGTCGAGGAGGGCGAGCCCCTCGTCGGTGCCGAGTTCACGGACGCCGGAGCGGGCGATGCGGGCCCGGTCGGCGGAGGACAGTTCGGCGGCCATCCCGGTCTCCCAGGGCCCCCACACGATCGAAGTGGCGGGCAGACCGAGCGTGCGCCGGTGGGCGGCCAGGCCGTCCAGGTAGGCGTTCGCAGCCGCGTAGCCGGCCTGCCCGGCGCTGCCGAGTACGGCGGCGATGGAGGAGAACAGCACGAAGGCGTCCAGCTCGAGGTCCTGAGTCAGCTCGTGCAGGTTCCGGGCCGCGTCCGCCTTTGCGGCGAACACCTTCCGGAGACTCTCGTGCGTCAGGTCGGTGATCACTCCGTCGTCGGTGACACCGGCGGCGTGCAGTACCGCCGACCACGTGTCCCGCCGAGCCAGCAGCCCTTCGACGGCGTCCCGGTCGCCCAGGTCGCAGGCGACGATCTCGATGGACGCGCCGAGGCCGGTGAGTCGCTCGGCGAGCTCCCGCGCGCCAGGGGCGGACGTACCACGCCGCCCGACCAGAACGAGGTCGCGGACTCCCCACCGTACGACCAAGTGCTCGGCGACAAGGGCCCCGAGGGCACCGGTCCCCCCGGTCACCATGACGGCACCGTCCCCGACTGCCGGCTCGCCCGCTCCCCCGGCGGCGGCGCGGGCCAGCCGCGGCACGCGAACCGTTCCCGTGCGCACGGACGTCTGGGACTCGCCGGTCGCGACAGCGCTCGCGATGAGGGTGCGGTCGTCGCCATCGACCAGTACGAACCGGTCGGGGTGTTCGGTCATCGCGGTGCGCACCAGGCCCCAGACCGCGGCATGGACGGGATCGACGTCGGTGACGTCGGCGACGTCGGTGTCCACGGCGCCACGGGTCGTCAGGACCAGGCGCGACTGGCCGGTTCGCTCGGTGCCGAGCCACGTCTGGAGTTGTTCGAGCACACCCCCCAATACCTCGTCCGGAGCCCCTGTGGGCACGGTCAGCGCGACCAGCTCGGGCAGTTCGGGCAGGTCCAGAGCCTCGTCCAGGGTCGCGAACCACACGAGGTCGGCAGCGGCCGGAGCGGGGACGGGCATCCAGTCGAGGTCGAACAGCAGGTCGCGGCTAGCCGAGCGCAGCGCGCCCGGTTCAAGGACGCGTACGGCCAGTTCCTCGACGGCGAGCACGGTACGTCCGGACTCGTCCAGGGCGCTGAACACCAGACCGGGTGACATCTTGACGCGCAAGGACCCGGTGCTTCCCGCCGCGGCCGACACACCCCGCCAGTTGAACGGCAGTCGTGTACCCGGCTCGCTCGGCAGGACCGCTGCCAGGTGGAGAATCGAGTCCATGAGTGCCGGGTGCAGGGTGTACCCGGTTCCGTCCAGCTCTGACAGGGCGATCTCGCCGTAGACGTCGTCGCCGTGCCGCCATGCGTTCTGCAGTCCTCGGAACGCCGGGCCGTATGCGAGTCCGGACTCCGCGAGCCCCGCATACAGGTCGTCAACGTCGACGGGCTCGGCACCCCCCGGCAGCCAGTCCTCGGAACCCGCACTGGGCACCGACCCGGTGGCGAGGGCTCCGGCAGCGTGACGCGTCCAGGGAGCATCCGCCGTTGTACGGGCGTAGACGGCGATCTCCCTGCGGCCCTCGGGATCGGGCGCCGCCACGGTCACCTGAAGCTTGACCTCGCCCGTGCCGGGCAGAACCAGCGGTTCCTCCATGGTGAGGTCCTCGATGCGGTGCAACCCGACCTCGTCACCGGCGCGCAGCGCCAGCTCGACCAGGGCGGTGCCGGGAAGGATCACGGTGCCCGCCACCCGGTGGTCCGCGAGCCAGGGGTGCGTGTCTACCGACACCCGTCCGGTGAGCAGGACGCTGTCGGATCCCGCCACTCGTACGACGGCGCCGAGCAGAGGGTGGCCCGCCTCCTCAAGGCCCGTCCCACCAACTCCGGCCGACACCTCGGGGGCGTCGAGCCAGTAGCGCTGGCGTTGGAAGGGGTAGGTCGGCAGTTCCACACGCTGGGCGCCGGGGTACTGGGCGGCCCAGTCGAGTTCGATGCCGGACGTCCACAGGGTGGCCAGGGCGGTGACGAAGGTGTCGGTCTCGTCCTGACCCTTGCGCAGGCACGGCGCCAGCACCGGCTCGTCGTCGCGGATGCCCGCGACCAAGGCGGTCAGTACGGCGTCGGGGCCGACCTCCAGCCACGTGGAAGCGTCTGCCGCGTTCACGGCGTCAAGGAAACGGACCGGCTCGCGGACCTGCTGGACCCAGTACTCCGCATCCGACCAACCCAGTTCGCACGAGGCCGTGGCCTGGTACCGCATCGACGGCTCGGCGAACTCGACCGACTCCAGCACGGCACGGAAGTCGTCCAGCATGGGCTCCATCAGCGTGGAGTGGAAAGCATGGCTGACGTTGAGACGCTTGCCGTCCAGACCTTCCAGCGCATCGAGAGGCCCTGACACCACAACCGACGCCGGGCCGTTGACCGCAGCGAGACCCACCCCGGGACGACCCTCGATCGCGGCGAGCGCGTCCGTCTCGCTCATGCGCAGGGCGACCATGCCGCCACCCTCGGGCAGTGCGTCCATCAGCCGGCCCCGCGCCGCAACGACCCGGCAGGCGTCCTGCAACGACCACACACCCGCCACATGGGCCGCAGCCAGCTCACCCACCGAGTGACCGATCAGCACATCCGGCCGCACACCCCACGATTCGAGCAGCCGGAACAGCGCCACCTCAACCGCGAACAACGCGGCCTGCGCGTGCAACGTCCGATCCAGCAGCTCGTCATCGCGCACCTCAAGACGGGCGCACACCTCGTCAAACGCGGCAGCAAAAACGGGGAACTTGCCGTAGAGCTCACGACCCATACCGACCCGCTGCGCACCCTGACCCGTGAACAACGCGGCCAGACCACCGCCACGTACCGTTCCGCGCACATCACCACCCGGCCACACCACCGCACGATGATCAAACCGAGAACGCGACACCAGCGAACGGGCAACACCCTCAGCAGGAGCGTCCACATCGCTCAGCACGTCTACCAACTGCTGAGCCGCGTCCGACGACTTGGCCGACACCGGCCACAACGTCACCGGAGCACTATCCGTCGGCTGTGCGACCGGCTCCTCGTCAGGAGCCTGTTCGAGGATGACGTGGGCGTTGGTGCCACTGAATCCGAACGAGGAGACACCCACCCGGCGCGGACGGCCTGTCTCCGGCCACTCCACGGCCTCGGTCAGCAGCCGCACCTCACCCGAAGCCCAGTCCACATGCGGCGACGGCTCCTCCACGTGCAGGGTCTTCGGCAGCACACCATGCCGCATCGCCTCGACCATCTTGATGATCCCGCCGACACCGGCAGCCGCCTGAGTGTGGCCGATGTTCGACTTCAGCGACCCCAGCCACAACGGCACACCCTCCACCCGCTCTTGGCCGTACGTCGCCAACAGCGCCTGCGCCTCGATCGGGTCACCCAACGTGGTCCCCGTCCCATGGCCCTCGACCGCGTCGACCTCGGCGGGCGACAGACCGGCGCTGGACAGGGCCTGCCGGATCACCCGCTGCTGCGACGGACCGTTCGGAGCCGTCAACCCGTTCGACGCACCGTCCTGATTGACCGCACTCCCCCGCACCACCGCAAGGACCCGATGCCCGTTGCGACGCGCATCCGACAACCGCTCGACCAGCAGGACACCAACGCCCTCGCCCCAGCCCACACCATCGGCCGACGCACCGAACGCCTTGCACCGCCCGTCCGAGGACAGTCCGCGTTGGCGGCTGAACTCCACGAAGGTCTCGGGCGTCGACATGACGGTCACACCGCCGGCCAGGGCCAAGTCGCACTCGCCCTGTCGCAGTGCCTGCGCCGCGAGGTGCAGGCTCACCAGAGACGACGAACATGCCGTGTCCACCGTCATCGCCGGACCCTCGAAACCAAAGGTGTACGAGACCCGACCCGACGCCACACTGCCCGAGTTGCCCGTCCCCAGGTAGCCCTCGATCTCGTCGGGCACCTGGGCTATCCGGGAGGAGTAGTCGTGGTACATGACGCCGGTGAAGACGCCGGTGCGGCTGCCACGCAGCGAGGCAGGGTCGATGCCCGCGCGCTCGAACGCCTCCCACGACGACTCCAGAAGCAGCCGCTGCTGCGGGTCCATCGCCAACGCCTCACGCGGCGCGATCCCGAAGAACGAGGCGTCGAACTCCGCCGCGTCGTAGAGGAATCCACCCTCCGTGGAGTAAGTGTGGCCGACGGCGTCCGGATCGGCGTCGAAGAGAGCAGCGGCGTCCCAGCCACGGTCGACGGGGAAGCCACCGATCGCCTCGTCGCCATCGCGTGTCAACAGCCACAGGTCTTCGGGAGTGCGGACGCCGCCGGGGAAGCGGCAGCTCATCCCGACGATCACAATGGGGTCACCGTCGTACGCGGTGGCCGTCGCCGCGGCGCCGTCCTGCCGACGCGCGTCGCCGGTGAGTTCCTCGATCAGGTGCTCGGCGAGCGCGGCAGGGCTCGGGTGATCGAACGCCAGGGTCGCCGACAGCTTCAGTCCGGTCGTGGCGTTGAGCCGGTTGCGCAGCTCCACCGCCGTCAGGGAGTCGAGACCGATCTCCTTGAAGGAACGGTCGAGTCGCACGCTCCCGGAGGCGTGCCCGAGGACACCGGCGACCTCGGCGGCCACGAGCCCGCGGACGGCCTCGGCCAACTCGGCGGGCGGCAGTGCAGCGAGTCGTGCGGCTGCCGCGGGGACGGCACCACGCACGGCGGCGGCCCTGCGCGGCCTGCTCCGCCGGCTCATCAGCGCGAGGGGAGCCACAGCCGCGGCTTGGTCCAGGGCCAGGGCGGTGACGACCGGAAGCCCGCTGCTCAGAGCCTGGTCGAAGAGATCCAGACCGCGTTCCGCCGTGAGCCGGTCGATGCCGTTGCGGCGCATGCGGGCGACGTGAACGGCGGACAGGTCCGCGGCCAGTCCCTCCTCCCAGGGCCCCCATGCGATCGACGTCGCGGCACGACCGCGGGACGCGCGGTGGGCCGCTAGGCCGTCGAGGTAGCCGTTGGCGGCCGCGTAGGCCGCTTGGCCGGCGTTCCCCAGGACGGCAGCCGTCGAGGAGAACAACACGAACGCCGCGAGGTCGTCTCCGCCCAACTCGTCCAGATGCCGGGCCGCATCGGCCTTGGCGGCCATCACCCCGGCCAGGCGCTCTTCGGTCAGAGACTCGATCATCGCGTCGTCGGTGACGCCTGCGGCGTGCACGACTGCGGTGACACGGTGAGCCGCCAGGAGGTCCGCGACCTGGTCGCGGTCCGCCACATCACACGCGACGATCCGCACGCGGGCGCCGCGCCCGACCAGCTCTGCCTTCAGCGCGTCGGCGCCCGGGACATCCGGCCCGCGGCGCGAGGCCAGCACCAGGTCGGTGACCCCGTGCCCGACGACAAGGTGTCGCGCCACCAGAGCGCCCAGTGCACCGGTACCCCCGGTGACCAGCACGGCGCCGTCACCGAACCCTGTCTCCTGCTCACCCGGACCGACGGCTGTCAGCCGGGGAGTCAGCACGACCGAGTCCCGGACGGCGAGTTGCCCCTCGCCGGGCACCAGCGGAACCCCGACGAATCCCGTGGCGATGTCGATGTCGATGTCGATGTCGATGTCGAGCAGGGTGAAGCGGTCCGGCGTCTCCAGCTGGGCCGCTCGGACCAGGCCCCAGACGGCGGCTTGACCGGGGTCGACATCTTCGTCGGCGACGGCCACGGCCCGGTGCGTCACGATCACGATCCAGTCGTCGGTGCTCTCCCGCAGAACCGAGAGGACCTGCGCGGCCGACTCCGCTCGCACGACCTGGACCCCTTCGTCCTGGCCGAGCGAGGTGACGGGCTGCCACGCGAGCCGGTACAGCCCCTGCCGTTCAGGCACGGCCGCGGGCCGCAGCACCATCGACTCGACCGTGGCGACCCGATCTCCGTGCGCGTCGTAGAGGGACAGCGCGGTGTCGTCTCCGTCGGCGACGATACGGGCGCGTATCTCGGACGCGCCGCTCAGGTGGAGTTCGACGCCCCGCCACAGGAAGGGCATGAACGCTTCGGCACTGGTCTCGGGACGGAGCAGGCCGATCGGGTGAAGCGCGGCGTCCAGCAGAGCCGGGTGCAGGCCGTACGGCGTGGCTTCCCCGCCCTCGGCCGGGAGCCCGACGTCGGCCAGCACCGCGTCCCCGTCCCGCCAGGCCGCCCGCAGCCCTCGGAATGCGGGACCGTAGTCGAGTCCGGCCTCAGCGAAGGACGCGTAGTGCCCGTCGACGGCGACAGGCTCCGCACCGGCCGGCGGCCACGCCGAACTCCAGGTGCTCGCCTGTCCGACTCCGACCATCGGTGCCAGGACGCCCTTGGCATGCCGGAGCCAGTCACCGGTACCCCGGGAATGGATGGTGATCTCCCGCTGCCCGTCGTCACCGGCCCCGCCGACGGCGACCCGCACCGCGACTTCCCCGGACAGGGCGAGGGGAGTCTCGATGACGAGTTCCTCGACGCGCTCGGTGTCCAGCTCGGCGCCGGCCAGCAGCGCCATCTCGAGGAAGGCCGTGCCCGGAAGCACGATCGTGTCCGCGACCACGTGATCGGCCAGCCAAGCGTGTTCCGTGGCCGCCAGCATCCCGGTGAAGGTCGCTCCACCGGTCTCGGGGTCGTGCAGCACGGTGGCGAGCAGCGGATGCTCCACCCGGTCGATCCCCACGGAAGTGAGGTCTCCACCGCCGGCTACTGGCCGCTCCGGCCAGTAGCGTTCGTGCTGGAAGGGGTAGGTCGGCAGGTCGACGGGGCGGGCTCCCGTGTACTGGGTGGCCCAGTCGAGTTCGATGCCGGACGTCCACAGGGTGGCCAGGGCGGTGACGAAGGTGTCGGTCTCGTCCTGGCCCTTGCGCAGGCACGGCGCCAGCACCGGCTCGTCGTCGCGGATGCCCGCGACCAAGGCGGACAGCACCGCATCCGGGCCCACCTCCACCCACGCGGAAGCATCTGCCGCCTTCACGGCATCCAGGAAACGGACCGGCTCACGCACCTGCTGGACCCAGTACTCCGCATCCGACCAACCAAGCCCACACAAGGCCGTGGCCTCATACCGCAACGTCGGCTCACCGAACTCCACCGACTCCAGCACGGCACGGAAGTCGTCCAGCATCGGCTCCATCAGCGCGGAGTGGAACGCATGGCTGACGTTGAGACGCTTACCGTCCAAACCCTCCAGCGCATCGAGAGGACCAGAAACGACCGCCGAGGAGGGGCCGTTGACCGCAGCGAGCCCGACACCCGGCCGACCCTCGATCGCAGCGAGCGCGTCCACCTCGCCCATCCGCAGGGCGACCATGCCACCGCCCTCCGGCAGTGCGTCCATCAGCCGGCCCCGCGCCGCCACCACCCGGCACGCATCCTCCAACGACCACACACCCGCCACATGCGCCGCAGCCAGCTCACCCACCGAATGACCGATCAGCACATCCGGCCGCACACCCCACGACTCCAGCAACCGGAACAACGCCACCTCAACCGCGAACAACGCAGCCTGCGCATGCACCGTCCGATCCAGCAGCTCGTCGTCCCGCACCTCAAGACCGGCGCACACCTCGTCAAACGCGGCAGCAAAAACGGGGAACTTGCCGTAGAGCTCACGACCCATACCGACCCGCTGCGCACCCTGACCCGTGAACAACGCGGCCAAGCCACCGCCACGCACCACCCCGCGCACATCACCGCCCGGCCACACCACCGCACGGTGATCAAACCGAGAACGCAGAGCGAGTGAACGGGCAACACCCTCCGCAGGAGCGTCCAACCGGCCGAGTCCGGCAACGAACTCCTCAACCGCCTCGGCCGACTTCGCCGACACCGGCCACAACACCACCGGCGCAACCTCAACCGGTTCCTCAGCCCGCTCCTCAGGGCCCTGCTCCAGGATGACGTGGGCATTCGTACCGCTGATCCCGAACGACGAGACGCCCGCCCGGCGCGGACGACCCGTCTCCGGCCACTCCACGGCCTCGGTCAGCAGCCGCACCTCACCCGAAGCCCAGTCCACATGTGACGAAGGCTCGTCCACGTGCAGGGTCTTCGGCAGCACACCATGCCGCATCGCCTCCACCATCTTGATGATCGAAGCAACACCCGCAGCCGCCTGCGTATGACCAATGTTCGACTTCAACGAACCGAGCCACAGGGGGCGTTCCTCGGCCCGCTCCTGACCGTACGTCGCCAGCAGCGCCTGCGCCTCGATCGGGTCACCCAACGACGTGCCCGTCCCGTGCGCCTCCACCGCATCCACCTCAGCAGCCGACACACCGGCACTCGCCAACGCCTGCCGAATCACCCGCTGCTGCGACGGACCGTTCGGAGCCGTCAACCCGTTCGACGCACCGTCCTGATTGACCGCACTCCCCCGCACCACCGCAAGCACCCGATGCCCGTTACGACGCGCATCCGACAACCGCTCGACCAGCAGGACACCAACGCCCTCGCCCCAGCCCGTCCCGTCGGCCGACGCACCGAACGCCTTGCACCGCCCATCCGGAGACAACCCCCGCTGGCGGCTGAACTCCACGAAGACCTCCGGCGTCGACATGACCGTCGCGCCGCCGACCAGGGCCAGGTCGCACTCGCCCTGGCGCAGGGACTGGCCGGCGAGGTGCAGGGCGACCAGCGACGACGAGCACGCCGTGTCCACGGAGACCGCGGGGCCCTCGAAGCCGAAGGTGTACGCGATACGGCCCGAGGCGACGCTGACGGCGGTCCCGGCCAGGACGTGTCCCTCGACGTGGTCGCGGCGGCCTGCTCGCAGCGGCACGGTGTAGTCGTTGCTGATGACGCCGGTGAACACACCGGTGCGGCTGCCGCTCAGCCGGTGCGGGTCGATCCCGGCGTGTTCGATCGCCTGCCACGAGGTTTCCAGGAGCAGCCGCTGCTGCGGGTCCATCGCCAGCGCCTCGCGCGGGGAGATGCCGAAGAACGAGGCGTCGAACTCGGCGGCGTCGTAGAGGAACGCACCGCTTGTGGCGTAGGTGGTGCCGATGGCATCGGGGTCGGGGTCGACCAGCGTGCCGAGGTTCCAGCCGCGGTCGTCGGGGAGTCCGCCGAGTCCCTCCCCGCCGTTCACCAGGAGCCGCCACAGCGCGTCGGGCGAGGTGATGCCGCCGGGCAGGCGGCAGCCCATGCCGACGATCGCGAGCGCGTCGTCGTCGGAGGCGTCACCGGTCGGGTGCGGGGACTCGGGGCGCGCGGTCGCGGGCGACGGCTCCAGTCCACCCGCCAGGTGGGAGACGAGCGACCCCGGCGTGGGGTAGTCGAAGATCATGGTGGCGGGCAGGCGGAGACCGCTGGCGGCGGTGAGCGCGTTGCGCAGTTCGACGGCCGTGAGGGAGTCGAAGCCGAGTTCCTTGAAGCTGCTGTCGAGGGAGAGGGCTGCCGCGTCGGCGTGACCGAGCACGGTGGCCATGGTCTGCCTGACCAGGGTGATGAGTTCGCTTTCGCGCTCGGCCGGGCTGAGGGAGGTCAGGTCGGGGGTGCTGCCCGTACCGGCGACGGCCCGCCGCGGTGCGACACGGACCAGCCGGTGCATCAGGCCCGGCACGTTCGCCCGCGCGGTCAGGTCGAGGCGGGTCGCCACGACACCCGGTTCGGCCTGGCCGACGGCCGCGTCGAGCAGGGTCAGGCCCTGTTCGACGGTGAGCGCGATCATGCCGTCGCGTGCGGTCCGGCGGGCGTGGGCGGCGTCGAGGCCCGCGGTCATCGCGCTGGCCTGTTCCCACAGGCCCCAGGCGATGGAGACGGCGGGCAGGCCGAGGGCCTGTCGGTGGGCGGCCAGGGCGTCGAGGAAGCGGTTGGCTGCGGCGTAGCCCGCCTGTCCGGCGTTGCCGAACACTCCGGCCGCCGACGAGAACAGGACGAACGCGCGCAGGTCGTGGTGGCGGGTCGCCTCGTGCAGGTTCCAGGCGGCGTCGGCCTTGGCCCGCATGACCGCGGTCACCTGCCGCGGGGTGAGGGTGGCGATGACGCCGTCGTCGGTGATGCCGGCGCAGTGGACGACCGCGGTGAAGGTGCGTCCGGCGGTCAGGGCTTCCACCTCGGCACGGTCGCCGAGGTCGACGGCCACCGTCTCGGCGTGCGCACCCAACTCGGCCAGGTCGGCGACCAGTTCGGTGGCGCCCGGAGCGGCAGGGCCCCGGCGGCTCGCCAGCACCAGGTGTCGTACGCCGTGGTGCTCGGCCAGGTGGCGGGCCGTGAGGGCGCCGAGCGTGCCCGTGCCGCCGGTCACCAGGACGGCGCCGTCGCCGAAGGGAAGGGCGGACGGGATGGTCAGTGCGACCTTGCCGATGTGGCGGGCCTGGGAGACGAACCGGAACGCCTCCCGCGCCCGCGACAACTCCCAGGTCCGGACAGGCAGCGGTTCCAGTGTTCCGGCCGTGAAGAGGGTCAGCAGCTCGTCGAACATCTCGGCGGTCCGCTCGGGGCCGGCGTCGACCAGGTCGAAGGCCTGGTAGGTGACGCCGGGATGGGACCGGTCCACCGCCGCCGCGTCCCGGACATCGGTCTTGCCCATCTCCAGGAACCGGCCACCCTCGCTCAGCAGTCCGAGCGACACGTCCACGAACTCACCGGCCAGCGAGTTCAGCACCACATCCACGCCACCGGACACCCCATCGGACGCCCCACCGAAGGCAGTGCCGAAGTCCACCGAACGGGAACTGGCGATCCGCTCCTCCGGAACACCCATCCCCCGAAGGACATCCCACTTGCCCTCCGACGCGGTCGCATACACCTCCGCACCCAAATACCGGCAGATCTGCACCGCCGCCATCCCCACACCACCAGCCGCGGCATGAACCAACACCCGGTCCCCCACCCCGACCCCACCCAGATCACGCAACGCATACCAAGCCGTCAAAAACACAATCGGCACCGAAGCCGCCTGCTCCCACGACCACCCCTCAGGCACCCGGCACACCATCCGCGCATCCGCAACCACCACCGGCCCGAACGCACCCGACGCCATCCCCATCACCCGGTCCCCGACCCGCACCCCCACCACACCAGGACCCGTCTCGGACACCACACCAGCACCCTCACCACCCAACTCCACCGCACCCGGATACATCCCGAGTACCGACATGGCGTCCCGGAAGTTCACGCCGGCGGCGCGTACGTCGATCCGCACCTGGCCGGGGGCCAGCGGGCGGGCCGCCTCGGGGGCGGGGGTGATGGTCAGCCCGTCGAGGGTGCCGGTGCCGGTCGAGGTCAGGCGCCACGGTCCGGCCGGTGGCGTCGGCAGGTCCTGCGGGACGGGGACCAGGCGCGGCACCTCGACGCGTCCGTCCCGTACGGCGCTCTCGTCCTCGCCCGCTCCGACGGCGGCGGACAGGGCGCTGACGCCGGTGTCCTCGGCACCGGCCCCGGTGTCGACGAGGGCGATCCGGCCGGGGTTCTCCGACTGGGCGGAGCGCACCGCGCCCCACACCGCGCAGGCCGCGGGGTCGGGTGCCGTGCCGGTCGCGCGGGAGGTGACGACGACGAGGCGGGTGTCCTGGAGGTGCTCTTCGCCGAGCCACTGGGCGATCAGCGCGACGGTCTCGGTCGTGGCGTCCCGTGCGGCGGCGGCGCGGTCGGCCGTGTCGGCGCGCAGGTCCGGTGCCAGCACGATGCGGTCGGGGCGGACGGTGCCCGCCGCGGTGTCGGCGCCGAGTTCGGCCGGTGTGCGGAAGTGCGGGAGGCCGAGGCCGGGCAGTGCGTGGCCGATCGTCACCCAGTGGGCGGTGTCGGCGGGTTCGAGCACCGGCGCGGGTTCCCAGGCGACCCGGTAGAGGGGGTGGTGTGCCGTCGGGGCGGTCGCGGGCCGCATGGTCAGGGAGCCGATACGGAGCACGGGGGCGCCCGTGAGGTCGGTGGCCGTGATGTCGATGGCGTCGCCGTCGGCGGGTGAGATCCGTACCCGCAGGGCGGTCGCTCCGGATGCGGCGGCGCTGACCACGGTCCAGGAGAACGGCAGCAGGACCTGGCCCGGTTGGTTGGTGTGCGGGCCGAACTCCATGGCGTGCAGGGCCGCGTCGAGGAGGGCGGGGTGCACGATGAAGGCTTCGGCCGCGCGGGCCTCGGGCAGTACGACTTCGGCGTAGACGTCGTCGCCGTGCCGCCAGGCGGCGCGCAGGCCCTGGAAGTCGGGTCCGTAGCCGAGGCCGGCCGCGGCCCGGTCGGCGTAGAAGTCGCCGATCTCGACCGGCTGGGCTCCTTCGGGCGGCCAGGTGCCGAAGTCGTCGGAGGGGGCCGCGGCCGGTTCGGGCGCGAGCAGGCCGGTCGCGTGCCTGGTCCACTCCTCGTCGGTCTCGGTGCGGGCGTGGACGGCGAGTGCGCGGGTGCCGTCCGGTGCGGGGGCGTCGGCGGTCACCTGGATCTGGACGGCCTCGCCGTGCCGCAGCACGAGCGGCGCCGCCAGGGTGAGTTCCTGCATGAGACCGCAGCCGGTCTCGTCACCGGCCCGCAGGGCGAGTTCGACGAACGCCGAGCCGGGCAGGACGACCTGTCCCCGGACCGTGTGGCCGGTCAGCCACGGGTGACCGGCGAGCGAGAGCCGGCCGGAGAGGACGACGGAGCCGGTGTCGGCGAGGCCGACGACCGCGCCGAGCAGTGGGTGGGCGGCGGCCCGCAGACCGGCGGTGGTGACGTCGGCCCCGGCGTCGCCGGAGGGGAGCCAGTAACGTCGCCGCTGGAAGGGGTAGGTGGGCAGGTCGGTGGTGCGGGCGCCGTCGAAGTAGGCGGCCCAGTCGGCCTCGGCGCCGTGTGCCCACAGGGCGCCCAGCGCGGACACCGCCGTCTCGGCCTCGCCGCGGCCGGCGCGGAGGGTGGGCACGGTCAGCGGTGCGTCGGACGTCTGGGCGACGAGTGCGGTCAGGACCGGGTCGGGGCCGATCTCCAGCCAGCGTGTCACGTCGGGGGCGGCCAGGACGGCGTCGGCGAAGCGCACCGGGTTGCGGACCTGGGCGACCCAGTACTCGGGGTCGCTCCAGTCGCCGGTCGTGTCCGTTCCGCCGGTGGGGATCACGTCGATGGCCGGTGGGTGGCTCCGCGCGGCCTGCACCACGGTCCGGAACCCGTCGAGCATCGGTTCCATCAGGTGGGAGTGGAAGGCGTGGCTGACCCGCAGTCGCCGGGAGCGTACGCCGTCGGCCTCCAGCGCCTCCAGGGAAGCGGCGAGCCGGTCGAGCGCGTCGTTCGTGCCCGAGACGACCAGCGCGTCCGGGCCGTTGACCGCGGCGATGCCGGTGTCGGGGAGCAGCAGCGCGCGTACCCGCTCCTCGCTCGCCCGTACGGCCAGCATGCCGCCGCCCTCGGGCAGGGCGTCCATCAGGGCGCCGCGGGCCACGACGATGCGGCAGGCGTCCTCGAGGGACCAGACGCCGGCGACGTGGGCGGCGGCCAGCTCGCCGACGGAGTGGCCGATCAGCACGTCGGGGGTGACGCCCCACGAGGCGAACAGCCGGTACAGCGCCACCTCGACGGCGAAGAGCGCGGGCTGGGCGTTGCGGGTCCGGTCCAGGAGGGTGGCGTCGTCGCCGAGTACCGCGGTCCGTACGGTGTCCGGCAGGTGGGCGCAGACCTCGTCGAAGGCGCGGGCGAACGCCGGGAAGGCGGCGTGGAGTTCGCGTCCCATGCCGGGGCGCTGGGCGCCCTGGCCGGTGAAGGTGAAGGCGGTGCGGCCGCGTACGGCGACGCCGTCGATCCGGACGCCGGGCCACAGGACGGCTCGGTGGTCGAACGCCGATCGGGTCACGGCCGTGGACAGGCCCAGGTCGGCCGGGTCGCCGTCGAGTCCGGCGACCGTTTCGGCCAGGGCGTCCAGTGCCTCGGGGGATTTCGCGGACACCGGCGTGGGGGCGACGGGCAGGCTGATGCCGGGGCGTTGTTCGTGCTCGGGCGCCTGCTCCAGGATGACGTGGGCGTTGGTGCCGCTGATGCCGAAGGAGGAGACACCCGCGCGGCGCGGTCGGCCGGACTCGGGCCAGGGGCGGGCCGCGGTGAGCAGCCGGACGTTGCCGGAGTTCCAGTCCACGTGCGGGGTGGGCGCGTCGACGTGCAGGGTCCTGGGGAGTGTGCCGTGCCGCATGGCCTGGATCATCTTGATGATCCCGGCGACGCCCGCCGCGGCCTGGGTGTGGCCGATGTTGGACTTGATCGAGCCGAGCCAGAGCGGTTCGTCGCGGTCGTGGCCGTAGGCGGAGAGCAGTGCCTGGGCCTCGATCGGGTCGCCCAGGGCGGTGCCGGTGCCGTGTGCCTCGACGGCGTCCACGTCCGCCCGGGTGAGCCCGGCGGCGGTCAGCGCCGAGTCGATCACCCGTTGCTGGGAGGGGCCGCTGGGTGCGCTCAGCCCGTTGGAGGCGCCGTCCTGGTTGATCGCCGAGCCGCGCAGTACGGCCAGTACGGGGTGGCCGAGGCGCCGGGCGTCGGAGAGCCGCTCGACGACGAGGAGTCCGGCGCCCTCGGACCAGCCGGTGCCGTCGGCCGCCGCCGCGAAGGGCTTGCAGCGGCCGTCGGGCGCGAGGCCGCGCTGGCGGCTGAACTCGACGAAGGTGGTGGGTGTCGCCATGACCGCGACACCACCGGCGAGGGCGAGGTCGCACTCGCCCTGGCGCAGCGACTGGGCCGCCAGGTGCAGTGCCACCAGCGACGACGAGCAGGCCGTGTCGACGGTGACGGCCGGGCCTTCGAGCCCGAGCAGGTAGGCGATGCGGCCGGAGACCACGCTTCCGGCGCCGCCGGTGCCCAGGTATCCCTCGATGTCCTCGGGGACGGACGTCAGCCGGGAGAGGTAGTCGTGGAACATCGCTCCGGTGAACACGCCGGTGCGGCTGCCCTTGAGCGTGTCCGGGGCGATCCGGGCGCGTTCGACGGCCTCCCAGGCGACTTCCAGCAGCAGCCGCTGCTGCGGGTCCATGGCCAGCGCCTCGCGGGGGGAGATGCCGAAGAAGGCGGCGTCGAAGTCGGCGGCGTCGTAGAGGAATCCGCCGGTGCCGACGTAGCTGGTGCCGGCCGCGCCGGGGTCGTCGTCGATGAGGTCCGCGAGGTCCCAGTCACGGTCGGTGGGGAACGGGCCGAGGCCCTCGCGCTCGGCCAGAACCAGGTCCCAGAGTTCGTCGGGTGAGCCGATGCCGCCGGGATAGCGGCAGCCGATGCCGACGATCGCGATCGGTTCGTCCGGCTGTGCGGTGCTCCTCCGCAGGGCCGGTGCGGCGGTCTTGCGTACGGTCCCGGTCAGTCTGGCGAGCAGCTCGGCGGCGAGTTCGGTGGGCGTCGGGTGGTCGAAGACGATAGCGGTGGGCAGGTGGAGGCCGGTCGCGGCGGCCGCCGCGTTGCGCAGCCGCACGGCGAGGGCGGAGTCGAAGCCGAGTGCCTTGAAGGCGCGGTCGGGGTCGATGTCGCGCCGCCCGGTCAGTGCGGCGACCGCGTCGAGCACCAGGTCGAGCAGCAGGGCTTCGCGCCGGTCGGCGGTCAGGGCGGTGACCCGGGCGCGCAGCGCGGCGACGGCGGCCGGATCGGACTCGGGGAGGCCGGTGGGCCCGTCGTGATCGTCGCGGCGTACGGCCCACAGGACGGGTTCGTCGCCGCCCAGGGCGACGTCCAGGGCGTCCAGGCCCTGGCGGGTGGTCATCGGGAGGGAGTCCTGGCCGGAGGGGGCGACGGTCTCGTCGTCCTCGGTCCACAGCCGGCAGGCGAGGAGCACGGCCGGCAGGCCGGCGGCGCGCCGTGCGGCGAGGAGGGGGTGTGCCGCGTCGGGCTGGTCGGCGGGCGGTTCGCCGTCGGGCGCGATGAGCACGAGCCGGCCCGTGCCGAGGGCCGCGGCGCACTCGGCGGCCTCCGGTCCGGCGAGGGCGGTGTCGGGCCCGGTCACGACGACGGCCGCGTCGGGCGTCCGGCCCAGTTCGCGCAGCGCGATGGCCGGCGGCTTCGTGGAGACGACGGCCGTCATGCCTTGCGCGTCCGTCAGGTGGTCCGCGAGCGGCGCGAGCAGTGCGGCGTCGGGGCCGTTGAGCAGGACCGTTCCCGTTCCCACCGGGCGCAGTGCGGCGGCGGGCACGCGCTCGTGGCCTGCCCCGTTCCCGGTCGGGCGCAGCAGTGCCGGGTGGCCCGCTCCGCTCACGGTGAGCAGCCGGGCGGGGAGTCCGGCGAGGGCCCGGCGGGTCACCTTTCCGGAGCCGGTGCGGGGGATCGAGGTGATCGCGTAGAGGCGGTCGGGCAACTTGTAGGCGGCCAGCCGGTCGGCCGCCGCCGCGAGGAGGTCGTCGGGGCGCAGGCCGGTGTGCTCGTCGACGACGAGGTAGCCGACGGGCACCTCGCCGAGGATCTCGTCGGCCTGTCCCGCCACCGCCACGTCCCGGACGCCCGGTCCGCGCAGGGCGTCCTCGACCTCGCCGGGGTGGATGTTCTCGCCGCCCCGGATGATGAGTTCCTTGAGACGGCCGGTGAGGGTGACGAAGCCGTGGGTGTCGCGTACGCCGAGGTCGCCGGTGCGGTACCAGCCGTCGCGCAGCGCCTGCTCGGTCTCCTCGGGGCGGTCGTGGTAACCGAGCATCACGTTCGGCGCGTTGACCCAGATCTCGCCCTCGGTGCCGGGCTCCGCGACGTCGCGGCCGGTGTGGGGGTCGACGAACCGCAGCGAGAGGCCGGGCAGCGGCAGGCCGCACGAGCCGTGCGGCACCAGCTGGCCGGGCGGGGACATGGTGATCGCGCCGGAGGTCTCGGTGCTGCCGTAGCTGTCGGTCAGCGCGATCCCGAAGGTCTCGACGAAGGAGCGGCGCAGCGCGGGGCTCGCGCCGGCACCGGTCACCAGGCAGGCGCGCAGGGCCGAGGTGTCCAGTTCGCCGTCGCGTGCGGCGCGCAGGATCTGCTCGTACACCGCGGGCACGCCGACGAGCGTCGTGCAGGGTTCCGCGCGCAGGGCGTCGAGGACGTCGTCGGCCGAGTACCCGGGCAGGATCCGCGTGGTGGCGCCGACGGAGACGGCGCCGACGACGCACATGACGTGCGCGAGGCTGTGGAAGAGGGGCAGCGGCCAGAGCAGGCGGTCGTCCTCGTCGAGCCCGAAGACGGAGGAGTAGGCGGTGGCCACGGACCAGAGCGCGTGCCGCTGGGTCGCGAGCACTCCCTTGGGGCGCCCTGTGGTGCCGGAGGTGTACAGCGACCAGGCGATCTCGTCGAGCCCGAGGTCGTCCGGCGGCTCCTGGGCGGGGTCCGTCGCAGCGAGTGTCCGGTAGGCGTGCGGGCCGGCGGCGGCCTCGCCGTACGTGCCGGGCTCGTCGTGCGCCGCGCCCGTGCCTTCGTCGTGGGCGTCACCTTCGCCGTAGACGTCGCCTTCGTTGTACGCGTCGCCGTCGTCGAGCAGGACAACCAGGTGCGGCACGGTCTCGGGGTCCAGCCTGCCCAGCCGCGAGCGTTCGGTGATCAGCGCGGTCGCGCCGCTGTCGGTCAGGATGTGGGCGATCTCCGCGGGAGCGGCGTGCGGGTTGACCGGGACCGCGACCCCCGCGGCCCGGGTGACGGCGAGGAAGGCCTCCACGAACTCGACCCGGTTGCCGACCAGGAGCACGACCCGCTCGCCGCGTCGCAGGCCCAGCCCGGCGAGGTGTCCGCCGATGCGGCGCGTGACACGGTCCAGTCCGGCGTAGTCGACGGCGCGCCGCTCGTCCCGGTAGGCGGTCTTGCCGCCGTACCGGGCCGCCTGGGTACGCAGTACGTCCGGCAGTGGACGAATCAGCTCCTGGCGCACCATCTGCTGGACTACCCCCTTGGTCGGGCGGGCGCTTCGCGGCTCCGGAGGCGGTGGCCCCGGGCGCGGCGGCAAGAGACACATGATCAACACGCCCGCACGTTCATTCTGGGCAGCGAGGGGTGCCCCCCGGCACCCCCAGTCCACCCCTAAACGGCCCCGGAAAGAGCCCCCTTGTGCCGGCGCGGCCCCCTTAGGGGGATTCCGGTGCACGGGGGTGACACCTAGGGTGCGGGTGTCGGCGGCCGTCGCCTGCCTTGTCTCCTAGGAGGACAATTGACAAGCACCCTTGAGAGCGCTATCGGTCCCTCCGCCGTGACCGTCAAGGCCCCTTTCGGTCTCGCGGGAGAACTTCCCCGGATCATCGGCTCGGGAACCGCCACTCCACCGAACTATTACACCCAGGAAGAGCTGCTTGAAACATTCCGGGTCACCGATCCGAAGATTCGCTCGATATATCTCAACAGCGCCATCGACGGCCGGTTTTTGACCCTGCCGCCCGAACTGCCCGACGGTTCGCGCCTCATGGAGACCCAGGGCCGGCTGCTCGCCAAGCACCGCGAGAACGGCGTCGACATGGGCTCCCGGGCCCTGATGGCCTGCCTCAAGGAGGCGCAGGCCGACCTCTCGGACGTGCGCTACCTAGTGTGCGTGTCGTCCACCGGCTTCCTGACCCCCGGTCTGAGCGCGCTGCTCATCAGGGAACTGGGAATCGACCCGAACTGCGCCCGGCTGGATGTCGTGGGAATGGGCTGCAACGCCGGTCTCAACGGCCTCACCGCCGTGGGCGGATGGGCTGCCGCCCACCCGGGAGAACTCGCCGTGCTGCTCTGCATCGAAGCGTGCTCGGCCGCCTACGTGTTCGACGGGACGATGCGCACCTCGGTCGTCAACAGCCTTTTCGGGGACGGTTCCGGGGCGCTGGCGGTGAAAGCGGGATACGACGTCCCGACGGGCAGCCCGGCCATTTTGAAATTCGCCAGCCGTATCATTCCGCAGGCGTTGGACGCGATGCGTTTCGACTGGGACGACGACCACGGGAAGTTCAGTTTCTACCTCGACCGCGACGTCCCCTACGTGGTGGGCGCGAACGCCGAGGGCATCATCGACGAACTGCTGTCCGGCAGCGGTCTGCGGCGCAGCGAGATCGCGCACTGGGTGATCCACTCCGGCGGCAAGAAGGTCATCGACTCGGTCCGGCTCAACCTCGGACTCAGCGCCCACGACGTGCGGCACACCACCAACGTGCTGCGGGACTACGGGAACCTGTCGAGCGGTTCGTTCCTGTTCTCCTACCAGCAACTCGTCGGCGAGGGCCTGACCCGCCCCGGTGACCACGTGGTGTTCATGACGATGGGCCCCGGCTCCACCATCGAGACGGCACTCGTCCGTTGCTGACCTCGGCCGCCCCGGCCGGCTCGTCCTCTCCTCCGATACACGAAGGGCTTTGACATGTCCGACAAGACCGCCGTCGGCGGCGACGGCGAACCGCTGCGTCTGTGGTTCGACAACAGGCAGCCGCTGACCCAGGAGATCATCGCGACGGTCAACCGGGCCTGTGACCGGCTGGAGGACGCCACCGAGCCGACCGTCGCGGTCTTCGAGCTGGTCGGCGGCGCGGGCGACGAACGGGCGCCCTGGCCGGGCGAGGTCGGCGTCCACTCCGCCAACCGGTGGGAGCGTGCCGTACGGCGCATCGAGCAGGCCGACGCCCCGACCGTCGCCGTCGTCCAGGGCACCTGCAGCGGCGCCACGATGGAGCTGCTGCTCGCCACCGACTACCGGATCGCGACTCCGTCCAGCACCTTCGGCCTGGGCGGCTCCTCGGACGTCCTGTGGCCGTCGATGGCCCTGTACCGGCTCGTCCAGCAGCTCGGTGTGGCCCGCGCCCGCCGGCTCGCCCTGTTCGGCGGCGAGATCGGGGCCGAAGAGGCCCTCGCCGCCGGTCTGATCGACCGGATCGAGGAGCAGCCCGGTGACACGCTGGGGGTTCTCCTGGAGTCCCTCGCGGGCCTGTCCGGCAGCGAGGTCCGGGTCCGCAGGCAGCTGCTGCTGGAGGCGGCGACCACCAGCTACGACCAGGCCGTCGGCGTGCACCTGTCGGCCTGCGACCGGGCGCTGCGTCACCACGAGAAGCAGACGATAGGAGCCTGACCATGACCGCTGCCACCCGCCCGGACTCCTGGTCCGCCACCGGGGACCTGGCCGCCGACGCGGCCTCGCTCGCCTCCGTCGCGGCGGACTGCGAGAAGGGCCTGGACGCGCTGCCCGCCCCGGCCGCGCGGACGCCGGACCAGCGCGCGGGTGCGGCCGGACTCCACCGAACGGCCCGCCTGGCGCGCGAGGCGTTCCTGCGGGCCCACGCCGATACCGTCTACGACGCGCTCACCGCGTCCCGCACCCTGCACCCGCGGGTGCCCGAGCTGCTCGCGGAGGCCGCCGAGCGCTTCCCCGGCCTCGTGCCCGGCGCCGCCCGGCTCAAGGCCGAGGACGGGCTGCCGCAGGCGCACAAGGAGGGCTGGGAGGTCGACCAGGGGCTGTTCCTGCGGCACGTGCTGGGCTCCCCCGTCGCCGGACGCCACCTGCTGGAGTCCATGCTCCGGCCGGTGGAGCGGTCCGCCGCGCTGCTCGGGCGGTTCAGGGAGACGGGCAGGGTCGAGCTGGAGAAGCTGACCCTGGAGCGGATCGGGCCCGCCGCGCACCTGACCGTGCACAATCCCGACTGCCTCAACGCCGAGGACAACGAACTCGCCGACGACATGGACGTCGCCGTCGACCTCGTGCTCCTCGACCCCCGGGTGCGGGTCGGGGTGCTGCGGGGAGGCGTCATGACCCACCCCAGGTACGCCGGCCGGCGGGTCTTCAGTGCCGGGATCAACCTGGCCCATCTGCACGAGGGCCGGATCTCGTACAGCCGGTTCCTCATCGGCAGGGAGCTGGGCTACATCAGCAAGATGTACCGGGGTGTCGTCCCGGTGGACGACGACGCCCGCCGTCAGGCGTGGCCGCACCGCAGTCTGCAGAAGCCGTGGCTCGCGGCCGTGGACGGCTTCGCGATCGGCGGCGGCGGCCAGCTGCTGCTCGCCGTCGACCACGTCGTCGCGGCGGCCGACGCCTACTTCAGCGTGCCCGCCGCGCAGGAGGGCATCGTGCCCGGCGTCGCCAACCTGCGGCTGAACCGGCTGACGGGCGGGCGCCTGGCCCGCCGCGTGCTGCTCGACGGTGCCAAGATCCGCGCCACCTCGCCCGAGGCCGGGCTGGTCTTCGACGAGGTGGTCGAACCCGACCGGATGGACACCGCGATCGAGGCCGCCGTCGAGCGGCTGGCCGCGCCTGCGGTCGCCTCGAACCGGCGCATGGTGCACGTCGCGGAGGAGCCGCTGGACGCCTTCCGCGACTACATGGCCGAGTTCGCGCTGGAGCAGGCGCTGCGGCTCAACAGCGACGACGTCCTGGCCAAGGTGGGCCGCCGTTCGGCGAAGAAGCGCGCGTCGTGACCGTCTCCCCCGTCCAGGCGGTCCTGGACATCTTCCGGGACGAGTGCGTCGACCGGGTCTTCGGCAACCCCGGCACCACCGAGCTGCCCCTGCTGACGGCCCTGGCCGAGGCCCCCGACATCGAGTACGTCCTCGGTGTGCAGGAGGCGTCGGTCGTGGCGATGGCCGACGGGTACGCGCGAGCCACCGGACGCCCCGCCGTGGTGAGCCTGCACGCGGCGGGCGGAACGGCCAACGGCCTGGTCGGTCTGCTCAACGCCCGGCGTTCGCGCACCCCGCTGGTGGCGCTGGCCGGGCAGCAGGACCGCCGGCACCTCGCCCAGGACCCGATGCTGTCGGCGGACATCGCGGCGCTGGCCCGTCCCGCGGTCAAGGAGTCCCTGGACGTCCACCACGCCTTCGACCTGCCGCTGATTGTGCGGCGCGCCTTCGACCTCGCCCGCCGGGCGCCCGCGGGGCCGGTGCTGCTGACGGTGCCGATGGACCTGCTCGCGGAGGACACCGCCGTCGAGGTGCCGGTCAGGTCGGGCTCGGCCCCGGCGCGGCCCTCGGGCGGCCTGGCCCGGGCGGCGGAGCTGCTGGCGCGGGCCGGGAACCCCGTGATCGTCGCCGGTGACGGCGTCGGGCGGAGCGGGGCGGTGCGGGAGCTGGTCACCGTCGCCGAGGCGGTGGGTGCCCGGGTCTTCCACCAGCCGATGTTCGACCGGCTCGACTTCCCCCTGACCCATCCGCTCCACCAGGGAATGCTCGGCGCCTCGCACGCCGACATCCGCAAGGCGCTCGACGGCCACGACCTGATCCTGATCGTCGGCTGCCACGCCTTCACCCCGCACCACTACACGCCCGTCGACCCGATTCCCCCCGGGGCCACCGTCGTGCAGCTCGACGACGACCCGGCCGAGCCCGGCCGGAACTTCCCCGTCGCACTGGGGCTGACCGGAGGCGTCAAGGAGTCGTTGAGCGCGCTGCGCGGCGAGCTGCGCGCCCACGAGGACCTGCCGGCGCGGGCCCGTAAGCGCATGGTGGCGGCGCGCGAGCGAGCGCACAGCCACATGATGTCCCAGCGGGCCCGTGCGGCGACGCTCAAGGGCCCGGCTCCCTTCGACCCGGCCGCGGCGGTGCTGGCCGTCGCCTCGGCGCTGCCCCGTGAGGCGACCGTCGTCGAGGAGGCGATCACCGCGGGTCTGCTGCTCAGACAGGCGCTGCGGCTGGAGCGTCCCGGTTCCTACGTGCACACCGTCGGCGGGGGTCTAGGGCACGGCATCGGCGCCGCGATCGGCACCCGGCTGGGCGATCCGGCACGTCCGGTCGTGGCCGTACTGGGCGACGGGTGCACGCTGTTCGGGCTGCAGGGGTTGTGGAGCGCGGCCCGCTACCAGGTGCCCGTGACGTTCGTGGTGATGAACAACGGCGAGTACCGGACGCTGAAGCAGACCCTGGACGCCTGGGACTCGCCCGCCGCCCAGCCGCTGCTGGAACTGGCGCCGCCGCGGCTGGACTTCACCCGGGTCGCCGAGTTCTTCGCCATCCCGGCCGTCCGTCCGGACACCCTGGAGGAGCTGTCGGAGGCGATCGCCCGGTCCGCGCAGGCCACCACTCCCGTGCTGGTCGAGGTGAGGGTCACCGGTCACTCCGGTGCCCGCGGGACACGAGAGGACGGGTAGGGCTGCCATGTCCGAGTTCCTGACCCCCGAGGCGCACGCCGGTCTGATCCACAGCGGTGGCTGGGTGGCTCCGTCGGGCGGCACCGCCGAGGCGGTCGAGGCCGCCACCGGCCGGGTCCTGGCCGTGGTGGGGCACGCCGCGGCCGAGGACGTGCAGCGCGCGGTGCGGACGGCGGCAGCGGCCCAGCGGGGCTGGGCCGCCTCCGGTCACCGGGCGCGTGCGGAGGTGATGCGCCGCGCCGCCGAGATCCTGTCCGACCGTCGCGACGAGGTGGCCGAGTGGCTCGTCCGCGAGGCCGGATCGGTACGCGGCAAGGCGGACTTCGAGATCGCGGCGGTCCTCGACGAACTGCTCGTCGCGGCGTCGCTGCCCGGCCGTCCGCCGGGTGTGCTGCTTCCCGAGGTGCCGGGACGGCGTTCGTACGCCGTGCGCGAGCCGCTCGGGGTGGTCGGGGTGATCAGTCCCTGGAACGTGCCCCTCGTCCTGGCGATGCGGGCACTGGCACCTGCTCTCGCGCTGGGCAACGCGGTCGTGCTCAAGCCGGATGCCCGTACGGCGGTCTGCGGCGGCTACGTCGTGGCCCGGCTGTTCGAGGAGGCCGGTCTGCCGCCCGGGGTCCTGCACGTGCTGCCCGGCGGTGCCGACGCGGGCCGGGCACTCGTCGACGCGCCGCAGACGGCGATGATCGCGTTCACCGGGTCGACGGAGGTCGGGCGGGCCATCGGGGAGCGGGCGGGGCGTGCCCTCAAGCGCGCGTCCCTGGAGCTGGGCGGCAACAACGCCCTGATCGTCCTCGACGACGCCGACGTGGAACAGGCCGCCGAGGCGGCGGCGTTCAGTTCCTTCTTCCACCAGGGCCAGGTCTGCATGGCCGCGGGCCGGCACGTCGTCGTGGAGTCCGTCGCCGCGAGGTACACCGCGGCGCTGGTGCGGCGGGCCCGGGCCATGACGGTCGGCGACCCGTGGACCGGGGACGTGGACCTCGGCCCGCTCATCGACGACGGCCGGCTCAAGGAAGTGCACCGGCTGGTCGGCGACGCGGTCGCGGCCGGTGCCCGGCTGGAGTGCGGCGGAACCGTCGAGGGGCCCTGCTACCGGCCGACCGTGCTCACCGGCGTCGACGAGCGGAGCGAGGTGTGGTCGGCCGAGGTCTTCGGCCCGGTCGCGCCCGTCGTCACCGTGCCGGACGCCGAGACGGCCGTGGCGGTCGCCAACCGCACCGAGTACGGCCTGGTCGCCTCGGTGTTCGGCGGCGCGGGCGCCGAGGCCGTCGCGCGGGAGCTGCGGACGGGCATGGTCCACGTCAACGACCCGACCATCGAGGACGACGCCATCGTGCCGTTCGGCGGTACGGGGGCCTCCGGCAACGGCAGTCGGCACGGGTCGCTGAACAGCTGGGACGAGTTCACGCGGTGGCGCTGGACCACGGTCCGCGGCAGCTGAGGCCGCGGACGTCCGAGGAGATCTGAGGGGAACGGCATGACCACGGAGCCTTCCGGGCTCGGGCTGACGCGCGTCGGCTACACCAAGCACGGCCGCGTCGCCCGGGTGACGCTCGACCGGCCGCGGGTGCTCAACGCCATGGACCTCGCCATGCACGAGGAACTGGGCAGGGTGTGGGACGACTTCGAGAGGGACGACGAGCTGTGGGTCGCGGTGCTGACCGGCGCCGGTGAGCGGGCGTTCTCCGCCGGCCAGGATCTCAAGGAGCTGGCGGCGCGCATCGAGTCCGACGAGGCGGGCACCGCCACCTTCGGCAGCCGCGGCAAGCCCGGCTGGCCCCGCCTCACCGAGCGGTTCGACCTCTCCAAGCCGGTGGTCGCCCGGGTCAACGGAGTCGCCTACGGGGGCGGCTTCGAGCTGGCCCTGGCCTGCGACATCATCGTCGCCGCGGGGCACGCCTCGTTCGCGCTGCCCGAGGCGAGACTGGGTCTGACGGCAGGTGCGGGCGGGGTGTTCCGGCTGACCCGGCAGGTGCCGTACCGCGTCGCGATGGGGCACCTCGTCACCGGGCGGCCCCTGACCGCGGCCCGCGCCGCTGAACTGGGCCTCGTCAACGAGGTGGTGCCCGCCGAGCAGTTGGACAGCTGCGTGGACGGATGGGTGGCCGACATCCTGAGGTGTGCGCCGCTGTCGGTCAGGGCGATCAAGCAGGCCGCCGCCCGGTCGGCGTCGCTCCCCCTGGAGCAGGCCTTCGCCACCCGCTACCCCTGGGAGGAGCGGCGTATGCACAGCGAGGACGCCGCCGAGGGGCCGCGGGCGTTCGTCGCGAAACGGGATCCGGTGTGGACTGGCTCCTGAGCAACTCACCGCACTGCGAAAGGCTGGCGACATGACCGTACCGGACACGCGGACGAGCCCCTGGCTGCGCCGCTACCACAGCGCCGCCGCGGACGCCGTGACCCTGGTGTGCTTCCCGCACTCGGGCGGCTCCGCCAGCTACTTCCACCCGGTCTCCGCCGCCCTGGCACCCGGGGTGGCGTTGGTCGCCGTCCAGTATCCCGGGCGGCAGGACCGGCGCCATGAACCGTGCATCGAGGACATCGACGCGCTCGCCGACGCCCTCACCCGGGAACTGGAGCCGCTGGCGGGCCCGTTGGCGTTCTTCGGCCACAGCATGGGCGCCGTCGTCGCCTTCGAGGTGGCCCGCCGCAGGGAGCGCGACGGTGCCACCGCGCCACTGGTCGTGTTCGCGTCGGGGCGGCGCGCGCCGGGCACCCACCGGGACGAGTCGGTCCACCTGCGGGACCGCGCGGGCGTCGTCGCGGAGATGAAGCTGCTGGGCGGCACGAACTCCCGGCTGCTGGCCGACCCGGAGATCCTCGACATGGTGCTCCCCGCGGTCCGGTCCGACTACCGCGCCATCGAGCGCTACCGCTGCGCGCCCCACGCGGTCATCGGCTCCCCGATCACCGTCCTGACCGGGGCCGACGACCCGCGCACCAGTGCCGAGGAGGCCGCCGCATGGAGCGCGCACACCACGGGGGCGTTCGAGGTGCGCACGTTCCCGGGCGGCCACTTCTTCCTGGAGGCCCAGTCCCGCGGCGTGCTGGACACGGTCTCCGCGACCCTGGCCGGGGCCACGGCCTGACCGCCCCCGGCCCGGCCCCTCGCGCGACCGCTCACCGCGCCCCGTCGAACACGAGTGCGCGGTCGCCCGCTAGCATGCGCGCCCATGACTGACGACGTACGCAACATCGTCCTGGGCGTGGTCGCGGCGGGCATCAGTGCCGCGCTGGGCTGGTTCGCCCGTACCTACCTGTGGAAGCGGAAACTCCGCCGAAAGCAGGCGTTCTTCGGCCTGCCGGACAGCTCCGAGTCACTCCTCGTCGTCAACCGGGACCCCGCCGCCACCGAACCGGCCGTCCACCGCTTCGACGTCTTCGCGCTGCTCGAACTGTCCGCACTGATCAAGGACTGCGGCGCGCACGCCCAGGTGGTCACCCAGGACATGGTCGGCCAGGGCTTCGGCGAGCGCACGGAGTTCTGTGTGGGCGGCCCCGGTTCGAACCGGCGCATGGTCGCCCACATGGCGGCGATGCTGCCCGGGGTGCGGATGAACGTCGACCCGGAGCCCGGACCGGACCGGGGCGCCTTCCAGATCGGCAGTGAGCGCTACCGCCTGGAGACGGGGGTCACGGAATACGTGCTGCTGGCCCGCCTCACCGCCGGGGACCGGCGCGAGGCGCGGCCCGCGTTCCTGTTCTGCGGCCAGCGCGCGATCACCAACCAGGCCGCCACCCGCTACCTCGCCCGCCACCACGAGAAACTGGCCCGCAAGCACGGCAACAACTCCTTCGTACTCCTCCTCAAGGTCGTCAACTCACAGGCATACGGCCCGGACGTCGTCGAACTGGTCGGCGACGTCACCCGAGCGGCCACCAGCCCCCTCCCGACCCCGGCCCCGACCTCCCGCAACTCCCACCGGGCGTAGAGCGAGCGCGGCCCAGGCACGGCACCCGGCTCTGGTCTGCCGGTGAGCGTCAAGCCCGTATCGCGTAGACCGAGCGGAGCGCGCCGCCGGGTGGTCCCCGTCGCCTTCGCCGGGAACGGTTCGACCTCCGCCGTGCTCGCCTGACGGGGGGCCATGGGACCAGTGACGCCCTCCGTGGACCGTCCCCGCGGCGGGAGTTGACCGGTCGGCCCCATGAGTCGAAGGCCGGACGCGTGCGACACCGTCCGGGCGACCGCCGGTGGCAGCCAGTCGCAGTCAGGGGGAACGGCCGCGCGGTGCCCTCGCTCCTGGTGGCCGCGGACAGCAGTTCCGCCATGAGAGGGGCCACGGTGGGACGCCGCCGGGGGTCCTTCTCCAGGCAGGACTCCACCACACCGCGCAGCGCCGGGCGAAACGGCGCTGAAAGCCGATCTCCTCGGCGAGATCCGGCCGGACCACCCTGACCGCCTCTCGAACTCCAGGTTCTTCGAGAGATTCACGGCAGGTGTCGGACGATGTCGGCGACAACCTGTGGCTGCGACAGGAACGGGTGGTGGCCCGTCTCCACCTCGACGACCTTGCCCGCACGGCGGGCGAATTCACGCTGCGCGGCCACCGGGGTGCCGCGGTCCTCCGTACACACCACGTAGGTCGTGGACACGTCGTGCCACGCCGCCGCCCGAACGGGCTGCTGGGTGACGGCCAGCGTCTGCCGGACCAGCCGGGCCGCCGCGTCGCGGGCCAGGTCCGGCGGGCAGTCCTGGGCGAAGGTCTCGGCGAACAGCTCCGGCCGGGCGCCGAACGTGCCGCCGTCGGGATCGAAGTCCAGGAAGGGTGGCGGTACGTCGGCTCCGAACCTCGACAGGGACTCGCCGGGCTCGGGCAGATAGCTCGACACCAGCACCATGTGGCGCACCGCACCCACGCCCGCGGCCGCCTCGGCGGCGACGATTCCGCCGTAGCTGTGCGCCACCACCACGGTCGGCTCGTCCGAGTCGGTGAGGACCGCGCGCACCGCGGCGACGTCCTCGGCCAGCCCGGGGCCCTCCAAACCGGCCGGCCGGTCGCCCTCGCCGCAGCTCGGCAGCGCCGGGGCAGTGCTGCCGATACCGTGCTTGCGCAGGGCCGAGGCCGCCGGGTGCCACCACCACGACCCGTCACGGACACAAGCCCCGTGCACGAACACAACGCGCATCTCTTCCTCCTCGAATCCGGGCGCCAAGCTCCACGATCAACGGTAGACGTAGCTTCAGTTACGTGAAAAAGTGCGGCGATGGGTCGACACAAGCAGCCCGAGATCCGCGACCGAATCCTGGACGCCTGCGTCGACCACGCGCTCGTGCACGGCCTTCCCAGCCGCCTTGAGCCGTTCGCGGCCGCCTCCGGCACGTCGGCCCGGATGCTCATCTACCACTTCGGGACCCGGGACGCGTTGCTGCGGGAGACCCTGAGACGGGCACGGCGACGTCAGCGCGACTTCTTCGGCCAACTGGTCGCTCCCCGGCCCGACGAGCCCTATCCGAGCACGCTGCGACGGGCTTGGCGGGTCATGACCGGCCCGGCCGGCCTGCCGTACCTCACCATGTTCGGCAGGCTCCGCGAGGATGCCGAGCAGCAGTTGTGGCCGGGCTTTCGCCGCGAGTCCACCACGGACTGGCTGCAGCCGTTCGAGGAAGGCATGCGCAGCATGGGCCGTCCCGAACTCGCGACGCTCGTACTGGCGGTCGTGCGCGGCCTCATCATGGACATCGAGACCACGGGTGATGTGCCGAGAGCCGACCGGGCCTTCGAGGATTTCCTCGCCGCACTCGTTCTCCTCGCCGGGACTCAGGCCCGCGACGCCCGCGGTGAGTCCTGAGCGACGTCTCCCGGGCGGCGCACCGGTGGCCGGTCAGGACCGGCATGCCGCCGGGCCGTCGACCGCCGCCGTACTGGCGCGCACGACCAGCACGGGCTCGACGGAGGCGGGCTCGGGAGTCGCGTCCGGATCCGCGATGTGCCGCAGCAGGTGGGCGACGGCGAGGGCACCCATCTCGGCGAACGGCTGGGCCACCGTGGTAAGTGAGGGCGAGCAGTACTCGGCGAGCGCGATGTCGTCGACCCCGACGACGGAGATGTCCTCGGGCACCCTGCGGCCGAGTTCGTGCAGGGCCCGGATCACGCCGAAGGCCATCTCGTCGCTGGCCACGAACACCGCGGTCACGTCCGGGATCTTGCCCAGGACCAGGCCGTTGCGGTATCCGGAGGCGGGTGTCCAGTCCCCCTCCAGCACCGGTGGCACGGACAGTCCCGCCTCCTCGAGGGTGTCGCGCCAGCCGGCGCAGCGACTGGCCGCGTCGAGCCATTCCTGGGGCCCCGACACGTGCCAGACGACCTGGTGGCCCAGCTCGATCAGGTGCCGGGTCGCGAGCCTTGCCGCCAGGGTCTGGTCGACGGCGACGATCTCGGTGGCCGGGGTCCTCGACCCGTCGACGGTGACGGTCGGCACCGAGCGGGTGAGCCGCTCGATCCTCGGGCTGACGTGCACCAGCGGCACCGAGAGGATGACCCCCTCGACGTCCTGCTCCGCCAGCCGGGACAGCGCGCTCTCGATCGCCGCGGTGTCCAGGGACGCCGTGGCGGCGGTGCTGACCGCGTACCCGGCCTCGCGCGCCGCGGCCTCGATGCCGAAGAGGAGGTTCGCGCGGGAGTAGAAGGTGGTCCGCAGCGTCACGACGCCGATCGTCCGGCTGCGCCCCGAGGACAGCATCCGCGCCGCGTTGTTCTTGCGGTAGCCCAGCTCCTCGACCGCGGCGAGCACCTTGGCGCGGGTGGTGTGCTGGACGTTGGGATGGCCGGCCAGCGTACGGGAGACCGTCTGGGCGGAGACCCCGGCGAGCCGGGCCACGTCGGCCATGCCGGGCTGCCGGGCGGCACCGTCGTCGGCCGTCCGCCTGCTCACGGGCGCCCCGTCGGCTGCCGGCGTTTCCGATGACATCGCTCGCCTCTCCATGGGAACAGCGGCTCCGGCCGCCGTCGCAGGTAATGGTCCCGCCTCGGAGTCTAGCCAGACGCGACCCATTGGCATCGATAACATCCTCTGCCATAGTTCCCGCCAACGCGGACCTCGCGTGGATCAAGTTTCTCTGAAGACGCCTCTGTCGGCGCGGAGAAAGGCGAGCGGCAACGAGATGGCAGCGATCACACCGAACCGATCGGTCAGAGTGGGCACCTCGACAGCCTCATCACCTCCCCCAACCGGACGCGGACGGGTCCGGCGGCACGGGGCCCTCGTCACGGCGCTGGGCCTCACCGCCGGCCTGCTGTCGGCCGCCGCCCTGCCCGCGGGCGCGGCCCCGCCCCGCCACGCCGCGGCTCCGGCGCCCGCGGGGACACCGACACCGGTGGAACTGAGCCGGGGCGGGCTGACCGTCACCGTGGCGGAGGAGTTCCCCCAGGTGATCTCCTACCGGCTGGGGCGGCGCGGTCTCGACGGGCAGGCGACGGCCCTGGACAGCTTCACCGTCAACGGCGAGAGCCACCGCGCCACCACCACCATGAAGGCGAAGGGCAGCAGGGCGGTCTACACCTCCACGTTCGAGGACCTGCCCGGTCTCACGATCACCTCCAGCATCACGGTCACCAAGGAGACGACGGTCGTCTTCGCCGTCGAGAAGATCTCGGGCGAGGCCGCGTCGAGCGTGCGCACCCTCGCGATCCCCGGTCAGTCCCTGGTCTCCGTCGACTCCGCAGAGCCGGGCGCCAACCTCGCCCGGACGAAGATCTCCACGGACTCGACGACAACCGCCGACCGCTTCATCCCCGTCACCGGCGACACCGCCCCGGACAAGGAACCCGTCGGCACCCCGTACGCGTTCGTCGGCAACGCGCAGCTGTCGGCGGGCGTCATCACCAACGCGACCGAGGACTCGCCCCAGGACGACAACACCAACTGGAACACCCGCCTCAAGTCCCGCATCGTCGACGAGGGGGAAGGGCGGCGCCGGGCGGAGCTGTCGGCCGGCACGTACACCTACCACCCCGAGGGCGCCACCGATCCGCGGGTCGACACCTATGAACTGCCCCGGGCGACGGTGGTCCTCGCCGCCGACGCCAACCGGGACGGCACGGTCGACTGGCAGGACGGCGCCATCGCCCACCGGGAGCACATGCGCCGCCCGCTCGGCGCGGAGCGGGTGCCCGAACGCGTGGTCCAGCGCATCCCGTTCAACTTCGCGAGCCAGGCCACCAACCCGTTCCTGAAGACGCTGGACGACACCAAGCGCATCTCCATGGCCACCGACGACCTCGGGCAGTGGGTGCTGGAGAAGGGCTACGCGAGCGAGGGCCACGACTCCGCCCACCCCGACTACGGCGGCAACGAGAACGTCCGCGCGGGCGGCTGGAAGGACCTGAACCGCCTCACCCGGACGGGAGCCGCCTACAACGCGGACTTCGCCGTCCACGTCAACGCCACGGAGGCCTACGCCCAGGCCAAGACCTTCAGCGAGGACATGGTCAAGGGCCAGGCCGACGGCTGGGACTGGCTCAATCAGGCCTACCACATCGACCAGCGCAAGGATCTGGGCACAGGTGCCGTCCTCGACCGGTTCAAGCAGCTCCGCAAGGAGGCACCGGGCATCAGGACCGTCTACATCGACGCCTACTACTCCAGCGGCTGGCTGGCCGACGGTCTGGCCGCCGGACTGCGCGAGATGGGCTTCGAGGTCGCCACCGAGTGGGCGTACAAGTTCGAGGGCACCTCGGTGTGGTCGCACTGGGCGGCCGACAAGAACTACGGCGGCGCCACCAACAAGGGCATCAACTCCGACATCGTCCGGTTCATCGCCAACTCCGACCGTGACGTGTGGAACGTCGACCCGCTGCTCGGCGGCGCCAGTGTCGTCGAGTTCGAGGGCTGGACCGGCCAGGACGACTGGAACGCCTTCTACCGCAACATCTGGACCGACAACCTGCCGACCAAGTTCCTCCAGCACTTCCAGGTGCTGGACTGGGACCGCGGCAGCTCCGCGAGGCTCACCGGCGGCGTCCGTGTGAAGTCCGTCGACGGCGAGCGGCGGATCTCCATGGACGGCACCGAAGTCCTCAGGGGCGACACCTACCTGCTGCCCTGGCAGAACGCCGGGAAGGGTGGCGGCACCTCGTCGCCCCGCGACGCCGACAAGATGTACTTCTACAGCGCCTCCGGCGGCGAGCACACCTTCGAACTGACCGACCAGTTCGCGGGCAACGAGGACTTCACCCTCTACGAACTCACCGACCAGGGCCGGGCGGAGAAGGCCCGGGTGACGGCCCACGACGGGCGGGTGGCCCTCACCGCCGAGAAGGGGCAGCCCTACGTTCTCGTGCCGAACGGCGGCAAGGCACCGCACCGCGACGCCCACTACGGCGAGTTCACCGGGCTGTCCGACCCCGGCTTCAACGGCGGCGACCTCGACGACTGGAACGCACGCGGCGGCGCCGGAATCGTCCGGACCGGCAACGGGGACAACGTGGTCCGCCTGGGCGACGACGCCTCGGGCATCGCGCAGCGGGTCCGCGGCCTCACCCCGGGCGAGCGGTACACGCTCGGCGCGGACGTCGAGATCGGCCCCGGCGAGCGCCGGGAGACGACGCTGCGGGTACGCGGCGGCAAGGACAGCGAGGCCAGGACCTTCGACATCACACCGGCGCGGAACTCGATGGCGTCCGACGAGAAGCGGGACACCTACTCCCAGCGGGCCTCGGTCTCCTTCACCGCGCCGCGGGACGGCACGGTCACCGTGGAACTCGGGGCCGTCGCCGGTGGCACCCCGGTCGTCCTGGACGACGTACGCGTCATGGCGGACACCACCGCCCCGCTCCCCCGCTCCCAGGACGGCACGGTCGTCGCCCACGAAGACTTCGAGGGGAACCAGCCCGGCTGGGGACCGTTCGTCAAGGGCGACGCCGGTGGCGTCACCGACCCCCGCACCAGCATCAGCGACCTGCACGCGCCCTACAGCCAGAAGGAGTGGAAGAACACCTACTCGCCCTACGACACCGGCGCGTTGAAGGGCAGGGCCGTCGACGACGTGCTCGCCGGCCGGCACTCGCTGAAGTCCCACGCCGAGAACACCGGGCTGGTCCACCGCACGACCCCCGCCACCGTGCCCTTCCAGGAGGGCCACAAGTACCGGGTGTCTTTCTCCTACCAGACCAACATCGAGGGCCAGTGGGCCTGGGTCACCGGCGCCGACCGGGTCGCCGACGGGACGACGACCTCGCGGGACATCACCCGGGACGTCCTGGCACCCGCCCTGGACACGGCGGCCTACTCCCGTGAGTTCGTCGCCGGCTGCGGGGACACCTGGGTCGGGCTGCGCAAGCTGGGCAGCGCCCGGGGCACCGATCTCGTCCTCGACGACTTCACGGTGACCGACCTCGGCGAGGCGGAGTCCGGGCCCGCCTGCGCCGGTGTCACGGCACCCTCCGGCGCCGAACTGAGCCCCGGAGTCCCCGGTGAGTACGTCACGACGTTCACCAACCACGAGTCCGCCGACGCCGGCAACGTGGGCATCGCCCTCCAGGGGCTGCCCGAGGGCTGGAAGGCCGAGGTGAAGGAGAAGGACGGCAACCTCTTCGAGAGCGTGCAGCCGGGCGCGACCGTGCGCACCACCTGGCTCCTCACCCCGCCGGCCGGCCCGGCCGGCACCTCCGCCACGTGGCGGGTATCGGCCGCCTACGCCCACGCCGGAACGACCAAGACCGTCTCGTCCGAGGCCCGCGCCGCGGTGACCGACGAGCCGGTCCTCTCCCCGGGTTCGACGACCGCGACCGCCGACTCGGAGAACGGCTCGTCGGGGGCCGCCGAGGGGCCGGTGTCCAACGTCCTCGACGGCGACGCCGGCACCATCTGGCACACCGACTACACCGCCTCCCAGGCGCCGTATCCGCACTGGGTGACGCTGAAGCTCGGCGGCGCCGCCGACGTCGACGGGTTCGGGTACCTGGGCCGGCAGAGCGGGGGCCGCAACGGACGCGTCGCCGACTACGAGGTCGCCGTGTCGGACGACGGCGAGGAGTGGACGAGGGTGGCCGCCGGCACCCTGAAGGACGTGCCGCAGACCCAGCGCGTCTCCTTCGACCGGGTCCGCGCCTCCTACGTGCGCTTCACCGCGCTCAACGCGCTCAACGGGCAGCCCTACGCGGCCGCCGCGGAGATGCGCGTGTACGGCGTGCCCGTGGACCTTCCCACGGGCTACCCGCCGGGCGAACGCCCCGCCGACGCCCGCTGAGACACCGCCGGGTGCGGCTCGTCCCTCCCGGGGGGCGGGCCGCACCCGGCGGCCGTTGGCCCAGGGCGTCAGTCGAAGGTCTCGACGTACTCCTCCGACGGTCCGAGGTCGGGGCCCTCGTGCAGGGTGAGGCGGTCACCGAGGCGTTCGAGTTCGAGCACGGTCAGGGTGTTGTCGCCGGGGCGCAGGAGCGGACCGGGCAGGTAGAGCGTGGTCTGGGGGCCTATCTCCCAGTAGCGGCCCAGCAGGGTGTCGTTGACCCAGAGGAAGCCCTTGCCGAACCCGGGCAGGGCGACGAAGGTGTCCGCGGGCTCGGCCACGGACAGGACGGCGGTGGCGAACCCGGCGCGGCCGTCCGAGGGGGCGGCGGCCGCGGCGCGTGCCGTGTCCCGCGGTGTCCACGTGTCGAGCGGCAGCGGACGCATCGTCCAGCCGTGCACCAGCCGGCGCTCCACCCGTACCCCGCCGAGGATGCCCTTCCCCTGGCCGAGCAGCGGACCGTAGTTGATCCGTCCCTGGTTCTCCACCAGCAGCGCCAGCCGGACTTGTACTCCGGTGCCGGTGACGGTGAACGAGGCGCTCTCGCGGTCCAGTACGGCGACGGGTGCGCCGTCGACGAAGACCTGGGCGCGGTCGTGCAGCCCCGTGACGGTCACCTCGTGGTCCCCCGGCGGCAGCAGCGGCTCGGCCTCGTAGAGCACCAGGCCGGAGGCCAGGGACAGTTCCTCGAAGCTCAGCGGCACCGGTGCGGACACCGGTTCGGACACCGAGCGCAGCGCGTCGAGCAGGGCCGCGTGCCGGGTGACCGGCAGGTCGCGAGGGGCCAGCAGCGGTGGGTCGGCGGGCAGCGGACGCCGGGCCGCGGCGTCGTCGAGCGCGGTCAGTCCGTCCCGCAGGGCGAAGAACTTCGGGGTCAGGGCGCCGTTCTCGGCGATGGGGGCGTCCGAGTCGTAGCTGGTGACGGTCGGCCGGATGGTGCCGCCCTCGTGGTTGGCGCCCGCCCACAGTCCGAAGTTGGTGCCGCCGTGCGCCATGTAGAGGCTCACGGAGCCGCCCTCGTCGAGGATGCCGCCGAGGTCCTCGGCGGCGCTCCGGGCCGGCCGGACGTGGTGTTTGTCGCCCCAGTGGTCGAACCAGCCGTTCCAGAACTCGGCGCAGAAGAAGGGCTCCCCGGGCCGGCGGGAGCGGAGCAGCGCCGCGGCCCGGTCGGGGCGTGAGCCGAAGGTCGCCGCGGCCAGTTGGCCGGGCAGGGCGCCGCCGTCCTGCATCAGCGGGGTCGGTCCGTCCGCGGTGTAGAGCAGTTCGGTGATGCCGCGGGCGACGAGGGCGTCGCGGAGGTGGCGGACGTAGGGCCGGTCGTCGCCGTAGCTGCCGTACTCGTTCTCGATCTGCACGGCCACGACGGGTCCGCCCCGGCCGGCCTGGAGTTCCGCGATGCGCGGGACGAGCGCGTCGAACCAGCGGTCGACCGCTTCGAGGTAGGGGCCGTGGGACGTGCGCAGCCGCATGCCGGGAGTGCCGGTCAGCCAGGCGGGCAGACCGCCGTTGTCCCACTCGGCGCAGATGTAGGGACCCGGCCGCACGACGACGTCCAGCCCCTCTTCCTGGGCGAGCCGGATGAACCGGGCCAGGTCGCGCGGGCCGTCGAAGCGGATGTCGCCCGCGGTGCGCTCGTGGAAGTTCCAGGGGACGTAGGTGTCGACCGCGTTCAGGCCGAGGGCGGCCAGCCGCCGGAGCCGGTCGGCCCAGTGCCCGGGGTGGACCCGGAAGTAGTGCAGCGAGCCCGCCAGGAGGCGGTGCGGTCGCCCGTTCCGCAGAAGGGTGCCGTCGGCGTAGGTGAGGGTGGATCGCTGCACGGTTTCCTCCTTGACCATCGATAGCTGTGACTATGGCAGATGATGTTATCGATGCCAATCCTCTCTCTGACGCGACCAGCAAGGCGGCATCGAGGGCGGCCGGGAGGACTCTGGCATCGCTATCAGGACCCCCGCGGTGCACTCTCGATCTCCTGCGCCTCGGCCTCCCGATCGGGAACTTCCTTACAACACAAGGGCGTTGAGGCCGTTGCGGGGCTGAAGAGGAGTGGACATGACACGGGAGCTCGCGCGGAATCCGTGGCGGCTGCTGCTGATCGAGGACGACCGGGAACTGGTCGTCATGCTTTCCGACGTACTGCGGGACGAGGGCTACGCGGTCGATGTGGCGACCGACGGCCAACGGGGCCTGCATCTGGGCCTCACCCGGCGCTACGACGTGTTCGTCGTCGACCGGCGGCTGCCGGTCCTTGACGGTCTCGACCTGCTGGGCCGGCTGCGCACCCGCGCGGTCCGCACCCCGGCGCTGATGCTGACCGCGATGGGCACCGTGCACGACCGGGTCGACGGCCTGGACGCCGGCGCCGACGACTACCTGGTGAAACCGTTCGAGCTGGACGAACTGGGAGCCAGACTGCGGGCGCTGTGCCGGCGTTCCCTGGAGGGCGGTGACGTCCTGCGAATCGGTTCGGGACGTCTGCACGTCGGGCGGCGCGAGGTGGAGGCCGCGGACGGCGAGCGGATCGCGCTCGCCGCGCGGGAGTTCGCCCTGCTGTGGGTGCTCGCCTCGCACCCCGAAGCCGTCCACACCCGCGCGGAGCTGCGCCGGCTGGTGTTCGAGGAGGCACCCGCCCCCTCCATCGTCGACACCTATGTCTACTACCTGCGCCGCAAGCTCGGCCGGCAGGTGGTGCGCACGGTGCACGGACTGGGCTACCGCCTGGGGTCGTTGTGAGCGCCTCGGCGTCCGGGGAGCGGGCGGCCGTCCGCCGGGCCCGGCTGCGCATCGCCGTACTGACCGGAGCGATCATCACCCTGCTGGTCACCGTCGTCGGCGGGGTCGCCGACACCGTCATGACGCGGGCGCAGAGCGACCAGGTGTGGCGGGAGCTGCGCTACGGCGCGGAGCGCGGCGACCTGTCCAGTCCGCCGGTGTGCACCTGGCTGTTCGCGCGCGGCGCGACGCCGTTGGCCAACGCCCCGGCGGGCTTCCCCGTTCGGACCGACATGCGGCGGGTCCGCCGGACCCGCGAGGCGGTGGAGCGCACGGTGCGACGCGACGACACCCGGTATCTGGTGCGTACGCAGGTCAGGGCGGACGGGAAGGTCGTGCAGGCGGTGTTCGACCTGCGGTTCCAGCTGGCCGACCGCCGGCACCTGTGGTTCGCGCTGGGCGTCGCCGAGCTGGTGGGTCTGCTGGCCGCGGCGGTCACCGGGGTGGTCCTGGGGCGGCTCGCCGTGTCCCCGCTGGCCGAGGCGCTCACCCGGCAGCGCCGGTTCGTCACGGACGCCAGCCACGAGCTGCGCACCCCGGTCACCCAGGTGTTCACGCGGGCGCAGCTGCTGGCACGGCAGGCGGCGGCGCAGGACCTGCCCGCCCGGCACCGCGAGGGGCTGACGCGGCTGGTCGGTTCGGCCGGCCGGCTGGGCGAGGTGCTGGACGACCTGCTGTTGTCCGCGAGCCTCGCGGCGGGCCCGGCGCGGCCGTCGGAGCACCGGCCGGTCGACCTGGTGGCGCTGGTCCGTGCGGTGGTCGCGGAGGAGGCGGACCGGGTGCGGGAGGGCCGTCTCACGGTCGTCCTGGACCCTCCGCCGCACCCCTTGTCCGTCGACGGGGTCGAGTCGGCGCTGCGCCGGGCCGTCGGGGAGCTGCTGTCCAACGCCGTCGGCCACACCCCGCCGGGCGGGCGCATCGAGGTCGCCCTGGCACGGGTGCGCGGGACGGTCACGCTGACCGTCGCGAACACCGGGAAGGGCTTCGACCCCGCCGAGGCGGAACGGCTCTTCGAGCGGTTCCACCGGGGCGGTTCCACCGGCCGCTACGGGCTGGGGCTCGCGCTGCTGCGGGAGGTCGTCACCCACCACGGCGGTACGGTCGCCGCGACCGGACGCCCCGGGCACGGCGCCCTGTTCACCATCCGGCTCCCCCTGGGCGGTCCCCCGGCCGTCTCCGTCCCGCCGCTCCGGGGCCGGGCGCCCCGCCTCCTACCACGCCGGGTCAAGGCCGGGCGTACCTGACCAGCAGGCGGGCGGCGGCACGCACGTCCGAGTCCAGCGGGCGGTCCGGGTCGACCGGGGGGATCGCGTCGGCAAGGGCGTCCAGGAGTTCCCCGCACCGGGGTGCGGTGGGGCGGCGGGCTCCGACGTGGGCGGCCTGGCGCAGGCCCAGGGCGAGCGACCCGCACAGCAGGCCGAGCAGCTCGGCCGTGTCGTGGGCGCGCAGGGCCGCCTGCGTGCCGAACGGGACGACGTCCTGGTTGTGCAGGTTCGTCGGCAGGCTCTGCATGCCGGCCGGGGTCGCGGCGCGGCGGATCTCCGCCACGAACGCGGTGGTGGCCAGCTGCACGCCCTGCAACCCGTGCTGCGCCCCGGGTTCGGTGGCGAGCATCGGCGGCAGCCCGCCGTTGCGGGCCGGGTCCACCAGGAGGTCGAGCTGGCGTTCGGCGAGGTTGCCGAGCTGGGCGGTGACGGCGGCGAGCAGGTCGGCGGCGAAGGCGGCGGGCTGCCCGAAGAAGTTGCCGCCGTGCACGACCTTCCCCACGGCCGCGTCCTCGGTGCCGGTGCCGGTGCCCGTGCCCGTGCCCGTGCCCGTGCCCGTGCCGGTGCCCGCGCCCGTGCCGGGAAAGAACAGCGGGTTGTCGCTCACCCCGGCGAGGTCGGCGGCGACGACTCCGTCGACGTGGCGCAGCGCGTCCTCGGCGGCGCCCAGCAGCTGCGGGGCGCAGCGGATGCTGTACGGCTCCTGCAACGGCCGGGTGCCGGAGGGCGTGCCGCCCGCCAAGGTCCGCCGCATCCGTCCGCCCACGTCGACGGTGCCGGGGTGGCCGTAGGCCCGCAGCAGGTCGGCGTCGAGGAAGCCGGTGTCGCAGCCGAGGAGGTCGGTCAGCAGGCAGGTGAGCACGGTGAGCGAACGGTGCGCGGCACGCACGGCGTCGAGGGCCAGCGCGGTGGCCGCGGTGGTGAGGGAGGTGCCGTTGACCAGGGCGAGCGCGTCGCGTCCGTCGAGGGCGAGGGGGCGCAGTCCGGCGGCGGTCAGCGCGTCGTCGGCCGGCATCCGGTCGCCGTCCAGGTAGGCGTGGCCCCGGCCGCGCAGTGCCTGGGTGGCGTAGGCGAGCGGGATGAGGTCGCCGCTCGCGCCGACGGAGCCGTAGCGGGGGACGGCGGGTGCGAAGGTGGTGGCGAACATCGCCGCGAGCCGGTCGACCACCCCGGCCGACACCCCCGAGAGCCCCTGGGCGAGGGAGCGGGTGCGCAGCAGCAGGGCGGCCCGGACGATCCCGGGCGCGAGGTCCGGTCCCTGGCCCGCGCCGAGGTGCGCCAGGGTGTTGTCGCACTGGTCCGCGTCGTCGGTGCGGCCGGCGTAGCCGACGAGGGCGCCGAAGCCGGTGTCGGCGCCGTAGATCCGGCGGTCCGCGCCGCCGGGTCCGTGCCGCAGCGCGTGGAAGAGACGGCGCCCGCGTGCGACGCGGGCGCGGGCCTCCTCGTCCACCGTGACGGTGAGGGGCAGCGCCGCGCGGCGCAGGGCGGCCGGGTCCAGGGGGCCGGAGAGCGGGACGGTGTCCGTGGGTGTGTCCGTGGGTGTGAGCACACCGGGGAACGTAGGCCGGGGATCTCAGAACGCTCTGAAATCCCGTGGCTACCTTCCGTGCCATGAGCCATGACTGCCATGACTACCTCATCATCGGAGCGGGCCCCGCCGGCCTGCAACTCGCCTCCTTCCTGGAGCGGGACGGCGCGGACTACGTCGTCCTGGAGCGCGGCGGCGTGCCGGGCGCGTTCTTCACGCGCTTCCCCCGGCACCGCAACCTGATCTCGAACAACAAGGTGCACACCGGGTACGACGACCCGGAGCTGCGGCTGCGGATGGACTGGAACTCGCTGCTGAGCGACGACCCGGAGCTGGTGTTCACCCGCTACAGTCCCCGCTACTTCCCGCCCGCCGACGACCTGGTGCGCTATCTGGCGGACTTCGCCGACCGGACCGGGGTTCGGGTGCGGTACGACACCGCGGTGCGGCACGTCACCCGCGACGCCGAGGGGTTCACCGTCACCGATCAGGCCGGGACCGAGTGGCGGGCCAGGCACCTGGTGGTCGCCACCGGCATGCCCGTGCCGAACCTGCCGTCGATCCCGGGCGTCGAGCTGGCCGAGCGCTACGACACGATCGACACCGACCCGGCGGGCTACACCGACCAGCGGGTGCTGATCGTCGGGCGGGGCAACTCCGCGTTCGAGACCGCCGAGAACCTGATGGAGAACGCGGCGGTCATCCACGTGGCCGGCTCGGGCTCGCTGCGCATGGCCTGGCGGACGCACTACGTGGGCCACCTGCGGGCGGTCTACAACAACTTCCTGGACAGCTACCAGCTCAAGTCCCAGAACGCCCTCCTGGACGGCCGGGTGCTGGACATCCGGCGGGACGCGGACGGCTTCCGGGTCCAGTTCGCCTTCGAGCGCAACGAGGACGTCGTCAAGGACCTGCGCTACGACCGGGTGATCGTGGCGACCGGGTTCCGCTGCGACGTCTCGCTCTTCGACGAGACCTGCACGCCGGACCTGATGGTCGACGGCCGCTTCCCGGAGCTGACGCCCCTGAGCGAGTCGGTCAACGTGCCCGGCCTGTACTTCGCCGGGACGCTGATGCAGGGCCGGGACTTCCGGAAGGCCACGACCGGTTTCATCCACGGCTTCCGCTACATGGTGCGGGCCCTGCACCGGGGACTGCGGCAGCGTCACCACCAGGAGCCGTGGCCCGCGACGGAGTTGGGGGGCACCACGGAGCGGGCCGTGGACGCCGTGATCGGCCGGGTCAACCGGTCCTCGGCGCTGTGGCAGCAGTTCGCCGTCCTCGGGGACCTGCTCACGCTCGCCCCGGACGGCACGATGCGCTACGCCGAGGAGGTCCCGGTCGCCCATGTGCCGGACGCCGTCGCCGCCGGGGACTTCGGCGACGTCGAGGCGCACGCCGTGATCACCCTGGAGTACGGCAGGGACCACGACCTCGTGGATCCCTTCGACGTGAGTGCCGGCCGCGGGTCCCAGTACGACGTCTCCGGACTGGACGGCCGCTATCTGCACCCGGTCGTGCGCTGGTACCGGCAGGGCGCGTTCGTCGCCGAGCACCACCTGGCGTCGAACCTGGAGAACGAGTGGGACAGCGAGGAGTACCACCGGGCCCCGCTGCGGGCGTTCCTCGCCGCCCGGCGCGACGCGGTGGCCCCGGTGGCGCCGTGACCCTCCGCGAACTGCACGACGCGGCGCGCGCGGCGCTCGACCCGGTCCACTACGACTACGTGGCGGGCGGCGCGGGCGAGGAGCGCGCGCTGGCCGCCAACGGGCGGGCGTTCGACCGGTACGCGCTGCTGCCCCGGGTACTGCGCGGTGCCACGCGGCGGGAGACGGCCGTGGACCTGCCGGGCGCCCGGGGCGCGGCGCCGGTGGTGGTCGCGCCGACGGCGTTCCACCGGCTGCTGCACCCGGACGGGGAGCGGGCCACGGCGCGGGCCGCCGCGGCCGAGGGCGCCGTCCTGGTGACGGGCGTCGCCGCGACGACGGCGGCGCCGGCCGTCGTCGCGGCGGCCCGGGAGGCGGACCCGTACGCGGCGGTGTGGTTCCTGCTCTACCCGCACCCGCGCCGGGAGGTCACCGAGGCACTGGTGCGGCGGGCCGAGGAGGCGGGCTGTTCGGCCCTGGTCGTCACCGCCGACTCGCCGCTCCTGGGCCGGCGCACCCGGGACCTGCGCAACGGGTTCGACGACCTGCCGCCCGGCTGTGCCGCGGAGAACATGCGCGACCTGCCCGGCGCCCCGCCGGGCACCCTCACCGACATCCCGATGCATCCGGCGGCGTCCTGGCGGGACTTCGCGGAGACGGTGGGCATGACCTCGCTGCCCGTGTGGGTCAAGGGGGTGCTCCACCCGGCGGACGCGCGACTGGCCGTGGAGCACGGCGCGGCGGGCGTGATCGTCTCCAACCACGGGGGCCGCCAGTGCGACGCCGCCGCGGCGTCCGTCGACTGCCTGCCCGCGGTCGTCCGGGCGGTCGCCGGTGCGGTGCCGGTCCTCCTGGACGGCGGGGTGCGCCGGGGCGGTGACGTGGCCGTCGCGCTCGCGCTGGGCGCGGCGGCCGTCGGCGTGGGACGCCCGGTGCTGTGGGGGCTGGCCGCCGAGGGCGAGGCGGGCGTCCGCGAGGTGCTGCGGACGCTGCTCGACGAGTACGACCACACGCTCGCCCTGTGCGGCGGGCGCCGCAACGCCGATCTGGGTGCCGACATGGTCGTCCGCGGGGACGCGGCGTGGTGACGGGACGCGGCGTGGTGGGCGGCGCCCGACGGCCCGCCTCGTGGTGGCTGCCGCGCACCGTGGTGGCGTTGCGGGTGCGCGTCTTCGAGAAGGTGAACGGCGACCGGGTGGTGACCCTGCCGGGCGCCGTCCACGGCCCCGAGGTGTTCGAGCGGGTGTACGCCCATCCGGCCGCGAACGGCCGGAGCGCGGGCGCGGGCCTGTCCGACCTGTTCTGGTACTGGCTCGCGCCGGGACCCGAGGTGCACCAGGAACACCTGGAGCCCGGGGAGCGCTACGAGGAGGTCGCCGCGACGACGCGGCGCATCCTCGCGGGCTCCTCCGCCTCACTCGCCGAGGCGGCCGGTCGGGCCGTCGCGGACGTCCTGGACACACTGCCCGGCACCCGCGTCAGCCTGGTGCGGCTGCGCGACCTGCTGATGCCCGCGTGGGCCGCCTTCGCCTACGAGCTGGTCTTCCGCAGGCCCTGCCCGCCGCACGCCCGGGACCTGATCACCGCGCACGCCGACGACGTGATCACCGCCCTGAAGTGCACCGGCCTGCGGCACCCGCGGCGAAGGGCCCGGCTGACGGCGTACCTGCGCGAGCGGATCGCCGCCGGGGACGTGCCGCACCGGCTGCCGTCCTCCCTCTCCCCGTCCGAGCAGGCGCTGTATCTGCAAGGGACGTTCTTCAACACGGCGGTCGTCCAGCTGTCCGAGGCGACCGCGCACGTCCTGCTCGCCCTGGCCCGCCACCCGCGGGTGCAGCACCGCCTGTCGGAGGACCCGGACGACGACCAGTACCTCGCGCGGGTCGTCGACGAGACCCTGCGCCTGTACCCGCTGTTCGGGATCGCCCACCGCATCACCACGGACGAGGTGCCGCTCGACGACACGACGGTGCTGCCCGCCGGGTCCGTGGTGTGCTTCAGCTACCCCGACTACCAGGCCACGGGCCACGACCGGCCCGACGAGTTCGATCCGGACCGCTGGTCGGACCCCGCGGTCAGGAAGGCCCGGTACATCCCGTTCGGGGTGGCGGCGAACCGTCCCTGCCCCGCGTGGCGGGTGTCCCCGATCGTCCTGCGTGCCGCGGTGCGCGAGGTGCTGCACCGCTTCCGGCTCGACTCGACGGCCTCGCACACCCGCTCCAACCCGCACCGCGCGCCCTGTCTGCTGATCCCCCGCCAAGTCGCCCCGGGGCGGCGCCGACTGGAAACCGTGCGCCGGTTCGTCCGGCTGCGCGACGCCGTGGAGGACGTCACCCGGGGGGTGCGGCAACTGGTGCTCGGCACGTTCATGGTGCTGCACGCCCGTCGGCTGCGCCTGGCGGGCCGGTACTTCGAGGAATCACGCTCCGGACGCTGTCCGGTCGCCCACGACAAGGAGAGCAACGGATGAGCACCACGGAACTGGGCCCGGCCTTCTTCCTCTCGGTCGTCGTGATCCTCGCCGTCTGCCGGGTCGTCGGCCGGCTGCTGCAGACGGTCGGGCAGCCGCCCGTCGTCGGTGAGATGCTCGCGGGCGTGGTACTGGGCCCGTCGGTCCTGGGCGCGCTGCTGCCCGGCGTCGAGTCGGCCCTCTTCCCCGCCGAACTGCGGCCGGTGCTCTACGTGGTGGGGCAGATCGGGCTGGTGGCGTTCATGTTCCACGTCGGCTGGGACTTCCGCGCGGACCGGCTCCGGGGTGTCGCCCGGTCGGCCGGGCTGGTGTCGGCGGCGGGGCTGGTGGTGCCGATGGTGCTCGGGGTGGTGCTCATCGCCGCCGTCGGCGAACGCACCGGCGCGCTCGCCCCGGACGTGTCGCTGACGGTGTCCGGTCTGTTCGTCGGCGTCGCGCTGGCCGTGACGGCGTTCCCGATGCTGGCCAGGATCATCGCCGAACGGAACCTGGCGAAGACGCGGTTCGGCGCCCTGTCCCTCGGGGCCGGCGCGGTCGACGACGCCGCGGCCTGGGTCCTGCTCGCCGGGGTCTTCGGCATCGCGGGCGGCAGTGCCGGGAAGGTCTCGGTGGCCGTCGCCGGGGGCCTCGGCCTGATCGCGGTGCTGGCCGTGGGCGTGCGGCTGCGCGACCGTACGGCGCTGCTCGCCGAGCGCACGAGCGCCGACCAGCTCCTGCTCGCCCTCGTCGGCGTGCTGTTCCTGATCGCCTGGTACACGGACGTCGTCGGGCTGTACGCGGTGTTCGGCGCGTTCAGTCTCGGTGTCGTCTTCCCCCGCTCGGAGCGGCTGGACCGCACGGTCGGGACACTCCAGCCGGTGGGCGCGGTCTTCGTTCCGCTGTTCTTCACCTACTCGGGGCTGAACACCGACTTCACCCTGCTGGGTTCGGGCCCGGTCCTGCTCTTCACCGCGGGGTGCGTGGTGGTCGCGGTCGTCGGCAAGTTCGGCGCCTGCTGGCTCGCGGCGCGGGCGGCGGGCGAGCCCAACCAGGTCGCCCTGCGGGTGGGGGCGCTGATGAACGCGCGCGGGCTGATGCAGCTGGTCGCCCTCAACCTGGGGCTCGCGGCCGGGATCGTGACGCAGGCGATGTTCAGCGCCCTGGTGGTGGTCGCCATCACGACGACCGTCATGGCGACGCCGCTGCTGGCCCTGCTGGACCGGCGGGACCGGGTGCGCGCCGGTCGTCCGCGGGATGCCGTCGCGGTCGGCGGCCGGTGAAGCGGGGGCCGGTGAACGGGCTGTTGGTGAACGGGGAGTTGGTGAACGGGGAGTTGGTGAACGGGGAGTTGGTGAACGGGGAGGGCCGGTCCGGCCGGTCAGGTCCCTCGCGTCAGCCGCCGCTTGTCCGGCTTCCCGGCGGCGGTGAGCGGCACCTCGTCGATGAGGGTCAGGCGCGTCGGCGCGCAGGCCTCGCCCAGCCGCGCCGCCACCAGCGCGCGAAGGTCGTCGAGAGCGGGTCCGCGATCGGCCGCGGGCACGACGAAGGCGTGCACGGCCTCCCCCGTGGCATCGTCGGGCACGGCGACGACGTACGCCTCGGCCACCGCCGGATGCCGGGCGAGCAGCCGCTCGATGGGACCGGCGTAGTGCACGTTGGCGTCCACGATGACCACGTCCCGGACGCGTCCCGAGAGCCACAGCCTGCCCCGGGCGTCGAGGCTCCCGAGGTCCCGTGTGCGGACCCAGCCGTCCACGAACACCTCGTCGCTGAGCGCGGGCTGCCCCCAGTACCCGGCACCCTGCGAGGGCGTGCGGACGAAGATCTCCCCCTCGGTGCCGGCCGGGACGGGGCGGCCGGAGGGGCCCCGGACCTCCAGGTCGACGGGCGGCACGCCGAGCGAGCCGGGCGGGTCGGCGGGCGTGGCCATGGAGATCATGCCGGTCTCGGTCTGTCCGTACCCGTGGAAGACGACCGGTCCGAGCACCTGTTCGGCCGCGCGCGCCCGGCCGGGTTCCAGCGGCGAGCCGGAGACCATGAGCGCGCGCAGGCCACCGAGGTCGACGGACGCGGAACGCAGCTCCGTCACCAGCCGGTTCAGCCGTCCGACCGTGATGACGCTCGCGGTCGCCCGGTGGCGCACGAGGGCCCCGGGGAGGTCGGGCGGGTCGGCGGAGACCAGGACGCCGCCGGCGGCGAGTGCGAGCAGGCCGTACTCGAGCATCACCTGGCTGGCCAGGGTGCCGAAGACCAGGAACCTGTCCAGCCGGCCCGCCAGCTCCCGGACCGCCGGCGGCCAGTCCTGCGGCCGCAGCGCCCAGGCCGCCGTCATCGCCCCGTACGTCTGGGCGCACGCCTTGGGAACTCCGGTGCTGCCGCTGGTGTGGATGAGCCGGGCGACGTCCTGCGGCCGTGCCGGGACGCGGGGCCGCAGACCGTCGTCCGGCGCCGCGAGCAGCTCGCCGAGCGGCAGGACGGCACCCGGCGGCCGGAATTCCGCTCCGCCCGGTGCGCCGGGCCGGTCCGTGACCGTGACGGCGACCTCCGCGTCACGCAGGAGGGCCGCCTGCTGGTGGTCCGTCATGCCCGGCCGTACCCCGACGACGCGGGCTCCGACCGTGTACGCGGCGATGACGGCGGCGAAGGCCTCCGGACCGACGCCGAGCAGCAGGGCCAGGCCACGGCCCGGCCCGAGGCCGCGCTGCCGCAGGGCGGCCGCCACCCGCCGGGTCATGCCGAGCAGGTCCCGCCCGCTCACCTCCCGGCCGCCGTGCTCGAAGACCGTGCGGTCGCCCGCCGCGTCGAGGAGGTCGAGGACTGCACCGGGGAACTGCTCCGTCATGGCGCTCCTTCACGAGACCGGTTGATCGCACACCCGGCCGGACGCTAACGGCGCGGTATCAGAGAACTCTGAGATGCGGGCCGGCGCACGCGGCTTCCGGTGCGTACGCCGGCCGGCCGCCCCGGGGGCCGAGACGGAGCGCCACGGCGGTTCAGCAGGCGCCGAGGTCCTCCCAGACTCCCCATGCGCCGGTGGTGCCGGGCTCCTCACCCGTCACCCACCACTTGGCACGCCAGGTGTGGCCGTCGTGGGAGACGGTCTCGCCGCCGTTGTAGACGCTCCCGGCGCTCCAGGCTCCGGCGACGCAGTCGCCCGGCTGGTCGCCGCCGCCGTCGTCTCCCCCGCCGTCGTCACCACCACCGTCGTCACCTCCACCGTCGTTTCCGCCGCCGATGTTGACGTCGATACAGGCGTAGAAGGCGTTGGCGGTGTCGGCGATGTTCCAGACCGCGAGCACCTTCTGCCGCCCGCTGAACCCGCCGAAGTCCAGCTAGTGGCTGACCGACGCGGGAGGCAGAGCGCCGTGCCCGTCGAACTGGGCGATCTTCTGGTCGCCGATGAAGTACTGCCAGTTGCTGGTGGCGTGCCGGGCCTCGATGGTCCAGGTGAAGGTGTGCGTGGTGCCGATCGGTGTGACCCGCCAGCCCTTGCTGTCGTCGTCCAGGTCGGCCCACCGGGCGTCGCCGCCACTGCAGTTGCGCAGCCCCTTCGGGCCCTCGACGCTCGCCGGTTCCCACTTGATCTGACCGCACTGCACCACGCGGTTGGCGCACTGGTCCTGTCGGCTCCCCGGCGAGACAACCCAGCCGTGGGCGCTCGCGGTGGGCGCCGGCAGACTCAGGGCCACCACGGGAGCGACCAGCGCTCCCACGGCGGCGGCCACTCGTCTTTTCATGCGCATGACATCACTGTTCCCTTCGGTCCACGTCGGATCAGCCTGCCCCGGCTTACGACGTTGCCGATGAGGCAACCCCGCACCGCAGGTCTAGACCTACGCGTGCAGGTCTAGACCTTAGCGAAGGAGTGGGGGCCGTCAAGGGGGCGCACACCATCCCCGGCCCTGCGGCGTGCGACAACTACCGCGGCTGGGGGGCCTCTTGTGCCGGGCGGCCCCGCGTAGTGGGCTGTCGGCCATGAAGAAGAGAAGCATGGCGGCCCTGACCGCACTCCTGGTCGTGGTCCCCCTCGTTGCGGCGGCGCCCGGTCAACGGGCCGAGGCCGCTGATTCCCGGCCCGGCGATTCGGCGCGATCCGCCGAGTCGACGCTGGTCAAGGGAGTGAATCTGGACACGGTGACGATCCCCGAACTACAGGCGCGCATGAACCGGGGATCGCTGTCCTCGCTCAGGCTGACCCTCGCCTACCTGCGGCGGATCAAGGCCGTCGACCCCAGGATCAACGCGGTGCTGCGCACCAGCCCGACGGCCCTGCGCCAGGCGGCCGCCAGCGACGTCAGACACCGCCTCGGCAGGGCCCGTGGCCCGCTGGACGGCATCCCCGTCCTGCTCAAGGACAATGTCAACACCCGTGACATGCCGACGACCGCCGGGTCGCTGGCCCTCGCCGGGAGCCCACCGGACACCGACGCGGTCCTGGTCGGGAAGCTGCGGGCGGCCGGCGCGGTGATCCTCGGGAAGGCCAACCTCTCCGAGTGGGCCAACTTCCGCGCGGCCAAGCCGACGTCGGGGTGGTCGGCGGTGGGCGGGCAGACGAACAACCCGTACGTCCTGGACCGCAACCCCTGCGGATCGTCCTCGGGTTCGGCCGCGGCGCTCGCCGCGTCGCTGGCGCAGGTGGCGATAGGAACCGAGACGGACGGCTCCATCGTGTGCCCCGCCGGGATGAACGGCGTGGTCGGCCTCAAGCCCAGCCTCGGCGTGGTCAGCCAGTCGGGCGTCGTACCGATCTCCGCCGAGCAGGACACGGCCGGCCCCATGGCCCGCAACGTGATCGACACCGCGCTCACACTCTCGGTGCTGAGCGGCCGTGACACCGTCCGCACCGACGACGCTCCGAGCCTCACGGACGCGGTCCACCGTCCCGGCACGCTGCGCGGCAAACGGATCGGCCTGTGGCGGCTGCCGTCACTCGGCGCCGAGGTGGACGCCCTCATGACCCGTACGGCCGACCGGCTGACCGCGGCGGGGGCCGAGGTCGTCGAGGTGAGCCTGCCGTACCAGGAGCGACTGGCCGAACTCGAGTTCCCGGCGCTGCTGAGCGAGTTCCACCGGGACATCGACGCCTATCTCGCCACCCGGGGCGGGCCGCGGGACCTGGCCGAGCTGATCGAGTTCAACCGCACCCACCCGCAGGAGCAGAGCTGCTTCGCCGGTCAGGAGCTGTTCGAGCAGGCGCTGGCCGCACCGTCCACCACCGATCCGGAGTACCGGGCGATGCGCGCGGAGTTGACCGACCTTTCCCGGCGGTCCATCGACGAGGTCATGGCCACGCACGACCTGGACGCCATCGCCTCCCCGGCGAACCCGCCCGCGTGGACCACCGACTGCGCGCGGGGCGACAACGACGTGATTCCGTCCTCCACCCCCGCGGCGGTGGCCGGGTACCCCTCGCTGTCGGTGCCCGCCGGGTTCGTCGGTGAACTGCCGGTCGGGCTGCTCCTCATGGCCGGTGACCGCCAGGACGTCGAACTGCTGTCCCTGGGTGCGGCGGTGGAGCACCGGCTGGACGCCTGGCGGGCGCCCCGGTACCTGCCTACGGCACCGTCCGGCACCTCCCGCTGAGCCCGGGCGGACCGGCGAGCGCCATGTCGTCGAGCGGCCGCTCGACGAAGTCGCTCGCCGGTGTGCAGCTGACCTTCTCCTCGCCCGCGAGCAGTGATCTCCGGCTGCACCCTGCGCATGTCCCCCGTGCGTTCGTGTCCTCTCCCGACCACTGCAACGTATCGGGACAAACATCCCTTATGTGTCCGACACGCACCTTTCGATCATTACCCCTATTTATGCTGGAAGCAGGGCCAAGACCTCACGCTTCGGCCACCTCGCCGTACAGCTGGGAGAGTTCGGGCACACCGTCCTCCGCCCACGCATGGCCGTTCGCCACCACGTCGAACTCCCGGCCGGAGGCGAGCCGGACCACCGGCTGCCCGTCGGACCGGATGCTCCAGGCGGCGCCGGGCACGGTGCACACGATGACGGTGCCGAGGTACAGACCGGCGTCGTTGCCGAGCCAGGTCTGGATCTCCTCGTCGCTGCGCCAGCGCGGGAGCACCTGGTCCAGCTGTTCCAGGGAGAGCGCGGAGTCGTCGAGCCGGACCCCCTCCCGCAGCGCCTGCGAGCGCAGCAGATCGCAGTCGGCGAGCAGCTCGCCGATGCCCTCCGCATCGTGCGCCCGGTGATCTTCGCGCCGCTTGCCCAGGAAGGGGAAGTTCATACCTCCACACTGTCATTCGTACCGCCATGTGCACCACAGGGCACGCGGAAGGCGTGTGTGCGGTGGGTGAGCGGTGCGTGTGCGGTGGGTGAGCGGTGCGTGCGGCTACAGGTCCAGGTCCACCACGACGGGCGCGTGGTCCGAGGCGCCCTTGCCCTTGCGCTCCTCGCGGTCGACGTAGGAGTCGGTGACCGCCTTGGCGAAGGGCTCGTTGCCGTACACCAGGTCGATGCGCATGCCGCGGTTCTTGGGGAAGCAGAGCTGGCGGTAGTCCCAGTACGTGAAGGGGTGGTCGTACTTCAGCGGGCGCGGGACCACGTCGGACAGACCGGCGCCGCGCAGTGAGGCGAGGGCGGCGCGCTCGGCCGGGGTGACGTGGGTGGCGCCCTCGAAGGCCGCCCGGTCGTAGACGTCGTCGTCCTCCGGCGCGACGTTGTAGTCACCCATCACGGCGAAGGGGCGGCCGCCGGCGGCGTCGCCCTCGACGGCGGCACGCAGGGCCTCGAACCACTGGAGCTTGTAGGCGTAGTGCGGGTGGTCCACCTCGCGGCCGTTGGGCACGTACACCGACCAGACGCGGGCCGGGCCGCAGGTGGCGGAGATCGCCCGGGGCTCCTGGACGCCCTCGTAGCCCGGGTCGCCGGGCAGGCCCTTGACCACGTCCGCCAGGCCCACGCGGGAGAGCACCGCCACCCCGTTCCACCGGCCGGTGGCGTGGACCGCCGCCTCGTAGCCCGCCTCGCGCAGGGCGTCGAAGGGGAACTGCGCCTCGGCGACCTTGGCCTCCTGGAGGCACAGCACGTCGGTGCCGCTGCTCTCCAGCCAGGCGAGCAGCCTCGGCAGGCGGGCGGTGATCGAGTTCACGTTCCAGGTCGCGATGCGCATGTCCCACAACCTACCGGGCGGGACTGACAACGCGGTCCAGCCCCGGGCGGGGCCTCAGAGCAGCGCCGAGTCGCCGGGGGTCAGCCGCAGGTGTTCGGAGCCGCCCAGTTCGCCGATCTGGCGGTCGTAGATCGGGCGGGCGAGGTCGGTGAGGAGCGCGTCGTGGATGTCGTAGGCCCGCCGCGGCCCGACCTCGCGGACGTACTCGATCACTTCGGCGATCTTGTTCCACGGGGCCATGACCGGCAGCATCAGTGTCTCGACCGGGTGGTCGGGGACGGTGAGGGCGTCGCCGGGGTGGAAGACCTTGCCGCCGTCCACGAGGAAGCCGACGTTGGTGATGCGCGGGATGTCCGGGTGGATCACGGCATGCAGCTCGCCGTGGACCTGTACGTCGAAACCGGCGGCGGTGAAGGTGTCGCCGTGCCCGACGGTGTGGACACGGCCCGGGAACGCCGCCGAGATCTTCTCCGCGACCGACTTCAGCGTCCAGATCACCGCGGCCGGGTTGTCCTCCATGGCGGCGCGCAGCCGCAGCTCGTCGAAGTGGTCCGGGTGCTCGTGGGTGACGAGGATCGCGTCCGCGCCGAGGGCCGCGTCCTCCTCGCTGAACCCGCCCGGGTCCAGGACGAGCGTCTGCCCGTCCTTTTCCAGGCGGACACAGGCGTGCGACTTCTTGGTGAGCTTCATGATTCCATCCTGCCGCCGCACGCCCGCTCCCTGCCCGAGGGGCCTACTCCGGTGGTGTCGTCTCCTCGCGGATGACCTGCTGGGCCACCCGGAACGCGCCGTTCGCGGCCGGTACGCCGCAGTAGACGGCCGCCTGGAGCAGCACTTCCTTGATCTCGCCCGGGGTGAGGCCGTTGCGCAGGGCGGCCCTGAGGTGGGGCGCCAGCTCGTCCAGGTGGCCACCGGCGACGAGGGCGGTGAGGGTGACACAGCTGCGCGAGCGCCGGTCGAGGCCCGGCCGGTCCCAGATCTCCCCCCACGCGTAGCGGGTCAGGAACTCCTGGAAGTCCCCGGAGAACTCGTCCGCCTGCGCGAGCGTCTGGTCGACGTACCCGTCCCCGAGGACTTCGCGGCGCACCTTGAGCCCCGCGTCGTACGGGTCGGGCCGCCCCTGTGCCTGCTGCGGCACGACGGGGGCCGGGGCGATCTCGGCGATGGGCGCGACCTGCGGCGGCGGAGCCGGCACCGGCTGAACGGGGGCGGCGGGGATCCCGGCGGCCGGGACCGGGACCTGGTGTGCCGTGGGGTGGGCCGGGACCGGGATCTGGCCGGTGGAGGTGGCGTCGTGGGCGGCCTGCCAGGCGGTGGTGAAGTGCCGCACCAGCAGGTCGGTGACGGCCGCGGGCTGCTCGACGGGGACCAGGTGGGAGGCCCCGGGGACGACCGCGAGGCGGGCGTCGGGAATGCCGGCGACCAGCGTGCGGGCCTCGGCGGGCCCGGTGACCTGGTCGTCGGAGCCGACGAGGACCAGGGTGGGTACGCCGACCCGGCCGAGTCCCCCGCGCACGTCGAACGCGGCGAGGGCCTCGCAGGCGGAGATGTAGCAGCCGGGGTCGGTGGTCCGCACCATCTGCACGGCCCACTCGGTGATCGCGGGCTGGGCGGCCGCGTACCCGCCGGTGAACCAGCGCTCCGGGGAGCTGCGGGCGATGGGGTCGAGCCCGTTGGTACGCACGATCACGCCGCGCTGGCGGAACTCGTCGGCCGTGCCGAAGCGGGGCGAGGCGGCGATCAGCGCGAGGGAGGCCACGCGCTCCGGGTGGCGCAGGGCCAGCTCGATGCCGACGGCACCGCCGAAGGCGCAGCCGGCGTACCCGAAGCGCTGCACGCCGAGTCCGTCGAGGGTGGCCAGCAGACGCGTGGTGAGTTCGGCGACGGACCCCGCCGGGTGGGCCGGGGCGCCACCGTGTCCGGGCAGGTCGAACCGGAAGACCCGCCACTGTTGGGTCAGTTCGGGCACCTGGCGGTCCCACATGTGCCAGGTGGTACCGAGGGACGGGCCCAAGATCAGGACTGGTAGGTGTTCTGGCCCGTCAAAGCGGTATTGCAGCGTCTCGGTCTTGCCTTCGGTCACGGGTTCACACCTTCATCTGTCACGATCAGTCACACGCCCCCTGCGAAACCTCCCCATGCCTCCGCCGCCGGAAGCGGGTACGCCACGGCTGGCTGCACGTACCACTTCTTCGTCGTCTTCACGTTCGTGTGTCCGGCCCACCTGGCGAGCAGGTGATCCGGCACCCCGTTGGTGGCGAAGTACGTGAGGCAAGACGCCCGAGCATCGTACAGACGGACCCTGCGAAGGCCGTTTGCGTCCATTATTTCGTAGGCCCGCGTTCGAAGCTGCCGACCGTTCCGCGCGCACCCAAGTTCATCCACGAGGACCTACCCGCCCCCGACGTTCCACTGGCGATGCTGAGCGTGGCTGCGTCCAGGTCGATGTCCGGCCACCGCAGACCGCAGATCTCCGCCGGACGGAGCCCCATCCGCCTTCCCGCCCCGCACACGGCCACCCTGGAGAGCCCACCCCTTGAGGATGGCCATGGCCTGTTCGCCGAGGCAACGGATTTTGGCGTGGGTGGTGTTGTGGCAGCGCTTCCACCGCTTGAGGCGGCGGCCCCGAAACGGGACACCTGCTTCGCCCCCATGGTCGTCTTGGGCTACGGTCGTGCCCCGTGTCTGCGAGGGAGTGGTGCTGATGCCCCGCCATGTACTGGCCGCGATGGGCATGGACGGCAGGGAGATCGCGCGAGAGGAGCGCCCCGCCGCGCCATCGCTCGCATGGGTCGCCGCGTACGGAGATGTCCATGCCTGCGACTACGTGACCGTCTCCCAGGGGGCGTCCGTCGCGCTCTACGCCCGCGATCCCGGAGGCACGTGGGACGCTGTGAGCCCCGGGACCGACGCGGTGACCGCCGACGAGATGCGCCTGTGGTTCGAGCTCACCCACCACTACCCGGGCCCAGACGGGGCGGACCCGAGCCATCCGCTGGGCAGGGCTCCGCAACCGGGTGCGGTCGGACGCATCGACGAGCGTCGCGCCATCGCCCTGGTCCAGGAGCACATCGCCACCGGCGGCCTGGACTACCCGACCCAGAACCTGGTGGCGGATCGGTTCGCCGCGGGCTGGAGCGTATACGCGCCCGTCGACGTCGACGACAGCGATCCCATGGCCTTCCTCGACATGCCCGTCGGCCGTTCGGTGTTCATGGTCGGCGACACCGGGCGCATCAAGGAGGTCAACTCCGCGATCCCGCCCGGACAGGCCGACGCCCTGTTCACCGCGGAGGAGGCCTTCGTACGGCGTCCGCCCGCCGAGGAGACGTTCATGAACGACCTCAAGGCGGAGTTCGAGCGCCTCGATGCCCGGTCCGGGCAGCCGGGCGCGATCACCGACTTCACCGTCGTCGGCACCCCGCCCGAGGACATGACGTCGGCCCGCGTGACCGCGCTGACCGACGAGATCGCCCGCCAGCTGGCGCTGTGCGGACCACAGCGGTGGGAACGCATGGTGGCGGCATTCTCCTGCGCCGTCTCCGCCGAGACGGCCGATCTGTGCTTCTGGCAGCACGAACGGCCCGTGGAGGCACGGGTGCCGGAGCAAATAGCCCTCCTCGTACGCCGCCAGCGCCACCTCGCGGCCGCCATGCCGGCCGGACCGTGGCTGCGTCTGATGGTCGCCGTCACCAAGGGGCCCGGCGGCCAGGCCCAGGTCTCCACCCAGTACGACTACGGTGACGAACGGCTCCCCGACGGGCAGTTGCTCGCCCCCAGGCACTACCGCAACGACCTCGCCGCCTACCCGCGGGCCGGGGTACCGGCGTGGCTGCGGACCTATGCCGGGGCGAACGGCCGGCGCACGGCCTCCCCGCACACGGCGCCTCCGCGATCCGCACCCCCGCTCCAGGAGGCCCCCGAGCGCCCCTTCGTGGACAGTCTGGTCGGCTGGACGACACACGTGGTCGCCGACCAGCAGCGCATCACGTACGGCGGTGACTCGCTGACCTGGGAGGAGATCGAGTGGGTCCGGTATCCCGTCTCGCGGACCAAACACCAGGGCTTCCTGTTCCCCTCCATGTACACCAATACGTACACATTCGGCGTGGGCAGATACGGGAACTCACCGAAGAGCCTGGAAAATCTGACCTGGAGCAAGGGCGGTAAGCGGGCCGAGGCCCCCGAAGCGTGGCTGGCCCTGGTCGAGTTCGCGCAGCGCGTCCTCGAGCCCCGACTGCTCGCGCAGCGTCTCGACCTGATCCGGCGCGGCGGGTCGTTCACCATCGGCGAGATGCGCGTGCACCGCGGCGGGCTCACGCTGCGCGGGGTCATGGAGGCCGATTGGGGTTCGCTCACGGACGTCAAGGTCGCGGACGGCCTGGTGTGGATCCACGAGCGGGGCAGGCACCAGCCCGTGAGGGTGTCCCTCGGCAGCGCCAACGCCGTACTCCTGCCCCACATCGTCGCGGTCATGGCCGGCTGAGCCGCGGCTATCCCTGCAGGCGCCCCGAGACCTGCGTGATCTCCTCGGCGCCCAGCGGGTACGGGCTGCCGTACAGCAGCGGACCGGCGACGACCGCGGGACCGGTTACGGGCGCCGCGCCGTGATCGGCCAGGAGCCGGCTGGCCACGGGGTTGGGCGGGCCGGAGCGTGCCCGACCCGGGCCGTCCTCGGCGTACCAGAGGGTGAGCTCCTCACCGAGCTTGGTGGAGCGTATGTGCTCCGAGCCGAGAAGACGAGCGACCTCCTGCACGAGATCCATCCCGTACGAGGCGGTCTCTACTTGCTGGATGCCCCTGTCGGACACCAGCAGCAGGCCGGACGTCGCCTTGTTGCGCTTGAAGAGTCCCATCCCGCTACTCTACGGACGCGGTCACTTCACCTGCCACCCTCTTCCTTGGCCCCGTCACGCGTCGGCCCCTCCCCGCGCGCGGTCCTCCTGGCAGTCCGCACCTGTGGAGCCCTGAATTTCGCCCGACAGAGGTGCGCCTTCGCCCGGGGGCGAGCGGGAACTGGCCGTCGAGATCCTCCGCAAGATCGCGTCGATGGACAACGAGTCACTCAGCGACGGCCCGTAAGCCCGGTACGCAATGGGCCACCCCGGAGCGAGGAAGGACTCACGCCTTGACTCACCACGCCCTGCGCATCGCACCTTCATCGACGCCCCCACAGGATTCCGGAGCTTCGTCCGCCACGGGGACGGGGCCGGTCATCGGCCGCGCCCTGTGCAGCCTCGGTGCCTTCACTGCACAGCGTCCCCACCTGCCCCTGAGCGAGCTGGCCCGGCGATCAGGTCTGCCCGTGTCCACCGTGCACCGCATGGTGGGCGATTTGCTCGTGTGGGGTGCTCTGGAACGCGACGCGCAAGGCCGCTGTCGCATCGGGCTGCGGCAGTGGGAGGTCGCGTCCTTGGAACCCGTACAAGAGGAGGCCATCGCGCGGAAGATGCCCCGGCACGCCCCGTTCACCCTCACCGACAGCTGCCGACTCAGGGCGGTCCTCGCCCAGGCACGCACGTGCGGCGCGGCAACGGCGGCTGCCTCGCCGAGCTCTGGGGGCGGCGCGGCGAGCAGACCCCGCCGCCGCTGAGGCCCGGCGACACCGTCACCCTCACCGTCGAGGGCATCGGCACGCTCGCCAACGGCGTCGTCCCCGGTGTCGAGCCCGTCCCGTTGCCTTCCGGCCGGCGCCGGACCCGGGAGCGGCCGTGAGCGACCTGCGCCCCAAGAGGCTGACCGGGAAGGTCTCGTCGTCGTCACCGGCGCGGCAGATGGGCAGGGCGCCGCCGAGGCCGAGTCGCTCACCCGGGAGGTGCCCGCGTCATCGCCACCGACGTGAGGGGGCGCCCGGCTGCCGACGCCTCGACGTCACCAGCGAACAGGACTGGGCCCGCGCGGTATCCGCGTCAACACGATCCACCCCGGCTGCATCGAGACCGGGACGCCCGCTCCGTCACACGGTCCGTTCGGGGAGCGTCGGGAGGAGCTTCTCCGCGAGGTCGAGGAGGACGCTGTCGTCCGGGAGGGTGCCGGACGTGCTCCACACGGTGATGTCGTAGTAGCCGCCCGGGTCCTTTCCGTCGAGGGCCACGGTCAGGGTTCGGGCCAGGGGGCCCTGTTCCACCGGTCCGCCGGACCCGCCGCTCCCCAGATTGATCTCGATCCTCATGGTGTGGTCCGAGGCGAGTACCGCCGGTCGGCCGAGAACGGAAAGGGTCTTGACGTCCGTCTCCTCGCCGTACTTCATCAGCTTCACGTACTGGGCGATCGACAGCTTGTTGTACGTGACCGAGACGTGCACGGTGTACGTGTCGAACTGGACCTCCGCCTCCGGCTGGGCGACCTTCCCGTCGGTCAGGGGAGCGGTGTTGCTGCTGCCGGACGCCGCGGTCGCCGTCTCCGTCGGGGTTCCGAGGAGCTGGGCCAGGTCGGACCTGTTGAGCGCCGCGCACAGCTCGCCGCCGGTCACGGCCCGGGGCGTCTTCTTGTAGGCGGCCGGCAGCTCCTCGCCCTCCCCGCCGGGGCACGAGACGGCATGCGGCGCGCCGGCGTCCTCGGAGGGCAGCAGGCGCGGGCCCAGCCACAGCGCGGCTCCGAGCGCCGCGAACACGGCCACGGCCGCGGCGGCCTGGCCCCACGCGTTGGGTTCCTTCTCCTCGGCGGCCGGGGCGGGACGCCGCTGCTCCGCCGGAGGCTGCGGCTGCGGCTGCGGCTGCGGCGGGACGGCAGCAGTATCAGACACCGTCGGTGTCGCCGACCCCGTCCCGTCCGCCGCGGCCACCGGGCCAGGGCTCCGTCGGGCGCGCAGGGCCTGGACCACTGTGTGCACGCGCACCGCGGTGAACACCAGGAACGCCGCGCCGATCCCGGCCGGGACCCATTCGCCGTCGCGGAAGGCGAGATACATGAGGCGTACGCCCAACACGGACCCGACCACGATGAGCAGGGGCTCGCGGACCCAGAAGGGCAGCAGGCGGATGAGGAAACCGAGCATCCGGCGATCTCACCAGGCCAAGATCACACTGGCTGTGACGGAGGCCACAGTTCCGGCTCAGGACTCAACCGTGACCAACCGCTGCGCAGGGGGTGAGCAGCCTGAAGCCGGATCCACCCGCGGCCGTTTGTCTAGACCTATTTTGTCTAGACCTCTTGTCGTGCCCAGATCGGCGGGCTACGTTTCCCGCTGTTCGGAGTTCTCCACGTTTCCTTCAATTCCCCTGATGGGCAAGGCTGGAAGGAGCATGTCCGCATGCAGGACCGGAGTCTGTCCAGACGAGCCGTCATCGCCTCCGCGACCGCCGTCGCCGCGAGCGCGGCGGGCGTCGTAGGTGCCGCGGCCACCCCCGCGATCGCGCACGGGCGCGACCGGCGCCTCAAGAGAATCGTCTCCCGGATGAGCGTCGAGGCGAAGATCGGCCAGCTGTTCGTCCCGTACTTCTACGGTACGTCCGCGACATCCCCCAGCCAGTTGGACCAGGACCGCAACCTCAAGGAACTCGGCGTCCGTACCGTGGCCGAGCTCATCGCCAAGTACCACATCGGCGGTGTCATCTACTTCCACGGCTGGACGAACAACATCCAGGACCCCCAGCAGATCGCGGACCTGTCGAACGGTGTGCAGCGGGCCTCGCTCGCCCTGCCCACGCCCATTCCGTCCCTGATCTCCATCGACCAGGAGCACGGGGTCAACGTCCGCATCGGCAGCGGCGCCACCCAGTTGCCGGGCGCGATGGCGCTCGGCGCGGGCCGCTCGCTCTCCGACGCGCGCACCGCCGGGCGGATATCGGGCACCGAACTCGCCGCCCTGGGCATCCATCAGAACTTCGCCCCGGTCGCCGACGTCAACGTCAATCCGGCCAACCCCATCATCAACATCCGCTCCTTCGGCGCCGACGCCCGCGAGGTCGGCCGCATGGTAGCGGCCCAGGTGACGGGATACCAGCAGGTCGGCGTCGTGGCCTGCGCCAAGCACTTCCCGGGCCACGGGGACACCGGCCAGGACAGCCACACCGGTCTGCCGGTGATCACCCACACCCACGAGGAGTGGGAGCGCATCGACGCCCCGCCCTTCAGGGCCGCGATCGCCGCCGGTGTCGACTCGATCATGACCGCGCACCTCCAGGTCCCCGCGCTCGACCCCAGCAACGACCCGGCCACCCTGTCGCCCGCGATCCTCCAGGGGGTGCTGCGCGACGAACTCGGCTTCGACGGTGTGATCGTCACGGACGCCCTCAACATGGAAGGCGTGCGCACCAAGTACGGCGACGACCGCGTGCCGGTCCTCGCCCTCAGGGCCGGTGCGGACCAACTGCTGTTCCCGCCGGACATCGACGTCGCCTACCAGGGGGTCCTGGCCGCCGTCCGCGGCGGTGAGATCACCGAGGAGCGGCTCGACGAGTCGGTTCTGCGCATCCTTCGTGTCAAGGACAAGGCCGGCCTGTTCGACGGGAGCCCCTACACCTCCCCGAAGGAGGTCGACCGGGTCGTCGGCGCCCGCAGGCACCGGCTCGCCGCCGCGCGGATCGCCGAACGCACCACCACCCTGCTGGTCAACGAGGACGAGGCGCTCCCGCTGCACCGTCGGCAGCGAAGGCTGCTCGTGGTCGGCGCCAGCCCGGCCTTCCCGACCGACGACACCCGCACCACGGTGCCCGAACTGGCCGCGGCCTTCGACGAACTGGGCTACCGCACCTCCCACCTCGCCACCGGCCGGGCGCCCGACGCGGCAAAGATCGACGAGGCGGTGGCCGCGGCACGCGGACGGGACGCGGTGGTCGTCACCACCGACAACGTCAGCGCCACCAGCGCCCAGCGCACCCTGGTGTCCCGGCTGCTCGCGACGGGAGTGCCGGTCGTCCACCTCGCGGTCCGCAACCCCTACGACATCGCCCACCTCGGCGACGTCCGGGCCTCGCTGGCCTCCTACTGCTGGACCGAGGTCGAACTGCGCGCCGCAGCCCGGGTGATCGCCGGCCGGGTCGATCCGCGCGGCAAGCTGCCCGTACCCGTCCAGCGGGCGGACGACCCGGCCGAGGTCCTCTTCCGCCTCGGGCACGGCCTGTCGTACGACGACCGCCGGGGGCGCTGACGACCGCCGCCTCCATCTCTGACTGACACGACAGTCAGGGTCTCAACGGGCCACTGTTCCAGCGGTTTTCCCTTCGAGCGTGTTGAGTTTTCCGCAACACGTGTCTAAGGTCGTGGCCCGTGGAAACCGACGACGTCCTCGACGGCGCACCGAACGCCGACACCGCCGCCCGCGTCCGCGAGGTCATCGCGGCCGCGGGCGTCAGTCAGCGCGAGTTCGCGCGCCGCGTCGTCATGGATCCGTCCAAGCTGTCGCGTTCGCTCAGCGGCACCCGCCGCTTCACGGTCGCGGAGCTGGCCCGGATCGCCGACGAGGGCAAGGTCGACGCGGGCCGGCTGCTCGGCACCCGGTCCCGGGAGAAGGCCACGCCACCGGCGACCGGTGTCGAGGGCGGGCGACCGCTGCAGATCGTCCGCGAGACGGTCCGGCTGATCGCGGAGCACGGTTTCCACGCGGTGCGGGTCGCCGACATCGCCCGCGCCTGCGCCACCAGCAGTGCCGCGATCCACTACCACTTCCCGGGGCGCGCCGAACTCCTGGAGGCGGCCGTGCGCTGGTGCATGGACGAGGACACCGCGCGCCGTGCCGCCCGTCTCGCCGAGGCGGACGACGCGGCGGCGGAGCTGTCCCAGCTCATCGCGCTGCAGACGCCGCGCACCGCGCAGCAGCGCCGCCAGTGGGCGGTGTGGCTCGACCTGTGGGCCGAGGCCGCCCGCTCCACCACGGTGGGCCGTCTGCATTCCGAGTACTACCGGCAGTGGCGCGAGACCGTCGCCGACGTCGTACGCCGAGGTGTCGGACAGGGCGTCTTCCGCGCCGGGCTCGATCCGCAGGCGGCGGCACTGACGCTGACCGCTCTGATCGACGGCCTGGCGACGCACGTCCTGTCGGTGAGCGGGCCGGCGTCCGCCGGTGCCGCGGACGCGATGCACACGGCGCTGACCACCCACGTCAACGACACGATCCTGGCCCCGTAGCTCAAGAGCTGCGGAATCCCCTGCCCTGGCCCATATCCCCCGGGAGGCCCCCGCATGCCCATGACCGAGAACGTCATCATCACCTGCGCGCTCACGGGCGCCGGCGACACCGTCCGCAAGAGCCCCCACGTCCCCGTCACCCCGGAACAGATAGCCAGGAACGCCGTGGAGGCGGCCGCCGCCGGAGCGGCCGTCGTCCACATCCATGTGCGCGACCCGGAGACCGGTGATCCGTCCCGCGACCCGAAGCTGTACCGGGAGGTCGTCGAGCGCGTCAAGGAGACCGGCACCGACGTCGTCATCAACCTCACCGCCGGCATGGGCGGCGATCTGGTCATCGACCCGGACGACCCGCTCACCCACCTGCCCGGCACCGACCTCGTCGGCGGTCTGGAGCGCCTTCCGCACGTCGAGGACCTGCTTCCCGACATCTGCACGCTGGACTGCGGCTCGCTCAACTTCGGCGACGGCTCGAACCTCTACGTCTCCACTCCCGACATGCTGCGCACGGGCGCGCGACGCATCCAGGAGCTGGGTGTGCGGCCCGAGCTGGAGATATTCGACACCGGTCAGCTCTGGTTCGCCAAGCAGTTGCTCGCCGAGGGCCTGCTCGACGACCCGACCGTGTTCCAGCTGTGCATGGGCATCCCGTGGGGCGCGCCCGCGGACCCCGGGGTGCTCCAGTCGATGGTCAACATGCTGCCTGACGGCGCGCGTTGGGCGAGCTTCGCGCTCGGCCGGATGCAGATGCCGTGGGTCGCGCAGTCGATCCTGCTCGGCGGCCACGTCCGGGTGGGCCTGGAGGACAACCTGTACCTCGGCCGGGGCAACAGGGCGACCAACGCCCAGCTCGTCGAACGGGCCGTGACCCTCACCGAGTCGATGGGCGCCCGCGTCGCGACACCGGACGAGGCCCGCGCCACGCTCGGCCTCAAGCCGCGCAAGTAGCCCACCGCGACCACGAAGGACCCCCTCATGACCTCACCCGAGAACGTCCGCCGCGTCGCCTGTGTCGGCGCCGGAGTCATCGGCGGCGGCTGGGTCGCCCACTTCCTGGCGCGCGGCTACGACGTGACCGCCTGGGACCCGGCGCCCGACGCCGGACCGAGGCTGCGCCGCCTGGTCGAGGCGGCGTGGCCGACGCTCACCCGGCTCGGCCTCGCCGAGGGCGCGTCGACCGACCGGCTCACCGTCACCGGCACCCTGGAAGAGGCCGTCGCCGCCGCCGAGTTCGTCCAGGAGAGCGCGCCCGAGAAGCTCGCTCTCAAGCGCGATCTGCTGGCCCGCCTGGACGCGGCGACGCCGCCCGGCGTCGTCATCGCCTCGTCCACCTCCGGCTATCCGATGACCGACATGCAGACGACGGCCGCGGACCCCTCGCGCCTGGTCGTCGGCCACCCGTTCAATCCGCCCTACCTCATCCCGCTCGTCGAGGTCGTCGGCGGCGAGCACACCGACGCGACGGCGGTGGCCTGGGCATCCCGCTTCTACGAGGTCGCGGGCAAGTCCGTCATCACGATGGACCACGAGGTCCCGGGCTTCATCGCGAACCGCCTCCAGGAGGCGCTGTGGCGCGAGGCGCTGCACATGGTGGCCGGCGGCGAGGCGACGGTCCGGGACATCGACCTGTCGATCACCGAGGGCCCCGGGCTGCGCTGGGCGGTGATGGGACCGATGCTGACGTTCGCGCTCGCGGGCGGCGAGGGCGGCATGGCACACATGCTGGACCACTTCGGTCCGTCCCTGAAGTCGCCGTGGACGCGCCTGGTGGCGCCGGAACTGGACAAGGAGTTGTACGACGCGGTGGTGGCCGGCTGCGACGAGGCGGCGGACGGCCGTTCCATCGCCGACCTGGTGGCCGAACGCGACCGGGGCGTCGTCGAGGTACTGCGCGCCACCGGCCGCCTGAGCCCCGAGGAGGACTCCCGATGACCGGGCTCCCGCTGCTCCGCAGCACGGTCCGCCCGGAGTGGATCGACTACAACGGCCATCTGAGCGAGGCCTACTACGTCCTCGTCTTCGGTCACGCCACGGACGCGCTGATGACCGGGACGGGCCTGGACTCCGGCTACCGCGAGTCCACCCGCTGTTCCCTCTACACGGTCGAGTCCCACGTCCGCTTCCTCCGCGACGTGCCCGAGGCCGCTCATCTGGCCGTCCGGACCCGTGTGCTGGGCGCGGCGGCCCGCAAGGCGCGTTTCACGCACGAGATGTACGTGGTGCCCGGCCCCGACGCGGAGCCGGCGCCCGACGCGGCCGCGGTCGCGACGTCCGAGCTGCTCGCGGTCCACGTCGACCAGCAGGCGGGGCGCGCCACCGAGTTCCCGGAGCCGGTGCGGCGCCGCTTCACGGAGCTGACCGAGCCGCCTCCTCACTGGGCGGGCCGCTCGATCCCCGCCGTGGCCTGAGGCGCGGGGGACCGTCGTCGCGGCGGTCCCCTCCGTCCGCCGACCCGTTGCTCTCGCCGAGGAAGCCCCCCGACTGGTGCCGCCACAGCCTGGCGTAGGCGCCGTCCGTCGCGAGCAGCTTCTCGTGGGAGCCCTGCTCGACGACGCGTCCTCGGTCGAGGACGACGAGGCGGTCCATGCCGGCGACGGTGCTCAGGCGGTGGGCGACCACGAGGGCCGTACGCCCGTCCATCAGCCGCCACAGGGCGTCCTGGACGAGGAGTTCGCTCTCCGAGTCGAGCGCGCTGGTCGCCTCGTCCAGCAGCAGGACCGGGGCGTCGCGCAGGATGGCCCGGGCGAGGGCGACGCGCTGGCGCTGGCCGCCGGACAGTTTCACCCCCCGCTCCCCCACCAGTGTGCCGAAGCCGTCCGGGAGCTGGTCGGCGAACTCGGTGACGTGCGCGGCCGCGGCGGCCGCGTGGATCTCCTCGTCGGTGGCGCCGGGCCGGGCGAAGGCGATGTTGTCCCGCAGGCTGCGGTGGAACATGGCAGGTTCCTGGGGGACGTAGGCGATCAGCGAGCGCAGGTCGCTCTGGCGCAGCAGGCTGATGTCCTGGCCGCCGATCAGGATGCGTCCGCGGTCGATGTCCGACATCCGCAGCAGGAGCCGGGTGAGCGTGGTCTTGCCGCCGCCGGACCTGCCGACCAGGCCGATCCGGGCGCCCGCGGGCACGTCCAGGTCGAGTCCCCGGAAGATCGGCTTCGCGCCCGCGTGGGCGAAGGTCACCGCCTCGAAGCGGATGCCGGAGTCCCGCGGCACGAGGGGTACGGGTGCGTCGGCGTCGACCACGGTGGGCGGGTCGAGCAGCAGCTCGGTGAACTGGGCGGCCTCGGTCATCGAGCTCTCCAGCCGCCGGTAGATCTGGTTGAACTCGAACATGATCTGGGTGGCGTTGGAGTAGTAGGTGAAGGCGACGACGACCTCCTCCACCCCCTGGCCCGGGCCGCCGAAGGCGATGGCGACCAACAGACCCAGGACGTTGGTCAGTACGGACATGGGCGCGATCAGGATGTCGACGCGCAGGTTGCCGTAGTCCCACGATCTCAGCGTCAGGCGCCGGGAGTCCGCGACCCTGCTGCGGTGTTCGGCCGCCTCCCGCTGCTCGGCCGCGAACGCCCGGACCGTCTCCATGTTCATGAGGCTGTCGGCGACATGGCCGGAGACCCGGGCGATCGCGGCCTCCCGGTCGTTGACGAGCCGTTGCCTGCGCCGGATCAGCGGTGTCGCGGCCACCACCGTCAGCGCGATCATCAGGAACAGGCCGACGACAAGCATCGGTTCGTAGCTCCACAGGACCACGGCACCGAACACCAGGGGGACGAGACTGCCCACGATCCGGTACGTCACCGTGTCGACGAAGTCCTCGAAGCGCTTGCCGAAGCTGAGCACCCGTTTGGTCAGGGAGCCGGCGAAGTTGTCGTGGAAGAACGCGGCGTCCATGGCGAGGAGTTCGTCCATGCCGCTCACGTACAGGTGCTCCATGCCGAGGGCGTCCACGCGGTTCAGGCAGTGCTGCCCGACCCGCCAGACGGCCTCGGCGAGCAGCAGCGTCAGGCCGAAGCCCAGCACGTACGGCAGCGCCCGGCCGAGGGTGAGACCGCCGTCGTCGGCGGCCTGTCCGGCCAGCTTGGCGATCAGCAGGGGCGCGATGTAGCGGATGCCGATGTTGCCCACGGCCGGCAGCAGCAGCGCGGGCAGGGCCAGCCGCCGCAGGCGCAGCAGTTCCCGGCCGTAGTGGCGCAGCGCCAGGACGACCGCGCTCCTGCCCGGCGCCGGTCCTCGCGTGTCTGTCGTCACCGTCACACTCCCGGAGGTTCGGAAGCCGGAAGTCTCCCGTCGGACGGGGGCCACAGTCCAGGCATTTAACCCGGACCGGCGAGAACCGGACACCGTGCGGCCGGTGCCGGGGCTGTCTACGCCCCCGGGTTCGGGACGACCTCCCTAAGGACGTCGTCCACCGGGGTGGCGTGCACGCCCAGGATCTTCCCGGTCTCCGAGTGGTCGACGACGAACGGGTGACCGGGCTCGAGGGGTCGGCGCACCCGCGAGTCCGGCGAGCCGTCCGGCCAGTTCCCGCACCGACAGGGTCGAGGTGGGGACGTGCCAGGCCCGGCCGTACGCCTGCTCGGTGCGGCTCGCGGCGACCAGCGTGCGGGCGGTGTCGCCGATCGCGGAGCAGCTGTGCGGCACGTCGAGTTCCTGGGGCACCAGGGCAAGCCTGCCGGCCAGGACCGGCCCCTGCACCATGAGGCTGAACACCGAGAAGGCGCCGGCACCGTAGAACTGGGCGGCCCGCACCTCGGTGACCTTCACCCCCGAGGCGGCGGCCTCCTCCCACACCCGCGCTCTGGCCCGCCCCTTGGGACCGGTGGCGGCCAACGCGGCCGCGCGGCTCGCGGTCGTCCCTCCCGTACGGCCGGGCGGCCAGTCCCAGTTCATCGAGACCCCGATGCCGCCGGAGCGCGGTACGTCCTTCGCCCCCACCCGTGCCTGGGCGCTCGAACACCCGGACCGCCCGCTCACCCTGACCGACCTGGCGCGGCACGCCGGGACGAGCGTGCGCACCCTCACCCGGCGCTTCCACGCGGAGACCGGACTGAGCCCCCCGCAATGGCTGTTGCACCGGCGCGTCGACCGGGCGAGGGAACTGCTGGAGACCACCCGGCTGCCCATGGACCAGGTGGCCCGCAAGAGCGGTCTGGGCAGTGCGGACTCCCTCCGCAAGCATCTGGTCGCCCGGATCGGGCTGACGCCCACGGCCTACCGCGCGAGCTTCAACCCGTCGGGCACGCGCGCGGACGTGTAGCCGCGCGTCACCCACTTCTGCAGGTGCGGGGCTCCGGCCAGCAGGTTCCGGTAGGCGTGGACGGCATGGTGGTGGAGGGCCTCGACGACCGGCGCTCCGACCAGCTCCCGGCGCCACAGGAGCAGGTGCCGCTGCCACAGGGGATCTCCCGCCAGCGGCTTGACCAGTACCCCGTCGACAGGACACACGGTGGGCTGGACGAGCGCCACCCCGAGGCCCTTGGCGATCATCGACTGCAACTGGTCGAGTACGTGGAACTCGTGTGTGTCGGTGGGCCGGAACCCCGCGGCCCGGCAGGCGTCGTAGAAGGCACCGGGCCAGCCCACTCCGTCGTCGTGGGAGACGAACCAGGTGTCCTCGGACAGTTCCTCCAGCGGGACCTCGATGCGGTGCGCCAGCGGATGGCCGACATGCAGGGCCACGAAGACCGGCACGGTGTTGATGGCGCGGTGCGCGAGCGCGGCGGAGTACCGCACCGGCAGCCCCGGGTAGTCGACGCCCAGGGCGGCGTCGAGTTCGCCGGCCTCCAGAAGCCTGAGGAGCTCGCCGGTGGCGTAGACGCTGCTGACGGAGACCGCGAGATCCGGGCAGGCCTCACGGAGGGCGTCCAGGAGCGTCGGCACCACCGGTGTGTTGGTGACGCCGAGCCGGAGTCTGCGGACCGGCGCGGGCGGGCCGCCCGTCCTCCGTCGCCGTCCCAGAGCATCGGCGCGGGTGACGATCTCGCGGGCCTGGCTCACGACGTCGGCCCCGTAGGCGGTCAGCTCCACTCCCGTGCTGCTGCGCGCGAACAGCCCCTCGCCGAGCAGTCGCTCGATCCGGCGCAGTTGGGTGCTCAGCGCCGGCTGGGTGTACCCGAGCGCGGCCGCCGCCCGTCCGACGCTCCCGGAATCGGCGATCGCGCACAGCACACGCAAGTGGCGCAGCTCCAGCTCCATCGGTACACCTCGTCGTGTGGCGGGAACGGGCGTCCATTATGCGTTCGCCGGCCGGCCGGCTCCGGGCCGGGAAGCCGAAGGTTATGCATGGTCCGCGTGTTCTCTTATGCCCGGGCCCGTTGTCCGGCCGAATCCGCCGTGGAAATCTCGACTCCGCCTCCTGGCCCTTCTGGAGAGCCGGACGAGAGCAAGGGAGTCACCGGATGACAGAGCTGAACGCCTTCGACGGCGGGTGGGCGGACACGGGCCGCAGTCTGCCGCTCCTGGCGGGGGCGGCGTACGCGTCCAAGCGGCGCTCGGCGGTGTCCGAGCGCTTCCCTGGTGAACGCGTCGTCGTGCCGGCGGGCGGGTTGAAGGTCAGGAGCAACGACTTCGACTACGCCTTCCGGCCGCACTCCGCGTTCGTCCATCTCACCGCCGAACTCGGGGCGCATGCGGTGCCCGACAGCGTCCTCGTCTTCGAGCCCACCGGAATCGGGCACACGACGACCCTGTTCACCCGGCCGCGGTCCCCGCGCGACGGTGGACCGAACGGCGCGGAGTTCCACGGCGACCGGCGGTACGGCGAGTTCTGGACCGGTCGCCGCCGGACGCTGCAGGAGACCTCGGCCGCGCTCGGCATCGAGGCCGCCGGGCGCGACGGCCTGGAGCGGGCCCTGCGCGGGAGGGTACCGACCCGTGTGCTGCGCGGCGTGGACGCGCACGTCGACGCGACGGTGGCCCCGAATCCCCGCGCCGATCTCGAACTCGACGAGTTTCTGGCGGAGTTGAGACTGGTCAAGGACGAGTGGGAGGTAGCGCAGCTGCGTGCGGCAGTGGACTGGACGGTCGCCGGTTTCCAGGACTCCGTCGGTGAACTGCGTCAGGCGACGCGCCTCGCCCGGGGGGAACGCTGGATCGAGGGGACCTTCAACCGGCGCGCCCGGCTCGGGGGTCACGGACTGGGATTCGAGACCATCGCGGCGGCCGGTGCCCACGCCTGCGTCCTGCACTGGACGCGCAACCACGGCCCGGTGCGGGACGGGGAGCTACTCCTGCTGGACGCAGGCGTGGAGGCCGACTCCTTCTACACCGGGGACGTCACCCGGACACTGCCGGTCGGCGGCCGCTTCACCGATGTCCAGCGCCGGGTCTACGACCTGGTGTGGGCCGCCCAGTCGGCCGGGATCGCCGCGCTCAGGCCCGGGGCGCGGTACGGCGACTTCCACGAGGCCGCGATGCGCGTCGTCGCCGAGGGACTCGACGCGTGGGGCCTGCGGCCGTACGGCAGCACGTCCGCCACCGCCGAGTCCGACCTGTACCGCCGGTACACCCTCTGCGGCTCGGGGCACATGCTGGGTCTCGACTGCCACGACTGCGCCGGTGCCCGCCGGGAGACCTGTCCGGACGGTGTGCTCGAGGCCGGTCACGTCCTCACCGTCGAGCCGGGACTGTACTTCCAGCCCGACGACCTGACGGTGCCCGCGGAACTGCGGGGCATCGGCGTACGGATCGAGGACGACTTCCTCGTCACCGCCGACGGGGCCGTGTGTCTGTCGTCCGAACTGCCCCGCGGCGCCGACGAGGTGGAGACCTGGATGGCGTCGCTGCGCTGACCGGGCGACCGGGCAGCGCGGGCCCGCACCGACCGTCGACACAACGTGACATTGTATAGTGGGAGGTCATTGGCTGGTCGGACGCAGGAGCACGGATGCCGCATCTCAGGTCCCAGGCGATCTCCGTCCAGACCCATCTGCGTGACCAGGTCGGCGACGCGCTCCGGGCCGCCCTCATCGCCGGTGACCTGCGTCCGGGTGTCGTCTACTCCGCCCCCACCCTCGCCGCGGAGCTGGGCGTCTCCGCGACTCCGGTGCGCGAGGCCATGCTGGACCTCGCCAGGGAGGGCCTGGTCGAAGCGGTGCGCAACAAGGGCTTCCGGGTCACCGAGATGACCGAGCGGGACCTCGACGAGTTCACCGAGATCCGGACGCTGATCGAGGTTCCCACCGTGGGCCGCGTCGCCGCGACGGCGACCGCGGAGCAACTGGAGGCGCTGCGCCCGCTGGCACAGCAGATCGTCACCGCGGCCCGGAAGCACGACGTCCTCAAGTACCTCGAAGCCGATCACCGGTTCCACCTGGAGCTGCTGGCTCTGGCCGGCAACCACCATCTCGTGGAGGTGGTGGCCGATCTGCGCAAGCGCTCGCGCCTGTTCGGGCTGGGCAGCCTGAACGAGACGGGGCGGCTGGTCGCCTCCGCCCAGGAGCACGTCGACCTCTTGGACCTGATGGCGGCGGGCCGCGGCGGCGAGGCCGAGGAATGCATGCGCCGCCATCTTGCGCACGTCCGCACCCTGTGGGCGGACGGCAGGACGAACGCCGGGGACTGAGCCGAGAGGGCACTCAAGTCCCCCTCTGTCACGGGCCACTTGGTGATGACGTAAACCGTTGGGCCGTGATTCCGTCAGGCCGCTTTTCATGCCATGTCACATGTGCAATGGTACATGGCACAGCAATGGTCATGCTCACTTCAATCCATCGTGATCCCCACTCTCATGGGAGGCACAGTGAGAACGTCATCTGTCCGGCGGCGTCTGGGAGCGGCCCTGCCGCTTGCCCTGACCGTCGCCATGGGCGTCGGTCTTCTGGCGCAGCCGGCCGCTGCCCAGCCCCCGACCCCCGTCTCCGCCGCACGGGCCGCGCACACGGGACAGCAGCACGCCGGTCCCCCGCCCGTGGCCCAGTCCGTCACCGCCCCGACCGAGCATGTGGGCAAGGGGCGGCTGACGGCCTCGGCGATTCCTCCGCTGGCGGCGAGCAAGGACGCGCTCAAGCAGTCCTACGGACAGCACGAAGAACCCGCGGAACCGCGGGCCGCGGACCGGAAGAAGACCACCGCCGCGGCCGCCGCGTGCGACGTCTCCGCCTTCACCACCCGCACCGGCAGCGCACTGGTGCGGCAGATCGAGTCATCCACGACCGACTGCGTCAACACCCTGTTCAACCTGACCGGAAGCGACGCCTACCAGGCATTCCGCGAAGCGCAGATGACCACCGTCGCCTACGCCCTGCGCGACGGTTCGGCGTCCTACCCCGGCAACGCGAGCACCGGCATGCCGCAGCTCGTGCTCTATCTCCGCGCCGGCTACTACGTGCACTACTACAACGCCGACACGGTGGGCTCCTACGGCAGCGGCCTGCAGACGGCCATACGCGCGGGGCTCGACGCCTTCTTCGCCAGTCCGCACTCCCGAGACGTCGGCGACGCCAACGGTGAGACCCTGGCGGAGGCCGTGACCCTCATCGACAGCGCCGAGGAGAACGCCCGCTACATCCACGTCGTCAAACGGCTCCTGGCGGACTACGACTCCTCCTGGAACTCCTCCTGGTGGATGCTCAACGCGGTCAACAACGTCTACACGGTGACCTTCCGCGGTCACCAGGTGCCCGCGTTCGTGAGCGCCGTCGAGTCGGATCCCAGCCTGATCGACGCCCTGTACGGCTTCGCGACCGGTCACCTCGCACTCCTGGGTACGGACCAGTCCTACCTCACGTCCAACGCCGGACGTGAACTCGGCAGGTTCCTGCAACACTCCGCTCTGCGGAGCAAGGTCCGCCCGCTCGCCGCCGGCCTGCTGAGCTCGAGCGCGATCACCGGTGACACCGCCCCGCTCTGGGTCGGCGTGGCCGAGATGACCGCCTACTACGACCCCGCCAACTGCTCCTCCTACGGCACCTGCGACCTGCCGGCGCAGCTGGAGAAGGCCGTGCTGCCGGTGACGTACACGTGCAGTTCCAGCATCACCATCAGGGCCCAGCAGATGTCCTCGGGCGAGCTGTCGTCCAGTTGCGACAGCCTGCGCGGCCAGGACGCCTACTTCCACTCGGTCGCCCGGGACGGCGGGCCGGTCGCGGGCGACAAGAACGACACGATCGAGGTCGTGGTCTTCGACTCGAGCACCGACTACCAGACCTACGCCGGTGCCATGTTCGGAATCGACACCAACAACGGCGGCATGTACCTGGAGGGCGACCCGTCGGCGACCGGCAACCAGCCGCGCTTCATCGCCTACGAGGCCGAATGGCTGCGGCCCGACTTCCAGATCTGGAACCTCAACCACGAATACACCCACTACCTCGACGGCCGCTTCGACATGTACGGCGACTTCAACGCCAACATCACCACCCCGACCATCTGGTGGGTCGAAGGTTTCGCCGAGTACGTCTCCTACTCCTACCGCGGCGTTCCGTACACGGAGGCGATGACCGAGGCCGGCCGGGGCACCTACGCCCTGAGCACCCTCTTCGACACCACGTACAGCCACGACACCACCCGCGTCTACCGCTGGGGCTACCTCGCCACGCGGTACATGCTCGACAAGCACCGCGCCGACCTGGACACGGTGCTCGGCCACTACCGCGCCGGCGACTGGAACGCCGCCCGCGCCTACCTGACCGGCACCATCGGCACCCGCTACGACGACGACTGGTACACCTGGCTGGCGGGCTGCGCCGCCGGTGACTGCGGCGGGGGCACCAACCCGCCCGGCAACCAGGCACCCGCCGCCGCGTTCACCACCGACGTACAGGGCCTGAAGGTCGCCTTCACCGACCGGTCGACGGACCCCGACGGCACCATCGCCTCCCGTTCCTGGGACTTCGGCGACGGCACCACTTCCACCGCCGCCGACCCGGGCAAGACGTACGGCACCGCCGGCGCCTACACGGTGCGGCTCACCGTCACCGACGACAAGGGCGCGACCGCCACCGCGACGAGGACGGTCGCCGTCAGCGGCGGCACCGGCACCGAGTGCGCCGGCACCGACACCAGGGAGCTGGGTCAGAACTGCCGGCGGAGCGGCCAGTCCGCCACCACCGGGAACTACGCGTACCTCTATCTCTACGTCCCGGCCGGCACCACGCAGCTGACGATCACCACCTCCGGCGGCACGGGTGACGCGGACCTGTACTACAGCGACAGCGGCTGGCCGGGCACCACCGGCTACACGCGGCGTGACACGGGCGTCGGCAACAGTCACACCCTGACCGTCGAACACCCGGCGGCCGGCGCCCACTACATCAGCCTGTACGCAGTGGACGGCTTCGACGGGGTGACCGTCGCCACCGGTTACTGACCCGGCGCGGACCCGGCGCGGGAACGACCGACGCACCGAGGCCCGGGGTGGCGCGAAGCCGCCCCGGGCCACAGGCATGGGTCCCGTGCTCAGAGGGTGAAACCCGCCGGGTAGGGGTCCGAGGGGTCGAGCAGGTACTGCGCGGTGCCGGTGATCCAGGCCCGGCCGGTGACGGAGGGCAGGACGGCCGGGCGGCCGCCGACCGTCGTCTCCCCGAGGACCCGCCCGAGGAAGCGGGAGCCGATGAACGACTCGTTGACGAAGTCCCGGCCGGCCGGCAGCAGGCCACGGGCGTGCAGTTGCGCCATGCGGGCGCTGGTGCCCGTGCCGCAGGGCGACCGGTCGAACCATCCGGGATGGATCGCCATGGCGTGCCGTGAGTGCTCCGCGGTCGAGCCGGGCGCTTCGAGGTAGACGTGGTGGCACACGTCGATGTCCGGATTCTCGGGGTGGGACACCGGGTTCTGCTTGTTGATGGCGTCCATGACGGCCAGTCCGGCGTCCAGCAGCGGCTGCTTGTGCGCCCGCTCGAAGGGGATGCCGAGGTCGTCCGTGCGGACGAAGGCGTAGAAGTTGCCGCCGTAGGCGATGTCGTAGCGCACTTCCCCGTGTCCGGGGACGTCGACGACCTGGTCGAGTGCGTGACAGTAGGACGCCACGTTCTCCAGGGTCACCGACTCGGCGTGGCCGTCGCGCACCCGTACCCGGGCCGTGACCAGTCCGGCCGGGGTGTCGAGCCGGACCACGGTCTCCGGCTCGGTCACCTCGACCATGCCGGTCTCGACCAGGACCGTCGCGACACCGATGGTCCCGTGCCCGCACATCGGCAGGCAGCCGGAGACCTCGATGAAGAGCACGCCGTAGTCGGCGTCCGGCCGGGTGGGAGGTTGCAGGATGGCCCCGGACATCGACGCGTGTCCGCGCGGTTCGCACATGAGCAGGGTGCGCAGGTGGTCGCGTTCCGCCACGAACCGCTGCCGCCGCTCGGCCATCGTGGCGCCGGGGAGGACGCCCACCCCGCCCGTGATCACGCGGGTGGGCATCCCCTCGGTGTGCGAGTCGACGGCGTGGTAGCAGACCGTCGAACGCATCGTCAGTTCACCCCGGCGTCGACGAGGGCCTGGGTGGCGGCGCGCACGACGGCCTCGGTCTCCGGGCCGAGCGGCTGTCGCGGCGGGCGGCAGGCACCACCGCGGCGGCCGGTCAGCTCCTGGCCGAGCTTGATGGCCTGGACGAACTCCGTCTTGCTGTCCCACCGCAGCACCGGGTGCAGTTGCCGGTAGAGCGGCAGCGCCGTCTCCAGGTCGCCCCGGACGGACGCCTCGTACAGTGCCAGACAGGCCCGGGGGAAGACCTGCGGGTACCCGGCGACCCAGCCCTTGGCGCCGGCGAGGGCGACCTCGAGCACGGTGTCGTCGGTGCCGATCATGAGGTCGAGGCCGGGAGCCAGTTCGGAGATCTCGTAGCAGCGCCGGACGTCGCCGGAGAACTCCTTGACCCCGACGATGTACCCCTCGGCGTGCAGCTTGGCCAGCAGGTCGGGGCGCAGGTCCACCTTGGTGTCGATCGGGTTGTTGTAGGCGGTGACGGGCAGGCCCACCGAGGCCACCCGTTCGAAGTGCTGGAGCACCGCGCGGTCGTCGGCGCGGTAGGCGTTGGGCGGCAGGCACATGACGGCCTGGCAACCCGCGTCCTTGGCGAACCGGGCGTGCCGCTCGGCCTCGCGACCGCCGTAGGCGCCGACGCCCGGCATGACGGTGAAGCCCTCGGGGGCGTTGGCGACGGCGGTCTCGACGACGCGGTCGCGCTCCTCGTACGTGAGGGTCTGGTACTCGCCCAGCGACCCGTTCGGCGCGACGCCGTGCATTCCCTGCGCGGCGAGGTGGGCGACGCTCTCGCCGTACGCGCCGAAGTCGACCGAGAGGTCGTCGTCGAACGGCAGGCTGGTGGCGACGATGACGCCGTGCCAGGGCTTGCGGGTCTCGCTCATGGACACTCCTTGTCGGTTTCACTGCTGTCCGTCGATACCGCCGAAGTCGCCGGTACCGCCGATGTCGTCGATACCGGCGGGCCCTCGTCGAGGTCGGCGAGGGCCCCGAGGGTGACGGGCGTCGCGACGAGCCGTTCCGCGGGCTCGTAGGCCCGGCGCCGCGCCGTGAGGCAGTGCACGGCGGGTCCGCACATCCGCCCCTGGCACCAGCCCATGCCGGCCCGGGTCAGTTGCTTGATCTGCCGGTGGTCGTGTGCGCCGTCGGCGCGGGCGGTCCGGACCGCACTGGCGGTCACCTCCTCGCAGCGGCACACGACGGTCTCGTCGGTCAGCCACGAGGACCAGGCCGCAGGAATCGGGTGGGCCAGCGCCATCGCCCGGGCGAAGGCGCGTTGCCGGGCCACCGCCGAACGCAGCGCCGCCAGGCGCCTGTTCGCAGGTACGGGGGTGGCACCGGAGACGGCGCGGGCGTCGGCGAGGACCGACGCCGCGGCCAGCCGGCCCTCGTTCACGGCGAGTGCCGCCCCGCCCACCCCGCAGGTCTCCCCCGCCGCGTAGAGGCCGGGGACGGTGGTGCGCTGGCCCCTGTCGACCGCGACGACCGCGTTGCCGTCCGCCGAGTCCGTGAGGGAACAGCCGAGCGGAACGAGCAGGTCGAGCTGGGGGGCGAAGCCCCAGCCGACGCCGACGGCGTCCACCTCCACGCGTCGTTCCGTACCCGGGCGCGGGCTGCCGTCCGGGGCCAGCGAGGCGATCCGTACCGACGTCACGCGATCGCCGCCCTCCGCGGCGACGATGGCCGTGCGCGGGCGGACCGGGACGCGGTGGCGCACGAGCGTGGCGGCGTACCCGGCGCCCTCGGCCCACTTGTCGGGGTTGCTCAGCAGCGGACCGGGGTGCCGCAGCCAGGCCCGCGGGTGGGCCGCCTCGCACACCGCGACCACCTCGACGCCGCGGGCCGCGAGTCCGGCGGCGACCGGCAGCAGGAACGGTCCGGTGCCGCCCAGCGCGACGCGGCTCCCGGCGGCCACTGAGCCGCCCTTGAGCAGGGCCTGCATCCCGCCGGCGGTCAGCACGCCGGGCAGGTCCCATCCCGGGAAGGGCAGTTGACGGTCGTAGGCGCCGGTGGCCACCAGGAGCCTCGGCGCCCGCAGGACGACGGCGGTCTCCCGCGGCGCCTCGCGGCGGTCGACCGCGTGGACCGCGAATCCGTCGCCCTCGCGGACCGCGGACCACGCGTGATGTCCCAGGCGCAGGTCGAGCCGGCCCGTCGTCCGGTGTGCGGCCAGCGCCTTGCACAGGGCGCGGTACCGGTCCAGTCCGTGGTGCAGGTCGTCGGTCGGCAGGGCCGCTCGCGCGTGCTCGGGCGGGTGGCGCCAGTACTGACCGCCGAGGGCGGTTCCGGAGTCCAGCACGGCGACGCGCAGTCCACCGGCCAGCGCCGTGGCCGCGGCGGCCATGCCTGCCGGGCCCGCGCCGAGGACGACGAGGTCCGCGGGCTCAGTCATCGTCGCCCTCCACGGTCGTGACGGTCATGCCCGGCCGGGCCGGCACCAGGCAGGCGCGCTGCCCGCGGGCTCCGTCGACGGTGACGAGGCAGTCGAAGCAGACGCCGATGCCGCAGAAGATGCCACGCGGGCGGTGTCCGACGCGGGTGGTGCGCCAGGCGACCCGGCCCGTGGCCACGAGGGCCGCGGCGACGGTCTGGCCCTCGACGAACGGCAGGGGCTCGCCGTCGACGACGATCTCGCTCACTGGGGCGCACCTCCGGGGGTGAGGAAGCGGTCGGGGAGAAGGGCGGTGTGGGCGGCCGGGTCGGCGCCGCGCCAGGGTCGGCCGAGCAGGTGGGCCGTGACGAGCGCGCCGGTGCCAGGGGCGAGGCCGATGCCCGCCCCCTCGTGGCCGCACGCGTGGACGACGCCCGGCACCCGCGGGTCGGGACCCACCACCGGCAGATGGTCCGGGCAGTACGGCCGGAACCCGCGGTAGGCACGCATCAGATGGACTCCGCGGAGGAAAGGGAAGAGCCGGCACGCCTGGGCCGCGAGCCGGGCGACCACGGCGGTGTTCATCGTGGTGTCGAAACCGACGCGTTCCCGGCTGGCGCCGACGAGGATCGTGCCGCCGCGCGTGCCCTCCACGACGCACGAGGTCTCCAGCCCGGCGTCGGAGGAGGCGACGTTGGCGACGTAGTCGGCGGAGTAGACCTTGTGCCGGACCATCGGCGGCAGCGGTTCGGTCACCAGGACGAAGCCGCGGCGCGGCAGCACCTCGATGGGGGCGCCGAGCCGGCGGCCGACCTCACCGCCCCAGGTTCCGGCGGCGTTGACGACGGCGTCGACGGGCAGCACGTCACCGGCGGCCGTCCGGACACCGGTGACGCGGCCGTCCCGTGCGGTCACCGCCCCGGCGACCTCGCCGGGGTGGAAGCGCGCGCCGCGCCGTACGGCGGCCCGCAGCAGCGCGGCCGCCGCCAGCACCGGCTGCACCTGCGCGTCCTCGGGGTAGTGGACGCCGCCGGGGATCCCGGGCGCGAGGTGGGGTTCGAGGTCCCGCACCCGGTCGACCTGCTCGACGCGGACACCGGCCGCCTCCTGCCGGGCGGCGAACTCCTGGAGCGCCGCGAGGTTCTCGGCGCCGCTCGCGACCACCAGGCCGCCCTTGGCCTCGAGTTCGAAGGAGTCGGGTCCGAGTTCCCGGCCGGCCTCGTCCCACAACGTGCGGCTCAGGTGCGCCAGGGCGAGTTCGGGGCCGGGTTCCTTGTCGGAGAGGAGGACGTTGCCCTCTCCGCGGCTGGTCGTCCCGGCGCCGACGGGTCCGCGGTCGGTGACCGTGACGTCCATGCCCGCCGAGACGGCGTGGAAGGCGCAGGCGGCCCCGACGACTCCCGCGCCCACGACGACGACCTTCAGGGTCAACGGCTCCTCCTCCGTGCACGCACCTCACTGTGCAATGTCACATGCCATGACTGAGGCTATACATCCGGCAGGCGGAAGACAACGCCCACTTCACAGCCGGGGGTCGGCGAGGGTCAGAGATCGACTCGGGTGCCCAGGCCGGTCAGGGCGCCGACCGGGTCGAGGTCGGGCGTGCCGCGCGGCCACCAGTCCTCGCGGCCGGGCTCCGACTCGTACGCGTACCAGAGCCCCGTCCGGCCGAGTCTGAGCTGGACATGGCCGCGCGGGTGGGTGAGGCGGTTGCGCCAGGGGCGGAAGGCGGGGAGGTCGGCGGCGAGCAGCAGGGGGCGGGCCCGGTCGAAACGGCCGGCCGGCGGGTCCCAGGGCTCCTCCAGGACGTCGAGGCCCTCCGGCCCGCCCTGCCGCCAGGCGGCGACGGCCCGCGCCAGCTCCGCCGTGTCGCGTCCGGCGGCCGAGGCGAGGGACGCGTAGAGCGCGCGGGTGCCCGTGGTCAGGCCGGAGCCGGGTCGCGCGGCGGCGAGCCGGACGGCGTCCTGCCACAGCGTCAGTCCCCCGACCGGGTCGCGCCCCGTGGTGAGCAGGGCGTGGGCGCGGGCGGCCGCGTCGGTGGCCAGCTGGTCCAGCGCGAAGGGGTCGGGCCCGCCAGGGGCGGCCGGGTAGGCCGGCGGCTGTTCGGGGTGCGGGGGCGCGGGCAACGGTGCCGGGAGGGGCGGCAGGGCGCGCGGGGTCAGCGCCGTGCCGGCCCGGACGCCGGGCAGCGGCGCCGGGCCGCGGTCCTGGGCCGCGCGTGCCGCGCGGGCCGCGTTCCGCCGGGAGAGGGCGTCGAGCAGCGCGCGTTCGCCCCGGCCGCGGAGCAGCAGCAGGACGAAAGGGTCGGCGTCGAGCAGACGGGCCGTCTGGTAGCAGAGGGCGGCGGCGTGTTTGCAGGGGTGCCCGGAGTCGGGGCAGCTGCACTGCGGGGTCAGGTCGCCGGGACCGGGAAGCAGCGGGACGCCGCGGTCCGCCAGGTCGGCCAGCGAGTGGGGAAGTTCCCTGTCGAGCAGCGCCGCGATGTGCCCGGGGCGTTCGACGGCGGCGTCGAGGAACCGGTCCCAGTCGGAGTCGCCGAGCGTGCGCAGCCGCACCTGCACCCGGTACGGCCGGGCGCGGCTGCCCTGTACGTAGGCGAGGACCAGCCCGGGCGTCACGGTGATGGCGTCGACGTGCCCGCGCTCGGCGTATCCGCGCCCGCGTTCCAGCCGGGCGGCGTCCAGAGCGCCTTCCTCCAGCGCGGTCACCCATGCGTTCCCCCACCAGGTACCGGCGAAGCCCTCCTCCGCGGCCTCCCGGGGCGGCAGCGCGGGAAAGGTGCGCCGGAGATCGCCGTCACGGTCCGGTGCGGCCATCGAGCGGGGCGCGCGAGTCTTCGGGTGCGGTGCGGAGGAGAGGGCCCGGCCACGCGCCGCCGAGGCATGCTGCCCCGACCGCCCGCCGGGGGACGGGTCTTCGAGGCCCGACGCATACCTGTCATCACGAGGAGAGACCCAACCGGAACCGGCGGCAGGCTCCGCACCGGGCGACGGAGCAGGCTCCGCGTGTGCCGTCGTCCCGCCCTCGGCGGAGGATGCGTCGGCCTGCTCCCCGGCGGGCAGGGCCTCCTCGGCCGGGTCCGCCTCCGGGGGGAGCCGGAAGGCGTCCGCGGCGAAGTCCCGTACCGCGCGGGCGCGGGCGTCGGCGGTGCCCGGACCGTCCGCCCGCCGCTGGCGACCGGCCGGCCGGGACGACCGCCGCGCGGGCGCGGCGCCCCGGGCCGAGGCGCCCTCGGCCGCCGCGTCCGCCTTCGCCTGCCGACGAGCCGCCCGCAACGCCTCACGCGCCACATCCGCCGGTCGGCTGCCGTCCGCGTCACCGGAGCCGGGGAGGGACACCTCATCGGGAGCGGGCGGGACCGTCGAGCCGGCCGGGTCCGTGGAGGAGGCCGGGTCCGTGGAGGCGGTTGGGTCCGTGGAGGAGGCGGTCGGCTCGATGGGGCCTGTCCGCTCGGTCATGGCGCCGGGCCGGTGCGCCGTCTCGTCCGGATCCGCCGGCTCTCCACGCGCTCCCGAATTCCGGGAATCTCCCGGAGCAGTCTCCGAGGTGTCAGCGGCGCCCGGGGCCTCAGGTGCGTCGGGGATGTCCTCGGGAATGTGCGCCCCCGTCCGCCGCGCGGTCAGTGCGGTGCGCAGCGCGGCACGGGCGACGTCTCCGGGGCGCGTCGGGGTGTGCTCCGGCGGCTTGCGGTCCCGGTCCCCTTCCGCTTCCGCGGGTGTGGGCGTCGGCCTGGGTGTCGGCCCACGGTCCGCGTCCGCGTCCGCATGCGCATGCGCATGCGCATCCGCGCCCTCGCCGCGCTCGCGTGCCTCCCGCAGGGCGCGGCGGGCCTCGTCGGCGGGGCGGGGGGTCATGACGGCCTCCGCAGGGACACCAGGTCGGACAGTTCACGGGCCGTCAGTTCCGTGAGGGCCGACTCTCCGGAGCCGAGGATCGCGTCGGCCAGGGCACGCTTCGACTGGAGCATCTCGGCGATGCGGTCCTCGACCGTGCCTTCGGTGATGAGCCGGTGGACCTGGACCGGCTGGGTCTGGCCGATGCGGTAGGCGCGGTCGGTGGCCTGTTCCTCCACGGCCGGGTTCCACCAGCGGTCGAAGTGCACGACGTGTCCGGCGCGGGTGAGGTTCAGGCCGGTGCCCGCGGCCTTCAGGGACAGGACGAGCACGGGAGTGGCCCCGCTCTGGAAACGGTCGACCATCCGCTCGCGCTCCGGCACCGGCGTACCGCCGTGCAGGAGGTCGACCGGGACCGCGCGGGTGGCCAGGTGGGTGGTGATGAGGCGGGCCATGCCGACGTACTGCGTGAAGACCAGCACCGAGCCGTCCTCCGCGAGCACCGTGTCCAGCAGCTCGTCCAGCAGGGCCAGTTTTCCCGAGCGGGCGGTCATCCGGTCGGCCCCGCCCGGCGGGTGCTCCTCCTTCAGGAACAGCGCGGGGTGGTCGCAGATCTGCTTCAGCGAGGTCAGCAGCTTGAGGACGAGGCCGCGGCGGCCGATGCCCTCGGCCTCCTCGATGGCGAGCATCGACTCGCGCACCACCGCCTCGTACAGCGCGGCCTGCTCGCGGGTGAGCGGGACGGGGTGGTCCGTCTCGGTCTTCGGCGGCAGCTCGGGGACGATGCCCGGGTCGGACTTCCTGCGGCGCAGCAGGAAGGGGCGGATCAGCCGGGCGAGGCGCTCCACTGCCTGGTCGTCCTCGCCGTTCTCCACCGCGCGCGCGTGCCGGGCGCGGAAGGACTTCAAGGGGCCGAGCAGCCCGGGGGTGGTCCAGTCGAGCAGCGCCCACAGCTCGGACAGGTTGTTCTCCACCGGCGTGCCGGTCAGGGCCACCCGCGCCGGGGACGGGATCGTGCGCAGGGCCTTCGCCGTCGCCGAGTACGGGTTCTTCACGTGCTGGGCCTCGTCCGCGACGACCATGCCCCAGGGCTGCTCGGCCAGGGTCGTGGCGGCGGAGCGCATGGTGCCGTAGGTGGTGAGGACGAAGCCGCCCGTCAGGTCGTCGAGGGTGCGGTCGGGGCCGTGGAAGCGGCGGACCGGGACGCCGGGCGCGAAGCGGTTGATCTCCCGCTGCCAGTTGCCCAGGAGGGAGGCGGGGCAGACCACCAGGGTCGGTTCGGTACGGGCGCGCCTCAGGTGCAGGGCGATGACGGTGACGGTCTTGCCGAGGCCCATGTCGTCGGCGAGGCAGCCGCCGAGGCCGAGCGAGGTCATGAGGTCGAGCCAGGCCAGGCCGCGCAGCTGGTAGTCGCGCAGGGTGGCGTGCAGGCCGGGCGGTGGTGCGGCGGGGCGCACCCCCGCGGTGAGCCGGTCGCGCAGGGCGGCCAGCGCGCCGACGGGCACCACGTCGACCGTCTCGCCGTCGGTCTCCGCGCTGCCGGTGAGGGCGACGGAGAGTGCGTCGACCGGGTCGAGCAGGCCCAGGTCGCGCTTGCGGGCCCGGCGGACGAGCGCCGGGTCGACCAGCACCCAGCGGTCGCGGAGCCGGACGACCGGGCGGTGGGCCTCCGCGAGGGTGTCCATCTCGGCCTCGGTGAGCGGGTCGCCGCCGATCGCGAGCTGCCAGCGGAACTGGAGGAGGTCCTCGCTCTCGAAGAAGCCCGTGCCGTCGGTCGCGGAGCCGGGCGCGGTCCTGATCACCGCGGTCGCGGTGAGGTCCTGGGCCAGGTCGCGGGGCCAGTGCACGGCGACGCCGGCGGCGGCGAGACGGGCGGCCGCCACCCCAAGGAGGTCGATGACCTCCTCCTCGGACAGGGCGAGTACGTCGGGCACGTCCTGCTCGGAGAGCCGGTCCAGCGGCGGCCAGACCCGTGCCGCGCGGCGCACCGCCAGGGCGGTGTCCACGCGCGCGCGGGCCCCGAACGCCGCGTCCGCCGCCCCCGACCACAGGTCCGCCGCGTCGGCGACGAGGGTGGGGTCGGCGAGGCTGTGCACCTGGACGACGGCCGCGCCGGCGTTGCGCGCGCCGACGGCGCCGCCGCTCCCGCTCCCCGGGGCTCCCTCCCCCTCCCGGTCGAACAGGTCGTACGCCGACAGGTCCAGGCGGAGCGAGATCCGCACCCCCGCGTCCATGCCCGCGGCGACCTCCGCGGCCCAGTCGTGGGCGTCGGGCAAGTGCCGGGCCTCGGGTGCGGCGAACGGCCGCCCTGAGGCGTGGGGCGCGGCCGGAGTGCGGGGCAGGGTGTCGGCGACCGCGTCCAGGAAGGCGCGGACCAGTGCTTCCGGCTCCGGCAGCCGGATCGGTCCGGGGCCGTCGAGGGGGACCGCGTGGCCCTCCGGCGGCAGGGCGGCGGCCACGGCCCGCAGGTGCGCGATGTCGTCGGGGTCGAGGGGACCGGCCCGCCAGGCGTCGTGACCGGTCGCGGTCAGGCCGGGCAGCAGCCGGCCGCGTGCGGTGAGCCGCAGGGCGTGCAGGGCCGCCGCGCCCCAGCAGGCGGTGGCCGGGTGGGCGGCCCGGTCGTGCCGGGCTCGCACCAGGTGGGGCAGCGCCTCGGCGAGCGGCAGCGACAGCGCGGGCGCGGTCCCGCGCCGCACCCCGGCGCCGTGCGGGCGGACGACGGTCAGCTCCGTCGGCCCGCCGGAGTCCAGGGCCGCGTCGACCGGCCCGCCGTCGGGATCCCAGAAGGCGATCCGTCCCTCGCGCGGGAGTGGTGCGGGCAGGAAGACCGCCGCGAGCCCGACCGGGACGGACTCCGTCGGCGCCCCGGCCCGCCCTGCCTCCGTCACGGCCATGTCGCCCATACGTTCTGTCACCTCCCGCCCGTCTGCCCGATCAGATGTCTTCGACTCTACGGGCGGGGTCTGACAACCGGCTCCGACGGCCCGCCTCCGGTCCCTGCGGCGGAGCGGGGGCGAAGGCGGGAGGCGAGCGCCCTACGGAACGGTGTGCGAGACGACGTACACCATCGGATAGTCCGGGTTCTCCATGTTCACTACGACGTCCTGGGTCGGCGCCGGGTTCACCTGCTCGTTGACGACGCCCCACCAGGAGCCGGATCCGCCGAACTGCCAGCCGGTGACCCGCTGGGCGCGGTCGCTGATCGCGATCTTGCCCTTCCTCAGCGCGTCCCGGTCGACGCCCAGCCCCGCCAGGAAGACGTCGAGACCGGCACCGGTGGTCTCGAACTGGACGTAGAGCCGGCTGGTCTTCCAGTTGTTCGTCTCGTAGTACGCGACCTCCTTGGCCGGGACCGGGACGGGCACCTCGTAGATGCGGCGCTGCAGCTTGGAGGGCCAGCCGCTGGTCATACCGGTCGCCGCGTACTTCGCCTCCTTGTCCCTGCCGCTGTCGCGGCTCTGGCTCGCGGAGATCGCGAGGTAGCCGGCCGGGACGCCGATGAGCAGCACGATGATGAGCAGGGTGAGCGTACGGCGGCGGATCATGTGCCGACGGCCCTCGGCCGCGGCGCCGGCCGGCTCCGGGGGGCCGGGCTGGTGGGGCAGGGACTCCGTCACAGCGACTCCCGGGACTCGCGGCGGGCCTCGGCGTACCGCTCGTAGCGCTCGTACCGCTCCACCCGGCGCCGCTTGGCCCGGCGGAAGCGGCGGGCGACCAGCCGGGACAGGTCGGCGGCGCCCACCATGCCGGCCTCGGGGCCGAGCTGGGCGCGGACGATGCGGGCCTCGGGACGGTAGCCGCGGCCGGTGAGCTGACGCTTGAAGGCGTCGCGCGCGGGGCCGATCAGCAGGTCGTCGGCGGCGCTGACCCCGCCGCCGATCACGAAGCAGGAGGGGTCGAGGGCCGCGGCGAGGTTCGCGATGCCGACCCCGAGCCACTGTCCGATGTCCTGGAGCAGCTCGACGCACATGGCGTCGCCCTCGCGGGCCAGTTCGGTGATCATCGGTCCGGTGATGTCGCCGATGCTGCCCTTGACGTGCTCGATGATCCCGTACGCCACCGGCGAGTCGGCGGCGGCCAGCTCGCGGGCCTCCCTGACCAGGGCGTTCCCGGAGCTGTACTGCTCCCAGCAGCCGCGGTTGCCGCACGGGCAGCGATGGCCGCCGGGGACGACCTGCATGTGGCCGAACTCGCCGGCGACGCCGTACTTGCCGCGCTTGACCTGGCCGTCCTCCAGGATCGCGCCGCCGATGCCGGTGCCGAGCGTGATCATGACGAGGTGGTCCTCACCGCGGCCGGCGCCGAAGCGCCACTCGGCCCAGGCGGCGGTGTTGGCGTCGTTGTCCACCAGGACGGGCACGGCGAGGCGGCCGGCGATGCGGTCGCGCAGCGGTTCGTTGCGCCAGGACAGGTGGGGGGCGAACAGGACGCGGTTGCGGTCGGCGTCGACCCAGCCGGCCGCGCCGATGCCGACGGCGTGCACGTCGTGCCGGTCGGAGAGGTCCAGGACCAGTTCGACGATCGTGTCCTCGACGACCTTCGGGCTCTTGGACTTGTCCGGGGTCTCCGTGCGGAGCTTCTCCAGGATGTTGCCGTCGGCGTCGACGACACCCGCCATGACCTTCGTGCCGCCGATGTCGATGCCGACCGTGGGCACGCGGGGTGCCGTGAGGTGCGAGCGGCGTTCCCTCGTGCCCACGGTGCGCAGGACCGGGGCACGGCGGGAGCCGATGGGGGCGGTGAAGTCGCGGTAGGTGCTCATCGGGTGCGATTGTGCCGCACGCTCACGCTGGGTGCCGAATGGGCGGGGGGTGGGTGGAGGGGTTCGTTGCCGAGTGACGGTACGTCGTGGCTGGTCGCGCAGTTCCCCGCGCCCCTTACCTGCGTTCCAGTTCATGGCGTAGATCGTCCAGCTCAGTTCCACCGGCCATCTGCTGGGTCAGCTCGTCCAGCGTGACCTCGTCACGCAGTTGATTGGCCACCATCGTGCCGCGCTTCAGCAGCACGAAGCGGTCGCCCACCAGGTAGGCGTGGTGCGGGTTGTGGGTGATCAGCACAACACCGAGGCCCTGGTCACGTGCCGCCGCCACGTATTTCAGGACCACACCCGACTGCTTCACGCCCAGTGCCGCCGTCGGCTCGTCCAGGACGAGCACCTTGGCGCCGAAGTACACCGCGCGGGCGATCGCCACGCACTGGCGTTCGCCGCCGGAGAGGGTGCCGATGGGCTGGTCGACGTCGCGGAGGTCGATGCCCATGCGCAGGAGTTCCGCGTGGGTGGTGCGGCGCATGTGGTCGACGTCCATGCGCTTGAACGGCGCGACGCCCTTGCGCGGCTCGGAGCCGAGGAAGAAGTTGCGCCAGACCGGCATGAGGGGGACGACGGCGAGGTCCTGGTAGACGGTGGCGATGCCTCGGTCCAGGGCCTCGCGCGGGGAGGAGAGCCGGGTCTCCTCGCCGTCCAGGCTCAGCGTGCCGCCGTCGTGCTGGTGCAGCCCGGCGATGATCTTGATGAGGGTGGACTTGCCCGCGCCGTTGTCGCCGAGCACGCAGGTGATCTCCCCGGCGTGGACCTCCAGGGACACGCCTTCGAGGGCGCGGACGTTGCCGTAGTTCTTGCTGACGCCGGACAGCTCGACGAGCGCCGTACGGTCTTCGTTCCGCGTCACTTGGTGGCCTCCGCGCGCTTGCGGACCCAGGCGTTGAGCAGGGTCGCGAGGAGCAGCATCGCTCCGAGGAAGAACTTGAACCAGTCGGGGTTCCATTCGGCGAAGACGATGCCCTTGCTGGTCATGCCGAAGATGAACGCGCCGACCGCGGAGCCGACCGCGCTGCCGTAGCCGCCGGTGATCAGGCAGCCGCCGATGACGGCCGCGATGATGTAGATCAGCTCGTTGCCGACGCCCTCGCCGGACTGGACGACGTCGTAGGAGAAGAGCAGGTGCTGGCCGGAGATCCAGGCGCCGAAGCCGACGCCCATGTAGAGGCCGATCTTGGTCTTGGCGACCGGGACGCCCACCGCGCGGGCGGCGTCCCTGTTGCCGCCGACCGCGAAGATCCAGTTGCCCGCGCGGGTGCGCAGCAGGATCCAGCTGGCGACGGCGACCAGGGCGAGCCACCACAGGATGGTCACCTTGAAGCCGACGCCGCCGACGGTGATCGTGGAGGCGAAGACGTCGTGGGCGGAGGAGAAGCCCTCCATGTCGGCGATCGACTTGGTGGAGACGGTGCCGTCGACGAGCTTGGTGAAGCCCAGGTTCAGGCCGGTCAGCATGAGGAACGTGCCGAGCGTGATGATGAAGCTGGGGAGCTTGGTGCGGGTGAGCATGAAGCCGTTGAAGGCGCCGATGGCCAGGGTGACCAGCAGGGACACGCCGACGCCGACCCAGACGTTGGCGGTCATCTGATAGCTGAACATCGACGACACCAGCGCCGAGGAGGTGACCATGACGCCCGCGGACAGGTCGAACTCCCCGCCGATCATCAGCAGCGCCACCGGGACGGCCATGATGCCGATCGTGGAGGCGGCGTAGAGCACCGTGCTGAGGCTGGCGGCGCGCAGGAAGCTGTCGGCGAGGAACGCGAAGAAGACGAAGACGGCGATCGCACCGACGACGGAGCCCAGCTCGGGGCGGCCGAGGAGTTTCCGCAGCGGAGAGGTGTGCAGAATCCTTTCGTCAGCCGCCTTCACCTGCGTGGCGTTCATCGCGTGCCCCGCTTCGTGTACTCGGCCAGCGCGGCGGCGTCGTCCTTGGTGATGATCTGCGGCCCGGTGAGCACCGGACGGCCGCCGCCGAGGACGTCGGCGTTGTACTTGTACAGCCAGAGCAGGTCGACGGCCTCGTAGCCCTGGAGGTAGGGCTGCTGGTCGACGGCGAAGCCGAGGGTGCCGTCCTCCAGTCCGGCGGCCACCTTGGCGTTGAGGTCGAAGGTGTCGATCTCGGCCTTGCTGCCCGCGCCCTGCTTGGCCTTGACCGCGGTGTCGGCGTAGGGGGCGCCGAGGGTGACGACGGCGTCGACGGACTTGTCGGTCTGGAGCTTGGCCTCGATGGCGGACTGCACGTCCGGCATGCTGGTGCCGTTGACGTAGAGCCGCTGGACCTTGCCGTCGAAGGTCTTCTCGACGCCGTCGCAGCGCTGCTCGTGGCCCACGTTGCCCTGCTCATGGAGCACGCAGACCGCCTGCTCGCGGCCCCGCTCGTTCAGCTCCTCGCCCACGGCCTCACCGGCGATCGTCTCGTCCTGGCCGACGTGGGTGAGGGCGCCGAACTCCTTGGACTCCTCGGAGCCGGAGTTCACCGTGATCACCGGGATGCCCGCCTTGTGCGCGCGGGCGAGGGCCGACTTCATCGCGTCGGGCTTGGCGAGCGTGACGATGATGCCGTCGACCTTCTTGTCGATGGCGGCGTTCACGAGCTGGGCCTGCTGCTGCGCCTCGTCGTCGTGGGAGTACAGGAAGTTGATGTTGTCCTTGACCGCGGCCTGCTCGGCGCCGCTCTGGACGATGTCCCAGAAGGTGTCGCCATCACCCGAGTGGGTGATCATCGCGAAGGTCCAGCGGGGGGTGTTCACCGCCGCCCTGCCCTCGGCCGACGCGGCCTTGCGGGCGTCCTCGGCGCGCTTGCCGCCGGTACTGCTGCAGCCGGCCAGGGACACCGACAGTGCCCCTGCCAGCGCGATGCCCACCCATGTCCGAAACCGTGCCACGAGGCCGTGCCCTTCTTGCTGTGCCGTGCTGTGCGTGCGGGGCCTTCCCGGCCCCGGCCGGGTTCTGGAAACCCCAAACGCCCCATTGTCCGACACACAAGCGGAGCGCTCGCCTCCGGGGATCGGCCGACGGTCACATTGTCCGGACATTGCGACGAACCCGCACGGTGGGGGCCGCCGGTGGGAGCTGCCGGTGGGAGCGGCCGTGGCAGCTGCCGTGGGAGCGGCCGACGGACGTGGTCGCTCAGGGCCGCACGAGCAGCTGGAACTCGAAGGAGTAGCGGGACGGCCGGTAGGTGTGGCTGCCGAACTCGACGGCGCGTCCCGTGTCGTCGAAGGTGGTGCGCTCCATGGTGAGCAGCGGCGCGCCCGCGTCCTCGCCGAGCCGCTCGGCCTCACCGGAGGTCGCGGCGCGGGCGCCGATGGACTGCCGGGCGCTGTGCAGGGTGATCCCGGCGGCGCGCATCAGCCGGTAGAGGCCGGTGGCCTCCAGCTGCCCGGTGTCCAGGTCGACGAGGCCGGGCGGCAGGTGGTTGCACAGGTACGCCATCGGTTCCCCGTGGGTCAGCCGCAGCCGCTCGATGCGGTGCACGTCGCTGTCCTCGGCCACGCCCAGCGCGGCGGCGATCTCCGCGGTGGCCGGGACGACGGTGTTGACCAGGACCTTCGTGGCGGGGCGCTGGCCCGCCGCCTCCAGGTCGTCGTAGAGGCTGCTGAGTTCGAGGGGGCGCCGGACCTTGCTGTGCACGACCTGGGTGCCGACGCCGCGGCGGCGCACGAGCAGGCCCTTGTCGACGAGCGACTGGATGGCCTGGCGGACGGTGGGCCGGGACAGACCGAGCCGCGCGGCGAGCTCGATCTCGTTGCCCAGCAGGCTGCCGGGGGTCAGCGCGCCGTGCTCGATCGCCGCCTCCAGCTGCTGCGACAGCTGGAAGTACAGCGGCACCGGGCTGCTGCGATCCACGCTGAGGTCCAGCGACACGGTCGGGTCCACTTCTGGTTTCGGCACGGGCCGAGCGTAGCTCCGTGCCGAGGTGACGGGAAGCTGCGCAGTTCGATTGTCCGGACATACGCATTGACAGGGAGCGGCTGTGAGCCCACTTTGATTCCATGCGCATCGGGGTCATCGGAACGGGCCGCATCGGCACCGTTCACGCCAACACGCTCAGCCGCCACCGCGACGTCGGATCCCTGATCCTCACGGACGCCGACATCACGCGGGCGCAGGACCTGGCCCACCGGCTGGGCGAGACGGCGGCACCAGGAGTGGACGAGATCTTCCAGTGGGGCGTGGACGCGGTGGTGATCACCACGGCGACGCCGGCCCATGCCGAACTGATCGGCCGGGCGGCCCGCTCGGGACTTCCGGTGTTCTGCGAGAAGCCCATCGCGCTGGACCTGCCGGGGACGTTACAGGCGATCGCCGAGGTGGAGGCCGCCGGGACCGTCCTCCAGATGGGCTTCCAGCGCCGCTTCGACACCGGCTACGCGGGGGCCCGGGAGGCGGTGCGGTCCGGGCGGCTCGGCCGGCTGCACACCGTCCGGGCGGTGACGAGCGACCAGACCCCGCCGCCGGCCGACTACCTGCCGCAGTCCGGCGGGCTCTACCGGGACACGCTCATCCACGACTTCGACGTCCTGCGCTGGGTGACCGGGCGGGAGGTCGTCGACGTGTACGCCGCCGGGTCCGACGCCGGTCCGCCGATGTTCCGCGCGGCGGACGACGTGGACACCGGCGCGGCGCTGCTCACGCTGGACGACGGCACACTGGCCACGGCCACGGCCGCGCGGCTGAACGGGGCGGGGTACGACGTGCGCATGGAGCTGGCCGGGGAGCTGGACCAGATCGTCGTGGGGCTGGACGACCGTACGCCGATCGCGTCCACCGAGCCGACCGGACCACCGGCCGCCGACAAGCCGTGGACCGGCTTCGTGGAGCGCTTCGGACCCGCCTACGAGGCCGAGCTGACCACCTTCGTGCAGGTGGTGCGCGGCGAGCGGGCCAACCCCTGCGACGGGCGCGAGGCGCTTCAGGCCCTGCGGATCGCGGAGGCCTGCGACATCTCGCGCCGCGAGCGCAGACCCGTACGGACCGGCGAGATTCCGGGGGCGCCCACCGACCAGCACCCGACAGGCGTCCACTAGGCGTCACACCCTGCCCCCAAGGGGGAATATCCGGACGGAGCACGCCTGCTCCAGACCAAGGGGACTTAGTTCGAATAACATAACAATCCATGCATTAGGGATGATGCCCTATGTGGTCAAAGGACCTCCCCGCCGTCGCGGCAGCCGAAGTGGACTCCGTGGTGGATTGCGTCGGAGGCGCCGTCGCAGGAGCACTTCGCTCTCTTCTGGCGCACTCGGCCGCTGCCATCGCCATCTGGGACACCGACCTGCGTTGCACGTGGGTGAACGATGCACTCGAGCGCTGCGACGGCATCCCGCGGGCCGAGAGGCTGGGGCGTCCGCCCCAGGAGGCACTGGCGGGCGACGCGGCCGAACTGGCGACACTCGTGCGACGTGTCTTGAGCACGGGTGATGACGTGACCGGCGTCCAGTACCGTGTGGGAGCCCGCTCCGGCGTGCCGGAGGACCGGGCGTTCTCGGCATCGTTCTTCCGCCTGGACGACGCGCACGGGCACGCTCTGGGAGTGTGCCTCATCGTCGAGGAACGGTCGGCCCGGACCGGAGACGCCCTGGCCGTGATGAGCGAGGCCGGCGCCCGTATCGGGACCACGCTGGACATCATGCTCACCGCACAGGAACTGGCCGACTTCGCGGTCCCCGGGTTCGCCGACTACGTCACCGTGGACCTGACCGAGGCGGCGCGTCTGGGCGAGGAACCCCTGGAGCGCCACGGGCGGTCCCAGGGTCGCATTCCCACCTTCCAGCGTGCGGGCAGAGCGTCCATCCACACGGGCTCCCCGGAGTCCCTGTGGTCCCCGGGCGACGTGGTCTACGTCCCCGAGCCTTCTCCCTTCCTTCAGGTCCTGTCCTCTGGCCGTCCCTTCCTTCAGCCGGTCATGGACGTCTCCCGGGACACCTGGCTCGAGAACGACCCCTCCCGTGCCCAGAAGATCCGTGAGTACGGCATGCATTCGCTGCTGATCCTCCCCGTGCTCGCCCGAGGCATGCTCCTGGGAGTAGCGGTGTTCGTCAGGACGGACAATCCGGCGCCGTTCGACGAGAGCGATCAACTCCTGGCTGAGGAACTGGTGTCCAGGGCCGCGTTGAGCCTGGACAACGCGCGCCGGTACACCCGTGAGCGGAGGACCGCCCTGGCGTTGCAGCACAGCCTCCTGCCACGACGGGTGAACGGCGGGGCGGCCATGGACGTGGTGGCCCGGTACCTCCCCGCGGATGGCCAGGACACGGTCGGCGGCGACTGGTTCGACGTCATCGGCCTGCCTCGGGGCCGTCTGGCACTCGTGGTCGGCGACGTGGTCGGGCACGGCATCAACGCCGCCGCCACCATGGGCCGGCTACGCACCGCCGTGCGTACACTCGCCGAATTCGATCTTCCCCCCGGGGAAGTGCTGACCAGACTGGACCGCACATTCATTCGCCTGGTGGAGGACGACGAGGAGGCGGGGGAACCGGTGCCGTCCATGGGGGCCACCTGCGTGTACGTGATCTACGATCCCGCTGCCCGAACGTGTTCGGTGGCGCTGGCCGGGCACCCGCCGCCCGCCCTCGTCCAGCCCGACGGCAGCGTCGTGTTTCCCGACCTGCCGCTCGGCACGCCCCTCGGGATCGGCCTGTCGCCGTACGAGACGGCAGAGTTGGAACTCCCCGCGGAAAGCCTGCTGGCTCTCTACAGCGACGGACTCGTCGAGAAACGTGACCAGGACATCGATGTGGGGATGCAGCGGTTGCGCAAGGCCCTGGGGCAGCCCGGGCGGTCCCTCGATGCTCTGTCCCGGTCGGTGATCGGCTCCATGCCGACGGAAGTCCCCGACGACGACGTGACGCTCCTGCTGGCCCGGGGCCGTCCCTGAGCCAGGAGGCCGGGCTGACCGGTGCCGCGTGGACGATCCCGTCGAAGGCGCGGTTCGGGCACCCGTGTTCTAGGGTGTGGGAATACGGCACATGGGCACGCCGCACCTCCGGGTCGACCGGATCCGCCGCCGCTCCCACCGCGGCGTGGGCGTACCGGGTTCCGCGCGATGCCCCGGGCGTCACAGAGGCGCTCGTTGCCACCGAATCGGCGGAGAACGCGGAGCCGCCGCCATCCCCGCGCGTCAGATCGACACGGGTTTCGCAGACCGTCCGGCACAGCACTCTCCGGAGGCCGGGCGCGGTCAGTCCCGGGAGTACCCATGAGTCCGCACTTCACGTCACCCCGGCGTCCACCGGTCACGGGGGGGGGCTCCTCGCACCGAGCCACCGCTCACGTCGGCGTGCAGCGTGATCGGATCCGGCCCATGAGCGATCACTCCCCGCGGACACGGCGCCATGCGGGTTCTAGGACGGCGACGACGGACGCGGACGGGCGGACCCGAGGTTACGTAGGCACTCCGCCCTTGCCCAGCCGGCCTGCGCTGAGCGCGCCGGAGGCCGCCCATGCCGCGCCACCTCAGCCACCCGGCCGGGTACAGCCCATGGCCGGTCTGCGCGGACTGACCTTCCTGATTCCGCTGTTCCTCGTTTTGGCGTTCGGCCTCAGTGGGCCGGTCGAGTCCATGCGACTGCTCGCACCGCACACCGCCTTCGCCCTGCCCGCGGTGGCGGTCATCGCGTTCTGGTGGGAGGACTGGCCGGGGAGCACGCTGCGTGTCGGATGGTCGGGCCTGACCGACACGCTGCTCATCGCCGTCGCGGGTATCGGCTTCACATTCCTGGGACAGGGAATCGTCGCCGGTTTCGACGCCCAGGCCCTCTTCGCCGCGGAACCGGGTCCCGGGCACGTGCCGATCTTCCCTCACACGCTTCCCCTCGCAGCGTGCGTTTTCACCGTGCTCCTTCAGGTCACTCTGGTGTGCGAGGGATGGCCGCTGCGACGGCTCGGCCGTCTCGTGTCGGGCCTGGTGGCCCTGGCCGTCTCATGGGGAGCAGGGATTGCGGCCTATCTGCTCCTGGTGCACCTGCCGGAGGCGGTCGAGGGCCTGCGCGATCCTGGCGGCCCCATCACCTCCCTCGACTTCTCGGCCTGGCTCACCGCGGTCGGCGCGTCACAGATGATCTTCATGGTGGCGCTGCGCGGCTGGCCCTTCTCGAAGATCCGCCCCAGGGCCGTACGCCTGCTCGTCGCCAATGTCGCGGTGATCGGGTGCGGGTGGGCGAGCTACCTGGTCCTGCGCAACGTCCTTCAGACGCCGCCGAGGGAGCTGACTGCGGGCGCCGGTTGTGTGATCGCCTCGATCCTGCTCATGGCCATGCTCTTCGAAGCCTGGCCATGGACCCGTCTGACTCCCCTGCCCGGCCGATTCGGTGTGCTGATCACGTCTTTCGTCGTCGCGGCACTGATGTACTGGGCGCTCACCTCGTATGCGGGCACCGTGGACTGGGGCCGTGTTCCCGTTTCCGACTGGGTCGCCTACAGCGCCTTGAACGCCATCAGCCTCGGCGTCATCCTGCACGTGGCTGTCTGGAAGCGCTGGCCGGTGCTCACGGACACGGGCCCGCAGCCGCCCTCCGGGGCAGGGTCCTCGGTGCAGGTCTAGCCGGAGCCGGCCAGGGGTCGCCTCCTGTCCTCGTCCTGGTCGCGGACCATGTTCAACAGTGGCAGCATGAGAACGGAGCGGTGCCACTGAGCAGAGCGGTGCCACTGAGCCGGACGCGACGGGGATTCCTGTCGGATCGGCGGTCACAGGCGTCGGCAAGGCCACGGACAGTGGACCCGACAGCCTTGGTCCGAGCCGACGTTCCGCCCTCGCTGCAACCTTCGTACCGGCCGTGCGGGCACCCCCGCTCCTTTGCGGCGGCCGGCACGACGCCCTGGAAATCCCTGCCGAAAGGAGTCCAGGCCATGGACGTGGACATCACACTCCATGTGGACGGACAGGAGCACCGCCTCAGGGTGGACACCAGGACCACGCTGCTGGATGCTCTGCGGGAGCGGCTGGGCAACACCAGCCCCAAGAAGGGTTGTGACCACGGCCAGTGCGGTGCGTGCACCGTCCTCCTCGACGGAGAGCGCGCGGTGAGCTGTCTGGCCCTCGCCGTCGCCCACCAGGGCGCGGACGTGGTCACCGCGGCCGGTCTGGGTGACGGAGGGACGCCGCACCCCGTACAGGACGCCTTCGTTGCCCACGACGCGTTCCAGTGCGGGTACTGCACTCCCGGGCAGGTCGTCTCCGCCGTCGGGATGCTGGCCGAATCCGGTGCCGGCTGGCCGAGCGTGGTCAGCGAGGACCTCGTCGGTGACTCGATCGTCCTCGACGACGGCGAGATCGCCGAGCGCATGAGCGGCAACCTCTGCCGCTGCGCCGCGTACACCAACATACGGGCCGCCATCGCGGAGGCTGCGACATGATCCCGTTCCGTTACGAGAGGCCCGCCGACGTCACCGCCGCTGTCCAGGTCGTGGAACGGGAGCCGCGAGGCGCCTACCTGGCGGGCGGCACCAACCTCGTCGACCTGATGAAGCTGGAGGTCGCCCGCCCGGACGTCCTCGTCGACGTACGCCGTCTCACCTCGTCCACCATCGACGACCTCCCCGACGACGGCCTGCGCATCGGGGCCGCGGTCTCCAACAGCCACCTCGCGGCCGACCTCAGGATCCGACGGCTGTACCCCGTGCTGGCCCAGGCCGTCCTCGCCGGCGCCTCCGGACAACTGCGCAACATGGCCACGTGCGGCGGCAACCTGCTGCAGCGAACCCGATGCGTCTACTTCCAGAACCTGACCACACCCTGCAACAAGCGTGAGCCCGGCTCGGGCTGCTCCGCGATCGAGGGCCACAACCGCGATCACGCGATTCTCGGCACCTCACCGGAGTGCGTCGCCACGCACCCGTCCGACATGGCAGTCGCACTCACGGCCCTCGACGCCGTCGTCCAGGTCCGAGGGCCCGACGGAGAACGTGCCGTCCCCTTCGGGGAGTTCCATCGACTGCCCGGCGACACGCCCGACCGGGACACCGTGCTGGAGCACGGCGAGCTCGTCACCGCGATCGATCTTCCGTCCCTTCCGGTCGCCGCACGCTCCCGCTATCGCAAGATCCGTGACCGGGCGTCGTACGCCTTCGCGCTCGTCTCCGGCGCCGTCGCCCTCCATCTGGAGGACGGCACGGTACGCGACGTGCGCATTGCCCTGGGCGGGGTCGCTCATCGCCCGTGGCGCGCCGTCAGGGCCGAGGAGATGCTGCTCGGGACACCGCCGACCGAGGAGAACTTCAGGGCGGCCGCGGAAGCCGAACTCGCCGCGGCCCGGCCACTGTCGGGCAACGCCTTCAAGGTCCCGCTCGCAAGCAACCTCATCGTCGGCATGCTCGGGGAACTCGCGGAGGAGCAACGATGACCACCGCTCGAACTCCCTCCGTCGGGGCGCCGGTCAGCCGCGTCGACGGCCCGCGCAAGGTCCGCGGCGCCGTCCCCTACGCGTACGAACACGACGTCGACAACCCGGCCTACCTGGCTCTGGTGCTGTCCTCCGTCGCTCGCGGAACCGTCACCGCGGTCGATGACTCGGTGGCACTGGCGCAGCCCGGGGTACTGGCGGTCCTGACGCATGCCAACGCGATGAAGCTGGGCAACGACGACCCCGAACTCGCCGTGCTGCAGTCGGCCGACGTCTCCTGGCGCCGGCAGATCGTCGGCGCCGTGGTCGCGGAGACGTCCGAGGCCGCACAGCACGCGGCAGGTCTCGTCCGGGTCTCGTACGACGAGGCGCCCCACGACACCGTCATGCGCACGGACGAGGACGTTCTGGAGAGGCCGGGAAGCCATGTCGGCCTCTTCGGCACCGCCGAGGGGGAACTGAACAACGGGATGCCCAACGCCGACAGCGCGATGGGCGATGTCGAGGCCGCGCTCGCTCGAGCACCCGTGACCCTCGATGCCACTTACACGATGCCGCATCAGTTCCAGAGTCCGATGGAGCCGCACGCCGCCATCGCCGAATGGACGGCTGCGGACCGGGTCACCATCTACTGCAGCTCGCAGGGTGTCTCCGACGCACGGGTCGCGATCTCGCAGACTCTCGATCTCCCACTGGAGAACATCCGCCTCGTCTCTCCGCACGTCGGCGGTGCCTTCGGCTCGAAGACGTTCCCGCAGTCGTACGCCGTCGTGACCGCCATCGCGGCGAAGGTCGCGCAGCGGCCCGTCAAGCTTGCGCTGACCCGTCAGCAGATGTTCTTCCTGACGGGCTACCGGGCCCCCTCCAGCCACCGCATACAACTGGCAGCGGGGCAGGACGGACGTCTCACCGCCGTGGCCCACGACTCCGTGCAGCAGACGTCCCGGGCCAAGCAGTACGTGGAGCAGATCGCGGTCATCTCACGCACCATGTGGGCGGCCCCCAACCGCCGCACCACGCACCGCGTCGTACCGCTCGACGTGTCCGTTCCGACCATCATGCGCGGCCCCGGCGAAACGCAGGGTTCGTTCGCACTGGAGTCCGCCATGGACGAGATGGCCCTGCGGCTCGGCATGGATCCGATCGAGTTCAGGGTCCTGAACGAGCCGTCGGCTCACCCCGAGTCCGGCAAGCCGTTCTCCAGCCGGCGCTTGGTCGACTGCTTGCGCGAGGGTGCGCGGATCGTCGGCTGGGACCGCCGTGACCCGACGCCGAGGGCCCGGCGCGAGAACGGCTGGCTCGTCGGCACCGGAGTGGCGGCCGGCGAGCACGTGGCGCCCCAACTGCCCGGCAACGCCACCAGGATTCAGGTGGACGGGTACGGCCGGTACACCGTGTCGATCGCAGCGGCGGACATCGGCACAGGCACGTGGACCTCGCTCACCCAGATCGCCGCGGACGCGCTGAGCGTGGGCATCGACGCGGTGACCCTTCAGATCGGCGACACCGAGCTGCCGCCCGCTTCGTCGGCCGGTTTCTCGTCCGGAACGAGCAGCTGGGGGGCTTCGATCCACGCGGCCGCCCGCGAGGTCCGGCGCGTCATCGACGAGGAACACGCTGGGACGATTCCCTCCGGCGGACTGGACATCACGGTGGAAGCCCCGGTGAACCCCTACAGCGCCCACTACGAAATGTATTCGTTCGCCGCCCAGTTCGCGGAGGTACGGGTCCACGAGGAGACCGGCACGGTGCGCGTGCCACGCCTGGTCGGTGTGTTCGACGTGGGGCGCGTGATCAATCCGAAGACGGCCCGGTCGCAGTTGACCGGCGGGATGATCCAGGGCATCTCGATGGCCCTGCACGAGGCGGGAGTCATGGACCCACGCTTCGGACAGGTCGTCAACAGCGACTTCGCCGGCTACCACGTCGCCGCGAACGCGGATGTCGGCTCCGTCGAGGCCCACTGGATCGACGCCGCCGACCCCTACACCAACCCGATGGGTTCGAAGGGAGTCGGCGAGGTGTGCGTCGTCGGTGTGGCCGCAGCCATCGCGAACGCCGTCCATCACGCCACCGGTGTCCGCATCCGCGATCTGCCGATCACCCTGGACAAGTTGTTGTCCTGAGGGCGTTCGTCCACTGGTTCGGGGCTGCCCTCGGTGTCCTCCGCCTTCCAGCAGTGCTCAGGCCCCGGGACACAGAGTCGCCACGGCTGTGCGGCACAGCAAGTGCTCAGCCTGTCCCCACGTCAGGCCTTGGTCCACGACCAGCGAACGCCATCCCGAAGGGCCGAACCACATCCACAGCAGGGCCGCGGTGTCCTCCACCGAGTACGAGGGAGCTCCGCACAGACCGTGCAGGTGGTGCGCGGCCCGGCTCAGGGCTTCGAGGTAGGAGTCGGTGGCCCGCTCCCACAGTTCCCCGGCGTTCTCATGGACCGGAAGGGCCAGCCGGATCGCCTCCCACACGGGGAACTGGCCTTCGTTGCCGAGGCGCGTCCCACGGGCCAGAACCCGTAGGACCTCGTGCGGGGAGTCGAGGGCGACGACCTCACCGATCACGGCCTCGGCCCGGGACGCGTCGATCCCCCGTTCGACGATGTTGTTCAGGATGTCGGTCTTGCTCCCCACGCTGGCGAAGACGGTCTTGACGGAAACGCCGGCCGTCGCGGCGATGTCCGCGACCGTCACCCGGCCGTAGCCGCGCTCGGCGAAGAGACGCGTGGAGCTGTCCAGGATCAGGGACCTGGTGCGAGCCGCGGCCTGCTGTCGCAGAGGCGAACTGTACGAGCGCTTGGTCGGCATGGCACGCATTCTAGCGATATGACCTGTACCATGAAGGAAATGATTAGGTTCATCACTACCTCAATATGGGGGCGTAGCAGTGCACACGCAATCGGATGAGCCGGCACGCGCGTTGTTCACCGTGCTGGAGACCGGGGACGCCTCCCTGGCCAGAGAGGTCGTGGCACCGGATTTCACGAACCGGGAGTCGGCGGTCGCGCCATCGGCCTGTTCTCTGAGCGGACCCGCCGGTGTGCTGGCCTCGAGCGCCTGGATGCGCTCCGCCTTCGACGACTTGCACTTCCACATACTCGAGACGGCCTGCAACGCCACGCAGGTCTGGGTGCGACTGAGGATGCAGGGCCTCCACACCGGGCCCTTCGTCCGTTACCGGGGCGGTGCGCTGGACCAGGCGATACCACCCACTGGAAAACGGATCGACTTCGAGCAGATCCACGTGCTGACCCTTGCCGGGAACAAGGTGATCGGTCACGAGGCGGTTCGTGACGACGTCACCATGCTGGGTCAGCTGGGCGCCTTCCCGCCTCGGCCGGCCGTCGTACTACGCATGCTGGTCTGGAACGTGACGGGACAGTCCAAGCGTGCGGCGCGCGGGGTCTCCGACCGTGCGGCGCGGGCGTCGACGGCCCACCCCGACGGCGACTGAGCGCGCCGTCGGCGACGCCCCGGCCGGACCGGGCGGCCCTCGACGCTCAGGCCAGTTTGAGCAGCAGTTCGCTGAGCTCGCCCGGCATGGTGATCATGCAGTCGTGGCCGGTCGTCAGCTCCCAGACCTGCGCGGCCTCGCCGTTGGGCTGTATCGGCGGGACGGGTCGACGAACGATCCCGGCGGGCCGGGTGCCCACATTGTGGATGTGGGTGCGCGGGATCGCGTTCACGGCCGGATTGTCCAGCCGCACCGGCTGCTGAAGGCAGCGCACCGGCTGGTCCGCGAGCATTCCGCGCAGCCAGGCGACGTCAGCCGGGTCGGTGACCCCGAACAGGCCGACCGGCGCGGGCTGCTCGGGCAGCGGCGGCACGCGCCAGCCGCTCTCGGACTGCTCGGCGAGCTCGATCAGCCGCCGTGTCATGGGCTGGACGTCGACGGCGGACTCGCCGTCCTCCGGGACCATGGCGTCGAGGTAGACGAGGTGAGCGACCCGTTCCGGAACCCGGTTCGCCGCGGAGGAGATCACCAGTCCCGCGTAGCTGTGGCCGACGAGCACGACGTCGTCGAGGCGCTCCTCGGTGATCAGCCCGACCACGTCGTCGACGTGCGTGTCGAGCCCCACGTCGGGCCCCGCGAGGTCCACCTTGTCGCCGTAGCCGGTCAGGGACGGCGCGAACACCCGGTGTCCGGCCGCTTCCAGCAGCGGCACCACCCGCTCCCAGCTCTGCCCGCTGTGCCAGGCGCCGTGCACCAGCAAAAACGTGGTCATGACCGCATCAGCCTTTCCGGTTACCATTAGTGCCTCGGTACTGTTTTTCGACTGAGCACATCCTGGAACATCCGAACCAGATGCGGCAATAAGGCACTTTTCAGTGCCTCGGTTCTCTGGAGGTAACCATGGACGCAGGGCTCGGCGGCCCCCGGCCGACAGCGTCTGCCGGCGACGCGTGCCGGACCCGGGTGGTGCTCGACATCGTCGGGGACAAGTGGTCACTGCTGGTCGTGCGCAACCTCAGGCACGGACCGCGCCGTTTCACCGAACTCAAGCGAGCCGTCGACGGAATCAGCCAGCGCATGCTCACCGTGACGCTGCGCAGCCTTGAGCGCGACGGGATCGTCACCCGTACCGTCCGCGACGTCATGCCGCCGCATGTCGACTACGAGCTCACCGAGATGGGCGTCACCCTGCGCGAGGCCACCGCGCCCCTGCTCGACTGGAGCATCGCCCACCTCGCCCGGATCGACGACGCCCGCGCCGCCTACGACGCCCGCACGCACACGGCGCCGGTCACGTAGCGTCGTCCTGGAATTCGTCCAGGAGCCCCGCGTCGTACGCCAGCAGGGCGATCTGGACCCGGTTGTCGAGGTCGAGCCTGGCCAGGATGCGGGAGACGTGGGCCTTGACCGTGGCGACGCTCATGAAGAGGTGGGACGCGATGTCGGCGTTGGCCATGCCGCGGCCGACCGCGACGGCGACCTCGCGCTCGCGGTCGTTGAGGGTCTCCACGCGGGCACGCGCGCGCGTGCGGCGTGCGTGACGCGCGTCGGGGGCGGCACCGGCCGCCTGCTCCATCAGCCGTCGGGTCACGGCGGGCGACAGGACGGGGTCGCCGGCCGCGACCCTGCGTACCGCGTCGAGGATCTCCGCGGGCGGCGTGTCCTTGAGGACGAACCCGGCGGCTCCGGCGCGCAGGGCCCGCAGCACCTGTTCGTCGGCGTGGAAGGTGGTGAGCACGACGACCTGGGGCGCGTCCGCGCGGCTCCGCAGCCGTTCGGTCGCCGTGAGGCCGTCCGTCCCCGGCATCCGGATGTCCATGAGGACGACGTCCGGGCGGGTGCGGTCGACGAGCTCCCCGACCTCGTCACCGTCGGCGGCCTCACCGACGATCTCCACGTCCTCGGCGCCGCCCAGCATGAGGGACAGCCCGGCCCGCACCAGCGGGTCGTCGTCGACGAGGAGCAGTCTGATCGCAGTCATGCGTCCTACGTAATCACGGTCGTCACCGGCCGCCCGGGGGAGGCTCAGCCCCACGGCAGTCTCGCCCGTACTTCGAAGCCGCCCCCGGGTGTCGGCCCGTGCTCCAGGGTGCCGCCCGCGAGCGTCGCCCGCTCGGTCAGCCCGATCAGCCCCTGCCCGGAGCCGGGTACGTGGGGCACCTCTCCGCGGGGCGGGGCGTTGCGCACCGACAGGGCGAGTCCGTCGCCCGGTGCCCCGGTGACCGAGACGGTGACCTCGGTGCCGGGCGCGTGCTTGCGCGCGTTGGTCAGCGCCTCCTGGGCGATGCGGTACGCGGTGCGGCCGACGGCGGCGGGGACCGTGCCGGGGTCGGGCACGCGCTCCGCGAGGGTGACCTTCATGCCTGCCTGGCGGGACTCGGCGACCAGCGCGTCGAGGGCCGCGAGCGTGGGCTGGGGGCGGCCCGCGTCGTCGGAGTCCGCCGCCCGCAGCACGCCGATGATCTGTCGCAGGTCCTGGAGGGCCTCGTGGGCGCTCTCCCGGATGACGCCCGCCGCCCGCGCGACCTCCTCCCGGGGTGCGTCGGGCCGGAACTCCAGGGCGCCCGCGTGCACGCTGAGCAGCGTCAGCCGGTGGGCGAGGACGTCGTGCATCTCGCGGGCGATGGCCTCGCGGGCCAGCCGCTGCGCCTGCTCGGCCCGCAGCCGCGCCTCGGCCTCGGCGTGCCGGGCCCGGTCGCGCAGGCTGAGCAGGAGCTGGCGCTTGGAGCGGACGAGCATGCCCCAGCCGAGCACCGTGACGGCGAGCAGGAAGGCGATGGCGAGCGAGGCGAGGAAGGGCAGCCCGGGCTCCGGACGCATCCAGTAGTACAGGGGCGTCACGGCCAGACTCGCGCCGCCGATCCAGGCCACGTACCGGAAGGGCCGGTGCACGGCGAGCGTGAACAGGGCGGCGAGGACGGCGCCGCCCGCGGTGGCCGAGACCAGGGAGACGGGCACCATCGCCACGGCCAGGCCGACCGGCCAGCGTCGCCGGAGCCAGACGGCGGCGCAGGCCAGGGCGCCGATCAGCTGGTCCGCGACGGCCATGGCGGGTGAGAGGTCCGGCTCCTGGTCCAGCGCGTCGGCGGCCAGCAGTCCGATGGTGACCGCGAGCAGGAAGCAGGCGAAGTCGACGACCCAGTCGCGTGCGGTGCGCCGGGGCCGGCCGCCGGGCCGCCGGGGTTCCGGGTAGAGGTCCTCGACCAGCGCCGCCGGCAGTACCCAGCGCCGCTTGGCGAAGGCCGGGGGCATCGCAGCCTGCTTGTCATTCTTCACAGTCGACAAATCTACGCAGCGATGACGGCCGGGACGGCCGGGTGAGGGGGATCGCCGACCATAGTCGCGCGAGCGGCGACTTTCGGCGCGTCCGGGTCCGCGGCACGACGCCTTCCGTCGGACAGGGCTCGCCCCGCGGCCGATGCGTGTGGGGGGACCGCGGGGCGAGAGTCGGGCTCATGAAGCAATTGCTGGAGTTCCTGGGCTTCGTCGCCGTGGTGCAAGGAGGGATGGGCCTGGTGCACGAGTTCACCGACTGGCACATCGGTCTGGTGCAGAAGGTCGGTTTCCTCGACGGCTACGAGGTCTACGCGAGCGTCGCGCTGCTGGCTCTCGGCGGCGCGCTGTTCGCCGCCGCCGAGAGCCGCAAGTCCGGGTGAGTTCCGGGTGAGTGGGGCATCCGGACTCGGCCGGCCGGGCCTCAGCAGCCGTAGTCGACGAGGTCGAACGACGCGTAGTGGTCGGCCGTGTAGTAGTCCTCCTGGTTCTCCTCACCGGTGACGATCCGGCGGGCGCCGCGCGTGTCGGAGCCCGGGGTGATCACCGTGTACTCGTGGTAGTACCCGGAGGACTGGCCGGGCAGGATGCCCTCCCGGTTCTGGAAGACCGTCCCGTCCTGCTCGAACGGATAGGGGCCGCCCTGCTCGATCAGGTCGAGCGTGTCGTGTGCCTGGGAGGGCAGGTCGCTGTAACAGATGTCGCCGACCGCCGCGGGGGCGGCGCCGGCCGTGGACGCGGAGACGGTGCCGCCCACGAGGAGGGCGGACAGGACTGCGGCTGCTGCGCCGAGCCGAGCGGCGCGTGGGGGGAATCGCATGAGCTCATGATGACGCGCGTAGACAGTGGCATGTCAATGACAAGACCGTGGAGTTTCCCGGGATGTCATATGTGTTTTCGGCGCGTTCACATCCTGACCGGTGGCGACCGGACGACGGTCAGTTCGATGTCCGTTCACCGCCAGCACGGGTACGGCGGCCCGGCTGGGATGGACCCATGAACACGAACACGCACACGAACCCACTCGCCCCCGCCACCGCTCCCCTGACCGGCCGCACCGCCCTCGTGACCGGCGGCAGCCGGGGCATCGGCGCGGCGACCGTCCTGCGGCTGGCCCGGGAGGGCGCGGACGTGGCCCTCACCTACGTGAACGGCAAGGACGCGGCCGAGGACGTCGTACGGGCCGTCGAGGCGCTGGGGCGCCGGGCGGTTGCCCTGCGGGCCGACTCCGCCGACGCGGACGAGGCGGCGGGGGCGGTCGAGCGGGCCGCCACGGCGCTCGGCGGCGGCCTCGACGTGCTGGTCAACAACGTGGGCCTGGGCCTGCTGGGCCCGCTGGAGAGCCTCTCCACCGCCGACGTCGACCGGCTGCTGGCGGTGAACGTCCGCGGCGTCTTCCTGGCCTCGCAGGCGGCCGCGGCCCGCATGAGCGAGGGCGGGCGGATCATCACCGTCGGCACCTGCATGACCCAGCGGGTGCCGGGGCCCGGCGGGACCCTGTACGCGACGAGCAAGTCGGCGCTGATCGGGCTGACCAAGGCGCTGGCCCGGGAACTGGGCCCGCGCGGGATCACGGCGAACATCGTGCACCCGGGGCCGATCGACACCGACATGAACCCGGCGGACGGCCCCTATGCGGACGGCCAGGCGGCCCTGACGGCGCTGGGCCGCTTCGGCACGGCGGACGAGGTGGCGTCGACGGTGGCGTACCTGGCGACCGCCACGTACGTCACCGGAGCGGAGTTCGCGGTCGACGGCGGCCACGCCGCGTAACCGGCCCCCGGATTGGAGCGCACGCGCGGGGCGCACCGGTGCTGTCCTACCGGTGCGCCCCGCGGGTCGGTGTGCGGCGGGTCAGCCGCCCAGTTCCTGGTGGCGGGCGGCGAGGTGGGCCGCGCCGTCCTCGGTCAGCGAGCCGAACAGGCGCAGCCGGGAGATGCCGCCGTCGGGGAAGATGTCCACGCGCGCGTGGGTGCCGACGGCCGCCTCCGGCAGGACGAAGCGGTGGTTGGTGTCGGGCTGCATCCGGGTGCGCGGGAGCACCTCGCGCCACTCGCCCTCGTCGCCGTCCTTGACGGAGACGGACGCCCAGCCGGCGCTGTTGCCCTTCAGGTACGCCGTGTCGATCTCGACGGCGCGGATCTGCGAGCGGTCCACCAGGCGGTACTGGATCCAGTCGTTGCCCCGGTCGCGGCGGCGGCGGGTCTCCCAGCCGTCGTCCATCTTGCGGGAGCGGCCCGGCTGGATGGTGTTGGTGGCCGGCGAGTAGAAGAGGTTGGAGGCGTCCTCGACCTGGCCGCCGTTCTCCAGGGCGACCACGTCGAAGGTGCCCAGGGCGGTGAGCCAGGCGGGGTCCGGGACGACCTCGCCGTACACGCGCAGCCGGGCGATGCCCCCGTCGGGGTGCTGCTTGAGTCGCAGGTGCGTGAAGCGCTGCTCGGTGGCGACGGCGAAGCCGTTGGCCGCGTGGCCGCCGACCGGGGTGCGCGGGACGAGGGTCGTCCACTTCACGTCGTCGGCGAGCAGTTCCTCCGGGGACGGGGAGCCCGCGACCGAGGCGCCCTCGACGGAGACGGCCTGCGGGTAGTTGCCGCGGAAGTGGGCGGTGTCGACGACGATGCCGCGGATCACGCCGGGGGCGCCGAGGCGGATCAGCGCCCAGTCGTGGTCCTCCTCGGTGGGCCAGGGCTGCTCGGCGGAGGCACCGCGGCGCCGGCGGGTCTCCCAGCCGTCCATGACCTTGCCCTTGTGCCCGAAGTGCTCGGGGTCGAACTCGGCGGGCTCGGGCACCAGCAGGTTCTCGCGCTGGGCGAAGAACTCGTCGTTGGCGGCGACGACACCCGCGCCGAGCTGCCGGTCGGCAAGGTTGGCGTACTGGGTGAAGGGGAGGTCGGCGGTGCGGTAGTCCGCGTACGGGTCGCCCCCTCCGTAGGGGCTCGCGTCGCCGGTGAAGCTGGCCAACGAGGTGTTCTGCTGGGCCGTCACGGTGATCAGGTGTTCCTTTCGGGGCTGTTCGGGGGGTACTGGGTTCAGGGAGTGTCCGGGCACGTCAGGCCCGGTCGAGGAGCTGTCCCTTCGGGTCGGTGAACGCGCCGTCCGCCGCGATGCGCTCGCCGCGCAGCCAGGTGGACTTCACGACGCCGTACAGGGTCTTGCCCGCGTACGCGGTGACGCGGTTGCGGTGCTGGAGGGCGGCCGGGTCGACGGTGAAGGTCTCGTCGGGGGCCAGCACGGCGAAGTCCGCGTCGTGGCCCGGCGCGATGGCGCCCTTGCGCGCGTCGAGCCCGACCAGGGCGGCCGTGCGCGCCGACATCCAGCGCACGATGTCCTCCAGGCCGAGGCCCCGCCCGCGGGCGGCGGTCCACATGGCCGGCAGGCTGAGCTGGAGACCGGCGATGCCACCCCAGGCGGTGGCGAAGTCGTCGGTCTTCAGGTCGGCCGTGGAGGGCGAATGGTCGGTGACGACGCAGTCGATCGTGCCGTCCGCCAGTGCCTGCCAGAGCAGGTCCTGGTTGGCGGCCTCGCGGATGGGCGGGCAGCACTTGAACTCGCTGGCGCCGTCCGGCACTTCCTCGGCGGTGAGGGTGAGGTAGTGCGGGCAGGTCTCGACCGTGACCTGCACACCGTCGGCGCGGGCCTCGGCGATCAGCGGCAGGGCGTCGCTGGAGGACAGGTGCAGCACGTGCACGCGCGCGTTGAACCGCTTGGCCTGCGCGAGCAGGGTGGCGATCGCGGTGTCCTCGGCGTCGCGCGGGCGGCTGGCGAGGAAGTGGGTGTACTTGGGGCCGCCCTGCTGCGGGGCCGCGGCCAGGTGGTGCGGGTCCTCGGCGTGCACGATCAGCAGGCCGTCGAAGGCGGCGATCTCCGCCAGCGACCGGGCGAGCTGCTCCTGGTCGAGGTGCGGGAACTCGTCCACGCCGGACGGCGACAGGAAGGCCTTGAAGCCGAAGACCCCGGCCTCGTGCAGCGGGCGCAGGTCCTTGACGTTGTCCGGCAGGGCGCCGCCCCAGAAGCCGACGTCGATGTGGGCCTTGTCGGCGGCCACCTCGCGCTTGGTGCGCAGGTTGTCGACCGTGGTGGTCGGCGGGATGGAGTTGAGCGGCATGTCGACGAGGGTGGTGATGCCGCCGGCGGCCGCGGCGCGGGTGGCGGTCCAGAAGCCCTCCCACTCGGTGCGCCCGGGGTCGTTCACGTGCACATGGGTGTCGACCAGGCCGGGCAGGACGACGTGGTCGCCCACGTCCTCGAGCCGGGCGCCCGCCGGGACGGGGGCGTCGTACGGCAGGACGGCCGTGATCTTCTCCCCGGTGACCGCGACGGACGCGGCACGGGTCCCCTCGGGAGTGATGACGCGCGTCGAGCGCAGCACCAGTTCAGCTTCGGACACCCGGATCCCCTTCTCTGCCTGTACTTGTCTGCCTCTGCCGTCGAATTTCAACGTTCTGTTGAAGGAGTCTTCACTCCCGCTCCGAGGTCGTCAAGAGGCACCCTTTGTGACGGCATGCCCAATGACCCGCTCTGGACGTTTCCACAAAGCGGAATTAGAATTCCAGCAAGCAGAACGTAGCTACGTACAAGCCGGTAGTCAACCGGGTGCCGGGTACGCTTCTTTCCTCCCGCCAGCCCCGAAAGGAACGTGCCGTGCCGACGTCCAGCGCCAGCACCACCGACTCCGCCAGGTCCGCCACCGGTGGCGTCCAGTCCCTGGAGCGCGCCTTCGACCTGCTCGAACGGATGGCGGACGCGGGGGGCGAGGTCGGCCTGAGCGAGCTCTCGGCCAGCAGCGGGCTGCCGCTGCCGACCATCCACCGCCTGATGCGCACCCTCGTGGCCTGCGGATACGTACGCCAGCAGCCCAACCGCCGCTACGCCCTCGGACCCCGTCTGATCCGCCTCGGCGAGTCCGCGGGACGCCTGCTCGGCACCTGGGCCCGCCCGCACCTGGCCCGCCTGGTCGAGGAGACCGGCGAGACGGCGAACATGGCCCTGCTCGACGGGGACGAGATCGTGTACGTCGCCCAGGTGCCGTCCAAGCACTCCATGCGCATGTTCACCGAGGTCGGGCGGCGCGTCCTGCCGCACTCCACCGGTGTCGGCAAGGCGCTGCTCGCGAGCTTCCCTGCGGACGAGGTGCGGGCCCTGCTGGGCCGTACCGGCATGCCGGCCGCGACCGACAAGACGATCACCACGCCGGACGGCTTCATCGCGGCGCTCGAGGACGTGCGACGCCAGGGCTACGCGATCGACGACAACGAGCAGGAGATCGGCGTCCGGTGCCTGGCCGTCCCGGTGCCGGACTCCCCCACCGCCGCGGCCATCTCGATCTCCGGCCCCGCGGGCCGCGTCACCGAGGCGGCGACCGACCGGATCGTGCCCCTGCTCCAGCAGGTGGCGGCGGAGCTGTCCGAGGCCCTGCTGACCTCGAACGGTTCGAACGGCTCGAACGGCAACCCGGCCGCCTGAGGCGGCCCTTCCCGCACGGGGCTCAGCGACGCGGCGGGTCCCCGAAGAGTTCCACGGCGTGACGGACCTCCGTCAGTCCCGGTGCGAGGGCGCTGACGGAGCCGATCGCGCCCGCTATCAGCAGCAGTGAGCGGCGCAGTCGCGGCACCTCGGGGACGCCGTGGCCCACCATCGCCGCGAGGTCGGCCAGCTCGTCCTCCGCGATCTGGCGGTCCGGGAAGTCGGCGGGCAGCAGCGCGAGTTGACGGCGCAACCGGGACACCGCGGTCCGCAGCGCCACCACCCTCACGTCCTCGTCGCCGACGGTCACGTGCCTCTGCCCCAAGCTCCGCAACACAGCCCTCCCCCTCGCACTCCGTTGTGCGCGGGCCAGTTAACGCCACCGCGCACCGGACGCGCCACCGCGCGGACCGAAATTCAGTCTCCGGAAAGTCGCCGGAAACCCCGTGCACGCCGGAGCGTTTGGCGGGCGGTCAGGTATGCAGGAGCCATGACCGACAACGAGTCCCTGACAGAAGACCAGGTGGGCGACCGGGTGGCGGGGCTGCTGCTGGCCGCCGGAGGCGGCAGGCGGCTCGGCGGCCGCCCCAAGGCGCTGCTCGAACATCGTGGACATCCACTCGTCGAACACGCGATCGACGTACTCCGCGCGGCCGGCTGCGCCCGCGTGCACGTCGTCCTGGGGGCGCGCGCCGAGGAGGTACGCGCGCGGGCCGCGCTCGACGGCTGCACCCTCGTGGACAACCCCGACTGGGAGCAGGGCATGGGGTCGTCGCTGCGGGCCGGGCTCGGCTCACTGGCGGGGACCGGGGCGCGGGCGGCGCTGGTCGCCCTGGTGGACCAGCCCGGCATCGGCGCGGAGGCGACGGCCCGGGTGCGCGCCGGATTCCGGGACGAGACGTCGCTGGCCTCGGCGGCGTACGCGGGTGTGCGCGGGCATCCCGTGCTGCTCGGCGCCGCGCACTGGGCGGGGATCGCGGCGACCGCCACCGGCGACCGGGGTGCCCGCGCCTATCTGAGGGAACACGAGGCGGAGATCGCCCTCGTCGAGTGCGGGGACGTGGCACGGCCGTACGACATCGACACCGAGGCGGACCTGGTCCACCTTGAGTGAGGGAGGTGGCACCGAGCGCCACCTTTCCTCGACCCGGAGAATCTCGACATCAACAAACCATTGAAGTTCCACGATGAGGAAACTACTATCCACTGACCAGAAGCACTCCGCTGCACGGCGAGTGCGTAATGCCCCATACGCACCCTCTGGCACCCGGTGCCACCGCTGAAGGAAGTGACAGCTCATGTCCGCACCAGCGCCGTCCACGCTGGCCATCGTCGACGCCGAGCCCCTGCCCCGGCAGGAGGAGGTCCTCACCGATGCGGCGCTCGCCTTCGTGGCCGAGCTGCACCGGCGGTTCACGCCCCGGCGTGACGAGCTCCTCGCCCGCCGTGCGGAGCGCCGCGCCGAGATCGCCCGCACCTCCACGCTCGACTTCCTCCCGGAGACCGCCGCGATCCGCGCGGACGACTCCTGGAAGGTGGCCCCCGCTCCGGCCGCGCTGAACGACCGCCGGGTCGAGATCACCGGCCCCACCGACCGCAAGATGACCATCAACGCGCTGAACTCCGGCGCGAAGGTGTGGCTCGCGGACTTCGAGGACGCCTCCGCGCCCACCTGGGAGAACGTGGTCCTCGGCCAGCTCAACCTGGCCTCGGCCTACCACCGCGCCATCGACTTCACCGACGAGCGCACCGGCAAGTCCTACGCGCTGCGCCCGGACGCCGAGCTGGCGACGGTCGTCATGCGCCCGCGCGGCTGGCACCTCGACGAGCGCCACCTCCAGGTCGACGGCCGCCCGGTCCCCGGCGCCCTGGTCGACTTCGGCCTGTACTTCTTCCACAACGCGCAGCGTCTGCTGGACCTCGGCAAGGGCCCGTACTTCTACCTCCCGAAGACGGAGTCGCACCTGGAGGCCCGCCTCTGGAACGAGGTGTTCGTCTTCGCGCAGGACTACGTCGGCATCCCGCAGGGCACGGTCCGCGCCACCGTCCTGATCGAGACGATCACGGCCGCGTACGAGATGGAGGAGATCCTCTACGAACTGCGCGACCACGCCTCCGGGCTGAACGCCGGGCGCTGGGACTACCTGTTCTCCATCGTCAAGAACTTCCGTGACGGCGGCGCCAGGTTCGTCCTGCCGGACCGCAACGCGGTGACGATGACCGCCCCGTTCATGCGGGCGTACACCGAACTCCTCGTCCGCACCTGCCACAAGAGGGGCGCGCACGCGATCGGCGGCATGGCGGCGTTCATCCCCTCGCGCCGGGACGCGGAGGTCAACAAGGTCGCCTTCGAGAAGGTCCGCGCCGACAAGGACCGCGAGGCGGGCGACGGCTTCGACGGCTCCTGGGTCGCCCACCCCGACCTGGTCCCGATCGCCATGGAGTCCTTCGACAAGGTCCTCGGCGACCGGCCCAACCAGAAGGACCGCCTGCGCGAGGACGTCGACGTCAGGGCGGCCGACCTGATCGCCGTCGACTCGCTCGACGCCAAGCCGACGTACGCGGGCCTGGTCAACGCCGTTCAGGTCGGCGTCCGTTACATCGAGGCGTGGCTGCGGGGCCTCGGCGCCGTCGCCATCTTCAACCTGATGGAGGACGCGGCCACCGCCGAGATCTCCCGCTCGCAGATCTGGCAGTGGATCAACGCGGAGGTCGTCCTCGACAACGGCGAGCAGGTCACCGCCGACCTGGCCCGCAAGGTGGCCGCCGAGGAGCTGGCGAACATCCGCGCCGAGATCGGCGACGAGGCCTTCGCGGCCGGCAACTGGCAGCAGGCCCACGACCTGCTGCTCACGGTGTCGCTCGACGAGGACTACGCCGACTTCCTGACGCTGCCGGCGTACGAGCAGCTGAAGGGCTGACGCCGCGCGCGCTGCATGGTCCGCGCCCCCGGTGCCGAAGCACGGCGCCGGGGGCGCGGACGCGTGTCGGCCGACGACTGTCAGCCCAGGTGGACGGACCAGTCCTGCTCCGCGGGCGGCTTGCCGTGCAGGTCGGGGACCCGCTTCAGCCAGTCGGGCCGGCCCCGCTGCGTGCGCGCCGCGCGGGCGGCGTTCTCGGCGGCGAGTTCCTCGCGGCTCGGGAAGCCGGTGGGCAGCCACTGCCGGGAGGCCCGTACGCGCGCGTGCAGGTAGTCCACGTAGGCGGCGCGCACCTTCTCCGGCGTGTCGAGGTCGCCCTCGCAGGTCAGCCAGGCCTCCGGCACCCGGCCCACCACGTCGCGCAGCAGCTCCCGCGTCACCTTCGGCGCCAGCTCGGCGTCGGCGGCCGGAAGGTCGGGCGCGTAGTGGCCGAGGGCGTGGTGCCGGAAGTCGTACGCCTTCTCGGGCGGGGAGGCGCCCCAGCGGTGGTGGAAGACGAGGGCCGCGCCGTGGTCGATCAGCCACAGGCGCGGGGGCACGGTGCCGAGGGTGGGCCAGACCATGAGGTTGGAGCTGTGCACCGTCCGGTCGACGTTGACGGTGAGGGCGTCCAGCCAGACGACCCGCCCGGCCTCCCGCGCGTCCACCGGGAACACCTCGGCCAGCTCGGGCGTGAAGTCGGCGCCGCCCGACAGGTAGTCCATGCCGAGGTTGAGCCCCGCGCTGGCGTGCAGCAGCTCCCGCACCTCCTGGTGGGGCTCGGCGTCCGCGATCGCCGGGTCGAAGTGCGCGAGCACCAGCTCCGGCACCCGCAGCCCCAGCTCCCGGGCCAGCTCCCCGACGACCACCTCGGCGACCAGCGCCTTGCGGCCCTGCGCGGAGCCGGTGAACTTCAGGACGTAGGTGCCGAGATCGTCGGCCTCGACCACGGCGGGCACGGAGCCGCCGGAGCGCAGGGGCTCGATGTAGCGGGTGGCGGTGACTTCGGTGAGCATGGGTCGAGCATATTGAGGGGCGCTCCCGGCTTCCTGCTCGGCGGCCGTCACCACCGCGCGGGCGAGGCACCCCCGCCGTACAGGAAGTGGTCCCCGATGGCGCGCAGGGCGGGGCCGGTGGGTCCGCGGCCCGCCAGGACCCGGATGTTGCGCCAGAACCGGTCGAGCCCGTCGGATTCGGCGAGTTCCAGGATCCCCGCCCCGGCACGCAGGGCCGCCCGGTCGGTGACCGCTCCGGCCGCCGCCACGAGCGCGGCGGTGTCGGCGCGCCCGCGCGCGTCCAGCGCCCGGCCCGTCCGCAGGGTCGTGGCCATGGCGGTCGTGGCACGCTCGACGACGGCCGACGCGCCGTGGACGGCGAGGGCCAGTTCGCCGAAGGCCAGCAGCAGATCGGCGTCCGGGCCGGGAGGCGGCGCGAGGAGGTACTCCGTGGCGCCCCGCGGCCGGGCGTGGGACGCCGCGAGGCTGAGTTCCCGCGCTTCCGCGAGCGCCCCCTCGGCCACCCCCAGAGCCACCTGGGCGAGCATGAGCCGCAGTGCGAGCGGGGCGACCGTGGCGAAGGGTGCGGCCGTGTCCTCGTCGAGCGCGGCGGCCCCCAGTACGTCGTCCACGCCGATCGGTACGTCGTCGAACCGCACCGTGCCCGCACCGGCGAGCCGCTGGCCGAACCGGTCGGTCAGCGGGGTGCGGCCGACGCCCGGGTGCCGCGGGTCCACCAGGACGACGACGGAGTCGCCCGAGGACGCGCAGACCGCGTCGAGGACGAACCGGTCGGCCACATCGACGGCGGTGGCCAGGGTCCGCCGTCCGTTGAGCAGGAAGCCCCCGGGGGCCCGGCCGGGGGCGAGGACGAGGCCGCCGTCGGCGTGGCGGGACGGCCCGTCGGCGTCGGCCGGTCCGGTGTCTCCGGCCCAGAGCCACTGCTCGCGCACGGCGCGGGCCTCCAGTGCCAAGACGCGTTCCGGGGCGGCGAAGAACCGGGCGCTCCAGGACAACACGTGGTGTCGTCCGAGGAGTTCGCCCAGGGAGCCGTCGGCGGCCGCGATCCGGCGGACGACGGCGCAGGCATCGGCCCAGTCCATCCCGCCGTCCATGCCGTCACCCGTGACGCCGCCTTCCGCGTGGGGCGGCACCAGGGCGGCCGGCAGGCCGGAATCGCGCAGCCGCGCCACCTCGTCGTACGGGGGCTTGCCCGCCCGGTCGCGGTCGGGGGCGTCCGTCGCGAGGTCGTCCCCGAGTTCACGGCCGACACGCATCCAGAACTCCGGCGTCCCCACGGCCCCATCACCATTCCCTACTTTTCCTATGGACTTAGTGGGGAATACCTTCGCCGGTGCGTCCGCCCCGGGCAAGGGGGCGACCATCCATCGGACACACCCGTCTCGTCGGCCGGGAGACCCCGGACGGCTCACCACCGCCGACACCCGCGCGGCGGCGAAGGAGGCGGACGCGCCCGTGGTCCACCTCATCCACCTGAAGCTGACGGACCTGGACGCGACCCGTCGGTGGCAGAAGACCGTCTTCACCGCCGACCGCAGAGGCGACGCCTGGGTCAACACCCACAACCGGCAGGGCATCCTCCGCACCGACAGCGCCATGATCAGAAACACCCGGCCCGCCCTGGTCGTGGGCGGCTCGCTGCTCGCCGTCGCCGCGGTCGTCACCCTCGCCGCGCTCGCCACCGTACGTTCCGGCCGGGACAGCCGGCGCGCCGCGCTGCTCAAGGCCGTCGGCGCCGGGCCCACGACCGTGACCGCCGTTCTGCCGGCGCAGTACCTGCTGCTGACCCTGCCGGCCACCGCACTCGGCCTGACCGCCGGAACGCTGGCCGCGCCGCATGTGGTCGATCCCAGCGCCGGGCTGCTCAACACGTCCAGTCCTCCCGACTCCAACACCGTCACGGTCGCGCTCCTCCTCGCCGTCCTGGTGGCCGTGACCGGCGCGATCGGCCCCGCCCTGCGTGCCGCCCGCACGAGCACCGCCCACGCTCTGGCCGACCCCGCGCACCTCAACGCCGCGACGGCGTATCCGCCCACCTCGTTCCTGCTCGGCGTCCGCCTGCTCGCCCGTCGGCCCGGCCGTGCCGTCCTGGCCTCGGCCGGTACGGCGGCCACCACCCTCATGGTCACCGCCGTGCAGGCCCGGCGGGCCCTGGCCGTCGCCCGTACTCTCGGCGCCACACCCGGCCGGGTCACCGCCGCCCTCTGCGTCGCCCAACTCCTGCCCGCCGTACCGGGGGTGGCGGTGGGTCTACCGTCCGGGCTCGTTCTGTACTGGCTCTTCGGCACGACGGTCGTCCCCCCGGCGTCGTGGCTGCTCACCGCCGTACTCGCCGTCCTGGCGTGTCACCGCAGGTCCAGTTCCGCGCGGACCGTCTTGCCGACGGGGACACGGTCGAAGACGCCCCACCGGTCAGCCATCGCGTCCACGAGCAGCAGCCCCCGGCCGTGCTCGGCCTCCGGCGCCGCTGTGACCTCCGGGCGCCGCTCCCCCCGGCTGTCGGACACGTCGATCCGCAGCGTGTACGCGTCCAGCCGCAGCAGCACCTCGATGTCCCGCCCCGGCACCCGACCGTGCGTCACGGCGTTCGCCGCCAGCTCCGCCACGAGCAGCGCGGCCGTGTCGGACACCGTCGATCCGTACGGGACGCCCCACGCGTCCAGGCGGTGCACGGCGAGGTGCCGGGCCAGCCGCGCACCGCGCGGAGTGGAACTGAACCGCTGGACGAACACACGCGCGGTAACCGGGAGTCGAGGGGATGAAGCTGGTCTCATGCCGCCCATCCCACCCGCGGCGACGGTCTCCCACCAGATCCGCCACTCGTACGCAGGGTCAGCGTACGGGCACGGAGAGTGGACGGTAGGGGTAACCATCCGTGACCATGGGCCCGTTGGGCGGGTCGGCCCGGGTGGGTGTACGTGCGGGAGGTGTCCTGGATGTCGGACGGTACGGGTGGCGGGGGCAGCGCGGAGGCGCTCTGCGGGGGCGGGGAGCCGGAGCGGTCGGACAGCCTCAGGACCTTCGGCGAGGTCGTGAAGGCGTTCCGCAAACGGGCGGGCCTGACGCAGGAGGAGTTCGCCCCGCAGGTGCGGTACTCGGTGCCAACGGTGGCGTCGATCGAGCAGGGACGGCGCTTCCCTCCGCTGGACTTCGTGGAGCGAGCGGAGGAAGTCCTCGACGCCTTCGGGGCGCTGCGGGGTGCGGCACGGCATCTGTCGCGGCAACCGGGGTTGGCGAGCTGGTTCAGGCAGTGGGCACGGTTCGAGGCGGAGGCGGTGAGTCTGTACACGTATGAATGCCGGGTGGTGCCGGGGTTGTTGCAGACGGAGGGGTACGCGCGGGCGGTGTCGTTCAGCGTGCCGCCGCTGCCCGCCGAGAAGGAGATGAACGACCGGATCACGGCCCGCATGGCCCGGCACGAACTCCTCGCGACGAGCCGGACCCCTCCCACGGCGTTCAGCTTCATCGTGGAGCAGGCGGTCCTGGAACGCGGCACCGGCGGCGGGACGGTGACTCGCGAGCTGTACGACCACCTGCTGGGCGTGGTCGAGCGGCACTGGAACGTAGAGTTCCAACTGATGCCGCTGCGGCAGCCGGTGCATGCGGGTCTGGACGGCCCGATGCGGTTGGCGGAAACGCCGGACAACCACTGGTTCGGCTACTCGGAGGGGCAGGAGAACGGGCGGCTGATCACTGATCGCAAGGAGATCAGCCGACTCCACCAGCGCTATGCCAAGATGCGTTCACAGGCCCTGACCCCCGAGGACTCCGTGGGCCTGTTGAAGCGAATGCGAGGAGCGCTATGAACACGTCCGACCTGGCCTGGTTCAAGAGCAGTTACAGCGGCTCCCAAGGCGACGACTGCGTCGAAGTGGCGATGACCTGGCACAAGTCCAGCTACAGCAGCGGCAGCGAAGGCGACTGCGTCGAGGTCGCGGCCTGCCCCGAGACCGTCCACGTGCGGGACTCGAAGGTGCGGCACGGGGACCGGCTCGCCGTGTCCCCGGCGGCCTGGACCCGGTTCCTCACGTACACGACCGACCGCTGACCCGGCCGCCCACTGGAAACGCCCCGCCCCGGAACTCCTGGGCGGGGCGTCGCCGTCGGTCCGGTCAGTGGTCCGCCGCGCTGCCCCGGACGACGCAGGACCGGCTGTTCTCCCAGCCCCACCCGTCGCCGTCCGGGTCGGACGCACCGCCGTTCACGCAGTACGGGTAGCCGTTGGGCGCGGTACCGCCCGTGCTGCCGCCACCACCGCCGTACACGGTCGCGGTCCTGGACGTCGCGACGATGCCGTTGCTGCCGTTGAAGATGCGGTTGCCCCAGCTCGTCAGCGAGTTCGGGGCGAAGCCGTTGACCATGTCGAGGTACTCGACACCGCCGCCGTTGCCGCTCCACGACCAGCCGATGTAGCCGACGCCGAGGGACTGCGCCGTCGCCATGATGGCGTCCTCGTCGGGGTTGCCGTCGCTGTGCTGGTCGCCGAACTCGCCGACGACGATGGGCAGTCCGTTGCCGACGAAGGCGTTGAGGTAGTCCTGCACCTCGGTCGCGGTGTCGTAGACGCCGTACATGTGGATGGAGAAGACGGTGTTGCGGTCGGGGTCGGAGGCGAAGACGGAGGCCGCGTTGGACCGCATCGTGCCGGACCAGTCCTGGCCCCAGTTGGGTGCGTCGACCATCAGGGCGTGGTCGAGGCCGGCGCCGCGGAGCTTGCCGATGGCCGCCTTGGTCGCGTCGGTCCACGCGGTGTAGTTCGTGTTGCCGAAGGGCTCGTTGCCGATGTTGACGACGACGTAGTCCTCCTGGCCCTCCAGCGCGCCCTTCACGCCGATCCAGTAGTCGGCGGCCTGGTCCAGGCTGGTCGCGGCGCCGTCCTCGCCGTAGCCGGTGGTGTCGTGCACCTCCAGGACGCAGATGACCTTGTTGGCCTTGCACTGGCCGATGAGCGTGGAGACCTCGGACGCGCTCGTCTTCGTCCAGCGGCCGCCGCTGCTGAGCACGACGCGGACGGTGTTGGCGCCCTTGGCCGCGATGTCGGCGATGGAGCTGGTGCGGTCGGGATACCAGGTGTAGGCGTGGTTGACCCCGCGCATGACGAACGCGTTGCCGTTGCCCTCGACGACGCGTCCGTTGCTCACGTGGATTCCGGCGGCCGCCGCCTCCGCCCTGCCGGTAACAGGACCGGCGAGGGAGAGCAGTAGTCCGACAACGGCGGCGAACGCCATCCCCGCGGTCCTGATCAGCGTGTTTCTTGGCTGTCGCATGAGTCTCCTCCGATGAAGGTCATGAACCTGACAACGTTGTCCTCGCTGAGAACTTGCTTTACCGGTTAACCGATAAGGACCGTAGAGGTGACCTACATGCCTGTCAATCGGCCACGTGAAAGCAAGTTCCGCAGGTGGATCCCGCGAGCAGGAGGCTTGTCTTTGCTGGTCAGCAGGTTTAGCGGTTTAGTAGTTCAGGGGGCGATGGGCCGCGGCGGCGCGGTCGACGCCCGCGGCACCAGCGACGGCGTCGCGACGGGCCGGGACGCCACGTCGTGGCCCGCCAGCACCTCGAACAGCACCCGTGCGACCTGCGCACCGAAGCCGTGCACGTCGTGACTCATCGCCGACAGCGTCGGATGGGTCAGCCGGCACAGTTGGGAGTCGTCCCACGCGAGCAGCGACAGGTCGTCCGGCACGGAGACGCCCATCTCGGCGGCGACACCGAGTCCGGCGACCGCCATGATGTCGTTGTCGTAGAGGATCGCCGTGGGCCGCTCGGCGGACAGCAGCAGGGAGCGGGTGGCCCGGGCGCCGTCCTCGCCCGAGAAGCCCGTCTCGACGTGCGGCCCGCGGTCGAGGCCGAGTTCGCTCATGGTCTGCTCGAACGCCGTCGTCCGGATGGCACTGTGCCCGAGTCCGCGGGGGCCGCCCACGTGCGCGATGCGCCGGTGCCCCAGCACCGCGAGGTAGCGCACCGCCTCGGCGACGGCGGCGGCGTCGTCCGTCCACACCGACGGGAATCCTCTGGTGAGGGACGGGTGGCCGACGGCCACGGCCGGGAGGCCGATCCGTCCGAGCGGGCCGATCCGCGGGTCCTCCTGGTGGAAGTCGACCAGGATCGAGCCCCCCACCTGCCGCTCCCGCCACCAGCGTTCCTGGAGGCCGATCTCCTCCTCCAGCGAGCCGACCAGCCGCAGCAGCAACGAGCAGTCGCGCTCGGCGAGCACGCTCTCGATGCCGGAGACGAACTCCATGTAGAACGGCTCCAGGCCCAGCAGCCGGGCGGGGCGGCAGATCGCCAGCCCCACCGTGTCGACGGACTGGCGCGACAGGCTGCGCGCCGAGGAGTTGGGGGCCCAGCCCAGTTGCCGGGCCGCGGCGAAGATCCGCTCACGGGTGGCGTCGGAGACGCCCGGCTTGTCGTTGAAGGCCAGGGACACGGCGCCCTTGGACACCCCGGCTGCCGCGGCGACGTCCTTGATGGTGACGCGTACGGACGGTGTGCTCACGCCGGTTCCACACAGAACAGGGCCGCTCGTACGGCGTTGGCCCCGGTCTCGGCCGCGCCGGTGACCCGCAGCCGGAGCTGTTCGCCGGGGAGCAGGGTGCGCAGTCCGGTGTCGCAGACCGCGTCCGGTCCGAGCCGGTCGGCCTGCAGGAGGAGGTCGCGTACGAGGGTGTGTGCGGTTACCACGACCTCGACATTACCGGTCCCGGCACCTACCGGTGACTCCACGGCCACGTCGTAGCGCGGGGCCGGGTAGGCGAATTCCCGGTCGGCGACGGGGACGTGCACGCTGCGCAGGTCCCCGCTGTCGGCGACCAGGAACTCCTTGCCGGAATGCGGCGCGGGTACGAGATCCCGCGGTACGGCCACCCGGTGCACCGAACGGGCGGCGGCCGTCACGTCGAGCACGTGCTCGGCCACCTCGGCGCCGTCCGCCCGCAGCCGGCGCAGTCTCACGCGTGTCTGCCAGGGCTCGGCGGACTGGTTGACGGCGGCGAGTACGGCGCTGTCGTCGCCGTCGCCCGGCTGGAGTGTGAGGAGCCGGTCCGCGTAGACCCGGCGCAGCTCGTGGTAGAGCGGCTTGAGCCGGCCGTCGCCGTCGATGGCCGACCAGGAGCTGACCGGCCAGCAGTCGTTGATCTGCCACACGACGGTGCCCGCGCACACGGGCCAGTGCGAGCGCCAGTGCTCGATCCCGGTGGCGATCGCGCGGGCCTGCACGACCTGGGTGAGGTAGTGCCAGCGGTCGAAGTCGCCCTCGGGCAGGTCGAAGTGGCGAGCCACGCCCCGGTTCAGCTTGCCGTTGCCGTCCTCGGCCTTCTGGTGGTGCAGCATGCCGGGCGAGTCGGGGGCGAGTCGTTCGCCGGGCAGCGCGCGTCGCAGGGTGGCCAGGGCGGGCGGCGCCTGCCAGCCGAACTCCGACACGAAGCGGGGCACCGAGTCGCGGTACTCGGCGTAGTCCCGGCGGTTCCAGACCTCCCAGGAGTGATATGTGCCGTGGGCCGGGTCGTTGGGGTGGTGGTCCCAGGAGCCGGACCAGGGGCTGCCCGCACTGTAGGGGCGGGTGGGGTCGAGTTCGGCGACGATCCGCGGGAGCAGGTCCAGGTAGTAGCCGCCGCCCCAGGAGTCGCCGCTCAGCTCGGGCTCCCAGCCCCAGTCGCGGAAGCCCCAGAGGTTCTCGTTGTTGCCGTTCCACAGGACGAGCGAGGGGTGCGGCATCAGCCGGACAACGTTGTCGCGCGCCTCGGCCTCGACCTCGCCGCGCAGCGGCTGCTCCTCCGGGTAGGCCGCGCAGGCGAAGAGGAAGTCCTGCCAGACCATGAGGCCCAGTTCGTCACAGGTGTCGTAGAAGGCGTCGTCCTCGTAGATGCCGCCGCCCCAGATCCGCACCAGGTCCACGCCCGCGTCGGCGGTCTGGCGCAGCCGGGTGCGGTAGCGCTCCGGGGTGATCCGGGACGGGAACACGTCGTCGGGTATCCAGTTGACCCCGCGCGCGAAGATCCGTTCGCCGTTGAGCACCAGGGTGAAGCCGGTGCCGTGCCGGTCCGCCGAGCGGTCCAGCTCCACGGTCCGGAAGCCGATCCGCCGGTGCCAGGTGTCGAGGGGCGGTCCGTCGATACCGTCGCTCTCCTCGACCAGCGCGAGTTCCACGTCGTACAGAGGCTGTGCGCCGTAGCCGCGAGGCCACCACAGATCGGCGTCGGGCACCTCCAGTGTCAGCACGGCGTGCGTCCCCTCCACCGCGCCGCGCGCCTCGGCGAGGCCGTCCCCGACGGTGGCACGCACGGCGAGCGGGCGGGCCGTCCCCTGCGCGGTCCGCTCGACCTCCACGCGCATCTCGACGCGGCCGGTGCCGCCGTGGACCGTCACCAGGGGGCGTACGTCGGCCAGCCGGGCCGTCGACCACCGCTCCAGCCGGACCGGGCGCCAGATGCCGGCCGTCACCAGGGTCGGGCCCCAGTCCCAGCCGAAGCCGCACGCCATCTTGCGGATGTACTGGAACGGCTCCGGGTAGACGTTGGGCCGCTCCCCCGTCAGTGCCCGGACCTTGGCGGCCTCGTCGTAGGCGGAGGCGAAGTCCACCGCCAGGAGCCCGTGCCGACCGGTGACGTCGAAGCGGTGGCGCCGGTGCATGTTCCGGGTCCGGCCCACCTCCCGCCCGTCCAGGGTGATGGTGGCGGCGGTGTCCAGGCCGTCGAAGACCAGGTCGGTCCGCTCGTGCCGCTCCCCTGCGGTGTCGGTGGCCGGCAGGTCGCGGACGTAGGTCCAGGCCCGCTGTCCGACCCAGGCCACGTCGGACTCGTTGACGCCGAGGAAGGGGTCCGGGATCAGGCCGGCCCTGAGCAGATCGGTGTGGACGCAACCGGGGACCTGGGCCGGCAGCAGGTTCTCGCTGTGGCTCAGGCTCCAGCCCTCGGCGAGCGGGACGACTTCCTTCATGTACGGCTCCTTCGGCGGGACGGGCCCGGTGTCGATGCAACGCGACTCAACCTAACTCCCCTGAAGTGAACCGGTCTAGCCCTCTCTGTCGATCAAGAGTCCGCGCTCCAGAGCAGTAGCGCCTGGGGAGTTCCCTCTCGGCTATGCGCCACAGGTAACGATTGCGCATCGCGAGCAATGAGGAAGCTTTACCGGTTCATGAGTGGCTGACATAGTCGCCGTCACCACCACCGGAGCCCGAGCCGTAATCCTTGGAAAGGAGCTGGGCACATGGGGAAGAGGACGCTGAGCGTCGCACTGCTCGCCACCGCGATGCTGACCGTTGCGGGGTGCAGCGGAGGGGGCGGCGCGGACCCGGGCGAGACCGCCGCCGCACCGGTGAACCCGGACGGCGTCTCGGGGGACATCACCGTGCTCACCAACCGCACCGACCTCGTCGAGGACGGGACGATGAAGAAGTACGCCGCCGAGTTCAACAGGACCTATCCCGACGTGAAGGTCGAGTTCGAGGGTCTCACCGACTACGAGGGTGAGGTGAAGATCCGCATGAACACGGAGGACTACGGCGACGTCCTGCTGATTCCGTCGGCGGTCGCCAAGGGCGACTACCCCACGTTCTTCGCGCCGCTCGGCGAGACCTCGTCGATGAAGGGCACCTACCGCTTCACCGACAAGACCGAGGTCGCCGGCACGACGTACGGCATCGCCACCTTCGGCACCGCCAACGGCCTGGTCTACAACAAGGCGCTGTTCGCGAAGGCCGGGATCACCGACTGGCCGACGACGACCGAGCAGTTCCTCGACGACCTCAAGGCGGTCGAGGACAAGACCGGGGCGACTGCGTACTACACCAACTTCAAGGACGGCTGGCCGCTGGAGAGCCCCTGGACCAACGGCGTCGGCTCGATCAGCTGCGACACCCAGGCCTCCGACAAGCTGGCCGCGATGGACAAGCCGTGGGCGGAGGGCAACGACCTCAACACCCTCGACACCCTCCTCTACGACATCGTCCACGAGAAGCTGTCGGAGAAGGACCCGGCCACCACCAACTGGGAGAGCTCGAAGACCCTTCTGGCCAAGGGCAAGGTGGGCAGCATGATGCTCGGCTCCTGGGCCATCAACCAGATGCGGGACGCGGCCGAGGCGGCCGGGCAGAACCCGGACGACATCGGCTTCATGCCGGTTCCGTCCCAGAAGGACGGCCAGTTCTGCGCCACCCTGGTCTCCGACTACCAGCAGGCCGTCAACATCCACTCGGACCACAAGGAGGCCGCCCGGGCGTGGATCGACTGGTTCACGGAGAAGTCCGGCTACGCGGCCAAGGAGGGTGCCGTCTCCGCCCTGAAGTCCGAGGGGATGCCGGCGACGCTCAAGGAGTACGTTGACAACGATGTCAAGATGATCGAGCGCTCCGAGGCGAAGACGGCCGACGTCAACGCCATCGACAACGCCTCCGAGATCGGGCTCAACAAGCCGGACTACCGCAAGAAGCTCATCGACATCGCCCGCGGCGCCACGGACGGCTCCCTCGACGGCTACTTCGACGACCTGAACAAGCGCTGGTCCGAGGCCAGGGGGACGGTCGGCTCCTGACCCCGGCACCCGTCTGGTACCAGCACCCGTCTGGTACCAGCACCCGCCGGGTCCTCTCCCGCCTCCCCGGTGAACGGGGACCCGGCGCCAGTGCCCTCGGCGGACGACGAAAGGCCCCAGGCTCCGCAATGACCCGAACCCGAACCCGGACCGTCACCACCGGTTCACCCCCCGCCCCGGCCGCCCGGCGCAGGATCACGCCGTGGCTGTTCCTGCTGGCGCCCCTCGCCCTGCTGATCACGTTCACCTATGTGCCGGTGGGCAACATGATCTACTACAGCTTCACCGACTGGGACGGCATCAGCCCCGACCGCAGCTACGTCGGGGCGGACAACTACACCGAGATCTTCACCCGGCCCGAGCTGTTCCGGGTGTTCGCGGTGAGCTTCTACTACCTCGCGGCGTCCGTCGTACAGATCGTCATCGCCCTGTACTTCGCCGCCGTCCTCAGCTTCGACCTACGCTTCAGGAACCTGTTCAAGGGCATCCTGTTCTTCCCGTACCTGATCAACGGCGTCGCGATCGGCTTCGTCTTCCTGTACTTCTTCCAGGACGGCGGCACCCTCGACTCGGTCCTGTCCTGGTTCGGCGTCGGTACCGACCGCGCCTGGCTGGGGTCTCCGGAGTCGGCCAACACCTCCATGGCCGGGGTCTCCGTGTGGCGCTTCACCGGCCTGAACTTCGTCCTGTTCCTCGGCGCGATCCAGTCGATCCCCGGCGAGCTCTACGAGGCCGCCCAGTTGGACGGCGCCGGCCGCTGGAAGCAGTTCCGGCACATCATCGCGCCGAGCATCCGGCCGGTGCTGAGCCTGAGCGTCATCCTGGCGATCTCCGGCTCCCTCTCCGTCTTCGAGATCCCGTACATCATGACCGGCGGTGCGACGGAGACCTCGACGTTCGTCATCCAGACGGTGAAGTTCGCCTTCCAGTTCAACAAGACCGGCCTGGCCTCGGCCTGTGCGGTGGTGCTGCTGGCGATCATCCTGGTGATCACCTGGATCCAGCGCCGCCTCGTACCCGACGAGAAGGTGGATCTCGTATGACTCTCGCCGCCCCTGCCCCCGCCCGTCGCGCGCGGGAACGAGCGCGCCGTCGGCCGCGCGTCAGCACCGCGCTGACCTACCTGTCGCTGGTCGTCGCCTCCCTCGTGGTGCTGCTGCCGCTCGTCGTGATCTTCCTGACCTCGCTGAAGTCCTACGGGGAGATCTCCGACGGTCAGGGCGCGCTCGCCCTGCCGGACGACTGGCTCAACCTCTCCAACTACGCCACGGCCTTCAACGACGGCCACATGCTGAAGGCCTTCGGCAACACGGCCTTCATCCTGCTGTTCTCCATCACCGGCACGGTGATCATCGGCTCGATGACGGCGTACGCCATCGACCGTTTCGACTTCCGTCTCAAGAAGCTCGTGATGGCGCTGTTCCTGGTCGCCACGCTGGTGCCGGCCGTGACGACGCAGGTGGCCACCTTCCAGGTCGTCAACAGCTTCGGGCTGTTCAACACCCGCTGGGCCCCGATCCTGCTGTACATGGGCACGGACATCGTGGCCATCTACATCTTCCTGCAGTTCATCCGCGGCATCCCCCGGTCTCTCGACGAGGCCGCGCGGCTCGACGGCGCCAACTCCTTCACCATCTACCGGAAGATCATCTTTCCGCTGTTGAAGCCGGCCATCGCGACCGTGGTCATCATCAAGGGCATCACCACGTACAACGACTTCTACATCCCGTTCCTCTACATGCCCTCCGAGGACCTCGGGACCATGTCCACGGCCCTGTTCCGGTTCAAGGGGCCGTTCGGGGCGCACTGGGAGAACATCTCCGCCGGGGCCGTACTCGTCATCGTGCCGACCCTGGTGATCTTCCTGTTCCTCCAGCGCTACATCTACAACGGCTTCGCCCAGGGGGCCACGAAGTAGCACGGCCCGCTCACCGCCGCACGGCCGAAGGCCCCGACCTGGACGCCTGCCAGGACGGGGCGTCGCACCGGGACCGCGGCGATCAGTTGCCGCGGAGGGCACCGACTGCCGCTAGTTCCGGTACCGGAACACGATCCGGCCGCGCGACAAGTCGTACGGCGGGAGCTCCACCAGTACCCGGTCCTCCAGCATGATCCTGATGTAGTTCTTGCGGATCTTTCCGCTGACGTGCGCGAGGACGTGGTGGCCGTTCTCGAGCTCTACGGTGAACATGGCGCTGCGCAGGCACTCGACGACCCGGCCCTCGACCTCGATGACGTTCTTGTGCTTCGTCATCGCACCAGCTCCAGGTTGCTGCTCGTCGGCTGGGCGCCGATGCCCTCGAACAGCGCCGATGCCACGTGATGGGACTCCTGGACTTCGGCTCTGGCCTCGGCGAACCCCGAGCGGTGCAGTGTTCCCAGCGCGTGGGCCAGCAGTGCCCGCGCGATGCCGCGGCGCTGCTCGCCGGTGCGGACCGCGAGCAGCCCGATGCGCGGCCGGTTGACCGTCACCACCCGGATCAGCCCCAGGTAGCGGTCCGGCGCCGCGGCCACCGCGTACTTCGACGGATCGACGACGGTGTCGCCTTCGCCAAAGGGGATCACCTCCGTCGGCATCGACTGCCATCCGACGGTCGCGCCGACTTCGTCACGGATCGCGCGGTCCACCGCCCGCAGCAGGCCCTCGTCCGCCTGACCGGCGGGAACGATTGTCACGCCCGAAGGCGGCAGGGCGTCGCCGAGCCCGGTGACCCGCGGGTCGGTCGGTACGACGTACTCCCATGCACGGCGGCGGACCGTGAACCCGGCCCGCCGCCAGCGGGCCGTCAGCTCGACATCGGCTTCGTCGACCACCGTGTGCAACGGTGCCGGCAGTTCCGTCAGCATCGTCTCGGCGAGCCGGTCGAAGGGGGCGTCGTGCCAGGCGTCGATGCTGACGAAGAGGCGACCGTCGGCCCGGCGCGCCGCATAACCGCGCCCGACCACCAAGTCGTCGTCCAGTGCATGCCATTGCCGGTCCGCGACGCGCGTGATCGCCACGGCGTTTTCGCTCGGGCCGGATGTGAAGGGCTTTGTGTTCATCGGAGTCCTCCTCCAGGAGTGCCTCGGTCTCAGGCGCTCCTGGCGACACCGGACGTCAGCCGTCGGACCGTGACGGATCGAGGGAGCACCCACGGGTGACTGTGTTCACGGGGCTCACCTCCATACGACGACTTCACGGTCCGCCAGGACCGTAGCAGCGGGGCGCAGCCCCGCTCAAACGCTTTGCGCCACGAAGCAGCCCGACGGTCACAGCCCCGCGAGGAGATCCGCGAGCGGTGCCGGTGGCCTTACGGTGTCGAGGGCCTCCACCAGGAGGCTGCCGTAGCGGATCTTGCGGCCCTTCCTGGTGCTGAGGAAGCGGCGCAACTGCTGTTGCCGGGAGCGGTCGTGCTGGGCGGGCTGGGCCAGGAAGGTCTGCCAGGGGCGGAGTTCGTCCTCGGACCGTATGACCTCCTCGACCCGCTCCGGGCCCAGCGCGCGGATCAGCTCGTCCTCCAGGTCGGCCACGCAGACGTGGAAGTCCCGTGGGGCGTCGGCCCGTTGCCAGCCGCGGACGTAGAAGGGCTCCTCCCGGGCGTCGCAGAGGCCGGTCAGGCGCAGGCCGAGGCCGGGTGGGCCGAGCAGCCCCGCGTAGCGGCCGACGCTCATCGCGCCGCCCATGGACACCACGGCCACGCCTTCGGCCGTCAGGTCGCGGTCCTCGCGGGCCGCGAGGGCCTCGACGGCGGCGAGGTCGCTGGGGCCCTCCAGCAGCACCGCCGTCCGCAGGCCGAGCTCCCGCACCAGGTCGGCCGCCAGGTCACCCGCCGTGTCCCCGGCGCCGCCCGCCGCCCGGCGGGCGATCTCGTCCCGGAACGCGTTCATGTCCGCCATGCGGTGAGTGTCCACCACCGGGGACCGGTACGGCACCGGATTTCCGGGCGCGTGGAGGGCGGCCGCTCAGGCGCCGCGCAGCGGGTTGGGCAGGGGGCGGTAGCGGGCGTCGGCGCCGTCCGCGCCGGTCCAGCGCAGCAGGAGGTTGGTCTTGGCGGGGAGGGTGGGGGCGGTGAGCAGGGCCGGAATCTCGGGCAGGTCGTGGCGGGCCAGGATGCGGCGGACGGCGGGCCAGGGGTCGTGGGCGGGGTGGTGTTCGGTGAGGGCGGCGGCGATCTCGTACAGGTGGTTCACGACCAGGCAGTAGACCAGGCGTTCCCAGCCGGCCGCCCTCGGGGTGTCCGGCAGCAGTTTGACGCCCTCCGCGTCCCGGAAGAGGGCCTGTACGGGGGTGCCGGCCGCGTCCACGGCGACCAGGGTGTTCTGCAGGTGCGCCTCCAGTACGACGCCGTCGTCGGCGAAGGCGGTCAGGACGGGCGGGACGACGGCGGCCAGGTACGCCTCCCACCAGGCTGCCGGGTCCGCGGCGGCCGCGAGCGGGCTGCCGGGGAAGCCCTCCACGAGCGCGGCGGCCAAAAGCGGGGTCGCGCCGGGCAGGAGGTGGTCGCGCAGGCCGTCGCGGACGACGACGGCCAGTTCCTCGAAGGCGAAGTCCGCGGTGCGGTGGCCGCGGTCGCCGAGCCAGGCGGCGGGAGGCCCCAGGGCGGCGAAGGCCTCGGTGGCGGCCGTGTCGGTGCGGCGCAGTTTCAGCAGGTCGTGGCGCCACAGGCGGCGGATGTCGTTGGTGACGCGCACGTCGAGGCTGAACTTCAGGAACAGGTCCCGTCCGGGCAGGTACTCGGGCGCGTACACCGTACGGATCGCGGCCGTCGGCCAGGCGAAGAAGCCGGTCGTGCCCACCCGGACGAGCCGGCCGTCGGCGAATGCGGGCGCGAGGGCCGGTGCCGTCAGGTCCAGTTGCCAGGGGTGGGCGGGCAGCAGCCGGTAGCCGGGCGGGGCCTTGCCGAGGGCGTCCAGGGCTGCGGTGTCGCCCTCGTCGACGACGGTGTCCTCGCGCACGGCGAGCAGCGTCAGCGGGAAGCGGGCGTGTGCCTCGGGCGCGTACGGCAGCCACCCGGCGTGCGGGCCGCCGCCGCGTGCCTTGGGGGCGGGATGGTGGGTGTGGCCGGTGAGCAGGGCCTGTTCGGAGCGGAGGTACGGGTCGGCGGGCGGGGTGGCACGCGCGCGTGCCGTCAGCAGGGCGGCCACCGCGTCGCGGCTGTCGGTCATCTCGGTGGGCAGTTCGTGGTTGGGCACACCGGTGTGCCGGCGCAGGGCCTCGGCGACGAGCTTCACCAGTTCGGCGTGGTCGACCCGGTGCCACCCGTCCGCCGTGCGGACCTCCGGTTCGGCGGGGCGGCGGCCGGGCCGCACCCGCAGCAGTCTGCCGCCGGGCAGCCGGTACACGGGGCGGGCGCCGGGGCCCGGCAGCGGTTCGGCCACCTCGCGCAGCAGGCAGTTCAGCAGCGGTACGGCCGCGTGGGCGTCGGCGCGGCGCGCCACGTCGTCCCGGTCGGCGGCGCCGTCCGGGAAGGGGGCGTCGGCGCCGGTGGGCGGGGGCAGGAGATCCACGCGTTCCACTCGTTCCCTACGGTCGGTCCATGGCGGAGAGGACGGAGACGATCAGTATGTCGCTCGTCATGGTCCTCGTCGGTTCTCGTCGGTTCTCGTCGGTTCTCCGCCATGACGTCGTTCTCGTACCCGAGGAGCCTGCCCGTGCATCGTCCCCCCAGTGCGGCGGCCGAGGTCGCCGAGGAGCTGGCGGCCGTCCGTCCCGCTCTGGCCGACCGGTTCGCGGCCGAGCGGCCAGGGGCCCGTGCGGCCGTGCTGTCCCGGCTGTGGCGTGCCCTCGCCTTCGAACCGCTGCCGTGGGTCGAGGCCCGGGAGCGGTCCGGGGAGGGGCTCGTCCTGCGCCTGCGGGACGGCCGCCGGCTGAGCGGTCCGGCCGCCGACCCGTACCGCACGGACGCGTACGTCCGGGTCGTACGGCTGGACCAGGTCGCGTACGACGATCCGGAGCGGCTGATGACCGACCTCTCCGTAGCGGGGTCGGCCTCCTTCGCCGCCGAACTCGGGCACAGTGCGGCGTCCTTGGCGCTGTCGCGCGCGGCACAGCCCCGGGCGGTGCGGGAGGAGGCGCCGGAGAATCACCCGGACGAGTGGCCGGACAGCGGGTGGGGCTGGGAGCGGCGGGTGGTCGACGGGCACCCGTACCACCCCGGTTGCCGTGCGCGGCCCGGCTTCTCGGTGGCGGAGCAGCTCGCGTACGGGCCCGAGCACGGGCCGGTGGTGGAGCTGGGGCTCGTGCCGGTCCCGGCGGCGGAGTGCCTGGTGACGGGGGTGTGGCCCGGGGAGTTGCGGGACGGGGCACGGCTGCTGGTGCCGGTGCATCCGTGGCAGGCCGCGCACGTGCTCAAGCAGTCGTACGGGGCCGGGCCCGCCGCGCATCCGCTGATGTCCCTGCGGACCCTCGCCGTGCCCGGCTCGGTGCACGTCAAGACCGCGCTGAGCACCCGGCTGACGTCCTCGGTACGGGACATCTCGGTCGCCTCGATCGCCGCGTCGGCCGACCTGTCGTCCTTCGGGGAGGAGTTGGCCGCGCGCCTGGACGGCCTGCTCCACGTGACCCGCACGCTGGGCGCGGCCACCGCCCACTCCCCCGACCTGGCCGCCGTACTGCGCGAGGCGCCCGAGGTGTACGCCTCGCCGGGCGAGCACGTCGTCCCGGTGGCCGCGCTGGCGACCACCGGGCTGCCGCGCTCCCCAGCGTGGCTCGCCGCCTTCGCCCGTCTCGCGCTCACCGTCGGGCTGCGCGCGCTGGAGCTGGGCGTGGCCCTAGAGGCGCACGGTCAGAACCTCCTGGTCGTGCTGTCCGCGACGGGCGACCCGCTGCGCCTGGTCTACCGCGACCTGGCCGACATCCGCGTCTCCCCGGCCCGCCTCTCCCGGCACGGCATCGCGCCCCACGGCCTGCCCGCACGGGTACTGACCGACGAACCGCTCGCACTGCGCCGGAAGTTGTTCGGCTCCCTGGTGGGAGGCGCGCTGGCGGCCACGGCCGGTTCGGGCCCGGCCCTGCGAAAGGCCGTGGAGGCGGCGGCACCCGAACTGCCCGACACCGAGGACGTCCTGGCCCTGCGCGAGGAACCGCTGCCGGTCAAGGCGCTGACGACGATGCGGACTTCGCCGGGGAGCACGGGCGATCTGTGGACGGAGCTGCCCAATCCGCTGCGGTGGAGGTGAAGCCGGGGCATCGGCGCGGTCTCGTTTTGGAGCGCGGCACCACTGATCAATAGGATCCGCCGATGATCACAAGAACACGGCTGGCGGCGGGTGCCTGTGCCCTGCTCGCTGCGCTGGCGGCCGGGATGGCGTTCCCGGCCGGGGCGAGCGCCGGTGAACCCACGGGTGAGGACGCGCCGAAGGTCGACCTCGTGCTCGACGTCAGCGGTTCGATGCGGACGCGGGACATCGACGGCGGTACGCGCATGGCGGCGGCGAAGCAGGCGTTCAACGAGGTGCTCGACGCGACGCCGGAAGAGGTGCAGCTGGGCATCCGGACGCTCGGCGCGGACTACCCGGGCGACGACCGCAAGACCGGTTGCAAGGACACCGCGCAGCTCTATCCGGTCGGCCCGCTGGACCGCACCGAGGCGAAGACGGCGGTGGCGACCCTGGCGCCGACCGGCTGGACGCCGATCGGGCCCGCGCTGCTGAAGGCGGCCGACGACCTCGACGGCGGCAACGGCTCCAAGCGCATCGTGCTGATCAGCGACGGCGAGGACACCTGCGCCCCGCTCGACCCGTGCGAGGTGGCCCGCGAGATCGCCGCCAAGGGCATCGGGCTGACCATCGACACGCTTGGGCTGGTCCCGAACACCAAGATGCGGCAGCAGCTCAGCTGCATCGCCGAGGCGACCGGCGGCACGTACACCTCGGTCGAGCACACCGACGAACTGACCGACAAGGTGAACCAGTTGGTGGACCGGGCGGCGGACCCGGTGGTGACACCGGTGGCCACCGAGGGCGCGGACGCGTGCGCGAAGGCGCCGACGCTGAAGTCGGGGCTGTACACCGACCGCGAGGAGTTCGGGCAGCAGCGCTGGTACCGGGTGGACGTGGAGCCCGGCCAGGAGCTGCGCGCCTCCGTGAGCGTGGGCGCCGACCGGGCCGTGAACCCGTCCTACGGGGTACTGCTGCGGGCGGTGACCGTGCACGGCCGGGAGATCGTGCGCGGTGAGGCGGCGGGCAACGGCCGCACCGACGTGCTCTCGACGGGGCTGCGGTACCCGAAGGCGGAGAGCGACGACGACGATGCGGCGGCCGAGGCGGTGTGCCTCCAGGTCACCAACTCCTTCTCCGTCGCCTCCGGTGTGAAGACCACGCCCGGTCTGCCGCTGGAGCTGACCGTCGACGTCGTGGACGGTCCGGGCGACTCCGACGACGTGGCCGCCTTCGGCCTCGGGCGCGGCTGGTGGCTGCTCGGCCTGCTGGTGCTGGTCGGTTTCGTCGCCGGTCTGCTGTGGGGCTGGCTCTCGCGCTGGCGGTTCGCGATCTGGAGGACCAACTGATGCGATTCACCCGAGCGTTGAGTGCGGCTGTGATGCTGCTCGGTCTCGCCGCGGCTCCCGCGGCGGCCGACTCCTCGCCCTCCGCGAGCCCTTCGGCGGACGGTGACGCGCCGACCACGGCGGGCACGTCCTTCCGTACGGCCACCGAGTTCGAGCAGGGGCAGGCGGCCACGGCGAACGGGGCCGCGGGCGACTACCTGTACTGGTCGTTCCCGGCCGACGCCGGGCAGCGGCCCACCGTGAAGGCCACGGTGAAGCTGCCCGAGACGCACGCCGCCCAGACCTGGCGGGTCGACGTGTACGACGGCCTGCGCCGCCGCCAGGCCTGCCAGTGGGGCGCCCAGGCCCGCACCGCGGACGCGGGCACCTCCTCCGTCGAGCTGGCCTGCGTCCTGCGCACCGTGCGCGCCTGGACCGAGCCGTGGGCCAACGACCCGCTGCCGGGCACCTACTACGTCCGGCTCACGGCCGTGAACGTGCCCACCTCCGACCTCGGCGTGCCGGTCTCCACCGAGGTCCGGGCGGACTCCAAGGACATCGGCGGGGCCGCGGCGGTGGACGGTTCGCTGGCCGAGCCGCTGGTGCCGGGCATCGCGGTGACCTCCGGCGCCGACCAGGGCGACGAGGACGAGAAGGGCGCCGTGCTGTCCGCGATCGAGCCGGAGGACGGCTGGTCGTCGGGCTGGTGGTCGGACCGCTGGGTGTGGAGCGGGATCGGGGCCGTACTGGCCGCGCTCGCGGGCATCGGCGGCTACGCGCTGACCCGTGGTTCGGGACGGCCGTCCCGGGTGCCACCCGGCGCCTGACTTGCCCTCAGAAGGCCCGCCTCGGCGGGCCTTCTGCCGTCTCACCCCTCCCGCAGCGCCTTGGCCGCCGTGCCGTCGCCGGTCACCCCGACGCGGCCGTCGCGCACCGCGTCGCGCAGACCGGCCTCACCGCGGCCGAGGGCCGCGCAGGTCGCGGCGTCCAGCACGAGCCGGGCGTCGGGCTCGCCCGGTGCGGGTCCCTCGCCGTACACGGGACCGTCCTCCCCCTCGGCGCGGGCATCGGCGTACAGGTGGAAGTCGCCCTCCTCCAGCCGGACCTCGACGAGCCCCTCCGCCGCGCCGGCCTCCCGCAGGGCCCGCAGCAGCGGCAGGGCGAACCAGTGCGCGCGTACGGCGTCGGTCGGCCGCCGCTCCCCCAGCTCGCCCGCGCCCCACGCGCCGAGCGCCTCCAGTACGGGCAGCAGACCGCGTCCCCGCGCGGTGAGTTCGTAGACGTACGCCGCGCCGGGCGGGGGCAGCCGGCGCCTGGTCGTCAGCCCCTCGCGCTCCATGTCCTTGAGCCGCGAGGCGAGTACGTCCGTGCTGACGCCGGGCAGGTCGGCGTGCAGGTCGGTGTAGCGCCGCGGACCGGCGAGCAGCTCCCGGACGATCAGCAGGGTCCAGCGGTCGCCGACGGCGTCGAGCGCGCGGGCGGCGGAACAGTACTGGTCGTAGCTACGGCGAGGACGTGGTGACATGCGACGCAGTGTAGACAAGTTGTTGGACTTTCCAAGCTGCTACTTGGTAAAACCAAGCAACACCAGATTCCGGAGGGGAAGCCGCGCATGGAGTTCCGGCAGTCGAACAAGCTCAGCGAGGTCTGTTACGAGATCCGCGGCCCGGTCATCGAGCACGCCAACGCGCTGGAGGAGGCGGGCCACAGCGTCCTGCGCCTCAACACCGGCAACCCGGCGCTCTTCGGCTTCGAGGCGCCGGAGGAGATCGTGCAGGACATGATCCGCATGCTGCCGCAGGCGCACGGCTACACCGACTCGCGCGGCATCCTCTCCGCCCGCCGGGCCGTCGCCCAGCGCTACCAGGCGCTCGGCCTGGAGGTGGACGTGGACGACGTCTTCCTGGGCAACGGCGTCTCCGAGCTGATCTCCATGGCCGTACAGGCCCTGCTGGAGGACGGCGACGAGGTCCTGATCCCCGCCCCCGACTTCCCCCTCTGGACGGCGGTGACCACCCTCGCGGGCGGCAGGGCGGTCCACTACCTGTGCGACGAGCAGGCGGAGTGGTACCCGGACCTGGCCGACATGGAGGCGAAGATCACCGACCGCACCAAGGCGGTCGTCATCATCAACCCCAACAACCCCACCGGCGCCGTCTACCCCAGGGAGATCGTCGAGGGCATCCTCGACCTCGCCCGCCGGCACGGACTGATGGTCTTCGCCGACGAGATCTACGACCAGATCCTGTACGACGACGCCGTGCACCACTCGGCCGCGTCCCTCGCCCCCGACCTGGTGGTGCTGACCTTCTGCGGTCTGTCCAAGACGTACCGGGTGGCGGGCTTCCGCTCCGGCTGGCTGGTGGTGACGGGGCCGAAGCAGCACGCGAAGGACTATCTGGAGGGCCTGACCATGCTGGCCTCCATGCGCCTGTGCGCCAACGCGCCCGCCCAGTACGCCATCCAGGCCGCGCTCGGCGGCCGCCAGTCCATCCGCGAACTGACCGCCCCCGGCGGACGGCTGCACGAACAGCGGGACGTGGCCTGGGAGAAGCTCAACGAGATCCCCGGCGTCTCCTGCGTCAAGCCCAAGGGCGCGCTGTACGCCTTCCCGCGCATCGACCCGGCCGTCCACAAGATCCACGACGACGAGCGCTTCGTCCTGGACCTGCTGCTCCGCGAGAAGATCCAGGTCGTCCAGGGCACCGGCTTCAACTGGCCGAGCCCGGACCACTTCCGCATCCTGACCCTGCCGCACGCGGAGGACCTGGAGGCGGCGATCGGGCGCATCGGGCGCTTCCTGAGCGGGTACCGGCAGTAGACGCGGCCACGTCCGTCCGGTCGGCCGGTCGCCGTGAGGTACGGCGCGGGATGCGCCGTCGCCCACGCTCTTTCGGGCAACGGCGCATGCTCACCCGCTCAGCACCTCATGGCCGGCGGGGTCAGTACCAGCCGGTGCACTTGAGGTGGTGGGTGGAGTCGTTCCAGGCGCAGGCGCGCATCACGTATCCGCCGTCGTAGCGCGAAGCGGTGTGCGTGTCCGACCCGTACTTCACGGTGGTCATGCTCAGCGGGCCGTTCCAGGTCCTGCCGCCGTTCGAGGAGCGGTCGACCCACACCTTGTCGCCCGGGTCCGCGTTGTAGATACGGCCCCAGGCGCAACGGGTGGACGTGCTGTAGCGGAGCTGGATGTTGATCGAGTCGACCTTCGCCGTCTTGACCGTCCTCGGGTTGGCGAACGTGCACGATCCCGCGGCACCGAGGTCGGCGGCGGAAGCGCCGGCGGCGGCGACCGTGCCGAGCCCCGTGAGCAGGGTCGCCGACGCGACCAGGACGGCGGCGTGCTTTCCCATGCGCGGCATAGCCATGATTCCTCCCTTTGTGGATGCGTCCGGGGAAGCGACCGACTGCCCTTGGACCTGCCGACGCTCGTCGTGCTTCGTCCCCCTGGCTGTCGTCCCCCGTCTCGAACAGCCTTGCGTCGCCCAGGCTACGAAGGCGCGCCCTCCGGCGAATCCCACGCTGGTTGCAATCGGGGTTCAACCCGTTGCCGTACGCAGCACTACCGCTCCGGTTTACCCGGCGAACGGCCGTAGCCTGGCCCCATGGGTGATCTTTTTCTTGTCCGGCACGGAGAGACCGAGTGGTCGCGCTCCGGGCGGCACACCGGGCTGACGGACGTCCCGCTGACCGAGAAGGGGCGGGAGCAGGCACGGAGCCTGGTGCCGTTGATCCGGTCGCACCGGATCGGGGCGGCGTTCGTCAGCCCCTTCCAGCGGGCCCGGGAGACGGCCGAGCTGATCGGGCTGCACGAGGTGCGCATCGAGCCGGACCTGCACGAGTGGGACTACGGCGGCTACGAGGGGATCACGACCGTCGAGATCCACCGGAGCCGGCCGGACTGGTTCCTGTTCACGGACGGGGTCGCGCCCGGACCGCCGGACCACCCCGGGGAGACGCCCGAGCAGGTGGGCGAGCGGGCCGACCGGGTGCTGGCCACGGTGGAGGCCGCGTTCGCCAACACCGAGGGGTGCGTGGTGCTGGTGGCGCACGGGCACTTCCTGCGCGTGCTGACCGCCCGGCACCTGGGCCTTCCGCCCTCGCAGGGGGCGCTGTTCCAGCTGGGCACGGGCACGCTGTGCCGGCTGGGCACCGAGCACGGGCGGCCGGTGGTCGCCGCCTGGAATGTCAGACCTCCGTCGTAGTCTTCGGACGTAACCCTCGAAGAGGTCGCGAGGGTGAGCGCCGGGAAAGGAGGGACGCCGTGGCACTGTCGCCGACCGCCGCGCAGCGGCGTCTCATCGCCGCCGCCGATCCCGTCACCGGACGCCTGAAGGGTACCCAGGCCCAGCTCACCGCGCTGGTGAAGCGAGGGCTCGCCTTCCGGCATCCGCGCCCGCCGCACGACCACTTCCTGACCCCGGCGGGGCACCGGACCCGGGAGGCGGCCGACGCGCCGGAAGAGCCGAAGGCGCCGGAGCCCGCCGGAGCCCCGGCCGCCGAGGGTGTGTTCGCCGCGCGGGTCGGCGGGGAGGAGGCCGCGCCGGGCGACTCGGGGCCCGCGCGGCTGCGCGAGGTGCGCGGCGCCTGGCAGGGGCTGCTGGAGCTGCGCCGGATGACGCATCCCGACGGGACCGCGGACCGGCCCTGTGCGTGGGAGCGGTCGCATCTCGTGCGGGCCGCCGCGCTCGCCCTGGAGGCGGCCGGGCACCGTCCGGCCGGTCCCGACGGCGGGGACGGGTACCGGGTGCGGGCTACGCCGCAGCCGGAGGCGGTCGCCGTGCACGAAGGCGACGGCGCCGCGCTGCGGGAGTGCGCGGCGACGCTGGAGCGGGCGGGCTGGCAGACCGGGGAGCACACCGAGCCGCGCACGCGGGCCCGTTACCTGCTGGCCTCCCCGCGGAAGGTGTGACGCCCGCATGTCAGGATCGGTCCGTCCGTACGTGTGCGAGGAGAGGCAGCAGCCGTGAGCGAACCGTTCTCCGTTCCCGTGACCGTCCGCGGGTACGAGACCGACACCCAGGGCCATCTGAACCAGTCGGTGTACCTGAACTACGCCGAGCACGCCCGCTGGTCGATGCTCCAGGCGGCCGGGATCCGGCAGGCGGACCTGGTCGCCCGCGGGGTCGGGCCGGTGACCCTGGAGACGACCATCCGGTTCCAGCGGGAGCTGCTCGCCGGTGACGAGGTCACGGTGACCTGTGCCTTCGAGTGGGGTACGGGCAAGACCTTCCGGATCCGGCAGCTCATCACCAGGACGGACGGCACGGTCGCCGCCGAGATCGAGGCCGTCGGCGGGCTGATGGACCTGGGCGAGCGCAGGCTGGTGCCGGACCCCAGGCAGCGTTTCAAGGAACTGGCGGCGCGGCCGGAGCTGTTCGGACTGTAGTCCCGGTACGGCAGCGTCAGGCGTCCTTGCGGCAGGCGCGGTCCGCACTCCGGTGAGGCGCTGGTGACACGATGACGGGACAGTTCGTCCCGGGCGGCACACCGCGCAGACGGCGTGTCGCCCGGGACGAACTGTCCCGTCATCGAACTTCGAGGGAACCCGGGCGGGCCCTCGGCGTCACGGCATCGCCGCCGCCCGGGACGCCTCGGTGATCTCGTCGCCCGCCTCCATCGGGTGGGTGACGTCCTCCGCCTCGCGTTCCCGGCCGCCGATGTGGTTGAAGATCAGGTTGAGCAGGACCGCGGCCACGCAGCCGGTCGAGATGCCCGAGTCGAGGATGATCCGCGCGTTCTCCGGGAACGAGTGGTAGAACTCCGGCGCCGCGATCGGGATGATGCCGACGGCCAGGGAGACCGCCACGATCAGGACGTTGTTGTCCTTGTCGAGGCTCGCCCGGACCAGGGTCTGGATGCCGCTGGCCGCGACCGAGCCGAAGAGGACCACGCCGGCGCCGCCCAGGACCGGGCGCGGGACGACGGCGATGAGCGACGCCGCCATCGGGCACAGGCCCATCAGGACCAGGAAGCCACCGCCGACCGCGACGACGTACCGGCTGCGGATCTTCGTCATCGCGACCAGGCCGATGTTCTGGGCGAAGGCGCTGCACATGAAGCCGTTGAAGACCGGGCTGAGGGCGGAGCCGAGGGTGTCGGCGCGCAGTCCGGCCGCGATGGTCTTCTCGTCGGCCGGGCGGTCCACGATCTCGCCGAGGGCGAGCATGTCGGCCGTGGACTCGGTCATCGAGACCACCATCACCACGCACATGGAGATGATCGCGGCGATCTGGAACTGCGGGGCACCGAAGTGGAACGGCGTCGGGAAGCCGACGACGTCCGCGTCCGCGACCGGGCCGAAGTCCGTGACGCCGAACGGGATCGCGACGAGCGTGCCCGCGATCAGACCGAGCAGCACGGCGATCTGCTTGACGAAGCCCCGGGTGAAGCGGCGCAGGAACAGCACGATGACGAGGGTGATCCCGGCCAGGCCGAGGTTGGTCGCCGAGCCGAAGTCGTCCGCGGTGGGGCTGGGTCCCTGTGCCCAGCCGAAGGCGACGGGCAGCAGGGATATGCCTATCAGGGTGATGACGGTGCCGGTGACGACCGGCGGGAAGAAGCGGATCGCCTTGCTGAAGAAGGGGGCGGCGATGAAACCGAGGAGTCCGGCGACGATGACCGCGCCGAAGATGATCGGCAGCGCGTCGGACTTGTCGTCGGTGGAGGCGACGACCGCGGTCATGGGGGCGACACCGGCGAAGGTGACGCCGTTGACGAAGGGCAGCCGGGCCCCGATCTTCCAGATGCCCAGCGTCTGGAGGAAGGTGGCCAGGCCCGCGGTGAACAGGCAGGCGCCGGTGAGGAAGGTCAGCTCGGTGGCGCTCAGGCCGATGGCCGCGCCGACGATCAGGGGCGGGGCGACGACCCCGGCGTACATGGCGGCCACGTGTTGCAGGCCGGTCGTCGCCATCTTCAGTGGCGGGAGTTTCTCGTCAACAGGGTGGTCGGCCACGGCGGCGTTCCTCCGGTCGGTTACACGTCGGCTCTGACGCGGGTGTCAGGGAGGTGGTGCAGGTGGTGGTCGTGCGGGACCGGGACGGACCGTTCGAGGGAACGGGCGACCGCTCCGGGGCGTGCGCGCAGGGGCGCACACCCCGGAGTAGGCCACCGTGGACCCCGCTCGGGTCCACGGTTACCGGCCGGGAGCCGTCCCTCCCGGCCGGAGATCAAGTGGTGTTCTGTTGTGCGGTGTTCGGCGGCGTCCGGCTCAGCGCTGCGCGGCGATCCTGGCCAGGCGCCGTGCCTCGTCCCGGGTGGAGCGGGCGACGGCGTCCTCGTCGACCGTGAGCAGCCTGCCGTTCTCGACGATCTGCCGCCCGTTCACGAACGACGCGGTGACCGGGGCGGGGGCGCCGAGGACCAGGGCGGTCACCGGGTCGGCGATCGAGGAGTGGGCGAGGGTGTCCATCCGCCACAGCACCAGGTCGGCGAGCTTGCCCGCCTCCAGGGAGCCGGTCTCGGCGGCCCGGCCGAGGACCCGGGCGCCGCCGTGGGTGCCCAGGCGCAGCGCCCTGCGGGCGTCCAGCGCGGCCTCGCGGTGGGCGCCGAGGCGGTTGATCAGCAGGGCGCCCCGCAGTTCGGTGTGGAGTTCGCCGGCCTCGTTGGAGGCGGTGCCGTCGACGCCGAGGCCGACCGGGACGCCGGCCGCGAGCAGGTCGGGGACCCGGGCGATGCCGGCGGCCAGCCGGGCGTTGGAGGACGGGCAGTGGGCAACGCCGGTGCCGGTGCGGGCGAAGGCGGCGATGTCGGAGTCGTTCATGTGGACGCAGTGCGCCATCCACACGTCCTCGCCGAGCCAGCCGGTGGACTCGAAGTAGTCGGTCGGGCCCATGCCGAACAGCTCGTGGCAGAACTTCTCCTCCTCGACGGTCTCCGAGCCGTGGGTGTGCAGCCGCACGCCGAGCCGGCGGGCCAGCTCGGCGCCCTGCCGCATCAGTTCGGTGGAGACGGAGAAGGGCGAGCAGGGCGCGACGGCGACCTGGGTCATCGCGTCGAAGGAGGGGTCGTGGTGCTCCCGGACGGTGGCCTCGGTGGCGGCGAGCGCGTCGTCCAGGCTCTCCACCGCGAAGTCCGGCGGCAGCCCGCCGTCGGACTCGCCGCGGTCCATGGAGCCACGGGCGAGGGTGAAGCGGACGCCCATGTCACGGGCGGCGCGGACGATCGCGCCGGACAGGTCACCGGCGCCGCGCGGGTGGATGTAGTGGTGGTCCGCGGCGGTGGTGACGCCGCCGCGGGCCATCATCGCGAGCGAGCCCTGGGCCGCCGCATGGGCCATCGGTTCGTCGATGCGGGCCCAGGTCGGGTACAGCGCGACCAGCCAGTCGAACAGGTTGTGGTCGGTGGCCAGGCCGCGGGTGAGCCACTGGTAGAAGTGGTGGTGGGTGTTGACCAGTCCGGGGGTGGCCAGGTGGCCGGTCGCGTCGATCCGGCGTACGACGTTCTCCAGGTCCTCGGGTGCCCCGCCCGCGCCGACGGACTCGATGCGGTTGCCGGCGAGCACGACGTGACCGGAGGCGTACTCGGTGTCGCCCGCGTCCACGGTGGCGATCGCACAGTGCTCGATGACGGTGCGTTCGGTTGCCGATGCTGCTGCCATGCTGCTTCCTTGCCTTTCGGTGGGGCCCACGGGCGGGGAGTCGAGTACCCGCGGGGAGGGCACGGCAGGACCCTAGGAGGATTTGAGTGCCGGAACCGGGTGGCGGCTCCGGGTGCCGAGGTGGTGGAAGAACAGGTTGAGGGCGACCGCGACGATCGCTCCGGCGCTGATGCCGGAGCCCAGCACGGTCTGGGCCCAGGCGGGGAACTCGGCGTAGAAGGTCGGCGCGGCGAGCGGGATGATGCCCGCGCCGAGCGCCACGGCGACCAGGATGATGTTGGAGCTGTCGTCCAGCCCGGCCTCGGAGAGCGTACGGATGCCGCTGACCGCGATCGAGCCGAAGAGCACGATGCCCGCGCCGCCGAGCACCGGCATCGGGACCAGCGAGACGACCGCGCCGAGGACCGGGAAGGCGCCGAGGACCAGCAGGGTGGCACCGGCGACGGCGACGACGTAGCGGCTGCGTACCCGGGTGAGGGAGACGACGCCGACGTTCTGGGCGAAGGCGGAGGTGGGGAAGCCGCCGAAGACGGGGCCGACCAGGGTGGCGAGGCCGTCGGTGCGCAGGCCGCGGGTGATGACCCTGGCGTCGGCGCGGCGGTCGCAGATCTCGCCGAGGGCGAGCATGCCGGCGGACGACTCCGTCATCAGGACCAGCATGACGATGCACAGCGACAGGATGGCCGCGGGCTGGAACTCGGGGGCGCCGAAGGCGAAGGGCGTGGGCAGCGCGGCGACCGGCGCGGACGTCAGGGCGCCGAAGTCGGCCATGCCGAAGGGGATGGCGGCCAGGGTGCCGATCAACAGGCCGAAGAGCAGCGCCACTTGCTTGACGAAACCCTTGCCGAAGCGCTGGATGACGAGGATGACCGCGAGGGTGAAGGCGGCGAGCGCGAGGTTGCGCATCGAGCCGAAGTCGGCGGCGGTCTTGTCGCCGCCCTGCGCCCAGCCGACCGGGACCGGCATCAGCGTGACGCCGATGAGGGTGATGACGACACCCGTGACCAGCGGCGGGAAGAAGCGCAGCAGTCGGCCGAAGAACGGGCCGACGGCGAGGCAGAAGACACCGGCGACCATCACCGCGCCGTAGACGGCGGGGAGTTGGCTGCCCTTCGCGTTGGTCTCGACGATGGCGAGGATGGGCGCGATACCGGCCGAGGAGGCGGCGTTGACGAAGGGCAGGCGGTTGCCGACGAAGCCCTTGACACCGAGGGTCTGGAGCAGGGTGGCGACGCCCGCGATGAGCAGCGAGGCCGCGATCAGCCGGGTGCGGCCCTCCAGGTCGAGTCCGCAGGCCTGGCCGATGATGAGCGGAGGAGTGACGACGCCCGCGTACATGGCGGCGATGTGCTGGAGCGCGGCGGGGACGAGCCGCGAGGGGTGGAGCTTCTCGTCCACCGGGTGCACGGACGTGACGGCGTCCTCGGTGTGCTCCGGTGACGGGGTGGAGCGTGAGCCTTTCGCCGGCTCCGTTGCAGGCTGTGCCATGGTGTTTCCTCCGGTGTGGCGCGCCGCCCGCCCCGGAGGGCGGGGCGGGCGGCGCGCGTCCCGCGTCAGAGGTTGGTCATGTCGACCGGGATGAGTTGCTCGGCGCCGTCGCGCAGGATGGTGGCCTCGATCAGGCCGTAGGGGCGGTCGGCGGCGTAGTACACGGCGCCGTCCTTGGCCTCGTTGTCGATCCCGAAGGGCGACAGGTCCGAGCGGAAGTGGTGCTTGTTGGGCATCGAGAAGCGGATCTCGTCGACCTCGTCGCGGGAGTTGAGCACCCGCACACCCATCTCGAAGAGGGTCTGCTGGAGCGAGTACGAGTAGGTCTCGGCGAACGCCTGGAGCGCGTGCTTGCGCACCCCGCCGTAGGAGCGGTCCCAGTCGGGGGCGTGCGAGTCGATGCCGTCCCAGTTGTGCCGCCACCAGGTGGAGACGGTGGTGGCGAGGATGCGGTCGTGGTCCTCCGGGAGGGTCGTGTACTTGTCCTTGAGGAAGCCGAAGAACTCGGAGTTGGTCGAGTTCAGGACGGTGAGGTCCTTGAAGCCGGAGAGCACCTGGATGCCGTGGCCGTCGTAGGTGATCTGCGCGACGCGGGTCTCCTGGCCCTGGCGGACGAAGGAGTGCGCGATCTCGTCCGAGCCGACGAAGCGGGCGCCGCCCTTCGAGGTCTCGATCCGCTCCCAGGAGTACTCCTCGATGCGGATGCGGGCCCGGCGGATGGGCTCGTTGTCGTCCACGAAGTGGCGGGCGAGCTTGACGCCGAGGTCCTCGCCGCTCTGGATCCCGTGCTCCTTGGCGAAGGCGAACACGGTGTTCTTGGTGGTGTCGGTCGGCAGGACGTTGGCGTTGGAACCGCTGCGGTGGACCTCCTCCATGTCGCCGGACAGGGCGACGGAGACGTTCAGGTCCTTGATGTGGTGCGTGTCGCCGTCACGCGTGATCTTGACGACGCGGTTCTCTGCCTTGCCGTACTGGTTCTGTCCCAGGACGAAACGGGTCATGATTCGGTCAGCTCCCTCGGTAAACGGAGTAGCCGAACGGGTTGAGCAGCAGCGGAACGTGGTAGTGCTCGCCGGGCACCACCGCGAAGGTGATGGTGACCTCGGGGAAGAACACGGGCCGGCCGTTCTCGCTGTCCCGGAGCGCGGGGGCGTCCTGCTGGGCCGCGGCTTGTTTCTTGGCGAAGTACGTCTCGGTGTCGAAGTCGAGCCGTACGTGGGTGGTGCCCTCCGGCAGGGCCGGGAGGTCCTTGCACCGGCCGTCGGCGTCGGTCGCGGAGCCGCCGAGTGCCTGCCAGTCCGCGTCCGCGCCCGAGCGGGCGGCGAGGTGGACGGCGACGTCCCCGGCGGGGCGGCCGACGCTGGTGTCCAGGATGTGCGTGGACACGGAGGCGGTGGTGCTGGTGCTCATGGTCGGGCGTCCTGTTCGACGAGTCGGGTCAGGCGGATGCGGTTGATCTTCCCCAGTTCGGTGCGGACGATCTCGCGCTCCTGCTCGGGCGAGTTGCCGATCCGCTCCAGAGCCGCGTCCCGCATCTGCTCACCGGTCCGGCCGGTGGCGCAGATCAGGAAGACGTGGCCGAACTTCTCCTGGTAGGCCAGGTTCAGTTCGAGCATCTCCGCCTTGAGTTCCTCGGCGGCGCCCGCCATGCCCGCCTGTTCGCGGGACGAGGTCGGATCGCCCGGTTCGGGGCGGCCGATCGGCGGGTGTCCGGCCATCGCCTGGGCGAGGTCGTCCGCGGTCAGCTCGGCCATGGCGGCGTCGCTGGCGGCGTACAGGTCCTCGGCGGTGGCGAAGGGGCGGGCGGCGAGCAGTTGCCGGGCCCACGCCGTGGCGGCGCACGCCTCGTGGAGTTCCGCGAGTGCCGCGGTCTCCTCGAGGGTGTTGAAGCGGGCCAGGCCCGACGCGGAAGTGGACGTCACGGGAGCCTCCGTGGCCTTGTGCTGAGCGGGCGTGCCGATAGCTAACGCCCTCGGAAACAAGCCGTCAACACTTTGTTGAAAATTCGGGGTCAGAAAAGCCGCCGCCCGGTTACCGGACGGCGGCTGGAGGCGCGAGGGAACCGTGCAGGTCAGGTGCCCTTCTCGCGGTTGAGGTAGTTGTACACGGTGAAGCGGCTGACACCGAGGGCGCCCGCGACGGTCTCCACGCCGTGCCGTACCGCGAAGGCGCCGCGCGCCTCCAGGGCCCGGACGACCTCCTGCTTGGTGCGGCGGTCCAGGTCGGCCAGCGGCCTGCCCTGCCGGCGCTCCATGGCGGCCAGGATGTGGTCGAGGGAGTCGGCGAGCTGGGGCAGGCGTACGGCGACGACGTCGGCACCCTCCCAGGAGAGCACGACGTCCTCAAGACCCGCCTCGTCCGGCGGCAGCATCTCGCCGCCCATGGCGTCGACCAGGGGCTTGACGGCCGCGATGAACGGCTCCTCGGCAGGACCGGTCACCGCTCACCCTCCCCCTCGACGCCCTCTCCGACCACGTTGACCTGGAGCGAGATCCGGGTCGCACCGGCCTCCAGGGAGCGGCGCAGCAGCGCGTCCACGGCGGTGAGCACCCGGTCGGCGCCGCCCTCGGCGGTGTTGCCGAAGGGGCCGACGTCCACCGCGTCCAGCTCGGCCGCCTCGACGACCTCCCGGGCCACCACCGCATGGGCGGGCGCCTCGTCCAGGTCGAAGGGTTCGGTCGTGAACTCCACTCTCAATCGCACGCGGTCAACCTAACGCGGGGTGACCGCTTTGCGCCGCCCCCTCTTGACAACAGCCGCACTCCCCGGGCAACCTTCCATCAAGCAGAAACGAACTTCCGTAATACGGAAACACACCCTCAAGCGGAAGGGAGCGCGGGACCCTATGGGATTCGCAGACCAGCGCTTCAACGTCAACCTGTCGATCCTCTACACGGAACTCCCGCTCCTGGAGCGCCCCGCGGCCGCCGCCGCGGCCGGCTTCACCGCGGTCGAGCTGTGGTGGCCCTGGATCGACTCGCCCACCCCCGAGCAGTCCGAGCTGGACGCTCTCAAGTCGGCCATCGAGGACGCGGGCGTCCGGCTCACCGGGCTGAACTTCTACGCCGGACAGCTGCCCGGCCCCGACCGGGGCGCCCTGTCGATCCCCGGTGCGGAGTCGGACCGCTTCCGCGCCAACATCGACGTGGCCGCCGAATTCGCCCGGTCGCTGGGCTGCACGGCGCTCAACGCCCTGTACGGCAACCGGGTCGAGGGCGTGGACCCGGCCGAGCAGGACCGGCTCGCGCTGGAGAACCTGGTCCTCGCCGCCCGCGCGGCCGACCGGATCGGCGCGATCCTGCTGATCGAGGCGCTCAACGAGCCCGAGTCGCCGCGGTACCCGCTGGTGTCGGCACCGGCCGCGATCGCGGTCGTGGACCAGGTCAACGAGGCCACCGGGCTCGGCAACGCCAAGTTCCTCATGGACCTCTACCACCTGTCCATGAACGGCGAGGACCTGCCGCAGGTGATCGACGCGTACGCCGCGAAGACCGGCCACGTCCAGATCGCCGACAACCCCGGCCGCGGCGCGCCCGGTACGGGCTCCCTCCCGCTGGAGGACCTGCTCGACCGGCTGGCGAAGGCCGGGTACGACGGCTGGGTCGGCCTGGAGTACAAGCCCGGCGACGCCCCCAGCACCCAGTCCTTCTCCTGGCTGCCGGCCGGGGCCCGCGCGGCCCGCTGAGCGCCACCCGCAGCACTCTTCAGAGATTTTCCAGAGAGGTACCCATCATGAGCACGCTCCCCAAGGTCGCCTGGGTCGGTCTCGGCATCATGGGCTCCCCCATGTCCGAGAACCTGATCAAGGCGGGTTACCAGGTCACCGGCTTCACGCTGGAGCAGGACAAGCTGGACCGCCTGTCCGCCGCCGGCGGCACCGCGGCCGGCTCGATCGCCGAGGCCGTGCGCGACGCCGACGTGATCGTCACCATGGTGCCCGCGTCGCCGCAGGTCGAGGCCATCGCCTACGGCCCCGACGGCATCCTGGAGAACGCGAGGTCCGGCGCGCTGCTGGTCGACATGTCCTCGATCACCCCGCAGACCTCGGTGGACCTCGCGAAGGCCGCCAAGGACAAGGGCATCCGCGTCCTGGACGCCCCCGTCTCCGGCGGCGAGGCCGGCGCGATCGAGGCCGTGCTGTCCATCATGGTCGGCGGTGAGCAGGCCGACTTCGACGAGGCCAAGCCGCTCCTGGAGGCGCTCGGCAAGACCATCGTGCTGTGCGGTCCGCACGGCTCGGGCCAGACCGTGAAGGCCGCCAACCAGCTGATCGTCGCCGTCAACATCCAGGCGTGCGCCGAGGCCGTGGTCTTCCTGGAGAAGTCCGGCGTGGACCTGAAGGCCGCCCTGGACGTCCTCAACGGCGGTCTGGCCGGCTCGACCGTGCTGACGCGGAAGAAGGACAACTTCCTCGGCCGCGACTTCAAGCCGGGCTTCCGCATCGACCTGCACCACAAGGACATGGGCATCGTCACCGACGCCGCCCGCAACGTGGGCGCCGCGCTGCCGGTGGGCGCCGTGGTGGCCCAGCTGGTCGCCTCGCTGCGCGCCCAGGGCGACGGCGGCCTGGACCACTCGGCGCTGCTGCGCGCCGTGGAGCGCCTGTCCGGCGGCCAGGTCTGACCGTCGTACCGGCCCCATGAGACCTCCGGGCGGCGCGGTCGCTGACACCTGTCATGTCGCGCCCGAGCGGCGGCGCCGCCCGGAACCCACTTCAACAAACTGTTGACGTGCCACAGTCCCAAATCTAGGCTCCACGAAGCGGAAACCAATTTCCACTCCATGTTTCCGCTGAACCCTCGTCTGCAAGGCCACGGAAGGTCCACGATGTCGCAGCGCGTGCTCACCACCGAGTCCGGCGCCCCGGTCGCCGACAACCAGAACTCCGCTTCCGCCGGCATCGGCGGCCCGCTCCTGATCCAGGACCAGCACCTCATCGAGAAGCTCGCCCGCTTCAACCGCGAGCGCATTCCGGAGCGCGTGGTGCACGCCCGCGGCTCCGGCGCCTACGGCCACTTCGAGGTGACCGACGACGTCAGCGGCTTCACGCACGCCGACTTCCTCAACACGGTCGGCAAGCGCACCGAGGTCTTCCTGCGCTTCTCCACGGTGGCCGACTCGCTCGGCGGCGCGGACGCGGTCCGCGACCCGCGGGGCTTCGCGCTGAAGTTCTACACCGAGGAGGGCAACTACGACCTCGTCGGCAACAACACGCCGGTGTTCTTCATCAAGGACCCCATCAAGTTCCCCGACTTCATCCACTCGCAGAAGCGCGACCCGTTCACGGGCCGTCAGGAGCCGGACAACGTCTTCGACTTCTGGGCGCACTCCCCCGAGGCGACGCACCAGATCACCTGGCTGATGGGCGACCGCGGCATCCCGGCCTCGTACCGCCACATGGACGGCTTCGGCTCGCACACCTACCAGTGGACGAACGCCAAGGGCGAGTCCTTCTTCGTCAAGTACCACTTCAAGACGGACCAGGGCATCCGCTGCCTGACCGCCGACGAGGCCGCGAAGCTCGCGGGCGAGGACCCGACCTCGCACCAGACCGACCTGGTGCAGGCGATCGAGCGGGGCGTGTACCCGTCCTGGACGCTGCACGTGCAGCTGATGCCGGTGGCCGAGGCGGCGAACTACCGCTTCAACCCGTTCGACGTGACCAAGGTGTGGCCGCACGCCGACTACCCGCTCAAGCGGGTCGGCCGGCTGGTGCTGGACCGCAACCCGGACAACGTCTTCGCGGAGGTCGAGCAGGCCGCGTTCTCCCCGAACAACTTCGTTCCGGGCATCGGCCCCTCCCCCGACAAGATGCTCCAGGGCCGCCTGTTCGCCTACGCGGACGCGCACCGCTACCGCCTGGGCGTCAACCACACCCAGCTCGCGGTGAACGCCCCGAAGGCCGTGCCCGGCGGCGCCGCCAACTACGGCCGCGACGGCCTGATGGCGGCCAACTCCCAGGGCCGGTACGCCAAGAACTACGAGCCGAACTCCTACGACGGCCCGGCCGAGACCGGCACACCGCTGGCGGCCCCGCTCGCGGTGTCCGGCCACACCGGCACCCACGAGGCGCCGCTGCACACCAAGGACGACCACTTCGTGCAGGCCGGTGCGCTGTACCGGCTGATGAGCGAGGACGAGAAGCAGCGCCTGGTCGCGAACCTGGCCGGCGGTCTGTCCCAGGTCTCGCGCAACGACGTCGTAGAGAAGAACCTGGCGCACTTCCACGCGGCCGACCCCGAGTACGGCAAGCGCGTGGAGGAGGCGGTCCGCGCCCTGCGCGAGGACTGATCCACCGGCTCGCGCACGGGACCCGGCGGGGAGGCCGGGACCGTGTGCGCGGCCCGCGCAGGCACCGAAGCGGCCCGGATGAGGGGTGACCGCCAGGTGCCGGCGCGGGCAGGGCGAGGACCGCGGCGGCCTGCGAGCCAGTGCGGTGGTGAAAGGCAGGGGCGTTCCTCCTACGACCTGAGGGGAGGAGCCGTTCCGGCCCGTCGCACCGCCGCGGTCCCAGCCACACGCCTCTCGTGATCGAGAGGCCCGCACACTCCGTCCGGCGGCGCGAACGACCTGTCGCGCCCAGCCTCGCGCCGCCGGACGGGCACCACGTGAAGAAACCTTCGGCGACAACCTCACCAAGAACCTTCACCGGCCGAGCAGCGGGGGGGGGGGGGGGGGGACCTCCCACCGCTGCTTCGTGTTTTCTTCCGCTTTTTTCCTTCTTTCCTCCTTTTTTTTTTCCCCCCACCCCCCACATCCGCAGAGCCGCAA
>NZ_JBVKBZ010000006.1:386651-572907 GCF_055635195.1 Streptomyces sp. NPDC111628 | reverse complement strand
AAAGAAATTTTTGGAGACAACCCCACCAAAACCCTCCACCGGCCGAACAGCGCCGGATGCGGACGGTCCCGCATCCGGCGCTGCTCGGCGTTTACCGAGGTGCTCCTACGTGCTCCGGCGTGCGGATCGCCCGCCCGCGCAGCAGCCTGGAGGCATGGCAACCGCACACCCGCCCGAGCATCCGCACATCGTCGTCCACTCCCCCGCCCTCGACGGCTCCCGCCGGGTCACCTCGGGCGAGGAGACCCTGGGCGTCGCCTCGCACGTCGACGACGTGGCCGAGCTGCTGCGGCTGGCCGACCTGTACGTGACCGACGTCGAGTCGAGCGACCTGGTCGAGTGGCAGGGCGGCGGCCCGGAGGACTGGCCGGGGCTGCACGAGCACCACGAGCACCATGAGCACCACGGTGGCTGAGCGGGCGTAGGAGACCCCCGCAGCGGGCACAACCCCGGCACAACACGGGGCGCACGGGGGTGGGGTCGTGGACGGTGTCACGGAGATCGGGTGGGAGCCGCACCAGGTCGCGCTGCTGGGCGGCGGGCCACCGGCCGCCGTCACGGTGGCGCTGGTCGCCCTGCACCTGCTGGGCGCCGTCGAGACCGGCCCGCGCAGGACGCTGTGCGCGGCGGGTCCCGAGCCGGAGGGCCTGGGGCCGTTCGAGGGGACGGTCCTGGACTGTCTGCACGAGCCGCTCACCGCTCGTGAGCTGGTCCGGCACCCGGACGTGCGCCTCGCCGTGGCCCTGACGCGCATCCCGCTCGCCGAGGACGGGTTGCTCGGCCATCCCTGGCTCAGGCCGACCCGCGGTGCCCGTCGGCGCGTGGAGTTCTGGCGGGAGCGACACCCGCTGCCGGCGGTCAGGCACGGGCTGACGGACGACGACACGCTGCTCGCGGTCGCCCTGCACGGCGATGCCGCCCTGCGGCTGCTGCTGCCGCGCTTCGCGCTGCGGACCGGCCTGACGGCCCCGGGCGCCCCGGCCGAAGGAGTGCGCTTCTCCCTGGGCCGCGGCAGGTTCCTGAGGTGGCGCGACGAGTACGAGGACTCGGTCTCGGGCGACTGGGGCGGCGCGGGCCACCACGGGGACCATGCGGGCGGCTGCGGCTCGGGCGGCGGTGGCGGCTCGGACTGAGCGCGCACACATGTGGTCCGCCCACACGTGGGGTCCGCACATACGTGAGAGCGGCCCGTCCCCCCGAGGAAGGGAACGGGCCGCTCTCGGCGCTCGGCGCCGGGTCCGTCAGACCTTCAGCGTCCGGACCGCGGTCGGGGCGTGCCCCGGCTCCGTGGCCACCTCCTCGAACTCCACCACGTTGGAGATGTCGTTGGTGCCCGACATGGAGATGTTGGTGACGCGCTCCAGGATCGCCTCGACGACGACCGGCACCCGGTGCTCGGCGGCCAGCTTCTTGGCCTGCTCCAGGGCCGCGCCCAGCTCGTTCGGGTCGGTCACCCGGATCGCCCTGCAGCCCAGGCCCTCGGCGACCTTGACGTGGTCGACGCCGTAGACGCCCAGCTCGGGCGAGTTGATGTTCTCGAACTCCAGGTTGACCTGGAAGTCGATGTCGAACGCCCGCTGCGCCTGGCGGATCAGGCCCAGGTAGGAGTTGTTCACCAGGACGTGCACGTACGGGATCTTGTGCTGCGCGCCGACGGCCAGTTCCTCCAGCATGAACTGGAAGTCGTAGTCGCCGGAGAGCGCCACGACCTGGGCGTCCGGGTCGGCCTTGGCGACGCCGAGGGCGGCGGGGACGGTCCAGCCGAGCGGTCCGGCCTGGCCGCAGTTGATCCAGTGCCGCGGGCGGTAGACGTGCAGCATCTGGGCGCCGGCGATCTGCGAGAGGCCGATGGTGGAGACGTACCGGGTCTCCGGGCCGAAGGCCTTGTTCATCTCCTCGTAGACGCGCTGCGGCTTGATCGGGATGTCGTCGAAGTGCGTACGGCGCTGGAGGGTGGCCTTGCGCTCCTGCGCGGAGGCGGCCCAGGCGGAGCGGTCGGGCAGCTTCCCGGCCGCCTTCAGCTCGCGCGCGACCTCGACGAACAGCTCCAGGGCGGCCTTGGCGTCGGAGGCGATGCCGTAGTCCGGGGCGAAGATCTTGCCGATCTGGGTCGGCTCGACGTCGACGTGCACGAACTTCCGCCCGGCGGTGTAGACGTCCAGCTTGCCGGTGTGGCGGTTGGCCCAGCGGTTGCCGATGCCGAGGACGAAGTCGGACTCCAGGAAGGTCGCGTTGCCGTAGCGGTGCGAGGTCTGCAGGCCGACCATGCCGGCGTTCAGCTCGTGGTCGTCGGGCAGCAGGCCCCAGCCCATCAGGGTCGGCACGACCGGGGTGCCGGTCAGCTCGGCGAACTCCACGAGCAGGTCGGCGGCGTCCGCGTTGATGACACCGCCGCCGGCCACGATCAGCGGCCGCTCGGCGGCGTTGAGCAGGCCGATCGCCTTCTCGATCTGGGGGCGGGTGGCGGTGGGCCGGTAGACCGGGAGCGGCTCGTAGGTCTCCGGGTCGAACTCGATCTCGGTCGTCTGGACGTCGATCGGCAGGTCGATCAGGACCGGTCCTGGACGGCCGGAGCGCATCAGGTGGAACGCCTGCTGGAAGACGCCGGGGACCTGCGCGGCCTCCAGGACGGTGACCGCCATCTTCGTCACCGGCTTGGCGATCGAGGCGATGTCGACGGCCTGGAAGTCCTCCTTGTGGATCACCGCGGTCGGCGCCTGGCCGGTGATGCACAGGATCGGGATCGAGTCGCCGATCGCCGAGTAGAGACCGGTGATCATGTCGGTGCCGGCCGGGCCCGAGGTGCCGATGCAGACGCCGATGTTGCCGGGGTGGGTGCGGGTGTAGCCCTCGGCCATGTGCGAGGCACCCTCGACGTGCCGGGCGAGGGTGTGCTGGACGCCGCCGGACGCCTTGAGCGCCGCGTAGAAGGGGTTGATCGCCGCACCGGGCACACCGAACGCGTCGGTGACGCCCTCGCGCTTGAGGATCTCAACTGCCGCTCGGGCAGCGGTCATACGAGCCATCGAGTACTCCTGATCCGGCTGTCGGATTCGCACTCCCGTCGCGCCCCGCGGTGAGCCTCTTCCGTAGCAACTTCCGTATAGCGAAATTTATTTTCTACGATCTGGAAGTAATGTAAGTGGGCAGCCGGGGGCCGTCAAGAGAGGACGATGGGGGTCATGTCCGAGACCATCTCGGTGTGCTGCACCGCCTGCGGGCGTCGGCACCGCTACACGGCACCGTCGTACCCCTGTGTGTGCGGGGCGCCCGTCGCCCCGGAGCTGGACCCGCGCGGGGCCGCCACCGCGGTCACCCGACGGGCCTGGGACGAGGAGTGGATCGGGGTGCGCTGCGCGGCCTGCGGGACCGAGAGCCGGTGGCCGCGGCCGGAGCTGGGCTGCCCCTGCGGGACGGTGCTGTGCGTGCCGGTGGACCCGGCGGCCACGGGCCGGTCCGGGCGCACCCCCGGTTCACGGGTCCCGGCGCACCGGGCCGTCCCGATCCGCACCGCCCGCGACGCGGTCACCGCGGCCGTCCTGTACCTGCGCGGGCTTGGCCACCGGGACGTGCGCCGCGCCGACCAGCGGCCCCTGTGCGGCATCGGGCTGGCCGCACCCGGCCTCGTCGTCCAGGTGGATCCGACGGTGGGCCCGGCCTCGGTGCGGGACGTGGAGTGCCTGTGGCTGACGGCCATGGCGGAGTCGGCGCGGGGCGTGTACTTCTCGCTCGCCGGGTACGCCGAGGACGCCCGGGTCCGCGGCGACCTGCTGGACGTCGCGCTGTTCGTGCTCGACCCGTCGGGCGTACCGCGCCCGGCCAACGCACCGGCCGTGGCGCTGGACGCCACGGCCGGCTGAGCCGTCGCGTCCCCAGAACCCGTTGGCACGATCACAAGGCACGCAGAGACCGGGGTTGTGTGCCGGTCAGGGGACCAGGGCGATGTGGGGGTGGGACGGGTCGGCCGGGCAGACGTAGAGCTGGAGGTCGTAGCCGCCGACGACGTCGATCAAGGTGTAGTTGCCGTTCCGGGCGCCCAGGGGAAGCGGGGCCGGGTCCGTCCGGTCCTCCTCGGCGATCCAGGTTTCGCTGCCGCCGTCCCATTCCGAGGAAGCGATGGTGAGGAGCGGGACCTCCTCTGAGCCGCACTCGGGGCAGGGGTGGGGTTTGGGGTCGGTGAGGCCCCATCGGGTCCAGCCACCGGTCTTCCAGCCGGGGGCGGCGGAGAGGTTGTTCAGGTAGAGCTCGCCCGGGTCGTCCGCGTACGTGGTATACCGCGCGGGGTCGATCGTCTCCCAGCGGCTCATGTCGTCCAGTTGGTCCTGAAGTTCCTTGTCCAGCTCCGAGGGGCTGGGGTACTCCGTGACCTGCTCCGGTGAGAACAGGCACGGCTCCGGGAGGTAGCAGTCGCGCTGGACGATGGACGGCTGGGGCGGTGCGTCGAGAACGGCGGAGACGGTGGCGGAGGAGCGCCAGAAGAGAGCTGTCCGGGGGTGGGCCATCTCGTGGTCGAAGGGGCACCAGAGAACCTGGAGAAGGTCGGCGTCGGGCGGGCGTCGGAAGGAGACGTCGCGAGCATAGAGCTGGGCGACAGGGAGGAGGGGGATCGGGCCGTCGAACCACGGGCGGTCCGCGAGCCGCTCCCAGGTCGCCCGTTCCTCGGGAGTCCACTGGGGTGCCTCGGGGTCGAGGCGCCGCCGCTCGGCCGCTGCGGCGCGGTCACGGCGGAGGAGCCGGACGTCGTCCGGGGAGTGGACTACCGGCGCCGCGCGGCTGTCGTGCGGCTCGTCGCAGTACGGCCACGGCTCGTCGGCGGGCCACAGCAGCGGCCCGCCGACGGAGCTGTCGTGCACGGTCGGCGACCCCGGCCGCGGATGCAGCCGGATCGCCGTGCGCGCCAGCGGGGCCAGCTGAGGGAAGAGCGCGGTGATGTCGAACGGCCGCGGCGGGGTGGTGAAACTCATGCCGGCTCCCGTTGGTGCGAACTGAGTGGGATCAGTTACCGAGGTTGTACAACCCAGTGTTCGAATAGGTGTTGGTGACGTAGACGTTGGGGAACAGTTCCTCGGTCGTCCCGTTAGCCCGTTCGATGGTAGCGCTCATCGTGACGCCCACTGGGATGGTGCTGTTCGCGTCCTTGTAGACGGGTGTCACCTGGTAGAAGATCGCGTCGTTCGTTCCGAGAACCCGATTGGGATCATCGCCCTTGACCAGGTCCTCCCCCATCTTCTCGTACGTCCGCATGCTGGGCGAGCCCGTGTTCATACCGACCTGCCAGCAAGGGACGAGGTTGAACCGAGTGAGCTTGCTCGTGCCCTTTCCACCAAGGACCTTCGGGATGAGATGACACCGGGACTGGTCGTAGGTGAGGTTGTTCGCCTTCGCGTATTCCTCCGCGTCCTTCATGCCGGTGACGGGGTTGCTGGTGTTGGTTCCGTCCTTGACGTTCAGCCCCACGCATGCCTGCGCCCGGGTCGGCCTGTATCCGCCCCCGCCCGCCGGGTCGCTTTGGTTGACGAGAGGAACCGCCTCGGTGGTGTTCCAGAACCACCCGTCGCCGTTGGGAAGCGAGCCTATCGGCCCGGGGTCGTTCAGGCAGCGGGCCTGCGGGCCGGTGTCCGGCAGCGAGAACGTCAGCTCGAACAGGTCGGCGTCGATCACTCGCAGATCCTTGAAGCCATCGGCAAGCTGGGTGGCGGCGAACTGCTGCTCTCCGGGCGTGACATGTGCCTGCACGCAGGGCGAGCTGCGGTCCAGGACATTGGCGTCGTTCAGGACGTAGGTGTCCCATTCACCGTTACCGAGATTGGGGATCACCTCGACGCACTGCGCGCCGGCGGCACCACCCTCCTTCGCCTCACCGAAGGGGAAGTCGGCGCAGGTGTCGGTGGTGACGAGGTCCGGCTGGGCGGTGAAGCCGCCGCAGGTGGCGGCGGTGCGGTTGGCCACGCCGCTCGTCGACCGGGTCAGGGGGTTGCCCTTCTTCCCCCAGGCGCCGTCGAGATTGTTCTGGGCCCAGCCGTAGGCGGCCACGGCGCCGCCCGCGTCCGAGCTCGTCGCCTTCATCGGCACGACGGCCATGACGGAGGGGACGGCACAGCCCGCCACCGAGGTGCCGCCGACCGCGTCGTCGCACCTGATCTGTCTCGGGTTCTTCCACGATGCGTTCGGGTCGGTCGGCGCCGCGCCCGGGGACGTCACGTACATCACGTAGGACGTGTAGAAGGAGGACGAGGAGCCCGTCGTCTGGGGCGACGAGTAGCCGACGTCGCCGGTGAGGGGGGTGCTGACGGTGATGTCGCCGTTCCACCACGGGGCGATGTCGGTGGCCGTGCAGCCGGCGTCACAGGATGCGCGGAACTTGACGTTAAGGGCGGTGACATCGCCGGAGGCGCTGGTCATCCTGACGGTGACCTGCTCGCTCCAGGTCGTGGCGGTCGGTGAGAGGTCGGCGCCGGTCGAGACCTCCAGGGTGCCACGACCGATCTCCACACCCCTGCTGTCGCGGAGGATGTAGGTGACGTTGATGCCGGTCACGCAGTACGAGAAGCGCCCGTAGCTGTAGCTTCCGGGGTTGGTGAGGTCGCAGCTGCCGACGGGAGCGTCCGCGGCGGCGGAGGAAAGGGAGGCGGCGGGGCCACTGCGGGTCTTCGCCTTCGCGGGGGCGGGAGCGACCGTCACACAGGACTCGACGGCGCCCGCACGGCGCTCCTTGGAGCCACGCGCGGTGGGGGTGCACTGCTCACCGGAACCGGCCACGAACGCGCTGGTCTCGACGGCATCGGTGGTCTGCGCGCCGGAGGCTGCGGAGTCGCTGGTGGACGCGGTGTGGGTCGGCGCGGGCGGCTCGGCCGCCTGGCTCGTCGTGGCCGAGGTGAGACCGAGGGCCAGGGCGGTGACGACGCCCAGGACGGTCGAGCGGGCGCGTCTCCTTGTGGCGCGCCCGCCACGTATTCCATGCACGGGGCAGGACCTTTCCGTGAGAGGAGGGGAAAGGGGGCGCCGCGTAGCTGCGGCGCCCCGTCAGCAGCGGACGGGCGAGGTCAGGCCACCAGTTCGTAGAGCTTGCTGAGACCCTTCGTGGCGCCGGCGACCAGGTCCTCGCCGGTGTCGGTGATCTTGCTGACGACGGGCTTGACGATGCTGCCGCCGAGCGCCTTGTCGGCCGCGCCGACCCACTTGTAGGCGCCGAAGGAGACCAGGCTCAGGCCGGTGCCGGCGGCGGACTCCCAGAAGGCGCCGCTGGTGAAGCCGTGCTCGATGCCCGTGAAGAGGCTGCTGAGGGCACCGGCGCCCGCGGAGACGCCGGCGAAGAAGCCGGCCGCGCCGAGGGCCGGCGGGAAGACGATGGCGGCGAGGGCGCAGCCGGCCGACAGGAACGCGGCGCCGGTACTGATCATGCCCGTGGCGTCCGCGTAGAACTGGGCGTCGTTCCACCACTCGTCGGCGTCGCCGTCCGCGGTGCCGTTCGGGTTGACCTGGTTGTTCTTGTCGTTGTCGGCCGGGTTCTGGCCGTTCAGGCGCTCCTCGTGGGCCTGGAGCGCGGCCGCCTTGGCCTTCGCGATCTCCTCGGCCCGCTTCTTGTCGAGGGCGATCTGCTTGGCCTCGGCGTACGCGCGGGCGGCAGCGGCCGCGTCGGCGGAGGCGGCGAGTTCGGCGGCGCGGGCCGCGGCCGCCGAGCGCTGAGCCGAGGCGGACGAGGCGAGGGCCGAGCGCGCCGAGTCGACGGCCTTGTTGGCCGAGTAGTTGGCGGAGCGGGCGGCGCCGCGGGCGACGGCGGCGGCGTTCTTCGCCGTGGCGGCGGAGGCACGGGCGTCGGCGGCCGACTTGTCGGCGGCGTTGGCGTTGTCGCGGGCCTGCTGGGCGTAGTCGTCGGCCTTGGCGGCGGAGTCGAGGGCCTTCTGCGCCCACTCCTGGGCCTCGGTGGCCGCGTTGCGGGCGTCGGCGGCGGCCTTCGAGGCGAGGGCCGCGTCCTCCTGTGCCTTCTCCGCGATCTTCGCGGCGGCCGCGATGGCCCCGCGGATCGCGGCGACGTGGGTGGCGGTGTCGAAGTCCAGCTGGGCCGTGCGGTACTGGACGAGGGTGATGAAGTTGCGCAGCATCCACTGCGGTCCTTCGAGCGCGACCTCCGCGTAGGACCTGGTGTAGGCGCCGCCGGTTTTGATCAGCTGGTTGGCCCGGACCTGGTCGTCCTCCTTGACGGCGATCGGGTAGGTCTCGTCGAAGAAGTGGTTGAGGGATTCGGTGGTGTTCTCGTCGAGGGCGTCGTTGCCGGCGTCCTTGACGGCCCTGCCCGGGTTGTCGTTCAGGATCTTGTTGATGGCGACGCGCAGGTCCTCGTCCGAGGCGCGCTTCATGCCGCCGGTGAGGAAGTCGCCGACGGCCTTGGAGTCGGAGCTCTCCAGCGCGGCGGCGGCGGCCGCGGCCACCTTCGGACCGCCGATCGTCGCCACGTGCAGGGTGGTCTCGCGGTCGTCCTGCGTCGCGGCGAGGGATCGGTCGAGGTCGATCCAGGAGTAGACGTCGTCGTCGGAGCCGGCGAGCGCGTGCTGTGCCGCCTGCCGGGTGTAGGCCCCGCGGGCGTCCATCAGAGCGACCGCGGCCTGTCGGCCCGCGGTCGCGGCGACCGCCATGTCGCCGGAGTACAGGGCCTCTTCCGCCTTGGTGATGAGGTCCTTGGTCGCCTGGTCGGTGCGCTCCGTCATCAGCCGCTTCTCGCGGACGTCGGAGAGCTCGGCCTGCTCGATGGCGGCGAGCTGCCGGACCTCCTCGATGGCCTGCTGCTTGTCCTGCTCGATGGTCTGCGCCTCGGCGGCGCGGGCGTTCTTCTCCACCTCGATGGCATCACTGACGGCCTGGGTGGCGACGTTGGCGGCCTTCACGGCCTCCGCGGCGTGAGCGGTCGACTTGTTGGCGTAGTCGACGGCCTGGCCCGCGTACTTCACGGCCTCCTCGGCGGCGTCGGCGGCCTTGTCGGCGTGGTTGGCGGCGGAGTTGGCGGCGTCGCGCGCAGTGCGAGCCGCCTTGGCGGCGGCGCTCGCCAGTGCCTGGGCGGCGGAGGCGGCGTTCGTGGCGCGGTTGGCGGCGCTCGTGGCGATGCCGGCCTGGCGCTTGGCCTCGGCTGCCTCCGACTGGGCGGCACCGGCGGACGCGGCGGCCTGGGCGGCGGCGTTCGCGGCGGCGGCCGAGTTGCGGGCGGCGGAGGCGGCGGCCAGGCCCGCGGCCGAGGAGGCGTCGCCGGCAAGAGCTGCCTTCTCGGCAGCAGCGGCGGCGCTGCGGGCCTTGTCCGCGGCATTGCGGGCGGCGACCGCGGCGTTCTTGGCGCTCTCCGCCTTGCCGGCGTCCTTGGACGCGGCGATCGCGGCGTTGTAGGCACGGGAGGCAGCGTTGCCCGCCTTCGCGGCGGCCTGGGCGGCGCCGGCGGCGGCCCAGGAGGCGCGGCGGGAGGCCGTCACCGCGGCGTTGGAAGCGTTGACGGCGTTGCGGGCCGCGTCGGCCGCGCCCTTCGCCGCGCTGGCCGCCTTGCGGGCCGCGGCCGCCGACTTCTGCACGTCGTCCTGCGCGGCGGCGGCTTCGGCGGCGGCCTTCTGGGCGGCCTCCTTGGCTTTGGTGGCGGCGGTCTCGGCGCGGGCCCCGGCCTCGATCGCCAGGTTCGTCTGGCGCTCGGCGCGCCTGCCCTCGCTCTGGACGACGGCCACCAGTTCCTCGATGGTCGCCGACTCCTGGTCGCGGGCGCGCGCGATGTGCTGGCCGGTCTCGATGAACCACTCGACGTCCGTCGCGGAGCCGTTGAGCGCGCGGTCCGCGTACTTCTGCACCTCCGGGCCGCCGTTCATCAGCATGGCGCTGACCTGGACCTGCGTGTCCTCCAGCCGCGCGTCGTACTGTCCGTCGCTGAGGAAGGTGACGAGGGACGACTCGGTGCCGACGTCAAGCGCGGCGTTGGCCTCACGCACCACGGCCCTGTCGCCGCTGGACGCGACGATGCTGGTGGCGACCCGGAAGTCCTCCAGCATGGCGGGGGCGAAGCCCGACGAGAGGAAGCCGGCTATCGCCTCGTCGCCGTTGTCCAGGGCCGCGACGGCCTCGCGGCGCAGGCCCCTGCCCGCGCGGTCCAGGCTGCTGACGATCGCGACCCGGTTGTCCTGCACGGTCTGCTGCGGCAGCGTCTCGGCGAGGAAGGACTGGATCTCGCTGTCGGTCCCGTAGAGGGCCCTGGTGGCGGCGGCCTTGACGCCCCTGCCGCCGGACAGCCACGCGCGGACGGCCTTGGCGCGATCGGTGTCCGGCAGCGGCACCGGGTCGGCGCCCGCCGCCTCGGCGGCCGCCGCGGTGGCCGGCCGCAGGACCGAGGGGGTGGCGGCGACAGCGGTCGCGGCCGCGACCGCGCCGAGAACGCGACGTCTGCTCCAGAATGCCGTCTGCATAGGGGACTTGCCCTTCTAGGAGTATTGCGGTGACGTGTCGGATTTCGCGCCGTACCGGGCAACTGATCCGTGGATCGAGGCCCGCCACATTCACGAACAGTATCAACGCAGTAATCATTCAGTGTGAGTTGTGGTCGCTCAGAGACCAACAGTGCATGTTTCGCGAAGATTTGATGGGTCGTCACGCTTATCCCGAAATCGCGGCGCCTTCCCGCACCGCCTCGCCTCGTCGTGACGCAGGTCACGTAGAATTTGCTGCCAATATCCTGATGTGGGCGGTTTCGGGGTGCTGGACGTGGGTGCGTCACCATGCTGGGATGCCAGGGCCGACGACGATCATCGGCGTTCGGCAAGTGCGTCGCGAAGGCGTGCCAGTGACACGCAAGAGGGGGCCATTCCGTATGTGTGGGCTTCCCCTGTTCGCGATCGGTTTCACGACCGGTGGTTTTCAAATCCGGGCGGCGGCTTCGAGATTAGGGATACGATGAAGGAAACCAGCACTAACGTCGGAAAGTCGCGGAGAATGCGGCTCACGGTACGGGTACTCGGCACCGCCGCCGTCGGTGGCGCGCTGGCCTGGACCGCGGTCGTCGGCGGCGTGCCGGGCGGAGGCACCGGTGCCGATGAGACGGCCGACGCCCCCGCGCTGGTCGCGGAGGGGGCCCCCGGCTACGCCGTGGAGGACTTCAACTACCCCGGGGCCGACAAGATCCTGGCCGAGCAGAACATCGTTCTGAAGCGGGGCGACGGCCACATCACGCTCGCCGACTGCGCGACGGGGACCGGGCAGTTGGAGCTCCTGGCCCGTGACAGGGGCAGCAAGATCTGCTTCAACACCGTCGGCAACGAGGGCTGGCTGACCCTGGAGATACCCGCCGTCTTCTCGATCAAGGGAAATGACTACTCCACCACGGTCGACATGACGGTCGGCACGGAGGAGAAGTCCTACGAGATCGACAAGAACACCTGGACGCCGGTGGGCGAAAGTGCGGACCCCGAGGGCCGCGACCACATGCTCGTGGAGATCCGGGTCACCAAGTAGCCACTTCGACGGGAACGGCACCTCCCGGCGCCGTGGGTCGTGACGTCGGCCTTCGAGACCGGTCATGGTCTTGAAGGCCGACGCGTCGTGCCGCGTGCCGAAGCCGCCGGGAACCCCGGAGCCGCACCGAGCCGGGCCATGGCGCGCAGCGTCTTCCAGCGGGCGGGGCGCAGGTCCTGCGCCTCTCCGTCACGTCACGCGACGGCGGTGCCCTACGGGTGGATCAGGAACACCACCCAAGCCGTCGCTCACGTCAACAAGACCACCACGCCGAACGGCGCCGGCACCCGCGCGGCCCAGGCGACGGCCTGCCTGGGGAAGAACCTCGACACCGGCACCGCGGCCGACGGTGACATCACCGGGTGGCAGGACGCGGGGCTGTACCGCGACACCTACGCCCCGAACGCCGGGCTCGCCCGCTGCCACCTGATCCCGAACGTACTCGGCGGCAAGGGCCAGATACTGGACGGCAGGCAGGACAATCTCGTCCCCTGCTGGCAGTCCGGCATGAACACCGGGACGCTCAACCTCGGGAACTGAACCCGGCCGAATCTCGCCATCGGGAGCCAGTATGAGTCGCACCACCCCACCGCGGCCGTTCGACGTCACCGCGTTCTTCCCTCAACTGGCCCCGCTGGCCCGCACGGCGACCCGGTTGCATCCTCGCGCCGGGTCGCCGACGCCGCACGACAGCTCGGTCGGCGGGCCACTGCTGTGGCCCGCCGACGAGCCGTGGCCGTACTGCGCCGGCCCGCACGAGTGGGACCAGGTCAACGACCCCTCGTCACCGGAGGACGTGCGGGAGCAGCGGCGCATCCAGACGGCCGCGGTGAACCGGTCGCACGGCAATCCACAGGGGGCTGAGTACACGCCCGAGGAGAAGGCGGTCCTCGCGCGGATCTACGCCGGGCGTCCGTGGCCCGAGGGCCCGATCGCCATGGTGCCCGTGGCCCAGTTGTACCGGCGTGACATTCCCCTGCTGGCCCGGCCCGGGCGGTCCGACGCCGATCTGCTCCAGGTGCTGTGGTGCCCCTTCGACCATCCGGAGCACCCCAGGACCGCGCTGTTCTGGCGGTCCGCCGACGCGGTCACCGACGTTCTCGCCACACCTCCCGAGCCGCCCGCGGTCCAGACCTCCGACTATGTGCCCGCGCCGTCCCTGCTCTCGCCGGAGGAGGTCACCGAATACCCCAACTTCCTGGAGCTGGACAAGGAGTTGCGGGAACAGCTCGCGGACTGGGAACGGTGGCAGGCCGCCGGGCCCGCGGTGGACGACGCCTACGCCGTAGCGCCTCAGGAGTTCTACAAGCACAGGCTGTCCCTCGCCCCCGGTTGGAAGACGGGTGGCTGGTCCCGCTGGGGTCTGACCGATCCCATGCCCCGCGACTGCTCCGTGTGCGGCACCGGGTTGGAGCCGCTGCTGACCATCGCCACGGCCGAATGGGACTCCGGCACCGAAAGCTGGGCCCCCGAGGGGGACCGGGCACGGGACCCGCTTCCTCCCGGCGTTCCCCCGACCAACTACACCCGCGTCGTCGTCGCCGGCGGCTACGACCTGCAACTCCACGTCTGCCCGGCGTCCACGGACCACCCGCACCTGGAGCTGATCCAGTAGAGCCCGTCAGGCGCGCGCTGCGTACCGCTCCCGCAACTCCACCTTGCGCACCTTCCCCGAGACGGTCATCGGGAAGGAGTCGAGGAGCTGGAGGCGGCTGGGCACCTTGTAGTGGGCGAGCTGCCCGGCGCAGTAGGCGCGCAGTTCCTCCAGGGTGAGCGGGTCGGCGGCGTCGCGCACGACGACGCAGGCCAGGACCTCCTCGCCGTAGCGTTCGTGCGGGACGCCGACGACCTGGACGTCCGCGATCTTCGGGTGGGCGTACAGGAACTCCTCGACCTCGCGCGGGTAGATGTTCTCGCCGCCCCGGATGATCATGTCCTTGATGCGGCCGACGATCTCGACGTATCCGTCCTCGCGCATCACCGCGAGGTCCCCGGTGTGCATCCAGCGGCCCGGGTCGATGGCCTCGGCGGTCTTCGCGGGCTCCTCCCAGTAGCCGAGCATCACGCTGTAGCCGCGGGTGCGCAGTTCGCCCGCGTCGCCGCGCGGCAGGGTCACGCCGGTGACCGGGTCGACGACCTTGACCTCGATGTGCGGCAGGACGCGGCCGACGGTGCCGGTGCGGTGTTCGAGGTCGTCGTCCATGCGGGTCTGCAGGGAGACCGGGGAGGTCTCGGTCATGCCGTAGCAGATGGAGACCTGCTCCATGTGCATCTCGGCGACCACCCGCTTCATCACCTCCACCGGGCAGGGCGAGCCCGCCATGATGCCGGTGCGCAGGGAGGTGAGGTCGTAGGCGGCGAAGTCCGGCAGGTTCAGTTCGGCGATGAACATCGTCGGTACGCCGTACAGGGACGTGCACCGCTCCCGCTGCACCGCCTCCAGGGTCGCCGCCGGCTCGAAGGACGGGGCGGGGATGACGATGCAGGCGCCGTGGGAGGTGGCGCCCAGGTTGCCCATGACCATGCCGAAGCAGTGGTAGAAGGGCACCGGCAGGCAGACCCGGTCCTGCTCGGTGTAGCCGACCGTGCGGCCCACCCAGTAGCCGTTGTTGAGGATGTTGTGGTGGGAGAGGGTGGCGCCCTTCGGGAAGCCGGTGGTGCCGGAGGTGTACTGGATGTTGACCGGGTCGTCGCAGCTCAGCTCGGCGGCGAGCGCGTCGACCCGCTCCTGCGGCACCGACGCGGCGCCCGCGGTGAGCGCGTCCCAGGACGGGTCGCCGATGTAGACGGTCTCGCGCAGCGCGGGGCAGCGGCCGCGGACCTGCTCCACGATCGCCCGGTAGTCGCTGCTCTTGTGAGCGAGGGAGGCGACCAGCAGGGTGATGCCGGACTGTTTGAGGACGTACTCCAACTCGTGCGCCCGACAGGCGGGGTTGACGTTCACCATGATGACGCCGATGCGGGCGGTGGCGTACTGGACGAGGACCCACTCGGGGCAGTTGACCGCCCAGATGCCGACCCGGTCGCCCTTGGTGACGCCCTTCGCGAGCAGTCCGCGGGCCAGCTCGTCGACGGCGGCGCCGAACTCGGCGTAGGTCCAGCGCCGTCCGGACGGGACGTCGACGAGGGCCTCGCGGTCCGGGTGGGCGGCGATCGCGTGGCCGAGGTTGGCGCCGATGGTGTCGCCGAGGAGCGGGGTGGTGCTGGTGCCGTGGGCGTACGACGGCTGTGCCGAGGGTGCGGTCACCGGAAGTCCTCCTCGCGGTACTCGTTCGCGGAACCGGCCGCCGTGGCCTCGCGCAGCTCGATGCGGCGGATCTTGCCGGAGACGGTCTTGGGCAGCTCTCCGAACTCCAGGCGGCGCACCCGCTTGTAGGGGGCGAGCGTGTCGCGGGAGTGCTCGAAGAGGACCTTCGCGGTGTCCGGGCCCGGCTCCCAGCCCGCCGCGAGCACGATGTACGCCTTCGGCACCGCGAGGCGCAGTTCGTCCGGCGCGGGCACGACCGCGGCCTCGGCGACCGCCTCGTGCTCCAGCAGCGCGCTCTCCAGCTCGAAGGGGCTGATCTTGTAGTCGGAGGCCTTGAACACGTCGTCGGCCCGGCCCACGTAGGTGAGGTAGCCGTCCTCGTCGCGCGCGCCGATGTCGCCGGTGCGGTAGTAGCCGCCCGCCATCGCCTCGGCGGTGCGGTCGGGGTCGCCGTGGTAGCCGGTCATCAGGCCGACGGGGTGCGCGGACAGGTCCAGGGCGATCTCGCCCTCGGCGGCGCCGGGTGCGCCGGTGACCGGGTCGATCAGTTCGACGCGGTAGCCGGGGCTGGGGCGGCCCATCGAGCCGGTCTTCAGCACCTGGCCGGGGCTGTTGGAGACCTGGACGGCGGTCTCGGTCTGGCCGAAGCCGTCCCGGATCGTCCTCCCCCACAGGCGGCGGACCTGCTCGATCACCTCGGGGTTGAGCGGCTCACCGGCGGCGACGACCTCGCGCGGCGGGGTGGCGAGCCGGGTGAGGTCGGCCTGGATGAGCATGCGCCACACGGTGGGCGGGGCGCAGAAGGTGGTCACCCCGGCCCGGTCCATCTCGGCCATCAGGCGGGGTGCGTCGAACCGCGTGTAGTTGTACAGGAAGACGGTCGCCTCGGCGTTCCACGGCGCGAACAGGTTCGACCAGGCGTGCTTGGCCCAGCCGGGCGAGGAGATGTTGAGATGGACGTCCCCGGGCTTCAGGCCGATCCAGTACATGGTCGCCAGGTGGCCGACGGGGTACGACACGTGGGTGTGCTCGACCAGTTTGGGGCGGGCGGTGGTGCCGGAGGTGAAGTACAGCATCAGCGGGTCGTCGGCGGCGGTGGGGCCGTCCGGCGTGAAGGCGTCGGAGGCCCCGTACACGTCCTCGTACGCCCGCCAGCCGGGCGCCGGAGCGTCCTTGCCGCCGCCGACCGAGATGCGCGTGTAGTCGCCGGGCACGTCGTCGAACTTGCCGGTGTCCTCGGCGCGCACGATCACGTGCCCGACCCGGCCGCGGTCGACGCGGTCGCGCAGGTCGGCGGGGCCGAGCAGGGTGGTGGCCGGGATGACGACCGCGCGCAGCTTCATCGCGGCCAGCGCGGTCTCCCACAGCTCGGCCTGGTTGCCCAGCATCACGAGGATGCGGTCCTCCGGGCCGACGCCCCACTCGCGCAGGCGGTTCGCGACCCGGTCGGAGCGGGCGGACATCTCGGCGAAGGAGACCCGGACCTCGCGGCCGTCCTCCTCGACGATGTGCAGGGCGGTGCGGTCGTTGCCGTCGGCGATGACGTCGAACCAGTCCAGCGCCCAGTTGAAGTGCTCGGGGCGGGGCCACCGGAACCCCTCGTAGGCGGCGGTGTAGTCCTCGCGGTGTTCCAGCAGGAAGTCCCGTGCGGTGCGGAACAGCTCCGTGGCCGTCGTCATCTGTCCTCCTCGGTGCCGGACCTTGCCGGGCGGCTCTGTGCCATCGTGTAATCCGTGATGTGGGTCTCACTACCCCCGAACGGGGGTGTGCGTCCCGGAACGATCACGAGGGAGGGCGGTACGGGTGGCGGTGGACGCGGTGGACGCGGCTCAGATCCGCAGCGCGCTGGTGCGGCTGCGGCGCACGACCGGGCTGCCCGTCGCCTTCGGCGGCCTCGTCGAGTCCGGCCGGCGCCAGGTGCGCATCAGCGAGCTGAGCGGCACGGCCACGACGGCGCTCAGCGCGCTGGCGGTGACCGCCGGCAACGGGCTCGGTGGCCGGGCGGTGGCGCTGTCGCGGCCGTGCGCGGTGACGGACTACTCCGTCTCCCGGCAGATCAGCCACGAGTACGACCTGCCGGTCGCCGCCGAGGGCCTGCGCTCGGTCCTCGCGGTGCCGGTGGTCGTACGGCGCCGGGTGCGCGGCGTCCTGTACGGCGCCCTGCGCACGGCCCAGCCGCTGGGCGACCGCACGCTGAGCGCGGCCGTGGCGGCGGCGCGGGACGCGGAGCAGGCGCTGGTGCTGCGGGACGAGGCGGACGAGCTGCTGGCGGCGGCCGCGCCCGCGCCGGGTGCGCCCGCGCCGGGTGCGGCGGGCGGTGCGGCCTGGGAGCAGGTGCGGGAGGCGCACGCGGCGCTGCGGGCGCTGGCCCCGAGGATCACGGACCCGGCGCTGCGGGACGAGCTGCTGCGCGCGTGCGGTCTGCTGGTGGCGGGGAGCGGCCCCGTGCCGGGGCCCCGGCTGGCGCCGCGCGAGGTGGACGTGCTGGCCTGCGTGGCCGCGGGCGCGACGAACGGGGCGGCGGCCGAGCGGCTCGGGGTGGGTCCGGAGACCGTCAAGAGCTATCTGCGCTCGGCCATGCGCAAACTGGGCGCCCGCACCCGCACGGAGGCCGTCGCGTCTGCCCGCCGAACGGGGTGGCTGCCGTAGGAGGCGGGCCGGGACGGGGCGGGCGCGGGCATGTCCCGGCCGGGTTTGGTTTTGGACGGTGACCCGTTTGTTGTTCGGGTCACCTCGCCGACCCTCCGTAACGCAATGCGCCGTTGCCTAATATTGGCCCGGACACGCCACACGGAGGGGAGCGGTCACCGTGCCACGGGACTTCGCGGAGGCTGCCGGATGCCGCTCCGACCTGGTCATCGGGCGGGAGGGGCCGTTCGGCGCGGCGCGTGAGCAGCTCGCCCGGGGCGGCAGTGTGCTGCTGCACGGCCCCGCCGGAATCGGAAAGTCGACGGTCCTGCGCACCCTGGCCGCGGAATACGCCCGCACGGCGCGCACCGTGCTGCGCTGCTCGGCCACCGAGTCCGAGTCCCATCTCCCCTTCCTCGCCCTCGCCGACCTCCTGGGCCAGGTCCTCGACCAGGTCTCCGGGGCGCTGCCCGCCGCCCAGCGCACCGCACTGGAGTCGGCGCTCACCGGCCGCGGCGAGTCCACCCTCCAGCGCGACGGTCTGGCGCTGCGCTTGGCGGTGCTGTCCGCGCTGCGCGCCCTCGCCGTCGAGGGGCCCGTCCTCGTCGTCGCCGACGACCTCCAGTGGCTCGATCCGGCCAGCGCGGAACTCCTCGGCTTCGCCGCCCGCCGCCTGGGCGAGACGCCGGTACGGCTGCTGTGCGCGGTACGGACCGAGGGGACCGAGACGGACGACGCCGAGTACGACCGCCATCTGCGGGCCTCCCCGCCGGACACCCGCGCGGTCCGCCTCGGGCCGCTGACCCGCGCCCAGGTGTCGGCGCTGCTCGACGAACGCGGCTACTCGGGCCTGCACCGTTCCACCGTCCGGGACATCCACCGCACCAGCGGCGGCAACCCGCTGTTCGCCCTGGAGCTGGGCCGGGCCCTGGCCGAGAGCCCCGCCGCACCGCGTCCGGGCGAGCCGCTGCCGGTGCCGACCTCGCTGCGCGCCCTGGTCCTGTCCCGCCTGGAGATGCTGTCGGGCGAGGCCCGCCGCACCCTCCTGGTGGCCAGCGCCGGTGCCCGCCCCACCCCGGCGCTGCTGCGCGCGGCCGGCCGGGAGAACGCGGAGGCGGAGACCGCGCAGGCGGCGGCGCTCGGGCTGCTGGCGCCCGACCCGGAGGGGCCGACCGTACGGTTCGCGCATCCGCTGATCTCGGCCGCGCTGTACGCCGAGGCCCCGGCGCCGGAGCGGCGGGCCGCGCACGCCGCGCTGTCCACGGCCGCCTCCGACCCGATCGAGCGCGCCCGGCACCTGGCGCTGGCCACCACCGGCACCGACCCCGAGGTGGCGGCCCGGCTGGCGGAGGCCGCCGCGCTGGCCCGGGACCGCGGGGCGCCGTCGGTGGCCGCCTCGCTGGGGCTGCTCGCCGCCCGCCACACCCCGGCGGACGGCACGCCGGGCCCGGACGAGCGCCGGCTGACGGCCGCCGAGGACGCGATCACCGCGGGCGAGCAGGACCTCGCCCGGGACGTCGCCCGTGAGGTGCTGACCCGGGCCACCGCGCCCGGCGAGCGGGTGCGGGCCTGGATGGCGGTGATCGAGGCGGCCGGACAGGCCATCGGCGAGGTCGACGCGGTCTTCCCGCAGGCCCTGGCCGACGCGGGCGACGACCCGCGGCTGCTCGCCCAGGTCCACTACCAGCTGGCCTGGCGCTCCCTGGTGGTGCAGGGCGACTTCGCCCAGGGCCGGGAGGAGGCCGCGCACGCGGCCCGGCTGGCGGCGCGGGCCGGGGACCGGCGTACCGAGCTGCTCGCGCTGGCGTTCCAGGCGCAGGCGGAGACGCTGATGGGTCATCCGGGTGCTCCGGCGACCATCCAGCGGGCGCTCCAGGAGCCGCAGGACCCGCGGGTGGCGTGCCACCACAACGGGGCGGGCTCCTCCCGGTTCCGGTGGCTGGTGATGAGCGACCGGCTGGCCGAGGCGCGGACCACCGTCACCGCGCTGCTGCGCGAGGTGCGCCGGCGCGGCATGGCCGAGAGCGAGGTCCACTACCTGCGTTTCCTCGCGGAGACCGAGCTGCACTCCGGCCACTGCGGCCGGGCCCTCGAACTGTCCCGGGAGAGCCTCACCCTGGCACGCGACGCGGGCATCGGGGAGGGCGCGGGAGCGATGCAGGCCGCGCTCGCCGAGGCCGCGGGCGGCGACCCGGACCGTGCCCTGGAGCTGGCCCGGGAGGCGGTACGGCGGGCTGAGGGCGACGGCGACGCCGTGTACCTGTCGCGAGCGCTGGCCGCGCTCGGTCACGCGCACCTGGTGGCGGGCGACGCGGCGGCGGCCGTACGGGCGTTGCGCCGGGTGCGGGAGCTGGAGGCGGGGGCGGGCATCACCGACCCGGCGCGCGGCCGGTGGCAGGGCGATCTGGCGGAGGCGCTGGTGCGCACCGGGGAGCCGGCCGAGGCCATGGACGTCATCGAGGTCGCCCGGGCGCACGCGCTGCGGCTCGGGCGGCAGAGCGTGCTCGCCGTCCTCGACCGGTCCGAGGCGCTGGTGCGGGCGGCGCGGGGCGAACACCGGGCGGCCGTGGCCCGGTTGACGTCGGCGCGGGAGCGGCTGGCCGGGCTGGGCTTCGGTCTGGAGGAGGCCCGGGCGGTCTTCGCGCTGGCCGAGTTGCACGCCGAACGGCCGGGGCGGGCCCCGGAGTCGGCCTCGTACGACGAGGCGGCGCGGCTGTTCCGGCGGTGCCGGGCGCTGCCCTGGCTGCGGCGGGTGGAGGGCGCGGTCGCGGTGCGGGCGTCCGGACCGGCCCCGGTGCCGGTCGCCGAGCCGGACGGTCTGGCGGGGCTGGCCTCGATGGAGCGTCAGGTGGCCTCGCTCGTGATGGAGGGCGCGACCAACCGGGAGATCGCCGCCCGGCTGTTCGTCAGCGTCAAGACCGTGGAGGCGACTCTGACCCGCGTCTACCGCAAGCTGGGGATCCGGTCCCGGGTCGACATCGTCCGCCTGGCGGCGGGCCGGCGTCCCGACTGAGAACGGCCGGGTTTACCGGCGGTAAACCGAGGGTTTTCCCTGCCCGACGCCCTTAGGGGGTTCCCTCATTGGGTGGTCCGGACCGCCGGTTCTAGCGTGAGCATGTGCCGCTCGCCCGGGCATACGGGGGTCTGTCCCGAGACCCCCGTCCAACCCCCCACGCCCGGGCAGCCCCCTGAGCATCCCTCAGGTGCAAGACCGGGGGGCGTTGCGAGCCTCCACGAGCGGCCCGCAGCGCCCCCTCTCCATGTCGGTCCCGTACGGTCCCGGTGTCAGTCCCGTACGGTCCCGAAGCGGATGTCGTGGGCGGTGCCGGTGTGCATCGTCGCGAGCATCCGCTCGCCCTCGGCCACGATCTCGTCCCGCTGCCGCTTCGCGGGGCGGTCGAAGGCCTCGACGACCAGGACGTCGTCCTCGAGCTTCCACAGTCCGGCCACGAAGCCGTCGACGAGCAGGACGCGGTAGGCCTGGTTCTTCTTCCAGGTGCGGCCCTTGTGCGCGGGCGGGACGACGCGGGCGCGGTCGGCGTGGGAGAGGAGCAGGTTGTCGAACTCGGGCAGGAAGCGCGGCGGGGCCGGGGTGTCCGGGTCGGGGCGCGGCGCGTCGGGGAGGTCGAAGAGTTCGGTGCCGCCGGGGTCCCGGAAGGTGACGAGACGGGGGCGCAGCCGCTCGAAGGCGTCCCGGAGCCGGGTCAGGCCGGCCCAGGTCTGCATGTCCTGCACCGACGCGGGTCCGAACGCGGCGAGGTAGCGCAGCACGGTGTCGTCCGGGGCGGGCGCCGGACGCGCGGGGCGGCCCAGCCAGTGCTCGGCGGTGGTGAGCGTGACCTGACCGCTCCGGCCCCACAGACCGCGCGGCGTCACCTGGACGAGCGGGAGCCGGCAGCGGGCGGCGACGGACAGCGCCTGCGGGTCGGCGTCGGGCCACTCGGCGAGGAGGGCCTCGCGCAACTGCGCCAGGGTGCGCGGCTCGGCCTCCACCAGTTCCCGCGAGAGGCGGGCGAGCCGGTCCAGGTCGACGCCGGTCAGGCCCTTGCGGAAGGTCCTCAGCTCGCGCTCCCGGGCCTGCTGCACCAGTGGTCGCAGGGTGAGGCAGTCGTCGGCGGTGTGGGTGTGGATGGTCGAGCGCAGGGTGACGAGCCGGGCGACGCGGCGGTCGGCCATCGGCCCGGACAGGTCCTCGGGCGTGAAGCCTTCGAGGCGGGCGGCGAGCGCGTAGTACGGGGGCTTCACGTTCTGGGCCTGGAGCCCGACGAGGTGCGCGACGGCGGCCTCGGCGGACATCGCCGCGCGGCGCAGCAGCAACTGGCGGGCCAGGGTGGCGCGGTTGAGGGCCCGGATGCCGAGGACGGGGGCGGTCGTTCCTGCCTTGGTCGTCATGCCGTGCACGGTAGCGGGGATCGAGGACGGATCCTGTCCTCGATCCCCGGCAGGTGCGAGGCCCGCAGCCGCGCCGGGGAAAGCGGGGCGGTCCCGGAGCCGGGCCGGGCGCGCCTCGGGGGTACGCGGTCAGCGGGCACGCCGCTCGCGCGTGGACCGTACGCCCATGCGGACGCGGGTGCTCAGCGGGTGCGGCGCGAGGGAGGCGCGGGCCTCGTCGAGCGGACCGCGGGCGAGCCGCTCCAGGACCGGTCCGGGCGCGGCGCCGGGTTCCAGCAGCACCCGTACCCGGGCCCGGGAGCGCTTCCTCCCGGCGGGCAGGTGCACCTGGGCGCGGTCGACGCCCTCGGTCGCCTCCGCGCGCCGGGCCACGGCGTCGGCCAGCGCGCGGGAACGCAGGGTGAGGGAGGGCCCGGCCAGCGGCAGCCGGCGTCCGCCGCCGCGGAACTGGGCGAGGAACCAGGCGAGGCACAGCAGCAGCGCGCAGGCCGTGCCCGCGACGACGGCCGGCATCCACCAGCCGTGTGCGCGCAGGTCGGCAAGGCCACCCCGGTCCAGCAGCACCGTCCCCGCCGCCGGGGCGGGCCATCCTCCGGGCAGTCCTCCGGCGACCGCGTCCGAGGTGAGCGCCAGCCATCCGCCGCCGGTCAGCAGGGCCGCCCCGGTCAGCGCGAGCAGCGTGCGGTTGACCGCGTTGCACAACGGGTTCACGAGTCGCTCTCCTCCGCTCCGGGCCCCGGCGCCGTCTCTCCGGCCCCGGGGGCCTGCGCCGACGGTGGGCGGTCGGCGGGTGGCGGCCGGTGCGCCGCCGAGGGTGCGGGCCCGGGTGGCCCGGCCGCAGGCTCCGTACCGGGTGGGCGCCAGTGCGGGGCCGGGCGGAGGGTGACGCGTGGACCGAGGCGGCGGGACAGGCCCAGGGTGGTGAGGGTGGCCGCGGTGGTGGTGCGCAGCGCGGCCCGGGTCGCCGGGCGGTCGCCGAAGGACAGGCGGGCCCGCACGCGCACCCGGCGCCGGCCGCAGCGCACCCGGACGTGGCTCACGCCGGGGACGGCCGACGCGGCGTCCCGCACCAGTTCCGCCGCCGCGGTGCGGTCCAGTACGGCCCGTTGAGCGGGCTGCCCCGGCACCGGTGACATGGGGAGCACGCCGCGCAGGCCCGGGGTGAGGGCGAGGCACAGCAGCCAGGCGCCCAGGACGGCGGCGACGGCGCCGCCCGCGACGACGCCGGTGTCCCCCGGGCCGTGCGTCGCCAGCCAGTCGACCGCCCCGGTGCGCGGGCCGGCGGGACGCCGGTCGGCGAGGTGCACCGACAGGAGGTCGTACAGGAGGGCCGAGCACGCTGCCGCCGCCACCAGGGCCACCAGCGCGGCGGGGGCCCGGCGCGCCGACCAGGGGCGCCGGGCCCGGCCGCGCGGCGGGCCGCCCTCGTGGGCCGGGGACGGCCGCGGGGCCGCCCGGTCCGCGGACAGGGACTGGACGCGGACGGTCGCCGTCCGCACCGTGAGGCCGCTCAGCTCGGCCACCCGGTCCGCCGTCCGGCTCCGCACCCGTTCCCCGGCCTTCCCGAGCACCGCCGGGTACGGGAGCCGCACGTCGACCGAGACCTCGGCGCGGCGTCCGCGCACCGTGGCGGTGCCGTGGGTCACCCGGGCGCGGCGTCCGCCGAGGTCGGTCTCGGCGGCGGCCCGTTCCGCGATGCGGCGCACGGCCCGGTCGGCGACGACGGTCCGGCCCCGCTCGGCGGGCGCCGTACGGGCGACTGTCCCGACGGCCGGTGCCCTGCCGGTGCGCCCCTCGGCGGCCGGACCCGGTGCCGTACGTGCGCGGCCCGCGGCCGGTGTCGTACCGGCGGCCCCCCCGGCGGCCGGTGCCGTGCGGGAGGGCCCCCCGGCGGCCGGTGCCGGGCGGGAGGGTTCCCCGGCGGCCGGTGCCGTGCCGTCCGCTCCTCCGGCGGGCGGTGTGCCCGTCACCGGGTCCTCCGGTCGCCGGGGGCCAGGAACTCACGCCAGTCCGTGCCGTTGTCCACCAGGCGCCCCAGCACCGCGCCGACCGCGCCCAGGGCGGCCACCAGCAGGAACGCGCCGAAGCCGCCGAACCACCCGGCGAAGGCCAGCGCCATCCCCACCAGCATGCCGGTCACCGCTCTGCTCATCACTCGCCTCCGCCTCGAAACCTGCCCGGGATCCGTCCGTCACTCCACGCGCGCCTCCGCCGGGCGCTCCGGGTCCTCGTCGTCCGGCAGGTGCACGTCGTTGACCGTGATGTTGACCTCGACGACCTCCAGGCCGGAGATCCGCTCGACCGCGTCGACGACGTTCTCCCGTACGTCCCGGGCGAGGTCGGCGATCGGCACGCCGTACTCGACGACGAGGTCCAGGTCGATCGCGGTCTGCCGCTCGCCGACCTCGACCTTGACGCCGCGGCCGACGTTCGGCCGGCCGCCGGGCACCCGGTCGCGGACCGCGCCGATGGTGCGGGACAGGCCGCCGCCCATGTCGTACACGCCGGGGATCTCGCGCGCCGCCATGCCCGCGATCTTGACGACCACGACGTCGGCGATGGAGGTGCGGCCGCGGGTCGCGGCCGGTTCGGCGGCGCCGGTGGAGCCGCCGCTCACGGTCGTCGCGCCGCCCTGCGCGGTCCGCCCGTTCTTCTCGGACTTGCTCTCGATCGTGGCCGTCTGCGCTGCCGTCGTCATGGTGTCCTCCGTCGACCGTGGTCGTTCTCTGCTTCTGGGCGTTGGACCCGCGGGACCCTCCCGGCGTTACGCGGTTCCGGGAATTTCCTTTCTCCGTGTTCTCGCGTAACGCCGGGGGCAGTCGGTGTGTCCAAGGACGGGAACGGTGGAGTGGGAAGGAGCGCGTGTGCCGGGCGACGACGGACTGCTCGCGGTGCGGGCCGCCGAGGGTGACGAGGACGCCTTCGAGGCGCTCGTGCGGCGGCACGCGCCCGGGCTGCTGCGGCTCGCCGCGAGCATGCTGGGCAGTCCTTCGGAGGCCGAGGACGCGGTGCAGGACGCGTTCGTCAGCGCGTGGCGCAGGCTCCCCGAGTTCCGGGGGCAGTCCGCCTTCGCCACCTGGATGCACCGCATCGTCGTCAACCGGTGCCTGAACATGCTGCGTTCCCGGCGCCCGGTGGCCGATCTCGACAGCGTGCCCGAACCGGCGGCGCCGGACCACTCCGTCTCCCCCGCCCGGGCCGCCGAGTCGCACGCCGCCGCGGTGGCACTGGGCCGGTCGCTGTCCGAGCTCTCCCCGGAGCAGCGGGTCTGCTGGGTGCTCAGAGAGCTGGAGGGCCAGTCGTACGAGACGATCGCGGAGACGGTCGGGATCAGCCCGGAGGCTGCCCGCGGCCGGGTGTTCCGCGCACGACGCTGCCTGACGGAGGTGATGACCGCATGGCGATGAACAGCGGCGCGGACGAGCACGCCGAGGACGAACGGCTGGCCTGCGGACGGCTGCTGTCCGAGGTGTGGGAGGCCGGGGAGGGCGGCGCGGACGATCCGCACCTGCGTGTCTGTGCGCACTGCTCGGCGGCCGTGCGGCAGCTGGACCTGCTCGGCGCGGCGGTGCGCGGGGCGAGCGGCGGCGGCCGGGAACCGGAGTGGGACGCGGGGGCGCTGACCGAACGGGTCATGGACGTCGTACGGCTGGAGCTGCGGCCCGGCCGGCCGCTGCCGCTCGGGGAGCGGGAGGAGGATCTGTGGGTGCGGGAGGCGATGGCCGCCAAGGCGTTGCGGGCCGCCGCCGAGACCGTGCCGGGGGTGCGGGCCGGCTCGTGCCGGATCCGGCCCGCCGAGTCGGGCGGCTCGCCCACGCGGGGCCCCGTCCGGGTGCGGCTGGAGGTCGTCGTACCGCTCACGCCGCGACTGCGCGACCTCGCGGAGGAGGTGCGGCGGCGGGTGCGCGGGGCGGCGGACGACGCCCTGGGGCTGCCGGTGGACCATGTGGACGTGCACATCACCGACGTGACGGAACCGGCCGGGGCGGACCCGGCGGGGGCGGGCCCGGCGGGGGCGGACCCGGCGGGGGCGGGCCCGGCGGGGGCGGACCCGGCGGGGGCGGGCCCGGACGCGGTGGGTGCGGACGAAGGGAGCCGGCCGTGACCGCTGCCGCCACCGAGCGGGACGCGCTCGCCCACACCGTCGCGCGGGTCGCCGCCGACGTGCCCGGCGTCGCCTTCCTGCGGCCGGGCCTCGTCGGCCTGTTCCGTTCCGCCGCCCCGGCCGGACCACCGGGCGCCGCCGGGCGCACACCCGCGGGCGTGCGGGTGAGCCGGGCCTCGCGGTCGGGGCCGTGGGAGGTGGACGTCCAGATCGTGGTCCGGCGCGACCACCGGGCACTGACCGTCGCCCGCGCGGTGCGCGAGGCGGTGGCCGCCGCGCTGTCCGGGGCGGCACCCGGCGCCCAGGTGACGGTGACCGTGACCAACGCCGTGTGAGCGACCGGCCGGGTCAACAGGTGGGCCGGTAGGGCAGCCGGGGCAGGAGTTCGGCCCAGCGGTCGGGGGTGAGGTCGCCGCCGGTGCGGTCGCAGACCTGACGGAGCGCCCGGTCCGTGTGGAGCGTCCAGATCCTGGCCGTCAGGTCGTTGCCCACCGAGGCCAGCGTGGAGCCGCCGGGCGCGAAGGCGACCGACGTGACGGTGTCCAGGTGGCCGGTGAGCGCGTCGCCGTAGGCCTCGGCGTGGGCGGGGTCGGCCACGTTCCACAGGCGGACCGTGTGGTCCTCGCCGCCGCTGGCGAGGGTGCGGCCGTCCGGGGCGAAGGAGACCGAGGTGACGCCGCCGCGGTGCCCGGTCAGTTCGCCGCCCAGCGGGCGGGCCCGGCCGGGGTCGGTGACGTCCCAGAGCCGTACGGTGCGGTCCCGGCCGCCGGTGGCGAGGACGTGGCCCCCGGGCGCGAAGGCGACCGCGTTGACCCAGTCGTCGTGGGCGGTCAGGGGTTCGCCGACGGGCCGGGGCCGGTCGCGGTCGCGCACGTCCCACAGCCGGGCCGTCTTGTCCTGGCTGCCGGTGGCGAGGGTGTGCCCGTCCGGGGCGAAGGCCACGGAGCCGACCCAGTCGGTGTGGCCGGTCAGGGGCGTGCCGACGGGGCGCACGTCGTGGGGGTCGGAGACGTCCCACAGGCGGACCCGCTCGTCGACGCCGCCGGTGGCTAGGGTGTGGCCGTCCGGGGCGAAGGCGACGGTGAGGACACCGCCGGGGTGGGCGTCCGGGACGGTGGCCGCGGGGCGCGGCCGGGACGGGTCGGAGACGTCCCACAGCCGTAGCGTGCCGTCCTCGGCGCCGGACGCGACGGTACGGCCGTCCGGCGCGAACGCCGCGGTCAGGACGGGAGCCTCGTGGCCGGTGAGGGGGCGCGGCAGCGGGCGCGGGGCCCCCGGCCGGCGGACGTCCCAGAGCCGGACCAGGGCGTCGTCCGTGCTGGCGGCGGCGAGCAGCCGGCCCGTGGGGTCGTAGGCCACGGCGGTGAGCGGGTTGGTGAAATCGGTCAGGACGCTGTCCGGCAGGTGCCACACCCGGACGCTGTGGTCGGCGCCGGTGGTGGCGAGGGTGCGGCCGTCCGGGCCGTAGGCCAGGTCCCACAGGCCCTCGGTGTGCCCCGTCAGCGGTTCGCCGATCCGGTGCGGGTAGGCGGGGTTGGCCACGTTCCACAGGATGACGGTGTCGTCCTGCGCGGCGCTGGCCAGCGTGTGTCCGTCCGGGCTGAACTCCACCGACCACACGGCGGCGGTGTGCGCGGTCAGCGGTTCGCCCAGCGGACGCAGGCCGCCGTCGGCCGACACCGCCCACAGGCGCACCGTGTCGTCGTAGCCGGCGGTGGCGAGGGTGTCGCCGTCCGGGGAGAACGCCACCGACCAGACCGCCGCGTCGTGCGCGTGCCGGGGCTCGCCGAGCGGGACCGGGCCGTCGGCGCGGTCCGGGCGCCACAGCCGTACGGTCCCGGCGTGCCCTGCGGTGGCCAGGGTGCGGCCGTCCGGGGCGAAGGCGACGTCCCGGACGCTGCGCGCGTCGGCGTGCGCCGGTGCGCCGATCGGTGCGGGCCGGGCCGGGTCGGTGAGGTCCCACAGACGCAGGGTGCCGTCGTCGCCGACGGTGGCGAGGGTGCGGCCGTCGGGGGCGAAGGCGACGGAGGTGACGGACTCGCCCGCGTGGCTGACGAGGGGGGCGCCCAGGGGCCGGGGCCGGGTGCGGTCCGCGGTGTCCCACAGCCGGATGCCGCCGTTGTGTCCGGCCGCCACCAGCACGGTGCCGTCCGGCGCGTAGGCCACGGCGCCGACGGGAGCGCCGGCGATCCGCAGCGGCTCACCGAGCTGACGGCCGGATCCGGCCGTGTCCCACAGTCGTACGGTGCCGTCGTGACCGCCGCTGGCGAGGGTGCGGCCGTCCGGGGCGAAGGCGACCGCGCTGCCGATGTCGTCGTGTCCGGGCAGCCGGGTGGACAGCACCCGGCCCGTGTCCGTGGTGAGGGCGGTGCGCAGTTCGGGGGTGGTGCGCATGCCGAGCGCGGCGACGTCCAGCCGGGCGGAGAGGGCGGCGTTGGTCTCGCGCAGCCGGTCCGCCTCCGCGGTGATCCGGCCGAAGACGGCGTCGTCCCGCTCGGCCTGGGCGGTGGCCCGCGCCCGGAGCGCGACGACGGCGGTGGCCGAGGCGACCAGGACCAGCAGGGCGAGGACGGCCGACAGTCCGCGCCCGATCCACACCGCGCGCCGCCGCCGCTGGATCGAGGCGGCCAGGAACTCGCGCTCCACCGGCGTCAGTTCCCCCGGCACCGGTTCGCCGCTCCGCTCGTCCCGCGCGAAGGCCTCGCGGGCGGCGGCCAGCCGTGAGCCGGCGTAGAGCGCGGCGTTCTCCCGGCCGAGGGTCAGCCAGGTGCGGGCGGCCTCGGAGAGGGCGCGGTGGACGCGGAGCCGGTCGCGTTCGGCGTCGATCCAGCCGCGCAGCCGCGGCCATGCGGTGATGAGGGCCTCGTGGGCGAGTTCGACGGTGCCGTCGTCGAAGGTGAGCAGCCGGGCCGCGACCAGCCGGTCCAGCACGGCGCGGGTGCCGTCCCGGTCGCCGAGGTCGAGTTCCGCGTGCTCGGCGGGGCGCCGGGTGTCGGGGGTGCCGTCGCCCGGGGCGACCAGCCGCAGCAGGATCCGGCGGGCCAGGTCGGCCTGGGGCGCGGTGAGTTCGCCGTACACCTCCTCTGCGGTGCGGACGACGGCGCCGCGCAGTCCTCCGGCCGCCTCGTAGCCGGTCACGGTCAGGGTGCGGCCGGTGCGGTGCCGCCAGGTCTCCAGCAGCGCGTGCGACATCAGCGGCAGTCCGCCCGGCGCGTCCTCGACCTCGTCGAGCAGCCGGGTGGTCAGGGCGCGTTCGACGACCAGGGAGGACGCGACGGCGGGCCGGACGACGGCCTCCCGCAGCTCCTCCCGGCTCATCGGACCGGCCAGCAGGGTCGCGTCCTGCAACGCGGCGGTGAGACCGGGGTGTTCGGCGCAGCGTCCGAGGAAGTCGGCGCGTACGGCGACCACCACGCGCAGTCGGCTGCCGGGGCCGGTGGCGGTCAGGAGCCGGTCGACGAAGGCGTTCCGCTCGGCCGGGTCGGCGCAGAGGGTGTACAGCTCCTCGAACTGGTCGACGATCAGCCAGGTGTCGGCGTCCGTGTCCGGCACCGGGCCGAGCCGGTCCGCGTGGGTGGTCAGCGGCGTCGCGCCGGGGGTGAGGATGCGGACGGCCGCGGGAGCGTCGGCGCCGGTTCCGGGGGCGCGCAGGCGGGGGATCAGACCGGCCCGCAGCAGGGAGGACTTGCCGCTGCCCGAGGGTCCGAAGACGGCGGTGAAGCGGTGCTCGCGGGTCAGTCCGGCCAGCCGGTCCACCAGTCGGTCGCGGCCGAAGAACAGGGCGGCGTCGTCCGGTTCGTAGCGGGTCAGGCCCCGGTAGGGCGGACGGGTCTCGTCGTCGGCGCCGGCGAGTGCGGCGGCCTCGGCACTCGCCGCCCGCCAGCGCCGCTCCCACTCCCCCGGGTCGCCGCCGCAGACGTCGACGTAGGCGAGGGTGACCGCGAGGGTGGGCAGTTGCCGTCCGGCGGCCGCCTGCGACAGGGCGGTCACCGAGAAGGGAACCTTGTCGGCCATCGTCCGGTACGTCGGTCGCCCCACCGCGTCGCGCAGGGCGCGCAGTTCGGCGGCGAACCGCTCTACCGGTCCGGCCGCGGGGTCCAGCCGTCGCTCCCGGCGTCCCACTCCGTTTCCGCCCACGTGTGCCCCGCCCCGCCGTCGCTCTCGGTCCCCGTCCGCGCGCCCACGGTAGGGAGGCGCGGCAGCGCGCGGCAAGCGCCGGGCTGCTCGTCGGGGGGTGGCGCACCGGGAGTTCACGGTGTCTTCACGCCGGGTCCGCACGGTTCCGGTTCGCTCCGCGCGGCCCGCCGCATTGTTCAGTGCCGGGTGCGGGCTGCTGAACAACGGTGTTCCGCGGTGGAATCGGTGACCGGGGGAGTGCGGGGTGGCACGACCGCCGGGTCCGGCACGGCCGCGCCACCCCGCACCCGTAGGTCCGGACAAGGCACATGAAGGAAGTGATCCGATGACCGCCGAGACGGCGACCCGTCGGCCGTGGACCGTGACGCTGGCGGTGGTGCTGGTGATGCTGGGGACGCTGGTCGCGGCGACGACGGCGGCCGGCCCGCAGGGCGCGGCGACCCTGGTGCTCCTGCTGCTGGCGGTCTGCTTCTGGTTCGCGGTCCGGGCGGGCCGCGGCCGACGCACCGCCCGGACCGCGGTGAGCGCTCTGACCGCGGCGATCCTCGTCGTCGCCGCGCCGTTCGCCCTGGACGATCCGCTGTACGGCGGCACCACGCTGCTGTTGGCCGCGCTGCTCGCCGTCCCGGGCGTGGTCCTGCTGTACCTGCCGGCCGGGGAGGCGTACGTGCGGGCCCGCAGCGGGGAGAGCGACGAGGAGTTCGCGGAATGACCGAACCGCCGCACGAGGAACCGGTCCGGCCCTCCGTCGTCCCTCCGCAGCCCGACCCCGCCGAGATCTGGGACCCCCCGTCGGACTACGGGCGGGTGGCGCCCCGGGAGCCGCGTGCGCCCGATCCGCTCGCGGTGGCCGTCGGCAATGCCTCGCTGCTCGGGGCGGGTTACCTGATCCTGCGGCGCCGGGCGCTGTTCTGGGCCGCCGCGGTGGTCACGGCGGCGCTGCTGTGGCTGACGTACCGGACCGCCGAGACGTGGTGCGAGCTGCTCGTGGTGCTGTGGTGGGCGACGGTCGTCGGACACGGCTGGTGGCTCGCGCGGCGCCACCCGGCCGCGGGGGCCCGGCGCGCGCAGCGGCTGCTCGCGCTGGCCCTCACCGTGCCGGTGCTGGCGGCCGCCGGGTGGGTGCGGTTCGACGCGCGGGGGGTCCAGGACGAGGTCGCCGACGCCCGCGCGGACGGGGACTGCGGGGCCGCCGCGGACGCCCAGGAGGGGGTGGAGTTCCGGCACCGGCTGGTCGCCGCGCCGTTGGCCGCCCGGGGGGACGCGGTGGTCGAGGCGTGCGAGCGGCTGGACACGGCCGGGGGTTATCTCAGTGGCGGGCTGACCGGTGACCTGGACTCGCTGGAGACCGGTTTCCGGCGGCTCGGCGCGGTGCTGGGCGAGTCCGGCAACGAGCGGACCGTCCGGGCCACGCTGGACCGCTTCCTCGGCCGGCTGCCCACCGACGACGGCTGTCTCACCGTGAGCATCGCGGACTGGCTGCGGGAGCACGCGGCCGGGCCGAAGGACCTGACCGGCCCCGCCTCCGCCACCGCGGCCCGGGTCGCCCCCCAGGCCCTGATGGACTGCGCCGGCGACTTCATGTTCACGGAGGAGTGGCCGGACGCGCGCGAGCGCTACCAGCGGCTGCTCGACGAGTATCCCGACGACGCCCACGCGGACGCCGCCCGCAAGGGGGTCAGGAAGGCGGGGCTGGCGATCGAGCTGGACCGGATCGGCGAGCTGGTCGAGGCGGCGGACTCCATGGGCTCCGGGTACTGCCGGAAACCGGCGAAGTACTCCCAGGCTCCCGCCTACCGCGAGGGCCGGATCCGCGCCGTGTTCGTCGGCGACACCGAGTACACGGACAAGCTGCCCGAGGAGTGGCGGACCGACACGGCCCACGCCTCCCTGGTGGTGTGCGCCGGTGAGGCGAAGGCGGGGGACGTCGTCGAGACGTGCCAGTACCGGGACCACAACGGCCGTATCGGCAGTGTCAGGTTCAACAAGCTGGCGGTCCGGGTGAAGGGCTACGCGCTGCGCACCGGGAAGCTCGTCGTCGACCGCACGGTGCAGATGGGCGGCGAGAGCTGCCCCGGCGTCCTCCGGTACTTCGACGCGCTGCCGTCGCGGATGGCCGTCACGCCCTCGAACGGGGACGTGCGCGACGCCTTCGGGCCGGTGGTCGGGCGCTGACGGGGCTTTGGCGGCCGTCGGGTCCGGTCGCCGTGGGCACGGCCGGCCCCGGTCGTCATGCCGGTACCGGGCGCACGGAGGACGGCAGGCGGTAGGCCTGTTCCGCGCCGTCGGCGACGCGCGCCCAGGTGTAGTGCCGCAGGACGCGCTCGCGGCCGTTCCTGCCGAACTGGCGGCGCAGCCGTTCGTCGGCGAGGAGCGCGTGAGCCGCCTCCGCCAGGGCCCCGAGGTCCTGCGGGGCCACCAGGCGGCCGGTGCCGCCGTCGGCCAGGGAGTCCCGGTGGCCGCCGACGTCGGTGGCGAGGACGGGCACGCCGCACGCCATGGCCTCCAGGGGCACGAGGCCGAACGCCTCGTACACCGGGGTGCACATCACCAGGTCGGCACTGCGCAGCAGGGCGGGCATGTCGTCCGGGTCCACCGCGCCGAGCAGCCGGACCCGGTCGGCCACTCCCGCCCGGTGGGCGATGTCCGTCAGACGCCGCGCCTCGGCGTCGGCCTCCACGGTGCCGGCCGGCGGACCGCCGGCGATGAGGAGCTCGGTGTCGGGGAGGCGGGCCAGGACGCGGACGGCCTGGTCGTGGCCCTTGCGCCGGACGAGCCGTCCGCAGGTGAGGAGCCGGTGCCGCAGGCGCCGCTCGGGCGTGCCGCCCGTGTCGGCGGCGGGGTGGAAGTGCTCGGTGTCCACGCCGCCCGGCACCACGCGGATCCGTCGGGCGGGGACACCCATGCGGCCGAGTTCGGCGACCTCGTCGGTGCTGGTCGCCAGGACCCCCTCGCAGGTTCGGCCGAGGTGCCGCTCGATGCCGACGCGCTCGTACGGGCTGGTGTCCCGCATGCCCTCGTGGCGCCGCTTGACCGCGCCGAGGGTGTGGAAGGTCTGGACCAGGGGGATGCCGAGCGGGCCGGCGCCCAGCTGCGAGGCCGTACCGGACGTCCAGAAGTGGGCGTGGACCACGTCCGGCCGCTCCCGGGCCCAGGCGCGGGCCAGATGGGCGCCGAAGGCGGGCATGTGCGGCAGGAGTTCGTCCTTGGGGACGGACACGGGCGGTCCGGCCGGTACGTGTTCGACGACCGCGCCGCCGGGCAGCGGCACCCGGTCGGGGAGGTCCGTGGCGTCCCGGCGGGTGTAGACCGTGACGTCGTGACCGCGCTTGGCCAGCTCCTCGGTGAGACGGGCCACGTAGACGTTCTGTCCTCCGGCGTCGACACCGCCGGGCGCGGCCAGCGGGCTCGCGTGCCCGGACACCATGGCGATCCTCATCGGGTCACCTCCTTGAGCAGTCGCTCCCGTCCGTCGGGGAGGCGGGGTGGACCGTGGTGGCCCGGGGCCGCCGGGGCCGTCACGGTGGTCCCGGCCGTGCGTGTCGCGCGTACGGCGGGCCGGTGGTGCGGGCGGGCGCGCCGAACCGTACCGGCGTCCGGACCCGGGCCGAAGCGGTCGGCGACGGTGCGGACGCCGCGGGCGTGGCGCCGTATCGGCGACGGCGACGCGCCGACTCCCTCGACGGCCGGGTCCGTCCCTGACGGCCGTCGGGGAGCGCGCCGAGGACGAGGGCCGTCCCGGGACGCGTGCGGGGCCGTCCAGAGAGGCATACGGGGCAGCACGGGACGCGTAGGAGGCCTCACACGGCCGCCTCGTACCACGCGGGCGCGCTGCGATGGCGCCACAGTCCGCTCAGCCGGTGCCAGGTCGCGGCGGGCGGGACGAGCACGCTGGTGACGAGCACGGTGGTGACCTCGCGCCGGGTACGCGGTCCGGACTCGATCCGGGCCCAGGCGAACTCGGCGGTGCCCGCGGCCCATCCGGCGCCTGCCGCCGCCGCGGCTCCGGGACGACCGGCCGCCGCGAGGGCGAGGGCCGCGGTACCGGCTGCGGTGATCGCCACGTGACGCCGGATCCGGCCCCGGGGTGCGACGGCCTTGGCCCACCAGTGGGGGCCGTGCAACCGCCGCATCAGGGCGTCGTCGGCGTTGCCGCTCTGCTGCTTCACGGCGGCCCAGCGAGAGGCCGGGCGTACGGGGTGACGGGTGGCACGGCCGCCCCTGCGAATGCGCCAGCCCGCGTCGAGGACGCGCAGCGCCAGGTCGGCGTCCTCGCGGAAGGGGCGGGTGAAGCGTTCGTCGAAGCCGCGGACCTGTTTGAGTACGTCGGTGCGGTAGGCCATGTCGGCCGCGGTCCACCGGGCTCGCGCGAGACCGGCGGTGTCGCGCTCCCAGTCGGTGGGACGGCGTCCGTCCGGCAGCGGCACGGTGATCACACCCTGCACGGCACCGGTGTCGGGCGCCGCCTCGGTGACGTCCTGGATCAGCTGGTCGCACCAGTGCGGGCCGACCTGGACGTCGTCGTCGAGAAAGACGGTCCAGGGCGAGGTGACCGCCCGGACGCCGGCGTTGCGGGCGGCGGCGGGGCCGCGGCCGCCACTGCGCAGCACCGTCGTGCGCTCCCGCAGGTCGCCGAGAACGGTCAGTGCGTGCTCCAGCGTGTCCGGGTCGGCATCGGGGTCCGTCCGGTCGTCGACCAGCACGATCTCGTCGGGGTGCGGCCCGTGCGCGGCGGCCAGCGCGGCCAGGCAGTCGGCCAGCGTGTCGCGCACCAGGGTGGGGACGACGACGGCGTAGCCCGCGCGGGGGGCGCCGGAGCCGGGGGCGCCGGAGCCGGGGGCGCTCGTCATGCGGGGGCCCGCGCGGCGCGAGGATCGTCCGCCGTGAACCGGCCGTCCGTGAATGGGCCGTCCGTGCGCCGCGTCGCCCCCGCCGGGCACCACACCTCGTGCAGCGCCCGGACGGAGAAGGACACCGGACGCCTGCCGTGCTCGCGAAGGATGCGCATGGGGCGTGCTCCTCTCTCGACGTCGCGGGTGCCGCGGCCGGGCCGCCTCAAACACCGGGTCCGGCGCCGGGGCTCCCTGACAGCAGGCCGTCGGGCGACCTGGTGGACGCCTCGCCACCCCGGTCCGTCGAGTGGAAGGGGGTACTATAAACCGCGTATATACACGCAGCGTATAGTCCTCGCATGCCTTCGCTGACCAGGAAGATGACGAAAACGGGGACCAGGTTGCGTCTGCTCGCGACCTTCGCGGCCGCAGCCTCGCTGACCCTCGCGCTGAGCGGCTGCACGAAGCTGGAGACGCACTCCCCCAGCTCCGTCCGCAACGCCGCCGACACCCAGGCGGCCCCCACGGACGACGCCCGGGCCCGCACGGACGGCACCCAGGCCCGCGCGGGCGGGCTCGGCACCGTGGACTGCGCGCACACCAAGTGCATCGCACTGACCTTCGACGCCGGACCGAGCGAGAACTCCGCGCGGCTGCTCGACATACTCAAGGAGAAGCAGGTCCCGGCGACCTTCTTCCTGCTCGGCAAACGGCACATCGACACGTATCCCGAGCTTGTCAGGCGCATGGCCGACGAGGGCCACGAGGTGGCGAGCCACACCTGGACGCACAAGATCCTCACGGACGCCGAGCCGGACGAGATACGCGAGGAGCTGGAGCGCCCGAACAAGGAGATAGAGCGCCTGACGGGCAAGCGGCCGACCCTGATGCGCCCGCCGCAGGGCCGCACGGACGACACGGTGCACGACATCTCCCGCGAGCTGGGTCTCGCGGAGGTGCTGTGGACCGTGACCGCCAAGGACTACAAGACCAACGACTCCGACCTGATCACCGAGCGGGTCCTGGACCAGTCGTCGCGGGACGGCATCATCCTGCTGCACGACATCTACGACGGCACCGTGCCCGCCGTGCCCGGGATCATCGACGCGCTCAAGAAGCGGGGCTACGTCTTCGTGACGGTCCCCCAGCTGCTGGCCCCCGGAAAGGCCGAGCCGGGCAAGGTCTACCGGTAGGCGAGACCGCCACCGGTGGTCGCGTTTCCCTCGGTGCTCCCACGTCTTCCCTAGGATCGTCCGGTGGCCGTCTTCTCGCTCGAACGCACCGTTGCGCTCACCCCGGACGAGGCTTGGCGCCGGCTCACCCGGTGGGAGCGGCACGGCGACACCGTGCCGCTGACCCGGGTCACCGCCGCTCCGCCCGGACCCACCCGCCGGGGCACGGTGGTCGTGGCCCGCACCGGGGCCGGACCGCTCGCCTTCGCCGACCCGATGGAGGTGACGGTCTGGCAGCCTCCGCGCCGGGACGCACCCGGCCGGTGCCGGCTGGACAAGCGCGGCCGGGTGGTCAGGGGCTGGGCGGAGATCGAGGTCGGGGCCGGGCCCGGCGGCCGGACGCGCGTCGTGTGGCGCGAGGAACTGGACGTCCGGCTCCTCCCGTCCTTCCTCGACGGCCTCCTCGCCCGCTCGGGGCGCCACGTCTTCGGCCGCACCCTCGACCACCTGCTGCGGCACCCGTGAACCGGAGGTTGCGGGCCGGAGTCGGGCCGCGGACGGGATCGCGCCGCACGCCTCGCGGACGCCGTTTCCCGCGTACCGTTCCGGCATGTCTCTCAGAGCGCGCACCTTCACCCAACTGTCCCTCGCGGGTGCATTGTTGACCCTGGCCGTGACCGCCCAGCCCGCCTCCGCCGCCGACCGGGGCCCCTCGGTCCCGCTGCGCATCGCCACCTACAACATCCACGCCGGGGCGGGCTCGGACGGCGTCTTCGACCTCGACCGGCAGGCCGCCGCGCTGCGCGCCCTCGACGCGGACGTGATCGGCCTCCAGGAGGTCGACGTGCACTGGGGAGCCCGCAGCCAGGGGCTCGACGTGGCCGGAGAGCTGGCCCGGCGGCTCGGCATGCGGGTGTCCTTCGCGCCGATCTACAGCCTGGACCCCGCGGCGGCGGGGGATCCCCGGCGCGAGTACGGCGTGGCGGTGCTGTCCCGCTTCCCGGTCCGTTCCGCGGAGAACCACGAGATCACGCGCCTTTCCACGCAGGACGAGAACCCGGTACCGGCCCCCGCGCCCGGATTCGGCGAGGTGACGCTCAAGGTGCGCGGGGTTCCGGTGCAGGTCTTCGTGACCCACCTCGACTACCGGGCGGACCCGGCGGTGCGCCGGGCCCAGGTCGCCGACACCCGGCGGATCATGGCCCGGGAGCGGGCGGAGCTGCCGGGCGCGCGCCAGTTCCTGCTGGGCGACTTCAACGCCGAGCCCTCGGCACCCGAGCTGACACCGCTGTGGAAGGAGCTGCGCGACGCGGGGGCGGGGACCCCCGCGACGTATCCGGCCGAGGCCCCCGTGAAGCGCATCGACTACGTGACCGTGGGCGAGGGCGTGCGGGTCCGGAACACCGCGGTACCGGAGGAGCCCACGGCCTCCGACCACCGCCCGGTGGTCGCGGACGTGTCCCTGCCCAGGAGGACCCCCGGCCGCGACTGAGCCGCCCGACGGGAGGAAGCCCCCGCCGCGACGGAGCCCCGGCCCGGACGGACGCCGCCGCACGGGCTTGGCGGCGACGATCCTGTGCTCCGCGGCCTCACATTCTTGCGGCCTGCGTCGTCATGTTCCTGAGGGCAGCGACCGGTGCCCCGGAACGGAGTGCGGAAATGAAGGTTCTCATCGCAGGTGGGCGTGGTCGTGTGGGCTCCCCCCTTGCCGACAGCCTGGAGGCCAAGGGCATCGAGGTGGTCGCGGGAGGGCTTGAGGACGGGGTCGACGTCATCTCGGGCAAGGGTCTCGCCGAGGCGCTCGTCGGGGTCGACACCATCGTGAACGTCCTCAACACCCCCCGCTTCGACGCGGAGGGGGCCATCTCGTTCTTCGAGGGAGCGATCGACCATCTGACCGCGGAGGGAAAGCGGGCAGGTGTGCGTCATCACATCGTGCTCTCCATCGTCGGCGTCGGGGAAGGGGACGCATCCGAGGTCGGGTACTACCTCGGCAAGGTGGCGCAGGAAAGGGCCGTGCGATCCGCTTCGATCCCCGCCACGATCATTCGGGCCACCCAGTTCCAGAGCTACATTCCTGCCCTCGTCGACCAGCACACCGTGGACGGCAGAGTTCTCGCTCCGAGGTCGTTCATCCAGCCCGTCGCATTGGACGAGGTAATTGAACTGCTCGCCGAGGCTGTCACGACGCCGGAGCCGGGAAGTGCGGTCGAGATCGCCGGGCCCGACCGCTTTTACCACGACGACCTCTTCCGTGCCACTCTGGCCCATCGCGGAGACGGTCGTGAGGTGGTGACGGTGGACGGAAAGGCGCCCGTCGACGCCATGGTTCCGCGCGGCTCCTACCGGACAGGCACCGTGCGGTACCCGATTTCAGGAATCCCCACCGCCTGAATGCGATAGTGACAGGCAACGGATTGGGCGTGCCGCGCCCTCATGGGAAAGGGTGCCCCATGTCGGAAGATCTTCCTGCGGAGTCCGGGGAATCCAGGGAATCTGGGGAATCTGGGGAATCTGGGGAATTCACAGGTGCCGAACGGGCTGAATCAAGGGCTCTCGATTCGGTCATGTCGGAGCGGCATCGTCTGCTGTCGCTGGCCTTTCGCATGACGGGCACCCTGGCCGACGCCGAGGACGTCGTGCAGGAGACGTATGTCAGGTGGTACCGCCTCGCACCCGAGGAACGCGACGGCATTGCCGTGCCCGCCGCATGGCTGGTTCGAGTCGCCGGTCGCATCTCCCTCGACCTGCTGGGTTCCGCGCGGGCACGACGCGAGACGTACGTCGGGCAATGGCTGCCGGAGCCCGTTCCCGCCGACCTCTTCGCGGACACGGCGAAGGTGCCCCTGAACTCCGGTCGGCTCGCTACCGATCCGCTCGAACGCGTCACCCTTGACGATGCCGTCAGCATGGCACTGCTGACGGTCCTCGAGGCCATGACTCCGGCGGAGCGAGTGACGTTCGTGCTGCACGACGTGTTCGGCGTCCCGTTCGACGAGATCGCCGGTGTTGTAGGTCGTTCGTCGGCGGCGGCACGGCAGTTGGCGACGTCCGCACGCCGCCACGTTCGACGCGGAAGACGCGCACGGGTTTCTCCCGGCCAGCACGACGAGACGGTCCGGGCATTCCGTGACGCGACCGCCGGAGGGGACATCGAGGACCTGCTCCGCGTGTTGGCTCCGGACGTCGAACTACGGGTGGACGGCGGCGGCTTCGTCAATGCCGCGCCCCAGGTCATCCGTGGGTCGGATCACGTGGCCCGGTGGTTCATGGGCGTGATGCGCAAGCAGCCCGCCCTCCGTCTCGAGCGACGCGACACGGCTGACGGCCTCGGATTCATCCTCCGAAACGAAGGACGTCGGTACGGAATGCTCACCTTTGAGGTCAGCGACGAGACCGTCACGAACGTGTGGCTGATGCTGAATCCGACGAAACTGACGTATTGGCCACTCGACTAGGTCCTGTCCGACGGGTCGTGTGACGCGACAAGGGGTGGGCGACGGCGACGGGCGGCCTGCCGCGTCCGTGGACGTGGCAGGCCGCCGTGGCGGGTCACCGCCGGACGGCGACCGTCATGAGCGGTGGATCACCGGACGGTGGTGACCCTGTGCTCGGTGCGGGCGGCGCAGTTGGAGCCGCTGATCTGGACGCTGACGTTGCCGATGCTGCCGCCCCAGTCCACGCAGTGGGCCTTGCCGTAGACGTAGGTGGGGCCGGCGTACGAGGTGTACGTCCCGTAGTCCTCGTCGTACGCCTCGGTGTCGGGCACGTAGATCCACGCGGACATGTCCGTCGCGGTGCCGGGGGTGCTGCGGATGGTCGCGACGCAGTTCTTGCCGTTGGCGGCGTTGTAGGTGAGGTAGACGGTGCCGCGCGAGCCGACGGCGGCCGAGTTGACGGTCTTGTAGCCGCTGCCGCAGACCTTCTCGGGTGTGGTGTTGGGAGCGGCGGACGCGGGTGCGGCGAGCGCCGTCGCGGTACCGAGGGCCAGGGTCGCCACGGCGGTGACGGACAGAACGGAACGCGTGATGCGCATATTTCCCCCTTGCGGTCGTTGGAGTTGTTTGCTCCTGTCTGGTCCGACTACGGACAGGGGGGATTGGTTGTCCTCCGAATGGGTCTTTCCCTTCAGTTCCTCGGCGAACGGGGGCCGGGGTCACCAGAGCACGCCGCCGTACCGGCCCCGGACGCCCCTCCCGTGACCACGGTGATCGTCTGGCCGCCGGACAGCCGCCTGCGCGCGGTCGCCCGGGCAGGGCATAGGGTGCCCCTCCATGGGCTGCCTCACCGATGACCTGCCGTTGCTGGAGTTGCTGTGCGCAGCCGACGACGTGCGGATCCCCGGCGAACTCGAGTCGTCGGGCCCCCACGAGAACGCTCCCGACGCGGTGAAGGACACATACCTGGTCGACGGCGGCCGGCTGGTTCTCACCCTGTGGCGCGGTCGGCTGCATGAGGTGATCTACCAGACCCCGGCGGAGTCCGAGGCAGAGGCCTCGCGGCGCAACGAGCGGCTGTTCGCCCACTACGGCCAGGGCGAGGGCTGGACCGAGATCGTCGACAACGGTTTCGGCAAGACCTATCGCAGTGCCGACGAGCGGCAGTACGCACTGTGGAGCTACGTGATGGACATCACGACCTTCGGCACGATGGATTTCCACCAGGCAGGTGGTAGCTGATACCGGCTGAGCAGCCCAGTGGCGGTCGGGGGGAGGGCATGGGGCCCCGCCTCGCTACGCCACCCACCCGATGCGCCCCGTCGGGGCCGCCGGGCCGTCGTGATGGATGGGGGTGTGGGCGCCGGTCAGGGAGGTGCCGGTGCCGCCGTGTCGGGTGGCGACGATCTCGGCGGCGATGGACAGGGCCGTCTCCTCGGGGGTGCGGGCGCCGAGGTCGAGGCCGATCGGCGACCTGAGGCGGGCCAGCTCCAGGTCGCTCACCCCGGCCTCGCGCAGGCGGGCCTCGCGGTCCAGGTGGGTGCGGCGGGAGCCCATCGCGCCGACGTACGCCACCGGGAGGCGCAGCGCCAGCCGGAGCAGCGGGATGTCGAACTTGGCGTCGTGGGTCAGGACGCACAGCACCGTACGGGCGTCCACGGCGGTGCGGGCGAGGTACTCGTGGGGCCACTCGGCGACGATCTCGTCCGCCTCCGGGAAGCGGGCCCGGGTGGCGAAGACGGGGCGGGCGTCGCACACCGTCACGTGGTAGCCGAGGAACCCGCCGACCCGGACCAGCGCCGAGGCGAAGTCGATCGCGCCGAAGACGATCATGCGGGGGGCCGGGACCGAGGACTCGACCAGCAGCGTCAGCGGTGCTCCGCAGCGTGAGCCCTGCTCACCGAGCTCCAGCGTGCCGGTGCGCCCGGCGTCCAGGAAGGCGCCCGCCTCGGCGGCCGCCGTGCGGTCCAGCTCGGGGTGGCCACCGAATCCGCCGGTGCGGGAGCCGTCCGCGCGGACGACGAGCGCGCGGCCCAGCAGTGCCGCCGGGCCGCTCACGATGCGTGCCACGGCCGCTGTCTCCCCGCGTGCGGCGGCGGCGAGGGCCGCGGCCAGGGCCGGACGGACGGGGTCGCCCGTCCGTACCGGGGTGACGAGGACATCGATGACTCCGCCGCAGGTCAGGCCCACGGCGAAGGCGTCCTCGTCGCTGTAGCCGAAGCGCTCCAGGACGGTTTCGCCGTCCTGGAGAGCCTGCCGGCACAGCTCGTACACGGCTCCCTCCACGCATCCTCCGGAGACCGAGCCGACCGCCGTGCCCTCGGCGTCCACCGCGAGGGCGGCGCCGGTCGGCCGGGGGGCGCTGCCGCCGACGCCCACCACGGTGGCCACGGCGAAGTCGCGTCCCTGCTCGACCCACCGGTGCAGCTCGTCGGCGATGTCCAGCATCTGTCGGTCCTCCTTGATCCTTCCGGCCTCCGTGGACAACGGGTACGTGAAGGGTTCCCGTCGTGGCGGTCAGTGCACGCCCAGCCAGCTCTCGATCGGGTTGAGAGCGAAGTAGACGACGAAGATCACCGTCAGGGCCCACATGAACGCGCCGATCTCCCGCGCCTTGCCCTGCGCGACCTTGATGGCGACGTAGGAGATGACGCCGGCGGCGACACCGGCCGTGATGGAGTACGTGAACGGCATCAGGACGACGGTCAGGAAGACCGGGATCGCGGTGGCCCGGTCGGCCCAGTCCACGTGCCGGGCGTTCATCATCATCATCGCCCCGATGACGACCAGCGCGGCGGAGGCGACCTCCTGCGGGACGATCGCGGTGATCGGGGTGAAGAAGAGGCAGGCCGCGAAGAACAGACCGGTGACGACCGAGGCGAGCCCGGTGCGGGCGCCCTCGCCGACGCCGGTCGCGGACTCGACGAAGACGGTCTGGCCGGAGCCGCCCGCCACGCCGCCGATGGCACCGCCGGCGCCGTCGATGAACAGCGCCTTCGACAGACCCGGCATGCGGCCCTTGTCGTCGGCGAGCTTGGCCTCGGTGCCGACGCCGATGATGGTGGCCATCGCGTCGAAGAACCCGGCGAGCACCAGCGTGAAGACGATCATGCCGACCGTCATCGCGCCGACCTCGCCCCAGCCGCCGAACTCCAGGTCGCCGAAGAGCGAGAAGTCCGGCATGGAGACCGCGCTGCCGTGCAGCTCGGGGGCGCCGTTGGCCCACTGCTTGGGGTCGATGACCCCGGTGGCGTTCAGGATCGCGGCGACGATCGTGCCGGTGACGATGCCGATCAGGATGGCGCCGGGCATGTTGCGGGCCTGGAGCATGAAGATCAGCAGCAGGGTGCCCGCGAAGAGCAGGACCGGCCAGCCGGCGAGTTCACCGGCCGGGCCGAGGGTGAGCGGGGTCGCCTCGCCCGCGTGCACGAATCCGCCCTTGACCAGGCCGATGATGGCGATGAACAGGCCGATGCCCATGGTGATGCCGTGCTTGAGGGCGAGCGGGATCGCGTTCATGATCATCTCGCGGAGCCCGGTGACCACGAGCAGCATGATCACCACGCCGTACATCACACACATGCCCATGGCCTGCGGCCAGGTCATCTGGGGGACCACCTGCCCGGCGATCACGCCGGACACCGAGAGCCCGGCGGCCAGGGCGAGCGGCACCTTGCCGACGAAGCCCATCAGGAGCGTGGTGAGCGCCGCGGCGAACGCCGTCGCGGTGATCAGGGCCTTCTGGCCGAGGGTGTCGCCGGCCGCGTCCTTGCCGGACAGGATCACGGGGTTGAGCAGGACGATGTACGCCATCGCCATGAAGGTGGTGATGCCGCCGCGCACCTCGCGCGCGACCGTGGATCCCCGGTGGGATATGTGAAAGTACCGGTCGAGCCAAGACCGTCCGCCGGGGACGCGGGAACCCGCGCCCGCGTCTTCGGCGGTGATCTCGGGCTCCACTGACTGCTGGGTCATGGGGCCGTCTCCCAAGGTTCATAGGTGCACCCGTCCGGCCGCTGGGGCGGCCACGGGATTTGGGATATGCACGACCCGGGGGACGGCCCGAGACGAACGCATGTGTGGTGGTACTGGTTGGTACTGGCGGTGCTGGTCGTACTGGCGGTGCTGGTCGTACTGGTGGTGCTTCAAGTACCGCGAGCGGAGCGGGACTTGGTCGGTGCTCCGGGCGGCGCGGAGGGTGTGACGTTCCGTGCGCCGCCCGGAGGGTCCTGGGGGTGTCGATCCGAGCCCGCCGTGCCGGTGAGGTGTTCCGGTCGTACGGGCGTGCGGTCGAGCGCCAGCCCGGTCGCGTTCCTGATGGCCGCGAGGACCGCAGGGGTGGACGACAGGGTGGGTGCCTCGCCGACTCCGCGCAGCCCGTAGGGCGCGTGGTCGTCGGCGAGTTCGAGCACGTCGACCGGTAGGGCCGGCGTGTCGAGAATCGTGGGAAGGAGATAGTCCGTGAAGGACGGGTTCCTCACCTTCGCGGTCACGGGGTCGACGACGATCTCCTCCATCACCGCGATGCCCAGGCCCTGGACGGTGCCGCCCTGGATCTGGCCGACCACGGAGAGGGGGTTCAGCGCCTTGCCGACGTCCTGGGCGCAGGCCAGCTCGATCACCTTGACCAGGCCCAGTTCGGTGTCGACCTCGACGACGGCGCGGTGCGCGGCGAAGGAGTACTGGACGTGCCCGTTGCCCTGTCCGGTGCGCAGGTCGAAGGGTTCGGTCGGCCGGTGCCGCCATTCCTCCTCGACCTCGACCACCTCGTCCTCCAGGACGTCCACGAGGTCGGCGAGGACCTCGCCGCCGTCGGTGACGACCTTGCCGCCCTCCAGGAGGAGTTCGGCGGTGGCCCAGGCGGGGTGGTGGGAGGCGAACCTGCGGCGCCCGAGCTCCAGGACCCGTTCCCGCACCAGCTCGCAGGCGTGCTTCACGGCGCCGCCGGTGACGTACGTCTGCCGGGATGCCGACGTCGAACCGGCCGAGCCCACCTGCGTGTCGGCGGGCCGGATGGTGACCTGGGTGACGCCCAGCTCGGTGCGGGCGATCTGCGCGTGGACGGTGACGCCGCCCTGGCCGACCTCGGCCATCGCCGTGTGCACGGTGACGACGGGGTGGCCGCCCGCGGCCTCCAGGCGGACCCGGGCCGTGGAGTAGTCGTCGAAGCCCTCGGAGAAGCCGACGTTCTTGATGCCGACCGCGTAGCCGACGCCCCGTACGACGCCCTCGCCGTGCGTGGTGTTGGACAGACCGCCGGGCAGCTGCCGTACGTCGGCGCCCTCGCTGGACTCCCACTGGCGCTCCGGCGGCATCGGCATCGCCTTGACGCGGCGCAGGAGTTCGGCGACCGGCGCCGGGGAGTCGACGGGCTGTCCGGTGGGCATGAGCGTGCCCTGCCCCATGGCGTTGATCCGGCGGAACTCCACGGGGTCCAGGCCGAGTTCCCCCGCCACCTTGTCCATCTGCGCCTCGTAGGCGAAGCACGCCTGGACCGCACCGAAGCCGCGCATGGCGCCGCAGGGCGGGTTGTTGGAGTAGAGGGCGAGGGCCTCGATGTCCACGTCCTCGCACACGTACGGACCGACCGACAGCGAGGCGGCGTTGCCGACGACCGCCGGGGAGGCGGAGGCGTAGGCGCCGCCGTCCAGGACGATGCGGCACTTCACGTGGGTGAGCCGGCCGTCGCGGGTGGCGCCGTGCTCGTAGTGGAGCCGGGCCGGGTGGCGGTGGACATGGCCGAAGAAGGACTCGAAGCGGTTGTAGACGATCTTGACGGGTTTGCCGGTGCGCAGCGCGAGCAGGCAGGCGTGGATCTGCATCGACAGGTCCTCGCGTCCGCCGAACGCGCCGCCCACGCCGGACAGCGTCATCCGCACCTTGTCCTCGGGCAGGCCGAGCACGGGGGCGATCTGGCGCAGGTCGGAGTGGAGCCACTGGGTGGCGATGTAGAGGTCGACGCCGCCGTCCTCGCCGGGCACGGCGAGACCCGACTCGGGGCCGAGGAAGGCCTGGTCCTGCATGCCGAAGTAGTAGTCGCCCTCGACGATCACGTCGGCGCGCCCGGCGGCCGCGTCGGCGTCGCCGCGCACGATCGGCTGGCGGTGCACGATGTTGGGATGCGGGACGTGACCACTGTGGTGGTCGTCGCGGTGCTCGTGGACGAGGATCGCGTCGGGGGCGGTCGCGGAGGCCTCGTCGGTGACGACGGGCAGCTCCCGGTACTCCACCTTGATCTTCGCGGCGGCGCGGCGCGCGGTCTCCGGGTGGTCGGCGGCGACGATCGCGACCGGCTCGCCGTGGTGGCGGACCTTGCCGTGGGCGAGGACCGGGGTGTCCTGGATCTCCAGTCCGTAGTGGCGCACGTCCGTGGGCAGATCGTCGTAGGTCATGACGGCGTACACGCCGGGCATGGCGAGCGCCTCGCCGGTGTCGATGGAGACGATCTCGGCGTGTGCGACGGTGGAGCGCAGGATCTGGCCCCAGAGCATGTCCTCGTGCCACATGTCGGACGCGTACGCGAACTCGCCGGTGACCTTGAGGACGCCGTCCGGGCGGAGCGTGGACTCGCCGATGCCGCCCCTGGTCCTGGAGCCCTGGGTGAGGCCGGTGGGTGCGCCGTTGGCGGTCATGCTCAGACCTCCTCGGACCGGCGGGCGGCGGCCAGGCGGACCGCGTCCATGATCTTCTCGTAGCCGGTGCAGCGGCACAGGTTGCCGGACAGCGCCTCGCGGATGTCCTCGTCGCTCGGGTCCGGGTGGCGCTCCAGCATCTCGTCGGCGGCGACCAGCAGTCCGGGCGTGCAGAAGCCGCACTGGACGGCACCGGCGTCGATGAACGCCTGTTGGACCGGGGCCAGTTCGATGTTCTCACCGGTCTGCGAGTCGGTCCCGCCGGCCTGCCACCGTCGGGCCGCGTCCAGCGAGGCGCTCTCCCCGCCGGGGGCACCGGTGGCGGCGCCGCCCTCGGCGCGTTGCCGGGCGAACTGAGCCAGGCCCTCCACCGTGACGACCTCGCGGCCCTCGGCCTGGCCGGCCGCGACCAGGCAGGAGCACACCGGCACGCCGTCCAGGCGGACCGTGCAGGAGCCGCACTCGCCCTGCTCGCAGGCGTTCTTGGAACCGGGCAGGCCCATCCGCTCGCGCAGCACGTACAGCAGGGACTCGCCCTCCCACACGTCGTCGGCCTCCTGCGGACGTCCGTTGACGGTGAGGTTGACGCGCATCACGCGGCTCCTTCCGTGGTGCGGCGGGCGCCGCGGTACGACTCCCAGGTCCAGGTGAGCGTCCGGCGGGCCATGACGCCGACCGCGTGGCGGCGGTAGTCCGCAGTGCCCCGGACGTCGTCGATGGGGTTGCAGGCGGCGGCGCACAGGTCCGCGAACCGTTTGACGGCCGACGGGGTGACGATCTTCCCGTTCTCCCAGAAGCCGCCCTCCTCCAGCGCCGCGTTCAGGAACTCCTCGGCGACCGTGGCCCGGAGCGGGGTGGGCGCCGCCGAGCCGATGCCGGTGCGGACGGTGCGGGTGGCGGGATGCAGGGCGAGGCCGAAGGCGCACACGGCGATGACCATGGCGTTGCGGGTGCCGACCTTGGAGAACTGCTGCGGTCCGTCGGCCTTCCTGATGTGCACGGCGCGGATCAGTTCGTCGGGCTCCAGCGCGTTGCGCTTCACGCCGGTGTAGAACGCGTCGATCGGGATGCGGCGCGTCCCGCGCACCGACTCGGCCTCGACCTCGGCACCGGCGGCGAGCAGCGCCGGGTGGGCGTCGCCGGCCGGGGACGCGGTGCCGAGGTTCCCGCCCACGCCGCCGCGGTTGCGGATCTGCGGGGAGGCGACCGTGTGCGAGGCGAGGGCGAGACCCGGCAGCTCGGTGCGCAGGTTCTCCATGATCCGGGTGTACGGCACGGAGGCACCGAGCCGTACGGAGGTCTCGCCGACCTCCCACTCGGTCAGGTCGGCGACGCGGTTCAGGTCCATGAGGTACTCGGGCCTGCGGTGATCGAAGTTGATCTCGACCATCACGTCGGTACCGCCCGCGATCGGCACAGCAGTGGGGTGCTCGGCCTTCGCGGCGAGCGCCTCCTCCCAGCTGGCGGGGCGAAGGAAGTCCATGACCGGCTCTCTTCCTCGTCTGATCGTGGGTACGGGGACGATCGGGGGGCGTACGGATTGAGCCACCTGCGGGTACGGGAGGCCCGGCTCGTTCATGTGCTGTTCACGTGGAATGGCCTCAGTACACCGTCGGGTACTCCACCAGGGTCAGTCGCAGAAACCATGAAGGAGTTGGCTGGCCAGGGCGGGCATCTTGTAGATTCGTATGAACGGAGGTGCTCACTTGCCTCCCTGTTCTCCTCTGGAATCGGGCGACACAGCCGCGTGACCTGGAACACTTCGAGACAAAGAACGGCGGCGACGAGAATGCGGCTGCGCGCACTGCTGGACACCGACGCGCTGGGCCTCAAGCTGCTCGGCGGCGAGGACGAGCTGGACCGCACGGTCCGGGGCGTGATGACCACCGACCTGCGCGACCCCAGCCGCTACCTCTCGGGCGGCGAACTGGTGCTCACCGGTCTGGCCTGGCGCCGTGGCGCCGCGGACTCCGAGCCGTTCGTCCGCCTCCTGGTGCAGGCCCAGGTGGCCGCGCTGGCCGCCGGTGAGGCGGAGCTGGGGGACGTGCCGGAGGATCTGGTGGTGGCGTGCGCGCGGCACCGGCTGCCGCTGTTCGCGGTGCACGAGTCAGTGGCCTTCGCGACGATCACCGAGCACGTCGTGCGCCAGGTGTCCGGCGAGCGGGCCGGGGACCTCGCGGCCGTGGTGGACCGGCACCGCCGGATGATGACCTCGGGTCCGGCGGGCGGCGGCCCCGACGTGGTCCTTGACCTGCTCGGCTCCGACCTCGACCTGCGGGCGTGGGTGCTCTCCCCCACCGGGCGGCAGGTCGCCGGGCCGAAGGACGCGGAGCCCGCGCTCTCCGCAGAGGTGTGCGCCGAGCTGGCGGCCGAGCACCTCGCGGCCACCCGCACGGGCCGGCGCGCGCCGCACCGGGTGACCGTGGGCTCCACGACGTACAGCCTCTTCCCGGTACGCGGCCGGGGACAGCCCCCGGTGACACCGCCGGGGGCGCGTTCCCCGCAGGGCGCCGGAGCGGGGCGTGACGTGCGCGAGACGGTGCTGTCCGACTGGCTGCTGGTGGTGGAGGCGGACGCCGGGGACTGGGCCGAGGAGCGCCTCGACCTGCTGTACGGCGTCACCCAGCTGATCGCGGTCGAGCGGGACCGGCGGGACGCGGCGCGCACGGTGCGGCGGCGGCTGGCCCAGGAGGTCCTGGAGCTGGTGCAGACGGGCGCCGCGCCGGCCGAGATCGCGGCCCGGCTCCGGGTGGCGGCGCCGGTGCTGCTGCCGGGCCTCGGCGCCGCGCCGCACTGGCAGGTCGTGGTGGCCCGGGTGGAGTGGGAGGACGGCGACGAGCAGACCGGCCGGGTCGCGCAGACCCTGCTGGAGGAGATCCTCGTCGACCCGCACGCCACCGGGCCCGAGCAGTCGGACCGTATCGCCGTGGCGCACACCGGTGAGGAGGCGGTCGCCCTGGTACCGCTGCCGGCGGTCTCCAGCGAGCACGACGGCTCCGAGGCCGGGGTCCTCGCGGAAGCGCTGCTCGCATCCGTACGGGAGCCGCTGGCGGCGGGCCTGGACGGCGACGGGCGGGTCACGCTCGGCGTCAGCGCGGCCGTGCACTCTGCGGAGGGGCTGCGCGGTGCGCTGGAGGAGGCCCGGCACGCGCGCCGGGTGGCCGCGGCCCGTCCCGGCCGGGTCTGCGCGGCCGGCCACCAGGAGCTGGCCTCGCACGTGCTGCTGCTCCCCTTCGTCCCCGACGACGTGCGGCGGGCCTTCACCGCCCGGCTGCTGGACCCGCTGCGCGACTACGACCGCCGCCACCGCGCCGAGCTGATCCCGACGCTGGAGGCGTTCCTCGACAGCGACGGATCCTGGACGCGCTGCGCGAACCGGCTGCACCTGCACGTCAACACGCTGCGCTACCGCGTCGGGCGGATCGAGCAGTTGACGGGGCGTGACCTGTCGCGCCTGGAGGACAAGCTGGACTTCTTCCTGGCGCTGCGGATGAGCTAGGGGGTGTCGGGGCCGCGGGGCGCGCGGAAGGGGCCGAAGTGCCCGGCGCGCTCGCAAACCTCGGCGGCCCGAAGTCCACGACTTTGTGAAAACTTTCACCCATCCCCTTGGCCGGGCCGCCGGATCCGTGCTGAGATGCGGCCACCACTCGAGAGCTCGATGGCGTGCTAAGGGGAGGGCGACGTGGCGCATTCCGCCATGGCTGGTTCTGGTTGGGGAACGACCGAAGGTGACGATCCGCTCCAGACCGCGGTGTGGCGGTTGCGCTCGCGCGGCTGCTGGGCCGACGCGGCCGCCCTGCTGGAGCCGGTCGCCGCGGACACCGCCTTGCAGCGGACCGCGCTGCTGGTGGAGCGGTGCCTGTACACCGAGCAGGGCTGGGCCGAGGCCGAGGACGCGCTGCGCACCGCGGAGGCCCTGGCGCACACCGACGACGAGCGCGGGGCCGCCGCCTGCGAACGGGGGCAGCTCGCCTACGCCGCCACGGTGCACGGGGTGCGCGACCGGGCCGACGAGGCGCGGGCCGCGCTCGGGCGGGCGGCGGCGCTGATCGCGCCGGGGGCCGGGGGGCGGGCGCTGCTGGACTTCCGGCGCGGGCTGCTCGCGGAGAACCTGACCCGCTCGCCGCAGGCCGCCCGCGCGGCGTACCGGCGGGCCCACGCCGGTGCCACCGCGCACGCCGACCCGCTGCTCCAGTCCTTCACCTGGCGGCATCTGGCGGGCCTCGCCCTGCGGGAGGGGGAGCTGGCCGAGGCGCGGCACGGTTTCGCGGAGTCGCTGCGGATCCGCGAGGAGCTGGGGTACCTCGTCGGCACGGCTCCGGCGCTGGCCTCGCTCGCGGACGCCGAGTCGGAGCCGGAGGCGTCCCGGCTGCGGGACGAGGCGCGGCGGCTGTTCCGGCTGCTGGGCGGCGTACCGACGTGGCTGGCGCGGCAGTTGGCGCCGCCGGCGGCGGGCGCGGCGACGGCGTGAGGGGGCCGCGCCCGGACGGACGTCACGGGTGTCTGCTCCAGCGCGGGGCCGTGTTGGCCCAGGCCGCGTCCCACCGGGCGAGGTTGCGCCGGTGCAGCACGAGACCGGTGGCGGCATGCACCGCGAGGCCGGTGACGACGACGCCCAGGAAGGCGAGGATCGCCCAGCCCATGGTGCGGCTGCGGATCTGCTCCGCGGTCAGCGGCGGCTCGGTGATCCGGCCCTCGTCGTCGACCCAGACCAGGACGGTGCTGTCGGCCGGCAGACCGGGTTCGACCTCGGTCTTCCCGGTCCTGCTCGCCCCGTCGGGGCCGGTGAAGCGGACCGGGACCGGGTAGCGGGTCTTCTTCGCCTCGTCCGACCCCGGCTCGGGATGGCGCGGGGCGTCGTGGGTCAGGACCGCGGGGCGGTGGTCCCGGGTCCGCGCCTCGTGCTCGGCGCTGCTCCGGTAGTGCCGGTACGCGCTGTCGCCGACCCCGAACATCGCGGCCGGGGCCGCCACCAGCACGGCGAGCACGAGCCCGAGCGAGACCCACGCCCGCAGCCGGTCGCTCGGCCGCCGCAGCGGGTTGCGCCGCCACCGCCACAGCAGGAGATACGGGTACCGTCCGCGGTCGGGATCGGGCTCGGGAACGGCGGGTGGTGGCTGGGCCTGAGGAATCTCTCCGGCCACGGGTGCCTCCTTCCTGGGACGGGCGGTAGTCGGGGCTGGGGGTTCAGGGTCGGGGTCCGGGCCGGGGGTACGCGGTCACCCGCGCGAGACGCGGAGTACGGCCGACGCCGGGGCGGGCGCCGGCCGTACGAACGGGGACGGGGACGGGGACGGGGCGGGGACGGGGCAGCTTGCGGAAGGTCCGGGCGAGGTGCGGCCGGTCCGGCGCGCCGAGGGCGAGCGGTACCCCGGCCCGCCGGACAAGTGGTGGACGCCGGAGCCTCCGGGCCGCGCCCGACGGCAGGCGTCCCGCGCCGGAGCCGTGGCCTCGGAACGGATCCGCGTGCGGCGGCGGGAGGGCGGTGTCCGTCCCCCGGGGTGGGTGACCGTGCGCCGAAGCGGTGCACGAGGCCCCACCGCCGGGACCACACCCCGCTCCACGGACGACCGACCCACATCTCGGCCCCGCCCCACCCCGCCGTACCGGGAAACGGACCGACGACGAGGACCGGCCCGGCGCCGGGTCAGTGCGGGTGGCCGTCCGGTGGGTCTGTGCCGGTGGCTGACGGGTGGGTGTGCGCGGACTCCAGGAGCTTCGCGGCGCCGCGGACGGCCGCCGTGTGCGGTGCGGGCACCGCGCGAAGCGGCACGTGCAGCCGGTCGGCCAGCCGGCAGGTGATCTCGGGGCGCAGCGCGCCCCCGCCCGCCAGCAGCGGTCCCCGGCTGAGCGCGTCGACCGTGAGGGACGTGCCGTCCTGGCGCAGCATCGAGGTCGTCATGTCGGCCAGCGCCTCGCCGATCCGCGCGGACGGGGTCGCGTCGTCGATGTCCCCCGTGCCGAGCGCCGTGCGGCGGGCGTCGAAGACGGCACCGTCCACCAGGAGCACCACCTCCGTGAGATGGGCGCCGATGTCCATCACCAGCAGCGGCCGGGTCAGGTCGGCGCCCGCCGCGAGGGCCACGGCCCGCGCGCTGGGCACGGTCAGCACACTGCGCGGGCGCAGCACCTCCACGGCCGTACGGGCCTCGGTCCGGTAGGCCAGCCCGTCCAGCACCGGCGCGGTCACCACGACCACCGGACGCGCGAAGCGGGGCAGCCGGTGGCCCAGCAGCCGGTCGAGCATCCGGGCCGTGCCCTCGGTGTCGACGATGGAGCCGCGCTGGATGGGGTACACCGCGCCCGCGCCGGGGAAGGTCACCGTCGGCACGTCGAGGATCATCCCGCGCCCGGCGACCCAGGCGCGGGTGCGGGCGCTGCCCATGTCGAGGGCGACGCCGCTGCACTGCCGGCACAGCGGCCAGGGCCGGTGCCGGGACAGGGCGGCGCGGGGCCGCCGGAGCACGGTCATCGGCCGGCCTCCCGCACCTGTTGGCAGCGCGCGCAGTAGCGGGCCTGCGGCACGATCATCAGGCGTTCGCGGTCGATGGCGCGCCGGCACAGGTGACAACGGCCGTAACGGCCCTCGGCGATGCGGTCGAGCGCCGCTTCCACGTCGGCGAGGACCATGCGTGCGGAGGCCGCCAGCTTGACCCGGACCTCGGTCTGCGCGGCGGACCGCCGCTGGATCGGCTCGTCGGTGCGGGACGGGAACGCCGCGATCTGCCGCAGTTGCTCCTCGCGGAACAGCCGTTGCTCCTGGAGGTTGTCCCGGAGCGCGGCGAGGTCCTCGGGCGACAGGGGCGACAGACGCGTGTCGCGGTCGCCGATGATCTGGTTGTTCACCACTTCACCCCTTGGGCAGGGCGGGAGGGACGGTACTGGACGAGAGGGTGGGGCGGGGGCGTCAGGTGGCGGCGCGGCGCTGGCAGGCGACGCAGTACCGCGTGTAGGGAAGGATTTCCAGGCGCTCCCCCGGTACGGGCTTGCCGCAGCCCAGGCAGGCGCCGTAGGTGCCGTCCTCGACCCGGGCGAAGGCCTCGTCGATCTCCTTGAGCACCCGCTCGATCGCGGCCTTCTGCGCGGACATCAGCTGGTCGTCCGCCTGGCCGCTCTCGGCGAGGGCCTGCAACTGGGTGACGCGGGTGTTGCGGGCGTGTTCGAGGCGCTGGCGCGCCTCGTGAGCGGTCAGCCGCTCGGGGCGGGGTTCGATGCGGGAGGCGTCGAGCGACACGATGAGTGGTCCTTTTCTCGGAAGGTTCTGCGGGTATGCCGAGTGCCGGGCCGATCGGACCCGGTCATCCTCAACCCTGGCCGGGCCGCCGGGGGAATCCCATCGGGCGCAGGACCCATTTGCCCGGGGGTGCGGGATCCACTCGGCGGTGCGCCGGGGCGGCCATATGGGTATGCCGCGAGCCGGAAATGGGGGTCGGGCCCCATCGACCGGACGGGTCCGCGGGGAGCACGCTGGTCGCTTGCTCGGTCGCTACCTGGGCCGCAGCTCCCACCGAGGGTGCGCGATGACCGACAGTAGAGGCGTACCAAGTCGACACGTCGCCGAAGGAGGCGTACCCCCGGTGTCCCTGTTCTGGCGGATCTTCGGGCTCAACGCGGTGGTGCTGGGCTTCGCCACGGCGCTGCTGCTGTGGGCTCCGGTGACCGTCTCCGTGCCGATCCTGCTGACCGAGGCCGTCGTCCTCGTGGTCGGCATGGGCGTCATGCTGGTGGCCAACGGCGCCCTGCTGCGCTGGGGCCTGGCGCCGCTGGAGCGGCTCACCAAGCTGATGACCACCGTGGACCTGCTGCGCCCAGGCCAGCGGCTGCCGGTGGCCGGCGGCGGTGAGGTCCCGGAGCTGATCCGCACCTTCAACGCCATGCTGGACCGCCTGGAGAACGAGCGGGCCACCAGCAGTGCCCGCGTCCTGCTCGCCCAGGAGGCGGAGCGGCGCCGCATCGCCCAGGAGCTGCACGACGAGGTCGGGCAGAGCATGACCGCGATCCTGCTGGTCCTGGGGCGTGCCGCGGACGACGCCGAGGAGCCGCTGCGCGAAGAGTTGCACCAGGCGCAGGAGATCACCCGGGAGAGCCTGGACGAGGTCCGCCGCCTGGTGCGCCGGCTGCGGCCCGGTGTCCTGGACGACCTCGGCCTGATCAGCGCGCTGTCCTCGCTCACGCACGACTTCGCCACCCACACCGGTCTGCGGGTGGTGCGCCGTTTCGACGCCGATCTGCCGGTCCTGGACCACGAGACCGAGCTGGTCCTCTACCGGGTGGCGCAGGAGAGCCTGACCAACGCCGCCCGCCACGCGGACGCCGAGCGCCTGGAGGTGGGCCTGGCCGGCGCCGACGGCGCGGTGACGCTCACCGTCGCCGACGACGGGCGCGGCATCGAGGCGGCGCACGAGGGCGCCGGCATCCGCGGCATGCGGGAACGGGCCCTGCTCATCGGGGCCGCCCTCGACATCACGTCGGCACCCGGCTCCGGCACCCGCATCCGGCTCACCGCACCCCTCCCCAGGAAGTAGCCCCGACCATGTCCGACCCGTCCCTGCCCGAGCCGTCCGCGCCAAACGCCCACGGCCGCCCCGCCGACGCCTCCACGACGCCCACGACGCCCCAGTCCACGAGGTCCACATCGGCCGCGTCGTCCGCGTACGGCCCGTCCCCGGCGTCCGCCCCGTCGAAGATCCGCATCCTGCTCGCCGACGACCACGCGCTGGTGCGCCGCGGGGTGCGCCTCATCCTCGACCGGGAGCCGGACCTGGAGGTGGTCGCCGAGGCCGGGGACGGCGCGGAGGCCATCGACATGGCGCGGGCGCACGAGGCCGACCTCGCGGTCCTGGACATCGCGATGCCGCGCCTCACCGGTCTCCAGGCGGCCCGCGAACTGGCCGCGCTGAAGCCGGGGCTGCGCATCCTGATGCTGACGATGCACGACAACGAGCAGTACCTGTTCCAGGCGCTGAAGTCGGGGGCCTGCGGATACGTGCTCAAGTCGGTCGCCGACCGGGACCTCGTCGCCGCCTGCCGCGCCGCGATGCGCGACGAGCCCTTCCTGTACCCGGGCGCGGTGACCGCGCTCATCCGCAACTACCTCGACCGGGTACGGCACGGCGAGGAGACCTCCGACCACATCCTCACCCCGCGCGAGGAGGAGGTCCTCAAGCTCGTCGCCGAGGGCCACTCCTCGAAGGAGATCGCCGAGATCCTCTTCATCAGCATCAAGACCGTCCAGCGGCACCGGGCGAACCTGTTGCAGAAGCTCGGCCTGCGCGACCGCCTGGAGCTGACCCGGTACGCCATCCGCGCCGGGCTCATCGAGCCCTGACGGTCCCCCGAACCGCCCGTGGCTCTGGCCGCCCACTCCCCGGCCGGAGCCCCGGGCTCCTCCCTCGGCCCGCTCACCCACCACGGAAGGGAACGGTGCATGCGCCACCGCCTCGCGACGGTGCTCACGGTGCTGCTGACCGTTCTGCTGCCGCTGGTCCCGGCCTGGCCCGCGGCCGGCGCCCGGGTGGGCCCCAGCGGTCCCCTCGCGGCCGCCGCGGCCACGGCCGTGCCCCATCCGGCCCTCGACCTCCACGCGGACGACGGCTGTACGCCGGTCTGCGCCGCCCAGCCCCGGGCCCGGCACGACCACCTGGCCGAGCGCCCGACGGCACCCGACCACCACGCGGCCACCGCGGCGCGCGACGCGGGTGCCGCCCCCGGTGCCCACGCGCGGACCTCGGCCACGCCCGGTCCGGTACCGGTCTCCCCCGGCCGCACGAGCCACGACAGCGGGCGAGCGCCTCCCGTCTCCTCCGGCAGCTGAGACGCACACCCCGACCACCCGTCACGTTCTTCCGCCGCGGCCGCGCTCGGCCGCCGCCGCGGCGTGCCCGCCGGAGGCCTGTCTTGAAACGCTCCCGTCCCCCTTCCCGCTCCCGTTCCCGTACGCGGTCCCGTTCCCTGAACGTCCGCGCGCTCGTCGCGCTCGCCGTGATGGCCGGGGCCGTGGCTATCGCCCTTACCATGCCGGTCCGCCTCGGGCTCGATCTGCGCGGCGGCACCCAGATCGTCCTGGAGACCAAGTCCACCGAGACCACCAAGGCCGACCGGGAGGCCACCGACCGCACCGTGGAGGTGCTGCGCGGCCGCATCGACGCCCTCGGTGTCGCCGAGCCGACCATCGTCCGCTCCGGCGAGAACCGCGTCGTCGTCGAGCTGCCCGGCGTGCAGGACCCCAAGAAGGCCGCCGACGTGCTGGGCCGCACCGCGCAGCTCACCGTCCACTCGGTGCTCGGCCCGGCGGAGAACCCCGCTGCCAAGGACGGCGAGCGGGTGCTGCCGGACGAGTCCGGGCAGTCCCTGCGGCTGAAGGACGCCACGCTGACCGGGCAGGACGTGAAGGGCGCCGACGCCCGCTTCGACCAGCAGGGCGGCGCGGGCTGGCACGTCACCGTCGACTTCAAGGACGCCGGCAGCGACCGGTGGGCCCAGGTGACCGGCGAGGCGGCCTGCCATCCGGCCGGTGATCCCCAGCGCAGGGTCGCCATCGTGCTCGACGACAAGATCATCTCCTCTCCGCAGGTCGACCCCTCCGTGGCCTGCGGGGCGGGCATCACCGGCGGCTCCACGCAGATCACCGGGTCGTTCGACGACACCGAGGCCCGCGAACTGGCGCTGCTCATCAAGGGCGGCGCCCTGCCCGTGCCGGTCGAGACGATCGAGCAGCGCACCATCGGCGCCACCCTCGGCGACGAGGCCATCTCGGCGGGCGCCTGGGCCGCCGTCATCGGCACCGCGCTGACCGCGCTGTTCATCATCGTCGTCTACCGGCTGATGGGCGCCCTCGCGACGGTGGCCCTGCTCTGCTACGGCCTGATCTCCTACGCCGCCCTGGCCGCGGTCGGCGCGACCCTGACCCTGCCGGGCCTCGCGGGCTTCGTGCTGGCGATCGGCATGGCGGTGGACGCCAACGTCCTCGTCTTCGAGCGGGCCCGCGAGGAACAGGCGGCCCGGACCCGTCCCAGTACGCGCTCCGCGCTGACCGCCGGTTTCCGCAGCGCCTTCAGCGCGATCGCCGACTCGAACATCACCACGCTGATCGCCGCCGCCCTGCTGTTCTTCCTGGCCTCCGGTCCGGTCAAGGGCTTCGGCGTCACGCTCGGCATCGGTGTGCTGGCCTCGATGGTCAGCGCGCTGGTGATCACCCGGGTGCTTGCCGAGTTCGCCGCGAGCCGCCCGGCGGTCTTCCGTCGCCCCCGTATCACCGGCATCTCCTCGACCGGCCCGGTCCGTGACGCCCTGCTGCGCCGCAACCCCTTCCTGATGCGCCGGCCGCGCCGCTGGCTGGCGGCCTCACTGATCGTCCTCGTGGTGGCGGGCTCCGGCATCCTGGTGCGGGGCCTGAACTTCGGCATCGAGTTCACCGGCGGGCGGCTCATCGAGTACTCCACCGCCACCCAGGTCGATCCCGACCGGGCGCGGGACGCCCTCGCGGACGCGGGCTTCCCGCGCGCCGTCGTCCAGTCCTCCGGCGACGGCGACCTCACGGTGCGCACGGAGGAGCTGACCGACGCCGAGGCGGCGACCGTCACGAAGGCCGTCGCCGAACTGGGCGGCGAGACGGAGAAGGTGCGCGACGAGCTGATCGGCCCGAGCCTCGGCGAGGAACTGCGCCGGGACGCCCTGATCGCCCTCGGCCTGGCGCTGGCCGCGCAGCTGGCGTACCTGGCGGTCCGGTTCCGCCTGCTGTTCGGCACGGCGGCGGTCGGCGCACTCGCCCACGACGTGGTCATTCTGGTCGGGGTGTTCGCCTGGCTGGGCAAGCCGATCGACGGGGTGTTCCTGGCCGCGCTGCTGACCGTGATCGGCTACTCGGTCAACGACTCGGTGGTGCTCTTCGACCGCATCCGGGAACTGCTGGGCAAGGAGCGCAAGACACCGTTCGACCGGCTCACCAACGACGCGATCCTGCAGACCCTGCCGCGCACGGTCAACACGGGCATGGGCGCGGTGCTCATCCTCGCCTCGCTGGCGGTCCTGGCCGACGACTCGCTCACCGACTTCGCGCTCGCGCTGCTGATCGGCGTGGGAGTCGGCACGTACTCGTCGGTCTTCACCGCCTCTCCGCTGGCCATCGAGCTGCACCACCGCGACGCCGGTCTCCGCACCGGGCGCCGCAAGGGCGGCAGGACCCGCGCCACGGGGAAGTCCGAGAAGCCGGGTAAGCAGGTACCCACGAGCCGCACCGAACGGCAGGAGGTCCGCTAGCGGCGGGGCACACAGGTCCGGGCCCCTCGCTCAGGGGCGCCCGGGCCCGAGGCGCACCAGGCCCGGAGCGCGCCTTCGTCCGGGCTCCCGGCTCAGGGACGCCGCCCCGGGAGCCCGGCCCAGAGAACGCCCGGCACACGACCGGCCCGAGGCACGTCCCACCCGAGGCACGCCCGATCCGAGGCACGTCCGGTCCGGGCGCCCGGGCGAAGGGCGCCGTGTGTCCTAGCCCGCGGCGCTCGCCGCCGCTGCGGGCAGTCGTGCCGCTGGGGCGGCACGGGTGGGCGCAGCGGCACCCGGCAAGCGCCGGCGAGCGCACCCACCCCGGGCCTTCGGCTCACGGCGTGGCCGTGAAGTGATCCCCGACCAGGGCCCGCACCGCGTCCGGGTCGCCGGCGATCAGCGCGTCCAGCAGCGCGGTGTGCTGGTGCGCGTCGGCGACCAGGTCGGCCCGGCCGCGCACGGAGGGCGAGCCGGCCGGCGGCCACTGGGCGCGGCGGTGCACGTCACCGGCGATCCGGACGAGCTGTTCGTTGCCGGCCAGCGCGAGCACGGCGCGGTGGAAGGCGCGGTCGGCCTCGGCGTAGGTGGCCGGGCAGCCGGAGGACGCGGCCCGGACGGTGGCCTCGGCGAGGGGGCGCAGCTCCGCCCAGTGCTCGGCGGGGACCGTACGGGCCAGCCGGAGCCACACCGGGGCCTCGATCAGGGCCCGGACCTCGGCCAGCTCGGCCAGCTCGCGGTCACCGCGTTCGAGGACGCGGAAGCCCCGGTTGGGGACGACCTCCACGGCGCCCTCCAGGGCGAGCTGCTGCATGGCCTCCCGCACGGGTGTGGCCGAGACGCCGAACCGCTCGCCCAACACCGGCGCCGAGTAGACCTCACCGGGCCGCAGTTCACCGGTGACCAGCGCGGAGCGCAGGGCGTCGAGGATCTGCCCGCGCACGGAGGAACGCTGGACGAGGGCGCGCGGGCGGGGCATCGGCGGTTCGCCGTGGGTGTGCTCGCCGCGCGCCGAGCCGTCCGGCTCCCCACCGCGGAGGGCCCGGTCCCGTGCCCTGTCCGCCGCTCCCGGCTGCACCGGGATCCGCACCGCTTCGGCCGCCGCGCCCGTACTCGCGCCCGTACCCGCACTCGTACCCGCACCCGTTCCTGCGGCGCCCTGCGCGCTGTGCTTCACGGGTCCTCCTGCGGGACGTGTCGGTACTTGGGGTCATTACGGCGGGTTGTCACCTGTCCGTCAAGCACCATAAGCGCAGGGGCCGTCAGTTCAAATCCCGAACAGGTTGGGTAAGGTAAGGCTTACCTCTAAGCAGCCCGTTGTCCCGACGTGGATCGGTGGTCCCGCATGCCTGTCGCCCGCACGGCCCTCACGGACGCCTACGCGCGCCTGTCCGAGGTCCTCCCCGGGCTGGGCGTGAGCGAACTGGCCGCGGCCGACGAGATCCCGACCGGCGACGGCTGGGTCACGGCCGCCTCCCTCGCCGCGGGCGGCGCGGAGCTGGCGGCCTTCCTCGCCTGGGACGAGGCACAGGTGCTGCGGGACTACGGACAGCGGGCCCGGCCGGACGTGATCGCGAGCTTCGGCCTGCACCGGTACGCGTGGCCCGCCTGCCTGCTGATCACCGTGCCGTGGTTCCTGCACCGCCGGGTGCCCCGGCACCCCGCGGCCCACGTGTCCTACGACCGCACGGCGGCCGGGCTCCCCCTCGGCCGGATGGCCGTGCGTGCCGCGTCCTTCGCCTGCCTCCCCGGCGACTCCGCCGCCGGTCTGCCCGGCGCCCGGGTGGTCGCCGACGAGGAGGCGCTGCGCGCCGAGCTGCGGGCCTCGGTCGCCGAGCACCTGGAACCGGTCCTGGCCGGATTCGGCCCCCGGATGCGGCGGCGCGGACGCGCCCTGTGGGGGATGGCGACCGACGAGGTCGTCGAGGGCCTGTGGTACGTCGCCCATCTGCTCGGCGAGCAGGAGCGGGCGCGGCACGAGCTGGAGCTGCTGCTGCCGGGCGCGACCAAGCCGTACGTCGGGGACGCGGCGTTCCGTGAGCTGAAGGGGCCGGACGGCACCCCGCTGCACACCCGGGACCGGGCGAGCTGCTGCATGTTCTACACCCTGCGCCCCGAGGACACCTGCACCACCTGCCCGCGGACCTGCGACGCCGACCGCGTGGAGAAGCTGCTCGCCACCGCGGGCCGACCGACCGTCGGCTAAGATCATCCGCGTTGTTCCACAACTCCCCCACACATGGCGGGAACTTTCCGTGGAACCACCCGTACGGGTAGTCTTAATCGAACTCAACTCCCGCCCCTCACGCGGCAGTTCGAGCAGAACGCCGCCCTGGGCACCCCCTCTGCACTCCCTTGGCGGCCTCTTGCCCCGAAACCCCCTGAGGGCCGCTGGGTTTGGGCCACCATGGCGGGCGTTACGCCCTATCCCACTGCAAGGGACCCCTGATGAGATTGACCGACATATCGCTGAACTGGCTGCTTCCGGGCGCCGTGCTGCTCCTGGGCATGCTGGCGGCGGTGGCGGTGCTCGCGCGCGGCAAGCGTTCCTCGGGGAAGGACGCGGGCGCGGACGACTCGTGGGAGCGCATGGAGGAGCGCCGCCGGCGCAAGGAGGCCCTTTACGGCACCTTCTCCTACGTTCTGCTCTTCTGCTGTGCCGCGGTCGCCGCGGCGCTCTCCTTCCACGGTCTGGTCGGCTTCGGCGAGCAGAACCTCGGCCTGAGCGACGGCTGGCAGTACCTGGTCCCGTTCGGGCTCGACGGTGCGGCGATGTTCTGCTCCGTCCTCGCGGTGCGCGAGGCCAGCCACGGTGACGCGGCGCTCGGCTCGCGGATACTCGTGTGGGCCTTCGCGTTCGCCGCGGCCTGGTTCAACTGGGTGCACGCGCCCCGCGGCCTGGGGCACGCGGGTGCCCCGCACTTCTTCGCGGGCATGTCCCTGTCGGCGGCGGTGCTGTTCGACCGGGCCCTGAAGCAGACCCGCCGGGCCGCCCTGCGCGAGCAGGGTCTGGTGCCGCGTCCGCTGCCGCAGATCCGCATGGTCCGCTGGCTGCGCGCGCCCCGCGAGACGTACCGCGCCTGGTCGCTGATGCTCCTGGAGGGCGTGCGCAGCCTGGACGAGGCGGTCGAGGAGGTGCGCGACGACCGGCGCCAGAAGGAGGAGAAGAAGCTCCGGCGGCGCGAGCAGGAGCGGCTGGAGCGGGCGCAGCTCAAGGCGATCAGCCGGGGCCACGGCCACCGCGGCTTCCCCGGGCGCGGCGGCCGTCAGGTCGAGGTCGAGGTGCAGCAGGTCGAACGGGGCTCGGAACGCGCTGCCGCGGAGCCTGCCATATCGACCCCGGAGCAACTGCCCGCGGCGAGCCGGCGGCCCTCCCTGCAGCCCGTGCGGAGCGGGTCTGAGCAGATGTCCGTCGACACCGTCGACCTCACCGCTGAGGACGACACCCAGGCCCTGCCCCGCCTGGACTCCCTGGAGCGCAAGCTCAAGGACCTGGAGCAGCAGTTCGGCTAGGCCGAGCGCGCACCGTATGTGATGCCGATGGCCCGAGGCGCCGGTCTCCCCGGCGCCTCAGGCCGCTTCCGCGTCCGCTTCCGCGCCCAGTTCGAACCAGACCGACTTGCCCACCTCGCAGGGCCGGACGCCCCAGTCGTCGGCGAGCGACTCGACCAGGACCAGCCCTCTGCCGTTGGTGCTCTCGTCCCGCTGCGGTGCGCGCGGCCGGGGTTGGCGGCCCCGGCCCACGAAGTCCCGTACCTCGACCCGCAGGGCACGCGGCCCGACCGTCGCGGTCAGGACGGCGCCCTCGTCGGTGTGCACAAGCGCGTTGGTGACCAGCTCGCTGGCGAGCAGCTCCGCGACCTCCGACTGCCCGGGCCCGCCCCAGTGCCGCAGCAGCTCACGCAGCGCCCGCCGGGCCTCGGGCACCGCCCGCAGATCCGCCCGGCCGAGCCGCCGCCTGAGCTGTGGCACCGCCTGCTCCTTCATGTCCCCCGTCGGCGCGCTGATGTCGTCTCCCCCCGTCTGTCCCGCTCCGGTCGAACAACTTCACGGGGAAAGCCTTGCCCGTTCGGGCCCCCGGCAGTCATCCGGTTTCGGCCGGGTCGTCGGTCCGGTCACGGGCGGGGGACGTTGCGCAGGTTGGAACGGGCCATCTGGACCATGCGTCCGACCCCGCCGTCCAGGACGATCTTCGAGGCGGACAGGGCGAAGCCGGTGACCATGTCGGCGCTGATCTTCGGCGGGATGGACAGGGCGTTGGGGTCGGTGACGACGTCGACGAGGGCGGGGCCCTTGTGCTTGAACGCCGCCTTCAGCGCCCCGGCCAGGTCCTTGGGCTTCTCCACCCGGACACCGAAGACGCCGCAGGCCTCGGCGACGGCGGCGAAGTCGGGGTTCTTGTTGGCCACGCCGTGCGAGGGCAGGCCGGCGACGAGCATCTCCAACTCGACCATGCCCAGCGAGGAGTTGTTGAAGAGGACGACCTTCACCGGGAGGTCGTGCTGGACGAGGGTGAGGAAGTCGCCCATCAGCATGGTGAACCCGCCGTCGCCGGACATCGACACGACCTGCCGGCGCCGGTCGGTGAACTGGGCGCCGATCGCCATCGGCAGCGCGTTCGCCATCGAGCCGTGGGAGAAGGAACCGATGATGCGGCGGCGTCCGTTGGGCGAGATGTAACGAGCCGCCCAGACGTTGCACATCCCGGTGTCGACGGTGAACACCGCGTCGTCGTCGGCCATTTCGTCCAGCAGGGCGGCCACGTACTCGGGGTGGATCGGGACGTGCTTGTCGACCTTGCGGGTGTAGGCCTTGACGACGCCCTCCAGCGCGTCCGCGTGCTTCTTCAGCATCCGGTCGAGGAAGCGGCGGCTCTTCTTCTCCTTCACCCGCGGGATCAGGCACCGCAGCGTCTCCCGCGCGTCGCCCCACACCGCGAGGTCCAGCTTGGAGCGCCGCCCCAGGCGCTCGGGCCGGACGTCGATCTGGGCGATCTTCACATCGTCCGGCAGGAAGGCGTTGTACGGGAAGTCGGTGCCGATCAGGAGCAGCAGGTCGCACTCGTGGGTGGCCTCGTAGGCGGCGCCGTAGCCGAGCAGTCCGCTCATGCCGACGTCGTACGGGTTGTCGTACTGGATGAACTCCTTGCCCCGCAGGGCGTGCCCGACCGGTGCCTTGAGCTTCCCGGCGAACTCCATGACCTCGGCGTGCGCGCCCGCGGTGCCGCTGCCGCAGAACAGGGTGACCCGGTCGGCGTCGTCGATCATCCGGACCAGCCGGTCGATCTCCTCGTCGCCGGGCCGGACGGTGGGCCGGGAGGTGACGAGCGCCGTCTCGGCGGCCTTCTCCGGGGCGGGCTCGTCCGCGATGTCGCCGGGCAGCGAGACGACGCTGACGCCGCCCTGGCCGACGGCGTGCTGGATGGCGGTCTGCAGCAGTCTCGGCATCTGCTTCGGACTGGAGATCAGCTCGCTGTAGTGACTGCACTCGCGGAACAGCTGGTCGGGGTGGGTCTCCTGGAAGAAGCCGAGCCCGATCTCGCTGGACGGGATCTGGGAGGCGAGGGCGAGGACGGGGGCCATGGAGCGGTGGGCGTCGTAGAGGCCGTTGATGAGGTGGAGGTTGCCGGGACCGCAGGAACCGGCGCACGCGGTGAGCTTCCCGGTGATCTGCGCCTCCGCCCCGGCGGCGAAGGCGGCGGTCTCCTCGTGCCGCACGTGCACCCATTCGATGCCGGAGTGGCGGCGCACGGCGTCCACGACCGGGTTGAGGCTGTCCCCGACCACTCCGTAGAGGCGCTGGACCCCGGCGCGGGTGAGGATGTCGACGAACTGTTCCGCGACGTTCTGTTTGGCCATGGGTCCAGCTATGCCACAGCGAGCGGTCTCACGCCTCCCAAACGGCGGCGGCCGTACGGTCGTCCGCGTATCCCTTGACCCGTACGCCGCTGTCCGCGAGGAACTCCACCGGTCCGGGTGCCGGGCGGCCCGCCCATCGCCGCGCGAGGAGTTCGCCCAGGTCGGGCTCGCTCAGCAGTGGCTCGGCGAGGCCCGCGGTGCACATCAGGAGCACATCACCCGGGCGGGCTACGGAGGCCCGGAAACGGAAGGGCTCGCGGGGCGTCCCGGCGGGCGGGCCATCGTACGGGCCCGGGGGCGTGGTGATGCCGAGGTCCATGGTGAGCCGGTCGCCCTCGGGCGTCTCGCCGGGCGCGTCGCCCGGTGCGCCGTGGGGCCCGGAGCCGAAGCCGAGGACGGGCTCTCCGGTCACGTCACCGGCGTCCGGCTCCATGTCCTGCCAGGCGCCGTCGCGCAGCCGGAGCAGTCCGCCCGCGCCGACGCCGAAGAACACCCGCGTGCGGCACCCGGGGTCGGCGGGCAGCAGCAGGCAGCGCAGGGTGGCCGTGTACTCGTCCGGGGCCAGGCCCTGTTCGGCGGCGCCCGCCCGGAGCCGGCCGAGGCTGCGGTCGGTGAGGCGGTGCAGGCCGGACTTCAGGTCGCCGCGCCGGGCGGCCCGCAGGTCCTCGGCGAGCCGGGCGTGGCTGCGGCCCACGGCCCGTCCGATCCACCGGCACACCTCGGCCGCCGCCCGGTGCGCCCCGGCGGTGGCCCGGGCGCCGGTCGCCATCGCCACCAGGACCAGCGCCTGCTCGCCCGCGCCGAACCGGGCGACGAGCAGCGCGTCGCGCCGCGGCTCGCCCCGGTACCGCGCGGAGTCCCCGCGCACGGAGACCGCCCGCAGCGTGCACGTCCCGTACCGGGCGCCCTCCAGCACGGTGTCCGGGACCAGCCCTTCGAGGCCGTCGGGATCGGCGGGCGGCAGCGCGGTGGGCTCGGCGTCGTAGGTGGGCGGCCCGCTGCCGACGTAGTCGCGGTCGGCGTCCGACGAGGGGAGGAAGGGCGGCGGAAGCGGCGGCAGGTCGGACACCGTCGGGGTCGGCGGGACCGCCTCGGGCGGCTCCCTGAGGTCGGCGGCCCCGGACCCGGACGTGGTCGGCCCACGCGGATCCGGCCGCCTCGGCGCGGGGGGCCGCCCGGCACCGGACGCCGGGAACGACACCGGACCGGCCCGCCCGGCACCGGGCGCGGTGGGCGGCACAGGACCGGACTGCCCGCCCCCCGACCACACCGACCCCGCCCCCGGCGACACGGGACCCGACGAGTCACCCGGCGGCGGAGTTCCGGCGGGCGTGGGCCCCGGCGCGTCCGGCGCGCCCGTGTCGCCGGGGTCGGGACTCCCGGCCGGAAAGCTCCTCGGAGCGGCGGATGTCGCGGACGGAGGCTCCCAGGGAGCCCGGGGCCGGGACGGCCCGGCGGCCCGCGGGGGCCCACCGTCCCCGGGCCCGTCGTCACCCGCCCCCGGGGAGCCCGGAGGCCCGTACGGGCCGCGTTCCCCCGAGCCGTTGCCCGGTCCCGGTAGGTCCGCGTGCTGCGGCGGGGCGCTGCCCCGTGGGGCGTCGTCCCCGGTGCGGGGGCCGGGGACGGTGGCGGGCGGGGTCCTGGACCACCAGGGCCGTCCCGGTTCCGGCGCGGTCGGGGACGGTGGTGGCGCCGGGTGCGTCGGCTCGCCGGGGCCGGGGGCCGCCGGTCCGCGGGCCAGCGTGTCCGACGCCGAGGCGAAACGGTCGTCCAGGGAATCGGGTGCGGCCGTGGGGCCGGTGTCGTCGGTGGAGTCGTCGTACAGCTGCCCCCACCAGTCGTCCTCAGGTCCGGTGGGACCGGCGGGACCGGTGGGCCTTCCCCCCTGCTGACTCATGCTCCTGATTGTCCACCGATGGGGCCGGATGAAAACGGGGCATCGGGAAATTCGGGGCGGACCGGCGTGCGCCGGGCGGCGTGTCGGGGGACGCGTCGAACAGTTCTCCGAGGTGGGGTGGCCGGGCGGCCCCACCCCCCACGGGAGGACCGCCCGGCGACGCCACCTTGGCAGAGTGACCGGCGGTACGGCGATGATGTCCCGAGGCGGGTTTGCGCCGTGGCCGTTTCCCGCCACGGACGTCCGCGCAGGTGGAGGTGGGCATGGTTCTGGGGAGGGGCGACACCTGATGCTGGGAGTGCTGGGGCTGGAGGACACGCACGAGGCGGCGTACCGGGCGCTGGTGTCGGTGGGCGCGGCCGACGTACCGGATCTGGCCAGGCGGCTGGCGCTCGGCGAGCAGGACACCGAGCGCGCGCTGCGCCGGCTGGAGCAGAACGGGCTCGCCGCCCAGTCCTCGGCCCGCCCGGGACGCTGGGTCGCGGCCCCGCCGGGTGTCGCGCTGGGCGCCCTGCTCACCCAGCAGCGGCACGAGCTGGAGCGGGCGGAGCTGGCGGCGGCCCTGCTGGCGGAGGAGTACCGGGCGGCGGCGGCCGAGCCCGCGGTGCACGACCTGGTGGAGGTGGTGACCGGCGCCGGGGCCGTCGCCCAGCGCTTCCTCCAGCTCCAGCTCGGCGCGAGCGAGGAGGTGTGCGCCCTGGTCACCGACAAGCCGGTGGCCGTGACCGGCATGGAGAACGACGCGGAGGAGCAGGCCACCGGGCGCGGTGTCGGCTACCGGGTGGTGGTCGAGCGGTCGGTCCTCGACCTGCCGACCGGCATCACCGAACTGACCGCCGCGCTGGGCCGCGACGAGCAGGTCCGGGTCGTGGACCGGGTGCCGACCAAGCTGATCGTGGCCGACCGCTCCCTCGCCCTGGTCCCGCTCACCGCGCGCTCCTCGGAGCCCGCCGCGCTGGTGGTGCACGCCAGCGGTCTGCTCGAACTGCTGTCGGGCCTGTTCGAGGCCGTGTGGCGGGACGCCCTCCCGCTGCGTCTGGGTGGCTCCGGCGTGACCGAGCAGGCCCCCGACGGCCCCGACGACACCGATCTGGAGATCCTCTCCCTGCTGCTCGCCGGGCTCACCGACGCGAGCGTGGCCAAACAGCTCGACCTGGGCCTCAGGACCGTGCAGCGGCGGGTGAAGCGCCTGATGGAGCTGACCGGGGTCACCACCCGGCTCCAGCTGGGCTGGCACGCCTATGAAAGGGACTGGGTGGCCAGAAAGCACTGACGAAGCACTGACGAGACCTCGCCCGCCGGGCCGGAGTTCTGCGGACCGGGCCGGACTCCTGCACCCTGGACAGATGGGAGCGTGGGACCTCCTGCTGGCCGGCCTGGTGATTCTGCTCGGGCTGTGCGGCGTCCTGCTGCCCGGCGTGCCGGGGTCGTGGCTGGTGTGGGCCGGGGTGCTGTGGTGGGCGCTGAAGGATCCGCAGCCGCTCTCGTGGGCGGTCCTCGTGGGTGCCACCGTCGTGCTCCTGTTGTCCCGGGCGGTGCGCTGGGCGCTGCCGACCCGCAGGAAACGCCGGGACGAGGCCATGCGCCGGCTGACGGCGTACGCGGGCGCGGGCGCCGTCCTCGGCTTCGTCCTGCTCCCCGTGCTCGGCGCGATCCCCGGCTTCATGGGCGGCATCTACCTCGCCGAGCGGCTGCGGCTGGGCCGGCACGGCGAGGCGATGGCGTCGCTGCGGACGGCGATGCGTCAGGGCGGCGCCGACCTGCTGACCGAGCTGTTCGCCTGCCTGCTGATCACCGGGGCGTGGCTGGGAGCGGTGCTGGCCGGCTGAGCGGGGCGCCCTCCAGCGACAGCAGCCGCGTCTTGCGTTCCAGCCCGCCCGCGTACCCGGTCAGGGAGCCGTCGGCGCCGATCACCCGGTGGCAGGGGCGCAGGATCAGCAGCGGATTCGCGCCGATCGCACCCCCGACGGCGCGTACCGCGGGTCGCGAGGCCCCGATGCGCGCGGCGATCTCGCCGTACGTCGTCGTCGCCCCGTAGGGCACGTCGTCCAGGGCGGCCCACACGCGTTCCCGGAAGGCAGTGCCCTCCGCGCGCAGCGGCAGCGAGAACTCGGTCAGCTCCCCGGCGAAGTAGGCGCCGAGCTGCTCCTCGGCCGCCCGGAAGGGCCCGGCGTCGTGCCGCCACCCGTCCCGGACGCTCCGGCCGCCCTTCTGCCCGGGTACGGACAGGGAGGTGAGCGCGCCGTCGGAGCCGGCGGTGAGGAGCAGCCGCCCGACGGAGCTGTCGACCTCGTACCAGTACGTCTCGGCGGCGATGCTCGTAGTCACGGTCGTGGTCGTGGTCGTGGTCTCGGTCTCGGTCGTGGTCGTGTTCATCGGTCGTTCTCCCACTCTCCTGCTGCGCGCAGGTGGTTCAGTGCGTACGAGCGCCAGGGGCGCCAGGTGTCGGGGACGGCGGAGCCCGGCGGTGCGACGTCCGGGTCGCCGAGGGCGCGGGTGCGCACGACGGCGACGGTACGGGCGTCCAGGCCGGGCACCGCGAGCAGCGCGCGCTCGGCGTCGTCCCGGTCGGCGCCCGGGTCCAGGCGTACGGCGCCGTCGGCGAGGGCGGCGGCGAGCGCGCCCGGGGTGCCGTGCGGCGCGGCCCCGGCGAGGACGGCCGGTTCGGGGAAGAGGTGGGTGAGGGTGCCGCAGGGCGCGTCGAGCGCCTTGCCGTACCGCTGGACGAGCCGCTCGGCCTCCGTGCGCCCCACCAGGGCCCGGACCGCCAGTTCCTCGGGGTCGGCGGTACCCGGTGAGCGCAGCCCGGGGCGGGCGGCGACCAGCGGGGCGAGCCGGGGGTCGGCGCCGAGCCGCTCGTCGACGGCGTACGGGTCGGCGTCGAGGTCGAACAGCCGCCGCAGCCGCTGTACGGAGGTGGTCAGGTCGCGCAGGTCGGTGAGATGGAGGCGCGCGTCGAGCCAGCCGCCACTCCCGGTGCCGGACGGTCCCGGCCGTTCCTGGACGGCGACGATCCCGGTGCCGTACGGCAGGCGCAGGGTGCGCCGGTAGAGGCGGCGGCCGGGGTCGCCGCTCACCTCCTCGACACCGGCGACGGCCTCCCGCTGGAGCAGGTCGAAGACGGGGCCGGGCTGGTACGGGCCGCGGTGGGCGAGGCGCAGCGGGACGCCGGCGGAGGGGGTGGCCGTGCGCCGGGCGGCCCGGTCGCGGGCCGGAGCGGCGGCGCGCAGCTCGCTCGGGGTGGCCGCGTACACGGCCCGGATGGTGTCGTTGAACTGCCGCACGCTGGCGAACCCCGACGCGAAGGCGATCTCGGTGACCGGCAGGCCGGTGGTCTGCAGCAGGACCCGCGCGGTGTGCGCCCGCTGGGCGCGGGCGAGGGCCACGGGCCCGGCGCCCACCTCGGCGGTGAGCTGCCGCTGCACCTGGCGGGCGCTGTAGCCGAGCCGTCCGGCGAGCCCGGCGACGCCCTCGCGGTCCACGACACCGTCGCCGATCAGCCGCATGGCCCGGCCGACGACGTCGGCGCGGACGTTCCAGTCCGCGGATCCCGGCACGGCGTCGGGGCGGCACCGCCGGCAGGCCCGGAAGCCCGAGCCCTGCGCGGCGGCGGCCGTCGCGAAGAACCGCACGTTGCGCCGCTTCGGTGTGACCGCGGGGCAGCTGGGCCGGCAGTAGATGCCGGTCGTCTCGACGGCGAAGAAGAACGCGCCGTCGAACCGGGCGTCCCGGCTCCGCACGGCCTCGTACCTGGCGTCCTCGCGCGTCTTCGCGTACTCCGCTGTCTGCACTGTCTGTGGTGTCACGCTGTCCAGTCTCCGCCAGACCGGAGCACCGGGCTGGCGGAAATCGGACATCGCGTTGGAGTGGCCGGCGGGCTACCTGAGGCCACTCCTCTTGGCCTCCATCGCCGCCTTGCCGATGGCGCCCCGGCGCTTCCACTCCTTGCGGATCTCGGCCCGCAGCCGGGCGTCGGTCTTGGCGACGATGCGCTGGTTCTCCCGCATCAGCTTGCGGTAGCTCTCCAGCCGCCGCTCCGGCAGCTCACCGCTGTCGAGCGCGGCGAGGACGGCACAGCCCGGCTCGCTCTCGTGGGCGCAGTCGTGGAACCGGCACTCCTCGGCCAGCTCCGCGATCTCGGCGAACACCTGGTCCACCCCGCTGCCCGCGTCCCAGAGCCCGACGCCCCGCAGCCCCGGGGTGTCGATCAGCACGCCCCCGCCGGGCAGGGCGAGGAGGTTGCGGGTGGTGGTGGTGTGCCGGCCCTTGCCGTCGACGTCCCGGGTGGCCTGCACGTCCATGGCGTCCTCGCCGAGCAGGGCGTTGGCGAGGGTGGACTTGCCTGCGCCGGACTGGCCGAGCAGCACGGCGGTGCCGTCGGAGACGACGGCGGCGAGCACGTCGAGCCCCTCGCCCTGCTCGGCGCTGACGGACAGCACCGGCACACCGGGCGCGGCGGTCTCCACGTCCTGGACGAGGTACGCCAGGGTCACCGGGTCGGGCACGAGGTCGGCCTTGGTGAGGACGACCAGGGGCTGTGCCCCGGACTCCCAGGCGAGGGCGAGGAACCGTTCGATCCGGGCGAGGTCCAGCTCGACCGCGAGCGACACGGCGACGATCGCGTGGTCGACGTTGGCCGCGAGGATCTGCCCCTCGGACCGCTTGGACGAGGTGGAGCGCACGAAGGCGGTACGGCGGGGCAGATACGTCCGTACATAGCGCGGGTTGCCGCCCTCGGGGTCGACGGCGACCCAGTCGCCGGTGCAGACGACGCGCAGGGGGTCGTGCGGCGTGACGAACGCGGTGTCGGCGCGCAGGACGCCGTCCGCAGTGACGACGTCGCACTGCCCGCGGTCGACCCGCACGACCCGGCCGGGCAGCAGCCCTTCGGCGGCGTACGGCGCGAACGCGTCGGCCCACGCGTCGTCCCAGCCGTAGGAGGACAGGGCCGAGTAGGCGGAGGGGGAAGACGTGGAAGTCAAGGGGTGACCCTTCAGGGTGCGGCCCCGGCGCGAGAACTCAGGGAGCGGCTGAGATCAGCCGGTGGCCACGGAGGTGGACTCGATGGACTCCTGGATGCGGGCAGCGCCCGTCACAGTGACAGCCATTGGTCGACACCTCCTCAGCAAGATCCCTGTCGGCGGCCGCTTGGGCCGCCGCTCGAACACCGGTCACTTTAGCCGCGCGCCGAGGGGCCGCGCCACCGAATAACCCACGAACCGTCCGCTCAGACCTCCACCGGCGCGTCCTCCGGCAGGCTGTCCATGAAGGAGCTGACCGAGAAGACCGCGTTGCCGGCGCCGGGCGGGCCGTAGCCGGGGGGCGAGGAGAGCCCGTAGTCCTCCATGGTCTGGCGGTAGGCCTGGAGCAGGCGGATGTGGTACTCCAGCGGGGCGCCGTCGGGGTTGGTCTTGCCCAGCGGGGTGGTGGGCTCGGGGCACCAGGTGGTGAAGCGGGGCGTGATGCCGTGCGACATGAAGAAGCGCAGGCCCTCGGTGGTGGACTCGATGGCCTCGTCGACGGTCTTGAAGCCGAAGGGCTCGGCCATCTCGACGCCCGCGACGAAGTTGGGGATGACGTTGCGCGCGCCGAAGACCTCGGTGGAGTCCAGGATGCGCTTGTGCCACTCGTCGCGGCCGACGTAGCGCTCCTTGCCGGGGCAGTACATCTTGAAGAGGTACTCGTCCCACACCTCGAAGTTGGGGTGGTAGATCTGCACGCCGTAGTCCTTGAAACGCTGAACGTCCGGCTTGGGCAGGGCCTGGGCGACGACCTTGCCGATCCAGCGGCCGGGGAAGTGCTCCTCGATGGCCTTGGCGTACCGGCCGTAGAAGTCGGCCTCGTCCAGGCCCTGGACCTTCGAGGTGATCGCGCCGCCGGTGAGCGTGTACGCGGTGGAGATCTTGGCGGTGTCGTACTTGTTGATGATCTCCAGGGCCTCGAGGACCTCGTCGACGTCCTTCACGCCCGTGTACGGCCGCCCGGCGGCCTTGTGCTGGCGCCAGTTGTGGTTGATGTCGCAGTACTGGCACTCCTCCTTGGCGCCGAAGTACTGGCAGACGCGGAAGGCGGTCAGGTAGATCAGGTAGCCCCACTGGATGGTCGGGGCCACCTCCATGACCGACTTCCCGTTGGAGAGCTTGTGCCGGTAGTACTCGGGCATGGGCGGCACGCCGACGTCGGCGATGCGCTTGCCGTCCAGGTAGAGGCCGAGGACGCCGTCCCCGTTCGCGGCGACGCGGTAGGGCGAGGCCGGGTTCACGCGGACCGAGACGACGGTGCGGCGCAGGTCGTAGGGGCCGCCGGTGAGGATGATCTCCTCGGGCGGGCGGCGCAGGGCGGCCTCGCCCAGCTCGGGCAGGGTGCCGTGGTCGAAGGAGAAGATGAAGTACGACTTCGGCTTGACCTCGCCGTCCTCGTTGTCGCTCAGCGCCGAGGGGTCGAAGGCGACGCCGCCGCGCAGCAGGTCCTCCTTGAAGACGGCCTCGCGCGGTACGTGCGGGAACCGCTCCATCAGATCCTCGACCAGCGCGGTACGGCTGTCCATCCCGTGTCTCCTCCCGGGTCCGGCGTTCGACTTCTCACGGTATGCCCCCGCGGGAAAGGCTTCCCGCCCGGGGCCCCTCCAGGCGCGCCGGGTAGGTTTCCGCGCTATGAGCGACATCACGGTGACCAACTGGGCCGGCAACATCACGTACACGGCCAAGGAGCTGTTGCGGCCGAGCTCCCCGGACGCGCTGCGGGCCCTGGTGGCGGACGGCGCCCGGGTGCGGGTGCTGGGCAGCGGGCACTCCTTCAACGAGATCGCCGAGCCGGGCGACGGGGGCGTCCTGCTGTCGCTGGCGGGCCTGCCCTCCGTGGTGGACGTGGACACGGCGGCCCGTACGGTGCGGGTCGGCGGCGGTGTGCGGTACGCGGAGCTGGCCCGGGTGGTGCACGCGCGGGGCCTGGCGCTGCCGAACATGGCCTCGCTGCCGCACATCTCGGTCGCCGGGTCGGTGGCGACCGGAACGCACGGCTCCGGGGTGGGCAACGGTTCGCTGGCCTCGGTGGTGCGTGAGGTGGAGCTGGTCACCGCGGACGGTTCGACCGTGGTGATCGCGCGGGGCGACGAGCGGTTCGGCGGGGCGGTGACCTCGCTCGGCGCGCTGGGCGTGGTGACCTCGCTCACGCTCGACCTGGAGCCCGCCTACGAGGTGGAGCAGCACGTCTTCACCGAGCTGCCGCTGGTCGGCCTGGACACGGCGACGTTCGAGACGGTGATGGCGGCGGCGTACAGCGTGAGCCTGTTCACCGACTGGCGGGCGCCCGGTTTCCGGCAGGTGTGGCTGAAGCGGCGCACCGACCAGCCGTTGGACGGCTTCCCGTACGCGGCGCCGGCCGCCGAGAAGATGCATCCGGTGCCGGGCATGCCCGCGGTCAACTGCACGGAGCAGTTCGGGGTGCCGGGGCCCTGGCACGAGCGGCTGCCGCACTTCCGCGCGGAGTTCACGCCCAGCAGCGGTGCCGAGTTGCAGTCGGAGTACCTGATGCCCCGGGAGCACGCCCTGGCCGCTCTGCACGCGATGGACGCGATACGGGAGACGCTCGCGCCGGTGCTCCAGACCTGCGAGATCCGCACGGTCGCCGCCGACGCGCAGTGGCTGAGCCCGGCGTACGGGCGGGACACCGTGGCCGCGCACTTCACCTGGGTCGAGGACACGGCGGCGGTGCTGCCGGTGGTGCGGCGGCTGGAGGAGGCGCTCGCCCCGTTCGCGGCCCGCCCGCACTGGGGGAAGGTGTTCACCGTCCCGGCGGGCGAGCTGCGTGCGCTGTACCCGCGGCTGGCCGACTTCGGGGCGCTGACCGGGGCGCTGGACCCGGCGGGGAAGTTCACCAACGCGTTCGTGCGCGGGGTGCTCGCGGGCTGAGCACCCCGCGCCCCTGGGGCCCGGGCCGGGTCAGTGGTCGGCGCAGCAGGGTGTCGGGTCGGGGTCCTCGAACGGCACCAGGGTGCCGCCCGCCGCGGGCATGGCGGCCAGGACCAGGCGGCCGTCCTGCCAGTGCGGGCGGACATGGTTCCGGGTGACCAGCCGGGTGTCCGGGCTCGGCTCGTCCGGTGTGCCCAGGACGGTCACCCGGTCGACGGCGGAGCGGGCGAGCAGCTCGGCGAGGGTCAGGGTGCCGGTGAGGGTGGCCGCGCCGGGGTAGAGGACGGCACGGCCGTTCTCGTCCCAGGCGCCGTCGCGGACCTCGTACCCCCGGGCGGTGAGCCGGTCCCGGGCGGTGCGCAGGACCGGCTCCGCCCCGGCGGCGAGGGACAGGGCGACGCGCGGGCGGCCGTCCCGCACCAGGTGCGTGCAGCCGAAGACGCCCTCGGGGAGGGTGAGTTCGGCCGTCAGCGCCTGGAGCAGGTGGTCGGCCTCGCGCAGGGTCGTCGCGTCGGTGTCGATGCCGAGGGCGTACGGCGCGGCGGGCGGTGTCACGAGGGCAGGACCCAGACCGGGTTGGAGTAGAACCAGAGGTCGCGCCACGGGTCGGCGTCGCCGACGACGTCGATGGCGGGGCCGGCCGGGTCCACCTTGGCGCCCAGCGCGCCGACGGCCGAGCGGTTGCCGTCGGTGCCGCGGGTGCGGAGGTAGACGGGGTGGTCGACGCGGCCGAGGTCGTAGGTGAGGCGGACGGTGCCGCTGTCCGTGTTCGCCTCGGTCACCTCGTACGACTTGACGACCCGGGCGGACGGCGCGGTGAAGGTGTCCTTGTCGGCGGCCGGTCCCGTCACGTCGCCCTGGATGACGTCCACGCGGGCCAGCTTCGGGACGAATCCCGCCCAGTTGGGGCCGCCGGCCAGGGCGACGCCGATGGACAGGGTGACCCGGGTGCCCTTGCGGACGTGCAGGGCGCCGCCGAGCGTGGCCCAGCGTCCGCCGCCCGAGACGCGGACGTCGAGGCCGCTGACGAGCTGCCCGTGGTCGACCCAGACGCGGCCGGCCCGGATGCCGTCCATGACGGCGGCGTAGGAGAAGCCGTCGGAGCCGACGTGGGTGCGGCTGTACTGGCCGGGCCAGAAGTCGTTCTGGGTGATGTCGATCTGGCCTGCGTAGACGGGGTCGTCGTAGCGGCCGTTGGCGTTGAAGTCGCCGCCGCCGCGGGCGCCGGTGTCGGCGTAGACCTGGTGGGAGTCGGAGTTGGCGGTGATCCACCAGGGACGGCCCTCGGCGATGAGGCTGTCCCACAGGCCGCCGACGGTGGCGGTCATCCAGTCGAAGCCGCCCCAGGTGCGGTAGCTCTCCAGGGGGTATCCGGCGAAGGAGTTGGCACTCGGGCTGCCGTCGTAGATGCCGCGGGCGCCGCCCGGGCCGAGGGGCTTCGGCAGGCCGCCCGCCTGGTGGCCGGGGGCGCCCTCGAAGCCGACGGCGATCTGGTGGCCGCGGGAGGTGGCGTCGCGCCAGGCGCGGATCTCGTGCGGGGAGTCGATGCCCTTGCGCGCCGGGTGGTTGGCGAGCATCAGGGCGTCCTTGACCTTGCGCCGCTTGACCTGGTCGGCGAGGAAGGAGAGTCCGGCGACGGCGAGGGCCTCGTTGGCGGGGGTGGAGTCGCCCGCGCCCTTGACGCTGCCGTCGTAGTCGGTCTCGAACTGCTTGAGGACGGAGACCTCGTGCTTGCCGGGGTGGACGAAGACGGTGCCGTGCTCGGCGGCCGGGATGTTCCACTCCAGGCCCTGGAAGACGAGGGTGTCCTCGTGGGCGTCGCGGGCCTCGCGGATGTCCGGGTTGACCTTCTCCACACCGATCTTGGCGTGGGTGCTGCTGCCGTGGTCGGTGATGACCAGCCAGTCCATGCCGTGCCGGGCGCCCTGGCGGACCTGGTCGACGACGCGGTACTTGCCGTCGCTGCTGTACTGGGTGTGGATGTGGTGGTCGCCGGCCAGCCAGAGGAAGCCCTTCCCGCGGCGGCCGTTGCTCGCGGCCTGCGCGGGGGCGGCGGTGGCGGTGCCGGTCGGGGCGAGGACGGTACCGGCGGCCAGTCCGGCACCGAGCAGACCGGCGCGGCGCAGCAGACCGCGGCGCGACTGCTGTGCGGGGCTCAGGGCCTCGTCGGGGACGCTGGTGTCGAAGGCGGCGGGCAGGGCCTGTGCGGTGGCGTGCTCGTGGTCGTGCGTATGTCCGTGGTGGTGGTGACCGTGCGGGTGTCCGTGTCCGTGCCCCATGCGTGTTCCTCCTGGATACCGCCGCCGTGCGCGGCTTCGAGGAGAATCGACGCGGAAGGTGAACGTTGAACAACTTGCGGGTGATCCGCGGCTGCCGCCCGTCCTGCCCTAGCATGAAACCTAGGGACTCTAGGTTGCAGGAAGGTGGCCCATGCCCCGAGTGGGTCTTACCACGGACCGCGTCGTCGCCGCGGCCGCCGACCTGGCCGACGAGACCGGTCTCGAGGCGGTCACCGTCTCCGCGCTCGCCCGGCGCTTCGGGGTGAAGGACGCCAGCCTGTACACGCACGTGCGCGGTCTCCAGGACCTGCGCGTCCGGGTCGCGCTACTGGCCGGCGGCGAGCTGATCGAGGAGATCGCCGGTGCGGTGGCGGGCCGGGCCGGGAAGGAGGCGCTGGCCGCCTTCGCGGGCGCCTACCGGGCGTACGCCCTGCGCCACCCCGGCCGCTACGCCGCCACGCAGATCCGCGTCGACCAGTCCCTGGTCGCCGACTCCCCCGCGCTGCGCCGCACCGCCGAGATCACCTACGGCATGCTGCGGTCCTACGGCCTCACCGAGCCCGACCTCACCGACGCCGTGCGCCTGCTGCGCAGTACCTTCCACGGGTACTGCGCACTGGAGTCCTCCGGCGCCTTCGGCGCCCCGCGGGACGTGCGGGCGTCCTGGGACAAGGCGGTCGACGCGCTGCACGTGGCGCTGGAGAACTGGCCGCGCGCCTGAGGTCAGCCCAGTGCGCGCACCTCGTCGTACGTGGGCGTCGGACCGTCCGGTGCCCGACCCGCCCGGATGGCGGTGGCCGTCTCCAGGGCGGCGCCCAGCGCGCGCCGGTAGAGCAGCGAGCCGAGGCTGACGCGGCGTACGCCGAGGTCGGCGAGGTGCGCGAGGGTGGGTCCGGCGGGCGTGTACAGGATGTTGAGGGGCACGTCGAAGTGGGCGGCGAGGGAGGCGATGCGGGCGGGGTCGGTGAGCCCGGGGACGAAGACGCCGTCGGCACCGGCCTCGCGGTAGGCCTCCAGGCGCCGCATGGTCTCCGCGGGGTCGCCGTCGCCCGACCAGTAGGTGTCGGTACGGGCGTTGACGAACAGGCCGGGGGCGGCCGAGCGGACCGCGGCGATCTTCGCGGCGTGCCGGTCGGCGGGCCCGAGGGCGTCCTCCAGGTTGATCCCGACGGCGCCGACCGCCGCCAGCTGCCGCGCGAACTCCCCCACCTCGTCCGGGTCGTCGCTGAACCCGTCCTCCGCGTCCACGGAGAGCAGGAACGGGGCCGAGCCGAGGGTGAGGGCCAGCCGCAGGGTCTCGTCGCGGGTCGCGGACGCCCCGTCGGGCAGTCCGGCCGCCGCCGCGACGCCGAGGCTGGTCGTGCCGACGGCGCGGAAGCCCTGCCCGGCGAGGGCGAAGGCACAGGCGTGGTCCCAGGCGCACGGCAGCAGCAGCGGCTCACCGGCGCGGTGCAGGGCGGCGAAGGCGGTCGCGGTCACGACAGGTCGCCCACCGCGTCGGCGTAGTACACGGACCCCGCGAGGTGCGCGGCCAGTTCGCGAAAGCTCCAGCCCTCGCCCGGCGAGTGGTCGAGCTGCTCGTCGGTGAGCGCGTCGAGGCGGTTGGCCCAGATCCGGGCGAGCCGGGTGAGGCGGCTGCGGGCCTCGTCGAGGTCCTCGGCGGTGAAGCGGGCGTGGTCCGCGTCCGTGGTGACCAGGGAGGCGTGCCAGTGGTCGGGGAGTGTCTCCTCGCCCGCCAGCCGGGCCTCCAGCTCCGCGAGGTGGTCGACCATGTGGTCGGCGACCCGCCGGATCGCCTTGTGCGGGGTGTAGACGCGGCCGTCGACGTGGGCGGGCCGCCCGTCCCAGCGGGTCCAGCCGGCCGCCAGGGTCAGGACGTGGTCGACCATGCCGGTGACGGCGTCGGCGGGTGCGGTGACGGTGTTCGTGTCGCTCATGTCCCGCACGCTAGGTGCCGGTTCCTTCGGCGGCGGCCGAAGTGTCCCCGGCGGCCCGCGTCCGGGTCCTGTGCTCAGGTCACCAGCCCGTGGCGGTAGGCGAAGACGACCGCCTGGACGCGGTCGCGCAGGTCGAGTTTGGTGAGGATGCGGGAGACGAAGGTCTTGACGGTCTCGGGGCTGATCACGAGGGCCGCGGCGATCTCGCTGTTGGACAGCCCGTCCGCGATCAGGCGCAGGACCTCCGTCTCCCGGGGGGTCAGCGGGATGTCCCGCGCGGTGCCCTCGGCGGGGCGGATCCGGGCCGCGTACCGGCCCACGAGGCGGCGCGTCACATCGGGGTCGAGCAGCGCCGCGCCCATGGCCACGGTGCGGATGCCGTGCAGCAGCCGGTCCGGCGGCGCGTCCTTGAGCAGGAAGCCGCTCGCGCCTGCGCGCAGCGCCTCGTAGACGTACTCGTCGAGGTTGAACGTCGTCACCACGAGCACCTTGACGGGGTGCTCCACCCCGGCACCGGCGAGCAGACGCGTGGCCTCCAGGCCGTCGAGCACCGGCATGCGGATGTCCATCACCACGACGTCCGGGCGCAGTTCGCGGGCCAGGTCGACCCCGGTCTGCCCGTCCCCGCACTCGCCGACCACCTCCAGGTCGGGCTGGGCGTCGATGATCGTCGCCAGACCGGTGCGGATGAGTGCCTGGTCGTCGCAGATCACGACCCGGACCGGCGCGCTCATGCCGTGCTCCCGCCGTTTCCGCCCGGTATCCGGGCCCGGACGACGAAGCCGCCGTCCGCCGGGCGGTCGGCGCTGAACTCGCCGCCCAGCACGTCGACCCGTTCCCGCAGGCCTGCCAGTCCCCGCCCGCTGCCGCCGGGGGACGCGGCCCCCGTGCCGGAGCCGTCCGTGCCGACCTCCACCGTGATCTCCCGTTCCCCGTGGCGCACCAGGACCGAGGTCCTGCCGCCGTGGTCGTACTTGAGGGCGTTGGTCAGGGCCTCCTGGACGACACGGTAGGCCACGAGGTCGGAGCTGCCGGTGGCCGCCGCCGGGGTGCCCTCCTCGGTGAACTCCACCGGCTGCCCGGCCCGGCGGGTCTGCTCGACCAGCGTGAGCACCCGGCCGACGGGTGGCGTCCTGGGTTCGGCGGTGCCGTGGTCGGGGTTGAGGAGGTCGAGCAGGTGCCGCAGGTCGGTGATGGCCCGCCGGCCGGTGTCGCTGACGGCGGCCAGGCTCTCGTCGAGCCGCTCGGGTGCGGCGGTCAGGTACCGGGCCGCCTCGGACTGCACGACCATCGCCGTCACGTGGTGGGTCACGACGTCGTGCAACTCACGGGCGATGCGGGTCCGTTCGGCGTTGCGGGCGTCCTCGGCGACCCGGCTGCGGCGTTCGGCCTCCGCAGCCCGCGCGGAGCGCATCCACGCTCCGATGCCCCACGCCAGGGCGAGGATCAGGTAGAACGTCACGTACTCGACCAGCGTCTCGTCGCCGCCGCGCGCGTTCAGCCCGACGGCCAGGGCCACGTACGCCAGGGTGGCGCCGACCTGCGTGGCACGCCGGTACTTCTCCTGGTGGGAGCCCGCGTTGATCAGCACGACGGGGAGCGCGGCGCCCGCGAACAGGTGGTAGCCGCGCAGTTGGTCGAGGGCGAAGCCGAGCGAGACCAGGGCGAGGCAGACGAGCGTCCACCGCCGGCGCACGGCCAGCGGGATGGACTGGAGGACGGCCGCCACCCCGGCCAGCGCGTCGGCGGGACGGGTCGGCAGGCCGCCGATCTCCGTGCCCTGACCGCGCAGCTCCGGCAGGAGCGACGCGACGAGGAGCAGTACCCCGAACGGGAGGTCCCGGGCCGTGACGTCGAGCCGGCGCCACCGCTCCAGGACCCGTCGGCGATCGATCATCGGGGAAGTGTAGCGGTGGAGTTGGCGCGCGCGGCACGCCGGGAGCCGAACGGCTTGACGTTCCCGCGCCGGTGCGCCAGCCACAGGAACACCAGGGTCAGCAGCGCCCCGAAGCCCACCGAGTACACGCTGCCCTCGGGCCCGAAGTCGCCGCCGGTGAGCAGCTTCGGACCCGACATCGTGGCGTCCAGCAGCCCTTCGCTGGTGCCGGTGCCGGAGACCGAGGTGCTGAAGATGCCGCCCGCGGCGAAGTTCCAGCCGAAGTGGACGCCGATCACCAGCCAGAGGTTGCGGGTGGCGGCGTAGGCGGCGGCGAGCATGAATCCGGCCTCGATGGCGATGGCGAGGGCGCCCCACAGGGTGGCGTCCTCGTTGAGCAGGTGCATCAGGCCGAACACGATGCCGGTCAGGCCGAGCGCGAGGTAGGTGCCGATGTGCTCCTCGATGATCCGGAACAGCACCCCGCGGAACACGACCTCCTCCGTCGCGGCGGCGGCGGCCATGAACCCGACCAGCCCGACCGCGCCCTGCACCGAGCCGAGTCCGTCGACCTCGTAGTACCCGGCGGCGAAGAGGTTCGTGATGACGGCCCCGAACAGCCCGAGGCCGATCAGTGTCCCCCAGCCCGCCTTGGCCGCGGCGCCCTCCAGGGCCACGTCCAGGGCCTCCCGGCGCTCGGTCCGCCGCACCACCCAGGCGTACACGAACACCACGAGCGCGGCAGACGTGAGACCGACCACGAGCGTGAGCCAGTCGTTGTCCTTCACCGCCTGGACGGCGATGCCGCCGAGGGCGTAGGCCGCCAGCACGGCCAGGAACTGCCACACGAACCTCACGGGAACTCCTTCGTCGGGCCCGAAACGTGAGTGCCGCGGGCTGCAATGGACGCTACGGATCCGGCGGCCGGAGATCGTCACCTCAGGGTGGACACCTGTCTGTAGCTCGCACGGGGGACAAGGGCCCGTGGTCCCGCCGGACAGGTCGTAGCCTCGTGCCATGACCAGCGACTTCGCCGACGCCCTCGCCTCCGGCCCGCTCGTGCTGGACGGCGGGCTGTCCAATCAGCTGGAGGCGGCCGGGTACGAGCTGGGGGACGCGCTGTGGTCGGCCCGGCTGCTCGCCGAGGACCCCGAGGCGATCACGCGGGCCCACCTCGCCTACTTCGAGGCGGGCGCCGAGGTGGTGATCACCTCCAGCTACCAGGCCACTTTCGAGGGCTTCGCCCGGCGCGGCATCGGGCGGGAGCGGGCCGCCGAACTGCTCGCGCTCAGCGTGGAGTCGGCCCGCGAGGCCGCCCGCCGGGCACAGGCGGCCCGCCCGGACCGCGCCCTGTGGGTGGCGGCGTCGGCGGGCCCGTACGGGGCGATGCTCGCGGACGGCTCCGAGTACCGGGGACGGTACGGCCTCGGCACCGCCGAACTGGAGCGCTTCCACCGCCCCCGCCTGGAGGTGCTGGCCGCCGCACGCCCCGACGTCCTCGCGCTGGAGACGGTCCCGGACACCGACGAGGCGGCGGCGCTGCTGCGGGCGGTGCGCGGACTGGGCGTGCCCGCCTGGCTGTCGTACACGGTGGCCGGGGACCGCACGCGCGCCGGGCAGCCGCTGGACGAGGCCTTCGCCCTGGCCGCCGACGCGGAGGAGGTGATCGCGGTGGGCGTCAACTGCTGCGCCCCCGAGGACGTGTCCGGCGCGGTCGAGACCGCCGCCCGCGTCACCGGCAAGCCGGTCGTCGCCTACCCCAACAGCGGAGAGACGTGGGACGCGAAGTCCCGTGGCTGGCGGGGGCGTTCGTCGTACCCGGTCGAGCGGGTGCGGGACTGGCGGGAGCGCGGGGCCCGGCTGGTCGGCGGCTGCTGCCGGGTGGGCCCGGAGACGATCACGTCGATCGCGCGGGTCCTGTCCCCGGAGTGACCGGCGCGGCATGTGCCAAGATTGCCGTGAACAGGCGTTCGGGGGGCGGCGACGGGTTCGGCGGGGGGACACGGCATGGCACGCGGGGAGCGGACGGGACACCGGGCGGCACCGGGGGCGGCGGTCGCCGCCGCGGTGGTGGGGACGCTGTCCGTCACCGCGTTCGCGCTGCGGCCCGCGGAGGGTTTGCTCCACTCCGGCCGGGGACCGCTCGGTCACTGGGGTTTCATGGCGATCGCGGCGTCCGTCGCCTGGACCCTCGGGGCCTGGACGGTCGTACAGCGCCTTCGCCCCCGTTTCGGCGCCGACCGCCTGTCGCTGCTACCGGGTGAGGAGCGGCTGCGGGAAGCGGCCGCGCCCCTGCTGCTCGCCACGGTGGGCGTCGTCGGCGTCCTGGCCCTGGTCCTGCACCGCTTCTCCACCGACGAGAGCACGACCGGCCCGCCCCCGCCCCTGGCGCAGGAACCGGCCCCCACGCCGACCCTCGTCACTCCCCCGCCCCAGCAGCGGCCGGATTCAACGGACCATTCCTCCCTGCCGCTGTACCTCGTGCTGGCGCTGCTGGCCGCGGTCGCCGTCGTGCTCGTCGTGGTGGCCGTCCTGCGGCGGCTGCGACGGTTCGGCCTGAGGGTGCCGCAGCGTCCCGGCCTTCCCGGCGCCGCGACGCAGGACGACGACGCACGGCTGCTGCTGTCCGCCGTGGACTCGGGCCGCCGCGCCCTGGCCGGGACGGATGACGACGCCCGGGCGGCCGTCATCGCCTGTTACGCCGCGATGGAGGACGCCCTCGCCGCGTCCGGTGTGCCGCGGCACACCTCCGACAGTCCCGCCGACCTGCTCACCCGCGCCGCCGGCGCGGGCTTCACGCCGGGTCCGGCCGCGCCGCGTCTCACCGCGCTGTTCCGCGAGGCCCGTTACTCCTCGCACCCGATGGACGGCTCGCACCGGGAGGCCGCGGCCGACGCCCTGGAGGAGATCGCGTCCCTGCTCCAGGACCGTGACGCGGACGCGGGCCGGGAGGCGGGGCGGTGAACCGGTTCGTGGAGAAGACCTCGGGAGACGACCTGCTCAGCCTGCCCCGGCTCGGGCTGCTCGGTGCCGCGGTCGCCGGCTCGGGCGTCCTGCTCGTCCTGCTCTTCGACGGCCCCGTGGCCGCCGGAGCGCTCGTGGCCCTGCTCGTCGCCGTGGCCGTGCTCACCGCCCGGTACGTCGCCGGAGCGGGCGCCCTCGACTCCGCGTACCGCGACGAGGTGCGGCTGCTGCGGACCCGGGCCCCGGGCATGGGCGAGTGGCGGCGGAACGTGGGCACGTCCACCGGAGCCGACGGCGCCCTCTACTACCGTGCGGTGCTCCGGACCGAGCTGCGCCGCCTCTACGCGGCCGCGCTCGCCGAGCACCACCACGTGTCCCTGGAGCACCAGCCCGAGCGGGCCGCCGAGTTGGTCGGCCCCGAGCTGTGGCCGTGGCTGGGGCCCGTGCCACCAGGCACCGGCCCCGACGGCGAGGTGCCCCTCGACGTGCTGCGCCGCCTCGTCGACCGGCTCGAAGCACTCGGCGCACCCCGCACTCCCGGCACCCGCGCCCCCAGCACCCGCACCCGCACCCGCAGCCCCCGTACCGGTAAGGACCAAGCGACGTGACGACTACCTCCACGAACCGGCTCCGCACCGCCGAGCAGGTCGGCGAGCAGGCCGGTGCCGTACTGCGCGAGATCGGCCGTGCCGTCGTCGGCAAGCCGGACGCCCTGGAACACGTGATGCTGGCCGTGCTGGCCGGCGGCCACGTCCTCGTCGAGGACCTGCCGGGACTCGGCAAGACGCTCCTCGCCCGGTCCTTCGCCACCACCCTCGGCCTGGACTTCCGCCGGATCCAGTTCACGCCCGACCTGCTGCCCTCCGACGTCACCGGGACGCCGCTGTACGACCAGCGCTCCGGCGAGATGGTCTTCCACCCGGGCCCGGTCTTCACGCACCTGCTGCTCGCCGACGAGATCAACCGGACGCCGCCGAAGACACAGGCCGCGCTGCTGGAGGCGATGGCCGAGTCGCAGGTGACCGTGGACGGCGAGACCCGGCCGCTCGCCGACCCCTTCCTGGTGATCGCCACCGCCAACCCGGTGGAGTACGAGGGCACGTACTCGCTGCCCGAGGCCCAGCTCGACCGGTTCCAGCTGCGGGTGCGCATGGGGTATCTGGCCGCTCAGGAGGAGCTGGCGATGCTGCGCGCCCGGATCGACCGGGCCGCGCCCGAGGCCGTACTGGAAAGGCTCGCCGGGCCGGACGACGTCGTGGCGTGGCGGGCGGTCGTGGAGCGGGTGGAGATCGACGACGACCTGCTGGAGTACGCCGTCGCGCTCGTCGGCGCGACCCGCGACCACCCCCAGATCAGCATCGGGGCCTCGCCGCGCGGCGGGCTCGCCCTGGTCCAGCTCGCCCGCGCCCGCGCCGTGCTGGACGGCCGCGACTACGTCGTCCCGGAGGACGTCAAGGACCTCGCGGTGCCCGCGCTGGCCCACCGGGTGTCGCTGCGGCCGGAGTTGTGGGTGCGCGAGATGTCCACGGACGACGTGCTGCGCGAGATAGTCGACAGCGTGGGTACGCCGACGACGCGGCGTACGGCCGCAGCCTCGTCGTGACCGCGCCCGCACCGCGCCCGGCCCCGGCCCCGGCTACGGCTCCGGCTGTCGCGTCGGCCCGCGTGCCCCGGCCGAGCCCGGCGGTGGTCCGCGCCCTGGAGGGACGCGCCGCCCCGACGCAGCCACCGCCACCGCCGCCCGGCGGCCCGCGCCCCAGCGAGCGCACCCTGCGCCTGCTGACCGTGGCCGTCGTGGCGCTGGCCGCCGCGCTGGTCACCGGCCGGGCCTGGCTGCTGGCGCTCGCGGCCGCACCGCTGGTGCTGCTCGCGCTGGCACTGCCCCGCGCCCACGCCCGCCGCGTGGAGACGTCGACGACCGTCGAGCCGGGGCGGTGCTTCGAGGGCGACACGGTCACCGTCCGCATCGCGCTGGCCCACGACGGCGAGGCCGTGCGCCTCGACCCCGGTGTCACGCTCGGCCCCGGCCTGCGCCTCGACGAGGTCGTCGTCGGCCCGTCCACGGTGACGCTGCGCCACACGGCGCTGCACTGGGGCCGCTGGTCGCTCGGTCCGGTGGACGTCGACGTGTACGACCCCGGCGGCACCGTCCGTCGCACCGTGCGCGTCGAGGCGGCCGAGGTGTCGGTGTTCCCGCGCGCCACGCAGGCCCGGTTCACGCCGATCCCGGTGCGGCTGCCGCAGCGGCTCGGCGAGCACGCCTCGCCGCAGTCCGGGGAGGGCGTCGAGGTCATCGGGGTGGGTCCCTGGGTCCCCGGGGAGCGGCAGCGGCGCATCCACTGGCCGTCGACGACCCGGCGCGGGTCGGTGCAGCTGCACCGGTTCGCGGCCGAGCGGGCCGCCGACACCGTGATGCTGATCGACGCGTTCGGGGACGTCGTCGACCCGGTGACCGGGCTGTCGTCCCTGGACGAGACGGTGCGGGCCGCCGCCGGGCTGACCCGGGCCTATCTGCGCACCCACGACCGGGTCGGGGTCGTCTCCACCGGCGGCACCACCCGGTGGCTGGCGCCGGGCACCGGGGACGCGGCGTTCTACCGCATCGTGGAGAGCGTCCTCGACGTCCGCAAGGACCGCTCCTTCGGCGGCGACGGGCTGGAGCGCGTCCCGCCGCCCGCGCTGCCGGAGGGGGCCCTGGTGTACGTGTTCACCCCGCTCAGCGACGCACGGATCCTGGAGGTGCTGCGGGACCTCCAGGCGCGGGGGCGCCGCCCGGTCGTGGTGGAGATACCGAGCGGGGACCCGGTGGTGGAACCGGGCGACGAGGCGGGCGAGTTGGGGCTGCGGCTGTGGCGCGCCGAGCGCGACGCGATGCGGTTCGCCCTGCGGGACAGCGGTGTGCCGGTCCTGCGGCACACCGAGGGCGAGTCACTGGATCTGGCGCTGGCGCCGCTGCTGGCGGGGCGGGTCGGCGGAAGGGGGCGCGCGGGATGACGGCGCTGGACACGCGGGTCGGCCTCCGTGAGTACCTCGGCTACTGGATCGGCACGGTGCCGGTGCGGGTGCTGGGGGCGGCGGCGGTCGTGATGGCCTGGCGGCCGTGGGCGACGGTGGACACGGCCGGGAAAGCGGTGCCCTTGGTCTGCGCGGTCGCCTTCGCGCTGTGGGCGGCGCCCTCGCTGGACCGGCGGCCGTCGGTGGAGGCCCTCTGGTGGTCCTACCGGCTGCTGCGCCACCGGACGACGCTGCTGGCGTCGGGCGTCGTGGTGATCGCGGCCTTCAGGGAACCGGCCTGGTGGGAGGGCGCCTGTGTGATCGGGCTCCTGGTCGCCTACCTGGTGACCAGTGAGACGTGGCCGTGGCGGTGGGGCCGCGGGACCGCCCGGGTGTGGGGCGAGGCGGCCGCGGCGTGCGCGGGTGCGGGCGTGGTGGCGGCCGCGGCGGCCGTTCCGGTGTCCGGGACGGGCTCCGGACTGGGGCGGGTGATCGCCGCCGCGACGGTGGCGGGCCTGGCGGTGGCCGGCGGCGCGGTGCTGCGCGCCCGGTGGCGGGGCGATGCCCAGAAGTCCAGCGCCCCGGGGAACTGAAGGGCAACAGAATTTCCCGTTCGGCATCGGGAGAATCCCCGTCACGAAAGCGTTCGGACGGCCATCCGTTCATTCGGTCGCAAGATATTCACACTCCGTCAATTTGCCTCCCGGCCCTTCATATGACGGCTGGTAGCGTGCCCAACGCTTCACCCCCACAGAACGAAGTAACCGATCTTTGGATTTCACTTCATGACTGGTACGCCAGAGGAAACCCCCACGAACACCTTCGCCCCCGGCGGACGGCGCAGGCACCGCAGGGCGAGAGTGAGCCGCGTCGGCGCACGCCGGGCCCTCGTGCTCGCGATGGCCGTGCCCGTGGCCTCCGCCACGCTGGCCGGGACCTCGGCCTTCGCCGCCGACGACAACACCCCGCGACCGCAGGGCATCTCGGTCGACGACCTCGCCGCCGACGACGCGCAGCTGGTCAAGAACCTCAACGAGCGCCTCGCCGACGAGCGTCTGGGCACCGACGTCAGCGGCGTCGTGCTCGACGCCGACTCGGACACCGCCCTGTGGGACCACAACGGCTCCACCGCCCTCATGCCGGCCTCCAACGCCAAGCTCGCCACGGCCACCACGGCCCTGACGCTGCTGGGCGCGAACCACGAGTTCACCACCAAGGTCGTGTACGGCGAGGGCACCCTCACCCTCGTCGGCGGCGGTGACCGCACCCTCACGAGCGACGACGTCGCCGAGCTGGCCAGGACCGCCGCCGACGGCCTCAAGGCGGCCGGCCGGACCGACGTCCAGGTCCGGGTGGACGACAGCCTGTTCGCCGAGCCGAGCCTGGCCGAGGGCTGGAACGAGGGCTACTACCCCACCGAGATCGCACCGGTCCGTTCACTCGTCGTCGACGGCGCCGCCGTCCAGGACACCTCGATCGACGCGGGCAAGGTCTTCGCGCAGAAGCTCGCCGCGCAGGGCATCACCGTCGACGGCGAGGTCAGCCGTACGACGGCCAAGCAGTCCGACGTACCGGTGGCGCAGCACAAGTCGGCGCCGCTGTCGGACGTCGTCAAGAAGATGCTCAAGACCAGCGACAACAACATCGCCGAGACCCTGCTCCGCATGACGGCCGTGGAGCTGGGCAAGCCGGGCACCTTCGAGGCCGGCACCGCGCTGGTCCGCCAGGCGCTCAGCTCGTACGGCATCTCCCTCGACAACTTCGAGATGCACGACGGCAGCGGCCTCTCCCGCGCCGACCGCATCCCGGCCGCGACCCTCGCGCAGCTCCTCGACGCGATCACGGAGTCCCCCGCCCTGGGCTCGATCCTGGAGGGCCTGCCGATCGCGGGCGAGGCCGGGGCCAGCCTGGGCCCGGAGTGGGGACGCTTCGACGACCCCAACTCCGAGTGCGCCGTCGGCAAGGTGCACGCCAAGACCGGCACGCTCACCGGTGCCATCGCGCTGAGCGGTGTCACGCGGACCGACGACGGCGACTGGCGGATCTTCTCCTTCATCGAGAACAACTCGACGGCCGACCCCAGCGACATCAAGGACGCCATGGACGGCCTCGCCGCGACCGTGAACGGCTGCTGGGCCTGACGCGTCGCACCTGACGGAGCGTGGAGATCCGGTGAAGGCCCCCGAGGGCAGACGGGCGTGCCCCGTCAGTCCACCCGTGCGGCACACTCGAACCACACGACCTTGCCGGGCTCCCGCTCCGTCACACCCCACTTGTCCGCCAGCTCCGACATCAGCAGCAGCCCGCGCCCGCCCTCGTCCGACTCGCCGGGGTCCAGCGGTACGGCCGGTACACCGTCCCCGCTGTCGTGGACCTCGACGCGTACGCCGTCCCCGCAGGGCAGCAGCCACAGCCGCAGCAGAAAGCCCCGGCCCGGCGGCACGCCGTGCACCAGGGCGTTGGTCGCCAGTTCGCTGACGCACAGCACCACGTCGTCCGCGCGCCCGCGCACACCCCAGTCGGCGAGCGCCTCCCTCGCGAACGCCCGCGCGGCGGGGACGGACCGGCGCTCCCGGCGGTAGAGGCGTTCACGTGGGGACGAGGGTGGAGTTTCACTGTTCACGTGACGAGGGTCACGCTCCGTGGTCATGATGGGACAGTGCGCATGGCCGTACAGCCGGGCTGTACGGGTGCGCGTTGGTGAACGTACGCGCGTGGGTGGGGAGTTCGACCTCATGAGCACGACGACACGGAGGAACGCCTCCGCGATGAAGATGGTGGGCGCGCTGGTCGCCCTCTACCGGCAGGCGGCGGGGCACACCCAACGGTCCCTGGGCGAGCGCTTCGTCATCGGCGAGCAGCAGATCGCCTCGATCGAACAGGGCCGCCGCCCACTGAAACCGGATCTCGCCGAGCAGCTCGACGAACTCCTGGGGACCAAGGGGGCGTTGTCGGTTGCCTTGAGCAAAATGCCAGAGGTCGACCTCGTGCCGCTCTGGGCGGAGGAATACCTGGATCGGGAGAAGGAAGCGATCGCCATCTCCGTCTACGCGAGTCTGGCCGTACCTGGGCAGCTCCAGACCGAGGAGTACGCCCGCGCCGTCTTCCGCAGTCGGGTGCCTGTCTACGCTGCGGACGAGATCGAGCAGTTGGCGGCACGGCGTATGGAGCGCCAGGAGATCCTGCACCGCAAGGTGCCGCCCACCACCAGCTTCGTCATCTGGGAAGCGGTACTGAGGGACCACCTGGGGGGTCGGGATGTCCACACGCAGCAGGTGCGGAAGCTGCGCGAGTGTGCGGATGTGCCGGGCATCACCCTCCAGATCATGCCGCTCGGCCGCACCTCGCACGCGGGACTGGACGGCCCCTTCGTCCTCTTGGAAACACCCGACTACCAGCGGCTCGCGTATATGGAAACGCACCGTGGCAGCCAGCTGATCGCTGATCCGGACGGGGTGGGAATCCTCACTCAGAAGTATGCGATGCTGCGGACGCAGGCCCTCAACACCGAGGATACGAAGGACCTGTTGGACCGTCTCCTGGGAGAAGCATGAGTAGCGGCACCGCGCTTGAGTGGTTCAAGTCGAGTTACAGCGGCAGCGAAGGCGGCGAGTGCGTCGAGGTCGCCCAAGAAGGCACCGCCATCCACATCCGCGACTCCAAAGCCCCGCAGGGACACGTCACCGTCGGACCAGGCGCCTGGGGCGCGTTCCTCGGGGCGTACGAGGCGAGCTGACGTCGGCCTTCCACAGGTCGTACTCGGCGTCCAGCGGGCCGTGGGCCGTACGCGGGTCGCCGTCTCCGAAGACCCGCACGGGGTGGGTGGCGTCCCAGGACTCCCAGCCGGGGTCTCCGGACTCGGCGAACCGCACCCACACCCCGTGCATGGCGTCGGCCAGGGCCTGCGGCGCGCCCTCGCCCGCGAGCCTGCGTGCGTCGGGACCGTCGCCGGAGTCGAAGACGAAGCCCAGTTCCAGGGCGTGGCAGGCGCCGAGGTCGGGGAGGTTGGACGGCCAGGCGAACTCGTAGAGGTGCGAGGAGCCGGGCCGCGCGTCGGCCACGCGGTGCATCGGGATGCGGAGCAGGTGGTCGGTGACGAGCTGGCCCACGGTCTCGGCGGCCCCCGCGTCGGGGCGCAGCGTGCGGTAGCCGCGGACCACCTCGTTGCCGCAGTGGCAACGGGCGCGGGCTCCCGCGAGGGCCACCGCGCCGAGTCGGTCGACGCGTTCGACGAGGCCGCCGGGGACCAGCCAGAGCCGGTACTCGTCGCGGGTCCAGCCCATCATGAGGTCGACGCCCGGTGCCACGTCGCCGTCGAGGAGCGCCTGCAGCGGGTCGCGGGGCAGTACGTCGCCGTCGACGACGAGGCCGAAGCCGGGGCCGCCGAGTACGGGGCTGCTGAAGCGGCCGACCTCGGCCTGGGCGCGCAGCAGCTGGTCGCGGTCGGCGGTGGCGAAGGCCTCGGCGGTGGCGGGGATCTTCAGGCGGGAGGCCATGCGACGGACCATGCGCCGTACCTTGTCGCGGTCGGTGGCCTCGGGTGCGCCGCTCTGGAGCACGGCCCGCCGGAACAGTCCCTGGGCCCGGGGTGCGGCGAGGAGCGCGCCGGTGCTGATGGCACCCGCGGACTGACCGGCGACGGTGACCCGGTCGGGGTCGCCGCCGAAGGCCGCGATGTTGTCCCGCACCCACTGGAGGGCGGCGATCTGGTCGCGCAGGCCGGCGTTGGCGGGGGCGTCGGGGAACAGTCCGTAGCCCTCCACACCCAGTCGGTAGTTGATCGACACGCAGACGACGCCGTCGCGCGCGAAGGTGTGGCCGTCGTAGACCGGTACGGCGGAGGAGCCCCTGGTCAGGGCGCCGCCGTGCAGCCAGACGAGGACCGGCAGGCGGGCGCCGGGGCCGGGTTCGGGGGTCCAGACGTTGAGGTTGAGGCAGTCGTCGCCGGGGATCGCCGGGTCGGAGAGGTAGCGGGCGAAGGCCTCGGAGTACGGCGGTTTCGGGGCGGTGGGGCCGAAGGACCCCGCGTCTCGGACGCCGTCCCAGGGCTCGGGGGGTACGGGCGGGCGGAACCGGCGCGGTCCGAAGGGGGGCGCCGCGTAGGGGATGCCCCGGAAGACGGCGACTCCGTGCTCGTACCTGCCGCGTACCGCGCCGTGGACCGTCCCGACCACGGGGTTCGTCTGGCCTGACCGCATGCGCCCACCAGCCCTTCGCCGCACTCTCGTACCGCTCAAGGCATAGCGCCACGTGACCGGGGATCTATTCCGGGAGGCCCCCGTCGCCACGGCTGGGGGACAATGGAGACCACGCACGCGATGCGCGACCGAGGAGGCTGCCGTGACGGACGCACCCGTAAGGATCGCCGAGGCCGACGGGCAGCACGCGGTGCTGGCCTTCTCCGGGGACCTGGACGCGCCCGCCCTGGGCGTGCTGGAGGAGCTGCTCCTCGATCCGCGGCTGCGGGAGCCGGGATCGTGGACCCTGGACATGACCGGTCTGGACCATATCGATTTGGCCTGCGCCTACGCGCTGCTGCGGACGGTGACCCGCACGCCGGAGCCGGTCGCCCTCACCGTGCGGGGTGCCCGCCCGGCCGTCCACCGGACGCTGCGGCAGGCCGGGCTGGACACGGTGGCGGCCTTCACGGCGTAGTGGCGCCGTCACCCTCCGCCAGGGTGCCGGTGCGTCACTTCGCGTACATCAGGGTGCCGAAGCCGAGCTGGTCGAAGCCGCCGCTGTTGGAGCCGTAGTCGCCGCCCCCGCCCTCGGGGCGGACGCTCTCCGCCATCGCCCTGATGTAGGGCACGTCCATACCGCGTCGGCGGCCGTAGTGGTACCAGAGGGTGTCCCACACCGGCCTGGCCTGGCCCCGGCTCGCCGCCGAGACGACGGTCTGGGACCGCTGGGCGCAGTTCTGGCCGGTGCCCCAGGTGTACGTGGTGAAGGGGACGTCCTGGCCCAGGTTGTACTTGGCGACGTACTGGGCGGCCTTCATGAACCGGTTGTCGTCGTAGCCGTACAGGTCGTCGCCCTGGGACCAGGCCGTCTCGCAGAAGGCGCCCATCAGGCCCATGCCCATCACGGTGTGCCCCTGGTCGCGGCCGGACTCCTGCCACTGGCCGAGCGCGTAGCCGTCGGCGTCGTGGAGGAAGGGGACGGCGTGCCGGACGGAGCCGTTCCCGGCGCCGTTCTTGAAGTAGTCGACCGCTTGGTCGTACTTCGCGGCGTCGTCGCAGAGGATGCCGATCGCGAGGATCGAGTTCATGGTGCACAGGTCCCAGTTCGCCCAGTAGTTCGTGATGCAGGCGTCGTTGTGCTCGTTCAGGAACCGGTTGTTGAGCGGGTAGAAGACGTTCAGCATCATCTCCTTGAAGCGGTCGAGGTCGAAGCCGGGGTGGTCGCGCAGGAGTTCGGCGGCGTTGGCGAACTGGTAGCCGTAGATCCCGGCCGCGAGATAGCGGTCGGCGTTGCCGGTTACCTCGGTGAGCGTGGACGACCAGGCGTTGAGGATGCGGACGGCGCAGTCGCCGTTGGCGGCGGTGCCGGCGATCTTCCAGCGCAGGGCGTTCTGGTAGGCGGCGTGGATGTCGTTGTAGAGCAGGGTGTAGTTCTGGCCGGTGCCGCCGCGGACGACCGTGGCCTGGGGTCGGGGGGTCCAGGTGGCGGCGGAGTGTCCGTTGGCGGTCAGCCGGTTCCAGCCGGAGAGCCACGGGTCGTCGCCCGCGGCGACCCGCACCTTGGCGCGGTTGAGTTCGCCGTAGGCGTGCAGCATGCCCGGGTGGGTGAAGGCGGCCGGTGCCGCCCCGGCCTCGTTGCCGGTGAGGGCCGTGGCGGAGGCGCCGACCGCGACGGCGGCGGTGAGACCGCCGGCGGCCTTCAGCAGACCGCGGCGGCTCGGCTCCGGCATTCTGCCGGGGCGCCGGTGGGGGGAGGTGCGGCTCATGGTGGGTCTCCGTTCCGTGGGGTGGAACTGTCAACAGGGGCTGCTGGGTCAGCTCGGGGTGACGCTCACCCCGTCGAACCTTGTGGTGCAGCGGGCCAGCGGGCTGCGGGAGCAGACGACCAGGCCCACGTGGTAGGGGGCGTCTCCGAACCCGGGGACCTCGCCGGAGGCGAGCGTGGTCCAGGTGGCGCCGTCGTCGGTGGAGGCGTGGGCGGTGAAGGTGGTGCCGGTACGGGCGAGGCGGAGCAGGCAGGGGGTCGTGACCGCGGCGCCGCCGGTGAAGGACGACTTTCCGGCCACCGTCGGACGGAGCATCAACTGGGCCTGCGTGCCGCCGGTGACGATCGCCCCGGCCGCCTGGTCGAACGGCGACAGGGACTTGGTCATCAGCAGGCCCACCCGGTCGGCGGAAGCGCCGGTACGGGAGACCAGCCGGGCGGTGACCTCGCAGTCGCCGGTGACGGTGCGCCGTACGAACTGGCCGGTCATGCCCTGGTTGTTGACGTTCAGGTCCGTGCCCGCGCCGCGCACCACGAAGGTCCCGTCCTCGTGGGAGGTGCTGCCGGGTGTGCGGACGGCGGCCACGCCCAGGGTCGCGTGGGCGCGGTCGTCCCGGATGACGTCGCCCAGGTCGCCGTAGGTCCAGGGGGCGGGCGGCGGCGTCGTGACGGTGAGGCGGAGGACGGCCGCTCCGGTGCCGGTCGCGTTGGCCGCCGTCGTGCGGAGCGTGAACGCGCCGGTGGTGGTGGGGGTGCCGGTGATCAGGCCGGTGCGTGGGTCGAGGCGCAGGCCGTCGGGGAGACCGGTGGCGGTGAACCGTACCGGCTCGTGCGCGGCGCGCAGGAGGTGCTGGAAGGGGACGCCCGTGGTGGCGAACGCGTCGGCCGGAGAGGTGAGTCGGGGCGTCGCCGGGTGCGGCATGCGGGCGGACGCCGGTGCGGAGCGCGGGCCGCGTCCGGCGCGGTTGGTCTTCGCGAGGGCGTAGTGGTAGGTCGTCCCGGGCCTGCCGGTCGGGTCGCTGTACCGCACCCGGGTGCCGAAGCCGACGGGACCGACGTCGTGGGCGATCGGCCGGAAGGGGCCGTCGGCGGCCGGGGCGCGCAGCACGGTGAACCGGGCGGCGGGGTCCGGGTCGGTCCAGGCCAGTTCGACGGCGTCGGCACCGGTGGTGGCGTGGGGGCCGCCCGGGGCGCGGGCGGGCCGGGGCACCGACCAGACCTCGCCGCCGGTCGTGGACCGGACGGTGACGTTGTCGAAGGCGCCGGTGCCGGTTTCGGCGTACTCCTCGTCGACGCCCAGGCAGGAGGTGAGGACGAGACCGGCGTACGCGGTGCGGCCGAGGTCGACCTCGGTGCTGCCGACCTCGGTCCAGTGGACGCCGTCCGGGGAGATCGCCCCGGTGCAGCGGCGGCCCCTGCGGGTGAGGCGGACCCAGTAGGGTGCCCGCAGCCGGTAGCCGTCGCCCGCGCCCTCGACGTACGGGGCCTCGATGGGTGTCGCCGACTCGGGCAGCGCGCCGAGGTCGGAGATCGGGAAGGACGCGTCGACCGTGATCGCGCGCTGTTGGGCCGGCGGTACGGGTGTCGCGCCGGTCGCGGAGACGGCGGCGCCGGTTCTCGGGCGTACGGTCCATACACCGCTCCAGGTGTGCAGGGGCAGGCCCTGGATCAGCATCGAGGCGTGCGGGGCGGCCGGGTCGAGCGAGTCGCGGAGGGTGACGCCGGTCTTGGCGTACTGCGAGCTGAGCGGGAACACGATCCGGGCGGTGACGGTGCCGTCTCCGCGCAGCGGCAGGTGGACGAGCCGGTAGGTGTCGGCGGTGCCGCTCGCCTCCAGGAAGAAGCGCTCGCCGTCGAAGGCGGCGGAGCCGGGGATCCGCGCGTCGCCGAGGTCGCGGGAGGACCAGGGGGCCGGAAGACCGGCCGTCGCGGCGGCGGGGGCCGAGTCGGGGCCGGTGCCGTGGTCGCCCGAGGCGGTGACCGTGTAGTAGTACGTCCGCCCGGGGTGACGGCGCACGCCGGAGTCCGTGTACGACGCTTCGGTCAGTCCGGCGGCGATCTCCTGGTAGGGGCCCTCGGGGCGGCCGGCCCGGCGGACGGTGTACGTCGACGCCCAGGCGGACGGCAACCAGGCGACGCCGATCGCGCCGTCGGCGCCCACCGCGGTGACGCCTGCGGGAGCCGCGGGAGCGGTAGGTGCCGGGGGCCTGGCTCCGGCGTAGGCGAGGGTGCCGAAGCCGGGCAGGTCGTCGTTGGCGCCCTCGACGGCGCGGGTGCCGTCGGCGCCGCGGAAGACGGCGGCCCTCGTGTGCGGGGCGTCGAGGCCGCGGACACCGGCGTAGTGGGCGTAGTACATCTCGTAGGCCGGGGGCAGGTTGCCGCGGGCCTTGGCGGAGACGGTCGTCTTGAGGTACTTGCCGGTGCGGTCGAGGTCGGGGGTGAACGGGGCGTCGTCGCCGAGGTTGTAGCGGGCGGCGTACTCGGCGTTGGCGAGGATGCGGTTGCCGTCGAAGCCCCACAGGTCGACGCCCTGGTTCCAGGCGACCTGGGCGGCGTCGCCCGTCAGGCCGACGGCCAGCTGCTCGTGGCCCTGGTCGCGGCCGGACTCCTGGCCCTGGCCGGTGGCGGAGACGACGCGGTGCGGGACGCTGCCGTTGCCCGCGCCGGCGGCGGCGAAGCGCAGGGCGTCCTCGAAGAGGGTGCGTTCCTCGCAGAAGACGCCGATGGCCAGGATCGACTGGACGGCCGTCAGGTCCCAGTTGCCGTTGGCGTAGAGCATGTAGCCGGAGACCGCGGGGTACCAGACGTCCAGGAAGGACCGCTCACAGCGGGCGAGGTCCGCGTCCGCCCAGCCGTCGTAGCCGCTGTGGCGCAGGAGTTCGGCCGCGTTGACGAACTTGAAGGCCTGGAGTCCGGCGCCGAGCGGCCCGTCGGCGCCGGTGATCGTCGTCAGGGACGCGGACCAGGCGTCGAGGATGTCGCGGGCCTTGTCCGCGTGCGCCCGCAGGCCGGTGACGCACCACATCAGGGCGTTCTGGTAGGCGGCGGCCGAGTCGGCGACGGCCTCGTTCATGTGGTCGCCGGGGCCGCGCCCCCAGGAGGTGACCTGCCCGGTGTTGCGGATGGTGTACGTCGCCTGCGAGCGGGCGTGGGCCGCGAAGGCGAGGTAGCCGTCGTGGACGGGGGCCTCGTGGGCGGCGACGGCGGACTTCATGCGGGCGAGGTCCTCGGCGGTGTGCAGCAGGCCGGGGTGGGTGAAGGGGCACGGGGAGCCGGGGAGGGTCCGGCTCTCCCCGCCCGCGGCCCGGGCCGGTCCCGGTGCGAGCAGTCCGCTCGCACCGGACGTCAGCAGCAGGGTCGCGGCGCCGCCGAGGAAGCCGCGGCGGCTGGTCGCCGGGATGCTCATGACGCGGCGGCCGCCTCTGCCTCGGCGGTGGTGAGGAACCTCAGGTTCGTCACGTGCTCGTTGGCGTGCATGGGCACGAAGTCGGTGGTGAGGTACCAGCCCGGTTTGCGCATCGAGTCGGCGATGACCTGGCCGTTGACGACGAGGTTCTCGAACGTGACGTCCTTGACCGGGTGGTCGGCGTCGTAGCCGAGCAGCATGCAGGTCGCGAGGGGTTTGCCGGTGTAGGAGAGGTCCTTGACGTAGACGTTCTCGATGCCGCGGCCGACCGAGGTGTTGTACTTCGTGTTGTACATGACCCGCATGTGGATGAGCTGGCCCCAGCGGAAGTCCTCGACGCGGACGCCGTCGACCTTCACGTTCCTGATCAGGTTGCTGTCGCCGGTGTTGAGGGCGATGCAGCCCTGGTAACCCATCTGGGGTTCGCGGTGGTCGCAGATGTCGAGGTTCTGGAAGAGGAGGTTCTCCAGGACCTCGGGGTGGTCGGTGTTGCCGTGCGTGCCCACGTTGACGGGGTGGGCGACGTCGGCCCAGAGGGTGGAGTCGCGCACGGTGATGTTTCTCGTGTCGCCGTAGTACTCCCAGCGGTGGGTGTAGATGGCGACGCAGTCGTCGGAGTTGCGCATGAAGACGCCGTCGATCGTGACGTGGCTGCTGGAGAAGACGTCGATGCCGTCGCCCCAGCCCTTGGAGCTGAAGGCCGCCATGTCCGTGATGGAGACGTGGGCGGACTGGCCGACCTGGACGGCGTAGCCGTTGGGGTTGAGCATGGTGACGCCGTCGATGGAGATGTCGGTCGAGCCCTCGACGAGGACGCCGCCCGCCGTGGTCCCGGCGAGCAGGCCACGGCCGGCGAGCCGGGCGTCCCGGACGTCCTTGAAGCGGACGGTCGCCTTGAGGACGGCGCCGCCGTGGAGGTAGACGGTCTTGCCGGAGGGCACGTCGAGGTAGCCGTCGGGAGTGGTGTGGACGCCGGGGCCGAAGTGGAGGACGTCGGGGTCGTCCTCCTTCGGCCGCCTCCTCTCGGTCTCGCGGGCGAACAGGTGGAGGCAGTCGAAGAGGTCGTCGTTGATCTGGACGACGATCTTCCGCGGCCGGTCCAGCGTGAAACGGAGCGTGTCGGCGCGCACTTCGGGGGTGATGCCGTACGAGTCCGGCCGCACCCGCACCTTCCGCACGCCGCCCTTGATGTACGTCACCTCGACCTCGACCTCGCCGGAGAAGTCGAAGTGGGCGAGGGAGGAGTCGAACTGCTTCTTGCTGCCGGTGGTGGGGTTGATCTCGGCGAGAGTCGGCCGGTACACGCCGAGCGTCTGCCAACGGCCGCCGGGTGTACGGACCTTGACGGTGAAGCTGTCGGTCTTGACCGGGGCGCCGGCCGGCACGGGATGGGTCACCAGCCGGGGCCGGGCACCCGAGGGCTCCGCGGCGCCGGCCGTAGTGGCCGTGACCTGGGAGAGACCGGCGGCGAGGGCGGTGGCACCGGCCGCCCGGAGAGCGGTGCGGCGGGACAGGGACCGTGACGGGGACGGGGACGGGGACGGGGGCATGGCACTCCTCGCGGGGAAGACGGACCGATGGCCGGCAGGTATGTAGTAAGCGGTTACCGATCGGTGCGCCAGAGCTTGTTCCCGTACGCCCCGGACGTCAAGGGGCCGGGCAACTTTCGAAAACACTGGCCGCTCCGTCCCACCTCATCGTCGCTCCCCGGGCGATTGACCGGCCGTTCACGCCGGACCTACGGTAGAAGGCGCTTTCAGAAAACGTTTCCCACACCTCCCGCCTCAGGAGAGCCATGCCCAGTGCCCGCCCGCCGAGGACCGTGTTCGCGATGGACCCGGTGCACCTCCCCCTGCTCTTTCCCCCGCCCCTCATGGCTCGGCTGACCGCGGCCGCCGACCTCGATCCCGCCGTCGTCGTACGGGACTTCGCCGACCCGGCCGTCGCGGACGCCCTCGCCCGTGCCGAGGTACTGGTCACCGGCTGGGGCTGCCCCCGCCTGAACGACGGGCTCCTCGTCACCGCCCCCCGGCTGCGCAGCGTCCTGCACGCGGCGGGCTCGGTCCGCTCCCTGGTCGGCGAGGCCCTGTGGGAGCGCGGCATCACCGTCTCCAGCGCGGTGACCGCGAACGCCCTGCCCGTGGCGGAGTACACCCTGGCGATGATCCTGCTCGCCGGGAAGGACACCTTCACCCACCGCGAACGCTTCCGCGTCACGCACGCCTATCCGCCCCTCGCCGAGACGGCCGCCACCGGCAACGTCGGCCGCCGGATCGGCGTCATCGGCGCCTCCCGGGTGGGCCGCCGGCTCCTGGAACTGCTCCGCCCGTTCGACTTCACCGTGCTGCTCCACGACCCGTACGTCACTCCCGCCGAGGCCGCCGCGCTGGGCGCCGAGTCGCTCCCCCTCGACGAGCTGCTGCGACGCAGCGACGTCGTGACGCTGCACGCCCCCGACATCCCCGAGACCTACCGCATGCTCGACCGGGGGCGGCTCGCCCTCGTCCGGGACGGCGGCGTCCTGATCAACACCTCGCGGGGCGCCCTGGTCGACCCCGAGGCGCTCACCGACGAGCTGGTCTCGGGCCGCCTGCACGCGATCCTCGACGTCACCGAGCCCGAGCCGCTGCCCGCGGGCTCCGCGCTCTACCGGCTGCCCAACGTCGTCCTCACCCCGCACATCGCCGGTTCGCAGGGCACCGAGCTGGAGCGGCTCGGCCGGATCGTCGTCGAGGAGCTGGAACGCCTGGTCACGGGCCTGCCACCGCGGCACCAGGTACGCCACGCCGACCTGGCCCGGGTGGCCTGATGTGCCGTGCCCCCGCGACCGGGAACACCGTGACGACGATGGGATACGGTTTCCGCAGCCGCGCCGGGCGGTACCGGAGCCGCGGACGCGACCGGGCCGTCACCACGAAGGAGTCGCAACGGTGAGTCAGCGCAAGGCGACCGGCGAGGCCGGCCGGGCGACCATCCGCGACGTGGCAGAACGTGCCGGTGTCTCCGTGGCCAGCGTCTCGCGGGTGCTGTCCGGCAACTACCCGGTCTCCGAAGAGCTGCGCCGCCGGGTGATGAAGGTCGTCCGGGACCTGGACTACGTCACCAACGCCCACGCCCGCTCCCTCGCCGGCGGCGGCACCCCGACGGTCGCCATCCTCATCAACAACATCACCGGCGCCGCCTTCGCCCATGTCGCCAAGGGTGTGGAGGGCGCCGCCACCCTGCGGGGCTGGCTCTCCCTGGTCGGCACCACCGGCGACGACCCGGAGCGGGAGCTGGCGCTGGTCAACGCGATGCGCCAGCAGGGCGTGGCCGCGGTGGTACTGCTCGGCGGCGCCTACGACTACGACGAGTACCAGCTGCGCATGGCCCGCTTCGCCCGCTCCCTGGACGCGGCCGGCTCGCACCTGGTGCTGGTGGGCAGGCCCCCGCTGGAGGGGGACATCCCGGCCACGACGGTCGACTACGACAACGAGGGCGGCGCCTACGCGATGGCCAGCCACCTCCTGTCGGCCGGGCACCGCAAGGTCCTGGTACTGCCGGGACCCGCCGAACTGACCACCGCCCAGGGCAGGCTGCGCGGCGCCCGGCGGGCCTTCGAGGCCTACGGGGTGCCGTTCGAGGCGGGGATGGTGCGCCACGGGCCGTACGACTACGAGCACGGGTACGAGGCCGTCATGGACACTCTGCGCGACGGGCGGGAGTTCACGGCGGTGCTGGCCGGCACCGACGTGGTCGCCGCGGGCGCCGCGCAGGCGTTGCGCGCGGCCGGTCTGCGGGTGCCCGAGGACGTGTCGATCGTGGGGTACGACGACATTCCGCTGGCCTCCCAGCTCACCCCGCAGCTGACCACCGTGCACGTGCCCTACGAGGAGATGGGCCGGGTCGCGCTGCGCGCCGTGGCCGACCGGCGCGAGGCAGGCGCGGGACGGCGGCGCGGCGGCGAGGGCGAGCACCTGGTGCTGGGCACCCATGTCGTCGTCCGCAACTCGGTACAACCGCCGGCCCGGCGTCGGCGACGCGGCTAGCGCGCGTTACGTAAACGTTTTCTGCAATCAATCACCGGCAATCGCCGCACACCTCTTGCGATCCGGGTTTCGCTGGGCCTAACGTCCCAGCAACCGCTTACTACAGCTTCTGCTTCAGCTTCTGCTCAGCCGGTCGTCCGTAGCCGCGTGCCGATGTCCCGCCGGCCGCCGTAGCCCCATTCCCCCCGTTTCCCCCTGTTCCCCTCCGTTTCCTCCCGTTCTCCGGCTCCCCGTCGTGCGCCGACGGCCGTCGAGCCGCCCCCTCACCGTTCCGAGAACGCCCGATTCCGAAGGATCACGGTCACATGAAGCTCACCTCTCCCCGGAGCAGACTCGCCTCCGCCGCCGTCGCCGGTGTCGCGCTGGCGGGCCTGCTCTCCGCCTGCGGCGGCTCGGACTCTTCGGACGACGGGGCCTCCGGCCCGGTCACCCTCCCCTTCTGGGGCTGGGCGAACGGCCAGGAAGCGGTCGTGAAGGCCTTCAACGCCTCGCACAAGGACGTACAGCTGAAGTACACGAAGGTCACCGACCAGCTGACCATGCAGAAGCAGCTGACCAACGCGGTCAAGGCGGGCAACGCGCCCTGCCTGGTGCAGAACACCGCCGAGTACGTGACCAGTTGGGTCTCCCAGGGAGCGCTGGCCGACATCACCGAGTACGTCGGGGCCGACAAGGAGAGGTTCAACGCCGGCTCGTGGGCGAGCGCACAGGTGCAGGGCAAGCTGTACGGCGTTCCCACCAGCTCCTCGCCGAACTTCACGATCTACCGCACCGACGTCTTCGACAAGTACGGCATCGAACCCCCGGCGACCTGGGCCGACTTCGTCACCGCGGGCAAGGAACTGAAGAAGCACGGCATCGAGATCACCAACTTCGCCGGTGAGGACCCGAGCACCCTGGAGGTGCTGGCCATGCAGGCCGGGGCGCACTGGTACGCCATCGACGGCGACGCCTGGAAGGTCGACTTCCAGGACGAGAGCACCCTGAAGGCCGCGAAGGTGATCCAGGAGATCATCGACAACGACCTCAACTCCACGATGTCCTTCGCCGACTACGCGGCCGTGCAGCGCACCTACGACAGCGGCTCCACCGCGACCCGGCAGATCTCCACCTGGCAGATGGCCGGCATGGTGCAGAACTTCTCCAAGTCCTTCGGCAAGTGGGCCCTCTCCCCCTGGCCCGCCTTCCGGGGCGAGGCGCCCAAGACGCCCGCGGGCACCAACCTGACCGGCAGCGTCACCCTGGTGACGAAGGAGTGCGAGCACACGCGGCAGGCGGCCGAGGCGGCGCTGTGGATGTCCACGGACCCGGGCGCCGTCAAGACGATGGCCAGCCCGGAGACCGGCAACGGCGTGATGCCGGCGCTGGCCGACAGTGACGCGTACGTGGGCGAGTCGATCTCCCGAAAGCTGCTGGGGGCGAACTACGGGCCCGCTCAGAAGGTCGTCACCGACAGCCTGGGCACCGTCACCACCGACTGGGCCTTCGGGCCCAACTGGACCGCGATGTTCACCGAGTTGCAGGCGGGCTGGGCGAAGGTGGTCAGCAAGGAGCAGAAGGTGACCGATCTGCTGGCCCACATGCAGAAGTGGACGGTCGACGACCTGAAGTCCCGCGGCATCAACGTCAAGGGCTGAACACCATGATCCGCTCCCTGCGCTGGAAGGGGGCCGCCTTCACGGTCCCCTTCCAGCTCGGCTTCGCCTTCCTGTACCTGCTGCCGATCGGCTACGCCGTCCACCAGTCGCTGTTCGTGGAACAGCAGTCCGGCCTCGGACTCGGGGGCTCGACCACCGAGTTCGCCGGACTCGACAACTACACGCAGGGCCTGACCGACTCGGCGTTCATGACCTCCATCCTGCGGGTGGTGCTGTTCGCCTGCGTCCAGATCCCGGTGATGCTGCTCGTCAGCCTGGTGCTGGCGCTGTTCCTGGACGCGCTGGCCGCACGGGTGGCCGGCCGGTTCCGGATCCTGCTGCTGGTGCCGTACATGATTCCCGGGGTGGTCGCGGCCATCGTGTGGGTCAACCTGTACAGCCCGGACGTCGGCCCGCTGACGCCGATCGGTGACCTCTTCGGCCTGGACCTGAACTTCTTCGCGCCGTCGATGGTGTGGCCGTCCATCGGCAACCTGCTGACCTGGCACGGCATCGGCTACAACATGGTGATCATCTACTCGGCGCTCCAGGGCGTGCCCCGCGAGCTGTTCGAGGCGGCCCGGCTGGACGGCGCCTCCGAGATCCGGATCGCCCGCAGCATCAAGATCCCCTACGTGCGCGGGGCTCTGGTCCTGACGGGTCTGCTGTCGATCATCCAGATGCTGCAGATCTTCAACGAACCCGCGCTCTTCAGGAACGTCACCCCCCAGACGGTCAGCGACAGCTTCACGCCGATCATGATCATCTACAACCAGGCGTTCAACGCCGGCAACTACCACTACGCCGCCGCCCTGTCGGTGCTGCTCGCGCTGATCCTCGGCGCGGCCTCCTTCCTCTTCTACCGGTTCACCTCGAAGGAGGCCGACTGATGGTGCTGACCGACGACCGCAAGGGCACGTCGCGGCGGCCGGCCGTCCGGGGTGTGCGGCGCCTGCCCCGGCCGGACGCGGCCTCCCGCGGACGGGGCGGACAGCGCTTCGTGCTCCTCGGGCTGGTCATGGCGAGTGTCTACAGCCTGTTCCCGGTGTGGTGGCTGCTGGTCGCCGCGACCAAGGACCGCACGGGGCTCTACCAGAGCAACGGCCTGTGGTTCTCCGGGATGCACCTGTGGGACAACCTGGAGCAGCTGTTCACCTACGAGGACGGCATCTTCCTGCGCTGGACGGCCAACTCGCTGCTGTACGCGGGCGTCGGCTCGCTCGGCGGCACGCTGATCGCGCTGGCCACGGGATACGGTCTGGCCCGGTTCGACTTCCCGGGCCGCGGCGCGGTGTTCGCGTGCGTGGTGGGCTCCTTCCTGATCCCGATCGCCCTGCTCACGCTCCCGCTGTATCTGCTGTTCTCGCGCATCGGCCTGGTCGACACCCCGTGGGCGATGCTGATCCCGTGCCTGATCAATCCGTTCAGCGTCTATCTGGCCAAGGTGTACACCGAGGCGACCATCCCCTTCGAACTGCTGGAGGCGGCGCGCATCGACGGCGCGGGTGAGCTGCGGATCTTCTTCAGCATCGTGCTGCGGATGATGACGACGGGCGGCGCGACGGTGTTCCTGCTCGCCTTCGTCAACACCTGGAACGCCTTCTTCCTGCCGCTGACCGTGCTGCGCGGCGAGGAGAACTGGACGCTCAACATCGGCCTGTACAACTGGTCGGGCAAGCGCCTGGAGTCGGGCGTGGACCTGACGAGCCTGGTGCTGACCGGCGCGCTGCTGTCCATCGTCCCGATGGCCGTCATGATGGTGGCCATGCGCCGCTACTGGCGTTCGGGGGTCACGCTGGGAGCCCTCAAGTGACGGTGCTGCGCAACCCGGTGATCAGGGGGTTCGCCCCCGATCCCGCGCTGGTGCGGGCCGGGGACTGGTACTACGTGGCCACCAGCTCCTTCGAGTGGTTCCCGACGATCCCGATCCACCGCTCCCGGGACCTGGCCCACTGGGAGTACGCGGGCCACGTGGAGGGCTCGGCGCCCGGCGGTTCGCTGGCCGGGGTGCCCGACTCGGGCGGCGTCTGGGCGCCGTCGCTGAGCTGGGACGGGGAGCGGTTCTGGGTGGTGTACGCCGTCGTCCGTTCGGTGGGGACGCCGTACTTCGACCTGGACACGTACGTCTGCACGGCGCCGGAGGTCTCGGGGCCGTGGACGGCGCCGCGGCGGGTGGCGAGCCACGGTTTCGATCCGGCCCTCTTCCACGAGGACGGCCGGCTGTGGCTGCTGAACCTGCAGAACGACCACCGCCCGGGCGGCCGGCGTTTCGCCGGGATCGTCATGACCGAGCTGGACCGACGGACGCTCGCACCGGTGGGCGGCACCCGCCTGCTGCTCCAGCACGACCGGCTCGTCGAGGGGCCGAAGCTGCTGCGGCGCGGCGACCGCTACTACCTGGTGCTCGCGGAGGGCGGCACGGGCTTCGAGCACGGGGTGCGGGTGGCCCGGGCCCCCGCGCGGGCCGGCCCGTACGAACTCGACGACCGGCCGCTGCTGACCAGCCGGGACGACCCCTCACTGGCGTTGCAGAAGGCCGGGCACGGGGAGTTGGTGGAGACACCCGGCGGTCACTGGGTCCTCGGTCACCTCGCCGCCCGCCCGCTCACCACCCCGCACGGCCCGCGCTGCACCCTCGGCCGCGAGACCGCCGTCCAGTGGGTGACCTGGGACGACGACGGCTGGCCCCGGCTGCGCCAGGGCGGCACACATCCCGAGGTGGAGGTCGAGCTCCCGACACCCACCGCCCCGGGACCGCCCACTCCCCCGGCGAACACACCGCCCGGGTCCGACGCACCAGCACCCGCCGCCCCGGGACCGCCCGACACACCGCCCGGCACAGACACGCACACGCACACCGCCCCGGGAACACCGACTCCCCCGACCGACATACCGCCCGAGGCCAACGCACCAACACCCACCACCCCACGACCACCCACTCCGCCGACCGACACACCGCCCGGCATCGACACGCCCACGCGCACCACCCCGGGACCGCCCACTCGCCCGACGGACACACCGCCCGCATCCGACGCACCAACACCCACCGACCTGCGACCGCCCACCCCGCCGACCCACACGCCGTTCGAGGCCGACGCACCAACACCCGCCGCCCCGCGACCGCCCACTCCCCCGACGGCCACGCCGTCCCGGGCCGAGATCCCGACGCGCACCGCGCCGCAGCCGCCGGCTGTCCCGACGGGCGTGTTGTCCTGGCCGTGGAGCACCCTGCGCGAGCCGCCCGACCCCTCCTGGGCCGACGCGACGACCCGGCCGGGACGCATTCGGCTGCGCGGTCGGCACGGGCCCGAGTCCCGGTGGGCCTACAGCCTGCTGGCCCAGCGCCTCACCGAGCACCGGGCGGAGGCTCACGTCACCGTCCTCGCCCGGCCGCGCAGCTTCACCCAGGCGGCGGGGCTCGTGCTCCGGTACGACGCGGAGGCGTACCTCGCGCTCGACCTGACCTGGGCGGAAGATGCCGGTGAGGGGCAGCGTGGCCAGCAGTGGCGGGGCGGCGGCCGTACGGTGCTGAGTCTCGTCGACCGGGCCGGGGACGGAGCACGCCGGGTGGCCCTGGTGGACGCGGCCCCGGGCGTGCCGCTGACCCTCGGGGTGACGGTCGATCACGCGGACGCCCGTTTCTGGTACCTCCGGGACGGTGCGCGTACCCCGGTCGGCCCGGTGCTGGACTTCAGTCGGCTCTCCGACGACCACGGCGACCGGCTGCGCTTCACCGGCGCGATGGCGGGCATCCATGCCGTGGACCTGGTCGACGGGGCGTTCACGGCGGAGTTCACCGGCTTCCGGCTGACCTGCACTCCGTCCTGAACACCCCCGCGTCCCCGGCCCGCCCGACCCCCCCACTCCCCGCTCTTCCCGCCGTGACACGGCGAACCTAGGATAGGAAGCGCTTTCTATCCCGGGCCCGGACGGGCCGGAGAGGTGGTCGACCGATGGCCCGTACGGCGAGTGAGAGCACGTCGGCCGGGCCGACGCTGGCGGTGGTGGCCCGGGCGGCGGGAGTCTCGGTGCCGACCGCGTCCAAGGTGGTCAACGGGCGCGAGGACGTGGCCCCCGAGACCCGGCGCCGCGTCGCGGAGGCGCTGGACCGCCTCGGCTACGTCCGCCGCCCGCGTTTCGACACCGCACGGGCGCCCCGGCTGGTCGACCTCGTCGTGCACTCCCTGGAGAGCTCCTGGTCGGGCGCGGTACTGCACGGCGTGGAGGAGGCGGCGTACGACGCGGGTCTCGAGGTCGTGGTCTCGGCGGACCTGAACCGGCCCCGCTCCGGGTCCCCCGAGGAGCCCCGGCCCGAGGGCGGCCTGCTCGACCGGATCGCCGTACGCGGCACCTCGGGGGTCCTGTTCAACCTGGCCGAGTTGACCGCCGCCCAGTACGCCTGGCTGGCGCGGCACCGCATCCCCTTCGTGCTGATCGACCCGGCCGTGGAACCACCGCCCGGCGTGGTCTCCGTGGGCGCGGCGAACTGGCGGGGCGGGGTGACGGCGACCGAGCATCTGCTGGCCCTCGGCCACGAACGCATCGCCGTCGTCGCCGGCCGGCGGCGCAGGCAGTGCAGCGGCGCACGGGTCGCCGGGTACCGATCCGCACTCGCCGCGGCGGGAGTGCGCCACCGTCCCGAGTACGTCCGCCACGCCGGCTTCGACCGGGCCACGGCCCGCCGCCGCATGCGCGAACTGCTGGACCTGCCCACCCCTCCGACGTCGGTGTTCGTCTGCTCGGACGCGATGGCTCTCGGCGTCTACGAAGCGCTGGCCGAGCGGGGCCTGACCGTGCCCCGGGACGTGAGCGTGGTCGGTTTCGACGATCTGCCCGAGGCGCGCTGGGCCACTCCCGCGCTGACCACGGTCCGCCAGCCCCTGTCGGAAATGGCGGCCACCGCGCTGCGCCTGCTGTTGCGCATGATGGACGGCCACCACCCGGAGAGCACCCGCACGGAACTCTCGACCCGCTTGGTGCGACGGGCGAGCACGGCACCGCCGAGCCTCGCCTAGAGCCTGCGTTCCGCGGACCGGGTCAGCCGCCCACGTCCACGTGGTTGTCGGGCGCTCCGTCGCCGAACGGGGGCAGGTCGCCGCGCTCGACCGGCGTGGCGGGCGCGGGGTCGACGGAGGGCAGGAGACGGTCGGTCTCGGCCGCGTCGGGACGGTGGGCGGCGAGGGCGGCGGCGCGCAGGACGTCGCGCGGCACGGCGTCCGTCTCGGCGGAGACGCGTACGACGTGACCGTCCTCGGGCAGGGCGTACTCGTGGCGTCCGGCACCCGTGCGGTACCAGGCCCTGCCGTCGCGCTCGCAGGTGGTGTGCTCGCCGGACATGTCGCCGACGGGCTGCCCGGGGCAGGTGTCGGCGGTGATCGTGCCCCGGTCGACGGCGAGGCGCAGCAGCGCGTTCGTCTCGCCGGAGACCCAGGTGGCGGAGAAGCCTTCGTCGCCGAGGACGCCGACGGACTGCTGGGCGAGGGTGAAACCGGGGGCCTCGGTGACGTAGACCAGTTCGGGGGCCACACCCATCGCCTGGGCGCGGACCCGGAGTTCGTCCGCGCCCGTGTCAGGGGCTGCCGCGGCCGGGGCGGCCGCCGAGGGGGAACCGGGCGCACCGGCCGCGTCGGCCTTCTCGGAACCACAGGCGGTGAGCAGCAGCGGGGCCAGCAGCAGCACCGGCAGGACGCGCACGTGACGAATCATGCGGCCATCCTGCCGTACAGGTGTTCCACGGTACGTGCGCTCAGCTCGTCTCGGCCGTGCCCGGTGCCTCGGGGCCGTCTCCGAGGACCCGCTCGGCGATGCCCGGCAGCGATTCGGTCAGGAAGGCGGGCCGGGGTGGCCGGGTGAGCAGGGAGAGCGTGACCTGGCCCGGTACCGGGGAGGGCAGGAGCCGGTCTCCGGCGCGGGCCCACCAGCGGGCGGCCAGGAGCGGCACCAGCGCCGGGGTCCGGCGGTGGCGGGCGATGCGGAGCGTGGCCTCGATAGTGGGGCCGCGCCGTGGGGCGGCGCCGAGTGCGGAGAGCCTGGCCCGGACCGTCTCGCCGAACAGGTCGATCGTGGAGTACAGCACGGTCCGGCCCGCCAACGGCCGCTTGCCCGCGCGCGGGGAAGCCGCCCCCTCGGGCAGGAACAGGATCAGCGGCGAGATTCCGAGGAGGGTGCCCTGCACACCTCGGGGCAGGTTCGTCTGCTCGGCGATCGTGATGACCGCGGCGTCCAGCAGACCGTCGTGGACCTGCTGGACCAGCGCCGGTCCGTGGTCGATCCCGGGGTGGACCGTCACCCCGGGCAGTTCGGCGTCCAGGGCGGTGAACACGATCGGGGAGAGGGCCTGGATCGTGCCCACGGCCAGGGAGGGGGCGTCGGTGGCCGCGAGGACCTGGTCGGGCAGCGCGTCCAGCTCGGCCAGCAGGCGGGCGGCCCGACGGGCCAGTTCCCTTCCGGCCGGGGTGGGCCGGGCGCCCGTGGTGTCGCGCTCGAACAGGCGGGTCCCCAGCCTGCGTTCCAGGGCCGACAGGCGGCGGGACGCCGAAGGCTGGGTGGTGAGCAGTTCCTTGGCGGCCGCACCGACCGAGCCGTGGCGGGCGACCGCCTCGGTCAGCGTCAGGTCCTCGACGCTCAGGCGGGGGGTCATGCCCGCAGTGTATGAGCAGGGCGCGTCAAGCGCTCCCTACCTGCCGTGACGCCCCCCGCGCAAGATCGGGGACATGAGAAGAGGACCTCTGCTGCTGTTGACCGCGATCACGTTCGTGACCTGGATCGGGACCCGTATGACCGCGGTCGCCCTGCCCCTGGTGGCGCTGGCCGAGACCGGCGGGGCCTGGGCCACCGGGCTGGTCGGCGGGACGGCCGGACTGCCCCTGCTGACGGTGGGCTGGTGGGGCCGGGGGCTGCGGGAGCGGCTGACCTCCGGGCGGGCCCTGGCGGGGGTGATGGCCGTGAACGCCGCCGGTCTGGCGGTGGTTCCGGTGGCGGCCCTGGCCGGGCAGATCGGCGCGGTCACGCTGTGTGTCTCCGGCCTGGTGACCGGGGCGGCGGGCGCGTTGCTGGGACCCGCGGAACGGGCCCTGGTGGCCGACCTCGCCGACGGGTACGTGGCCCGGGGCGGCAGGGCGGGGCCGGCCCGCTGGCTGGCCTGGCAGGACCTCGCGCACCGGGTGTCGATGATCTTCGCGCCGCCCGCCGGGGCCTGGCTCGTCGTCGCCTGGGGGGTGCGGCCCCTGCTGTGGTGCGAGAGCGTCGTCGTCGCGCTGGCGGCCGGGGCGATGCTCGCGGTGCCCGCCGCCCGGCGGCACGAGCAGGCACCGTCGGGCGGGACGACCGCGTCAGTCTCCGCGCTGGACGTCCTGCGGTCTCGCCCTCAGGTCGCCGCGGGGGTGCTCATGGCCGGAGTCGGCGGGGTCTGCTGGTTCGGGTTCACTCTGGGCCTGGCCGTGCTCGGCGTTGAGCACGGCCGTCCCGGCGTGCTGATCGCTGCCGGGGTGAGCGGGTACGGGATCGCCTCCGTGGTCGCCTCGCTGCTGGTCCCGCTGGTCATCGACCGCTTGCCCCGACCGCCGCTGATGGTGTTCTCCTGGGTCGCGCTCGGGGCCACCTTCGTCCTGCTGCCCCGGGCGGCGCCGAGCGTGGCGGGCGTCTTCGCGCTGGCCGCCGTAGCCGGGGCGGCCACGCCGTGGGGGATCGCGGCGCTGAACACGCTGATCAGTGAGCAGACCGCCGGGGCCGAACGCAGGGCGGCGTTCACCATGGAGACCGTCCTGCATTCGGGCGGGGCCTCACTGGGCCTGCTCGTCGGCGGCGCTCTCATCGGGTGGGCCGGGGCCGGGCCGGTCCTCGTCGTGACCGGCTGCGCACAGGTCCTGGCCGGGGTGGCGGGGGCGCTGTGGCTGCACGGGGCGGCCGCGTCGGACCGGACGACCGGGAAGGCCCGGCCCCCGGTTCAGTCCTCGGAGCCTAAGGCTGGTGGGCGGCGGCGTCCTTCGTCAGTCTGACGGCCTGGCGCAGGCTGAGACCGGGGGCCGCCTCGCGCAGCGTCTTGACGGCGCGGACGGAGTCGACGGGCCCCTCGTGACCGGCCGCGGCGAGGCGTTCGTGGACCCAGCGGGCGTACAGCTCCGCGTCGGGGGCCGCGGCGGCCTGCGCGACCAGGGCCGCGGCGCGCTCCAGTCCGGGCCGTTCTTCGGGCGTCGCCTCGGCGAGCGCCTGGCGGATGCCGTGAGCGACGACGTCCGTGTCGCGCAGGACGAGGACGTTGAGTTCCGGTGGGGCGAGTCGTCCGAACATGCAGCCATGATCGGCTCGATGCCCGGTGTCGTTCAACGGACTTGAGGAGGTTCTGAGCCGCGGGATCGGCAGTCGGCGTCCGTTTTCTTCAAGACGGGCGCCTCGGGCCCTGCCTACGGTGGCCCCATGACCGCACAGTTCAACGCCATCAGCCTCATCGTCTCCGACATGGCCGCCTCCGTGGCTTTCTACCGCCGGCTCGGTTTCGCCTTCCCCGAGGGCTCCGAGGGACAGCCGCACGCCGAGGCCGCGTTGCCGGGCGGGATCCGGCTGCTCCTGGACACCGAGGAGTCCATCCGTTCCTTCACTCCCGGGTGGGAGCCGCCTGCCGGGGGCGGGCGGCACTCGCTCGCCCTGCTGTGCGACACGCCCGCCGAAGTGGACGCCTTCTACGCGGAGCTGACGGGCGCGGGGTGCAAGGGCGAGCGCGAGCCCTGGGACGCCCCCTGGGGGCAGCGGTACGCGGTGCTCGCCGACCCCGACGGCCACGGCGTCGACCTGTTCGCACCGCTGGCCTGACTCCGGTGGCACCCTTTCCCGACACGAAGCAGACCGTCGGCCGGACAGGTCCGCTCCCGGTCGGGACCGGGCTCAGACGAGGGCGGTGACCAGGCAGGCGAAGGCGGCGACGATGACGGCGACGCGGACGTAGTGGTAGCGGTCCCAGCGGTTCATCTGCTCCTTCCAGTCCGCGGGCCGGTTCTCGGGGGTCCACGTCTTGCCCCGGTTGTTGATCGGGACGAGCAGCAGGAGCGACATGAGCACGCTCACGATCAGCAGCGCGGCGGCGACGACGACGAGTCCGGCACCGGAGCGGTCCCTTCCGGCGACGGCCCAGACCGCGCTGAGGACGAGCGAGCCGATGTACCAGAACGGCATGAGGGCGCCGAGCATCCGGCCCCCGTGGGCGCGGGCGAGCTGGTCACTGTCCTCGGGAAGGGCGTCGAAGATCCGGTTCATGACGAAGGCGACGGAGAACTCCACCCCCACCATCAGGCCGACGATCACGGTGGTGAACACCTCGAGTGCGTTGAGCATGATGACCCCTCCTGGGATCTAGCGTCGCTAGATGATGAGGCAACGCTAGCGCTACTGCCGCTCCCTTGTCTAGCGGTGCTAGGATCGCAGTCATGTCGGTACAGGAACGCAAGCGGCGCGAACGGGCGGAGCGCGAGCGCCTCATCGTGGCGACGGCCCGTGAACTCGCCGAGCAGCAGGGCTGGGACGCGGTCACCACCCGTCGGCTCGCCGAGCGCATCGAGTACAGCCAGCCCGTCCTCTACAGCCACTTCCGCGGCAAGCGGGAGATCATCGGCGCCGTCGCCCTCCAGGGCGCCGCCGAGCTGGCCGCGGCGGTGCGTGCCGCGACCTCCGCCGCGGTCGGCCCCCGCGAGCGGGTCGCCGCGCTCGCCGGCACCTACCTCGACTTCGCCGCACGCAATCCGGCGGTCTACGACGCCTTGTTCCAGCTCGACGGCGGCCTGGCGTACGCGCGGGAGGACACCCCGGAGCCGCTGAAGGACGCCTTCGCCGCGCTGCTGGAGAGCCTGGCCGAGGTCGCCGGGGACGGTGTCCACCCGGGGCTGTTCACCGAGGTGTTCTGGGCGTCCCTGCACGGCCTCGCGACCCTGACCCGGGCGGGGCGGCTGCTGCCGGAGGACGCCGCACAGAGGGTGGAGCTGCTGGTGGACCGGCTCGCCGTGGTCTGACACACCGTCTCTTCCCGGCGGCTCACGGAGACGGAGCCGGACGCTACGTATCCGGCCGGCCGGACGCTGCGTCCGATGCCCGGCCGCGCAGGAGCTCGCGCGGGGTCGCGCCCGCCAACTCCCTTACCTCTCTGGCCAGATGTGCCTGGTCCGCGTAGCCGGTGCGGGCGGCCGTCTCGGCGAGGGGTGTGCCGTTCCGGGCCAGGGCGAGGGCGCGTTGCAGCCGCAGGACGCGGGCCAGCGTCTTGGGGCCGTATCCGAAGGCCGCCAGGGAGCGGCGGTGCAGGCGCCGGGCTCCGATGCCGAGCGCGTCGGCGGTCGCGGCGACCGGGCGGCCCGCGTCGAGGGCGGCGACGATGCGGCCCAGCAGCGGGTCCGGCGGCCCGGTCTCGGCGGCGCGGGACAGCGCGGCCTCCTCCAGGCCGGTCGCCGGGTCGGCGGCGGCGTTCACTCGTGCGGCCAGCCGCCGTGCGCGGGATGCCGGCCAGAGGTCGGTCAGTTCGACGCGCCGGTCGCGCAGGGCGTCGGCGGGGACGCCGAGGAGGGCGGGTGCGGTGCCGGGGTAGAAGCGGACGCCCGCCCAGGCGCCCCCGCCGCCCTCGGTGACGTAGGCCCGGGTGTCGGGGCCCGCGATCAGGAGCCGGCCGTCGTACCAGAGCAGGTCCATGCAGCCGTCGGGAAGAACCCGCCCGGGACCGGACCCGGACGGCGTGTTGGTCCACACCACCGCACCGCTCAGCCGGGACGCCCGCTCCGCGTACACAGCTGCCAGGTTACGCCGGGGCAGCCCGGCGCCGACGTACCCGCCTGCCGGATCACGCCGGGGCCGGGGCCCGGTACTCCTGCGGGCTGACGCCGTACGCGCGCTTGAAGGCGGTGGACAGGGCGAAGGCGCTGCCGTAGCCGACCTGGCGGGCGATGGCGCCCAGGGTGTCCTCGCTGTCGCGCAGCCGGTCGGCGGCCAGGGCGAGGCGCCAGCCGGTGAGGTATCCCACGGGCGGTTCGCCGACCAGGTCGGTGAACCGCCGGGCGAGCGCGGCACGGGAGACCCCGGCCTCGGCGGCGAGGTCCGCGACGGTCCAGGGGTGCGCCGGGTCGTCCTGGAGCAGCCGCAGCGCCCGGCCGACGACCGGGTCGCCCATCGCCCGGTACCAGGCGGGTGCCTCGGCCGAGGGCCGGGCGAACCAGGCTCGCAGCGCGGCGATGACCAGCAGGTCCAGGAGTCGGTCCAGGACGACCTCCTGGCCCGGCTCGTCCCGCGTGACCTCCGTCATCAGCAGGGGCGTGAGGGGGTTGTCCCAGTCCTCGGAGGTGAGGGACAGCAGCGGGGGCAGCGCGTCGAGGAGACGGCCGCCGATCTCGCCGCGGACCAGATAGGTGCCGATGAGGAGGACCGCCTCGCCTTCGGCGCGGTCGCCCCAGGTGCGTACGCCGAGGTCCATCGAGCCGTTCAGGGGGCGCCCGTCGGGGTAGCTGCACGCGCCGCCCGGCAGGATCACCGCCTGCGGGGCGGTGCCGGGGTCGTCGGCGCAGACGTACGGGTCGGGGCCGCGCGCGACGGCCAGGTCCCCGGCCCGCAGCCGCAGCCGCTCCCCCGCGTCGGGCACGATCCAGGCGTCGCCGCGGACCATCAGCATCACGGTGAGCGGCGCCCGGTCCTCGACGCGCACGGCCCACGGCGGGTCGAAACAGGCCCGGATCATGAAGGCGCCACGGGCCCGGGGGCCCTCGAGCAGTCCGGCGAGTGCGTCCACGGTGCCAGTGTCCCGGTTCGGCCCGCGGGCCGTTCACCGAGGGGTGCCCCGGGCCGCCTCCCTTCGGCCCGCGGCGGCCACGTCGAGCGCTCTCCTGGCCGCCGCGACGACGTCGCCGTCGGTGAGGAAGTGGGTGTCGTCGTCGGCGGAGGTGCCGCCCGCGCCGAGGGGCACCCAGCCCGCCGCGCGCCGGGGCGTCGCCCGGGTCTTGGCCGACAGGTGCACCGAGGTGGCGCCCGCCGCCAGCAGACCGGCGATGTCACCGGGCCGCACTCCGCCCCCGGCAGCCACGTCGAGCGCGGGGTTCCCCGCGGCCATCGCGGCCAGCACGGCGCTCCCCTCGATCGCGGTGGGCGCGCCGCCGGAGGTCAGGACGCGGGTGATGCCGAGCCCCGGCAGCGCCGCGACGGCGGCCACCGGGTCGCTCGCCTGGTCCACCGCCCGGTGGAGCGTGACCTGTGCGGCGGGGTCGGTGTCCCGCGCGGCGCCGACGAGCGCGGCGAGGGCGTCCGTGTCGAGGGCGCCGTCCGGGGTCAGTGCTCCTACGACGACGCCGCGGGCCCCGGCGCGCAGCGCGGTGCGCACCTCGGCGGCCATCAGGGCGACCTCCTCGGCGTCGTACACGAAGTCGCCGGGGCGGCAGCGGACGAGGACGTGGACGGGCGGCCCGGACTCGGCGGCCGCCTCGACGGCCGCGGTCGAGGGGGTCAGGCCGCCGAGCTCCAGTCCGGTGCACAGTTCGACGCGGTCCGCCCCCCTCTCGCGGGCGGTGCGGGCGCCGGCCGGGGAGACGACGGCGATCTCCAGGGAGGCGCTCGCCGAGGAGAGTACGGCGCTCACTCGTCGTCCCCGGTCAGCGGCCGGTCGGCGGCGGGGACGAGGCGGGCGGACAGGTCCGGGTCGGCCATCGCGGGGTCGAAGGGGAACATGGGCCGGTGGATGCGGCGGTGACCGAGGCGTACGAGGTCCTGGTCGACGCCGCCCGGGGTGAGCGCCATCTTCCAGTCGGCGGCCATCGCGAACAGCTCGGGTTCCAGGTAGCCGATCTTCACGACGACGATGTCGGCGCCGCGCGGGTCGAGGTCCAGGTCGGTGAAGTCGTGCTCGTGGTGGTAGGGCTTGCGCAGCTCGGTGAGGATCACGTACGCGCTGCCGACGCGGATCACGACCTCGGTGCGGGCGTCCCGGTCGCCGAGCCGGACGGCGTGCACGACGCCGGTGAGGGTGACGGGACCGGCGTGCCGGTCGTCGACCTCGGCGCCCGCCGTCACCGTCACCGTGGCCCCGACGCCCGCCGCGGCGGCGTTCCGGACGGCCTCGGGGCCGGGCACCGAGGCGTACAGGACGGTCGGCCCGTCCTCCTTCTGGAACTCGGGGCGGGCCAGCAGCCGCGTCAGGCCCCAGGTCACGTCGCCCGCGCCGCCCGCGGTCGGGTTGTCGCCGGTGTCGCTGACGTAGTACGGGCGCCGCTCCCCGGCCAGGGCCTCGTCCAGGATGTCGTCGAAGGTGCCGGTGGGGGCGACGAAGTCGAAGTCGTGGCGGGCTTCCCAGAAGCCGCCGGCCAGCCGTTCGGCGCCCGCGGACACGGCCTGCTCGTCGTGGCCGGTGACGACGACCGCGGCCCGGTTGCGGGGCTCGTCGGCCCAGGCGTAGCCGACCCAGATCGCCGCGTCGATCACGCCGTCCTGGGCCTCGACCTCGGGGACGGCCCCGTACACGCTCTTCGCGGGCTCGATCCGGGTGGAGGTCTGCTCACCGGCCAGCAGGACGGGCACCGGCACCCATGCCTTCAGCGGGCGGGGGGCGCCCGAGGCGAGGTGGGTCAGGAGGTTCCGTACGGCGCGCTCCTTGGTCTCCATGTGGTCCTCGTGCGGGGCCATCCGGTAGCAGGTGATCAGGTCGCTGCGGTGGACGAGGGCGCGGGAGACGTTGCCGTGCAGGTCCATGGAGGTGGAGACGACGACGTCGTCGCCGACGACGGAGCGCACCTTCTCCAGGAGCAGGGCCTCGGCGTCGTCGACGCCCTCGACCGTCATGGCGCCGTGGATGTCGAACCAGAGGCCGTCCAGCGGGGGCAGGGCGGCGAGCCGGGTGAGGAGTTCCCCGGTGAGTTCCTCCCAGGCCGCGGCGGTGACGGTGCCGCCGGGCAGCGACTTGCCGACCAGGGCGCCCTGCCAGTCGGCCGCCTCGCGCAGTTCCTCGCCGACGGCGAGGAAGGGGTAGCGGTCCAGTACCTCCTGGCCGCGGGAGGGGTGGAAGGCGGGCGCCTGGGTGCGGGCGGGCGAGAAGGTGGACGACTCGATGCCGAGGCCGGCGATGGCGATGACGGGGCGGCGGGAGGGGGCGGGGGTCGAGGTGGGGGTGCTGGGGTGCGACATGGCTCCTCGTTCGTGCGGGTGGTGCGGGGGCGTTGCTTCAGGGAGTGGTGGGGGTCTGGAACCGGTCCGGGTCCAGCTGCGCTCCGCCGACCTCGCGCAGGGCCTGCGCGAGCGCCCGCTGGAGGGCGGACTGTCCGGCGCCCAGGAGGCCGGCGTCGGGGCCGAGGACGGCGCGCTCGATCGCGAGGTGTTCGGTGACCAGCGGGTGGCAGCTCTCGTAGAGCTGGCTACGGACGGCGGCGACGAACGGTTCGACGGTGGAGAGGATGCCGCCCAGGTAGACGGCGTCCGGGTTGAAGAAGTTGACGTTCGCGGCGAGCACCTGGCCGAGGTAGTCCCCGGCCCTGCGCACCGCCCGGTTGGCCTCCGGGTGCGCGTCGGTGGCCAGCCGCACCACGTCCTCGGCGCTGGTGACGTCCACGCCCTCGTCCCGCAGCACCCGCACGAGGGCGGCGCCCGAGGCGACCGTCTCCAGGCAGTCGGTGTTGCCGCAGGAACAGGGCACGTGGTCGCCGCGGGCGATGCGGATGTGGGTGATCTCCCCGGCCGCTCCCGTGCCGCCGCGGTAGAGCCGGCCGTCGACGAGGGCGGCGGCGCCGATCGCGGTGCCCGTCTTCACCATGATCACCTGCTGGTGGCGTCCCTTGCGGGCGATGTGCTCCCCGACGGCCATGCAGTTGGCGTCGTTGTCGGCGACGGCGGGCACCGCGAAGCGCTCCCGGAGCCAGGACTCGACGGGGAAGCGGTTCCACCCCGGCATCCGGGAGGGCTGTACGACGCTGCCGGTCGCGGTGTCGACGGGACCGGGCAGGGAGAGACCGACACCGCGCAGTCGTCCCCGGCCGTGGCGTTCGACCAGCTCTTCCAGGGTGGCGGCGAGCCGGGAGAGGGCCGCCTGCGGGCCGTCGGCGATCACCAGCGGCACGGTGGAGACGTCGCGCAGCTCGCCGCCGGGCAGGACCACGCCGACACGGGCGTGGCTGCCGCCCAGGTCGGCGGCGACGGCGAACTCGTCCTGGCCGCCGAGTCTGAGCACCTTGCGCGGACGTCCGCCGGTGGAGGACTGGGTCCCCTCTTCGGCGACGAGGCCGTGCTCGACGAGCTGGGCCACGGCCACCGAGACGCTGGAGGCCGCGGCGCCGAGCAGCTCGGCGAGCTGGGCCCGGGAGGTCGCCCGGCCGGAGGCGATGAGTTCGAGGGCTCGCGCCGCCAGTGCCGAGGTGCCTGCCGCCCTCCGGCCGGGCGTACTTATTTCATTCATGTACGTGCTTACTTCCCCATCGTCGGTCCGATGCAGACAGTACGCCTGAAAAGCGGTCCCGTGAATGGCGATCAGTGCAGCAATTCTCGGCTACGACAGGGCCAGGACTTTTTTCAGAAACGGAGATACTTAGTTGTTACTCAACTTTGTTTGTGCATGCACCGAGTCAGGCGTTAGCTACCTCCAGGCCACTCACCTGGAGGAGATACATGTCCCCTGCTCGCACAGCGCCACGCCGGCGCCGGGCGCTCGTCGTCGGCGCATGCGCGGCCGTGGGCGTGCTGCTCAGCGGCTGCACGGGCGGCGTGTCCGCCCCCTCCGGCTCGAAGAACGAGATCAACTACGCCCTCCCGGCGAACTTCACCCCGAACTGGATCGTGCCGATCGGGACGCCGGGTCACCTGAACACGAACAACGCCTCCATATCCCAGGTGCTGTGGGAGCCGTTGATCGCCTACGACGGCTCCACCGGCGAGATCGGCTGGAACAAGGACAACTCGCTGGCGACGGACGCGAAGTTCGCCGCGGACGACAAGAGCGTCACCATCACCCTCGGCGACCGTCACTGGAGCGACGGTGAGCCGGTCACCTCACGGGACGTCGAGTTCTGGTTCAACCTGGTCAGGGAGAACAAGAAGTCGTGGGCCAGCTACAGCCCGGGCAAGGCCCCGGACGTCTGGTCGTCCTTCAGGACCATCGACGACCGGCACTTCACGCTCGACTTCGACCGCGCCTACAACCAGCAGTGGATGCTCGCCAACGAGTTGAGCATGATCCGCGTGATGCCGCAGCACGCGTGGGACAAGACCAGCGACTCCGGGACCGTCTCCGACCTCGACCGCACCCCGGCCGGCGCCAAGAAGGTGTGGACGTACCTGATCGACGCCGGCAAGAAGATCTCCCGCTACGCGAGCGACCCGCTGTGGAAGACGGTCAGCGGCCCGTACCGGATCAAGTCCTTCTCCACCTCCGGCCGGGTCGAGCTCGTCGAGAACGAGAAGTACGACGGCGGGGGCGCGGCCCACGTCAAGCAGATCAACCTGCTGTCCTTCACCACCGTGGCCGCCGAGGAGAACGCGCTGCGGGCGGGCACGGTCGACTACGGCTACATCAGGGCCTCCGACCTCGGGATCAAGAAGTCCTTCACGGACCTCGGCTACCACGTCGAGCGGTGGTCCGGCTGGGCCGTCACCTACATGCCGTACAACTTCAACAACCCCGAGATGGGCGCGGTCTTCCGGCAGCTGTACGCGCGGCAGGCCATCCAGATGTCCGTCGACCAGAAGACGCTGTCCAAGGTGCTCTACAACGGCACCGCCGTACCCACCTACGGTCCCGTCCCGCAGGGGCAGCCGTCCGCCTTCCTCTCGGACGAGCAGAAGGCGGAGCCGTACCCGTTCTCCAACTCCGCGGCGCGCAAGCTGCTGACGGACCACGGCTGGACCATGAAGGACGGCACGATGGTGTGCACCTCACCGGGCACCGGCGAGGGGCAGTGCGGCGAGGGCGTCGAGAAGGGCACCGAGTTCAGGATGCGGGTGCTCTCCCAGTCCGGCTCCACGGAGACGGACAACATGATGAGCGCCCTGCAGTCCTCCTTCGAGGAGACCGGCATCGACTTCGACATCAAGACCGCACCGGTCAACTCGGTCCTCTCGCAGACCGGACAGTGCAAGGAGGACGACCCCGCCTGCAAGTGGCAGCTCTCCTTCTTCGGCAGCGCGGGCAGCTGGTACTTCCCCGCCTACCCCAGCGGTGACGCGCTCTTCGCGAGCGGCGGCGGCTCCAACTTCGGCAGCTACTCCAACCCCGAGGTGGACCGGCTGATCGACCGGACCACCACCTCCTCGTCCGCCGAGGCCATGCCCGACTACAGCAAGGCGCTCGCCGCGGACCTGCCCGTGATCTGGCTCCCCGAGCCCGACTACCAGGTCTCCGTGATCAGGGACGGTCTCGGCGGATTCGCCCAGGACTCCCTCGCCAACTTCCATCCCGCCATGTGGGCGTGGACCGAGTGAGCCCGCGTACGCGTCCCCTCACCGGCAGCCGTCCCGTCCCCACCCAGTCACCCGGAAACCCATGAGCACTTACTCCTTCCTGATCAGGCGTGTCCTGCAGGCCCTGGCGGTGGTCCTCCTCGTGACCGTCGTGGTGTTCTGCCTGCTGCACGCCCTGCCCGGGGGTCCCGCCCGCGGCATCCTCGGCCCCCAGGCCACCGCCTCCCAGATCGCCGCCTTCAACCACGAGCAGGGGCTCGACAAGCCGCTGCCGGTTCAGTACGTGTACTACCTGAACCAGCTGATCCACGGCGATTTCGGCATGTCCTACACCCTCAACGAGCCCGTCTCCCAGCTGATCACCGAGAGGCTGCCGAAGACCCTGCTGCTGACCGTGCTCTCGGCGGTCGTCGGCCTGCTGGTCGCGGTGCCGCTCGGGGTGTGGCAGGCCGTCCGCCGCAACAAGCCGGTCGACTACGTCATCACCACGCTCAGCTTCATCGCCTACTCCACCCCCGTGTACTTCCTCGGGCTGATCCTGGTCCTCGTCTTCAGCCAGGTCCTGCCCTGGTTCCCGGCCCAGGCACCCCAGGGCAACAGCGTCGCCGACGTCCTCTCGCAGCCCCAGGGGCTGGTGCTGCCGGTGGTGGCCGGCGCGGCCACGATGGTCGCCGTCTTCAGCCGCTACATGCGCTCGGCCACGCTGGAGAACCTCACCGAGGACTACGTGCGCACGGCGCGGGCGGGCGGCACCCGTCCCCGGGCCATCCTGACGCGGCACGTCTTCCGCAACTCGCTGACCCCCGTAGTGGCCATGCTCGGCTACTACATACCGGTCCTCTTCGGCGGCGCGCTGGTGGTGGAGCAGCTCTTCAACTACCCCGGCATGGGCCTGCTGTTCTGGACCGCCGCCCAGTCCTCCGACTATCCCGTGCTGCTGGGCTGCGTCCTGGTCATCTCGGTCGCCACCGTGACCGGCACCCTGCTGGCCGACGTCCTGCAGCGCGTCATCGACCCCCGAGTGAAGGCAGGTCGGTCATGAGCTCCCTCACCTCCCTGGACGGGCTCGCCGCGAAGCCCGAGCGCGCCGCCTCCGGCACCCGGCTCGCGGTCCGCCGCTTCCTGCGCAACCGCCTCGCCGTGGTCGGGCTCGGGGTCGTGGTCTTCTTCGTGCTGTTCTGCTTCGTGGGTCCGCTGCTCTACTCCACCGACCAGACGCACACGCTGCTCCAGCAGGTCAACCAGTCGCCCAGCGGCGCCCACTGGCTCGGCACCGACGCGGTCGGCCACGACGAGCTGGGCCGGCTGATGTACGGCGGCAAGGTGTCCCTGATCGTCGGTCTGTCGGCCGGTGTCCTGGCCACGGTCATCGGCACCCTGTGGGGCGCCGCGGCCGGTTACGCGGGCGGCTGGATCGACGCGGTCATGATGCGTGTGGTGGACGCGGGCATCGCCATCCCCGCCCTGTTCATCCTGCTGGTGGTCTCCGCGATCACCACCCCCGACCTGACCGGCCTGGTCCTCATCCTCGGCCTCATCTCCTGGCTGGTGCCCTCGCGCCTGGTGCGGGCGGAGACGCTGACACTGAAGAACCGGGACTTCGTCCTCACCCTGCGCGCGATCGGCGGCACCCACGCGCGCGCCATCGTCCGGCACATCCTGCCGAACTCGGTGTCGACCGTGATCGTGGCGGCCACCTTCCAGATCGCCGACGCGATCCTGCTGGTGGCGTACGTCTCCTACCTCGGTCTGGGCGTCCAGCCCCCGGCCACGGACTGGGGCGGCATGCTCTCGTCCGGCATGACCGCGGCCTACTCGGGCTACTGGTGGCTGATCGTGCCACCCGGCCTCGCCATCATCCTGGTGGTGTGGGCGTTCAACGCGATCGGAGACGGACTCCGGGACGCATTCGACGTGAGGGGGCGGGCATGAGCGCCGTTCGACGACCGGCCGCTCCCGCCGCCGGCGGGCACATCCTCGACCTCGACGACCTGGGCGTCGTCTTCACCACGGAGACCGGCACGGTGCAGGCCGTGCGCGGCGTGTCCCTGCACGTCGCACCGGGCGAGACGCTCGCCCTGGTCGGCGAGTCGGGCTCGGGCAAGTCCACCGTCGCGCTGGCCGCCATGGGCCTGCTCGCCGGCAACGCCCGGGCCACCGGAACGGCCGTCGTCGACGGCACCGACATCGTCGGCGCCGACGAGGAACAGCTGTCCGGGCTGCGCGGATCGACCGTCTCCATGGTGTTCCAGGAACCGGCCACCGCGCTCGACCCGCTCACCCGGGTCGGCAAGCAGATCGCCGAGGTGATCCGCAACCACCGGCGGATCTCCGCGGCGGACGCCGCGGCGCGCGCCGTCGAACTGCTGCGCCGCGTCGGCATCCCCGAGCCCGAGCAGCGGGCCCGCTCCTACCCGTTCCAGCTCTCCGGCGGCCAGCGCCAGCGCGTCGTCATCGCGATGGCCATCGCCAACGAACCGGCGCTGCTGATCGCCGACGAGCCCACCACCGCGCTCGACGTGACCGTGCAGGCCGAGATCCTCGACCTGCTGCGGCGGCTCGCCGCGGAGACCGGCACGGGTGTCCTGCTGGTCACCCACAACATGGGCGTCGTCGCGGACTTCGCCGACCGGGTCGCGGTGATGTACCAGGGCGCCATCGTGGAAACGGGGCCCGTCGAGGACGTACTGCTGCGTCCGACGCACGACTACACCAAGCGGCTGCTGTCCGCCGTACCGCGCCTGTCCGTCGCCGAGTCCGGTGGGTCCGGCGAGTCGGGTGAGAGCGGTGAGCGGCGGGCGGACGGGCCCGGTGCCACGCCCGGCGGAGAGCCCGCGGTGGAACTGAAAGACGTCTCCGTGGTCTTCGGCCGCGGGAAGCAGGCGGTGCACGCCCTCAAGGGTGTCTCCTTCGCCGTCCACCCCGGGGAGACCCTCGGCCTGGTGGGAGAGTCGGGCTCCGGCAAGTCCACCGCCTCCCGGGTGGCGCTCGGTCTGATCACGCCCACGGCCGGGTCCGTCTCCCTCTTCGGGGCCGACCTGGCCGCCACCCGCGCGCGGGCCCGGCGTGCGCTGCGGGCCGGCATCGGCGTCGTGCTCCAGGACCCGGTCGCCTCGCTCGACGCCCGCATGACGGTCGGCGAGTGTGTCGCGGAGCCGCTGCGGATCCACCGCAGGAAGCTGTCCGGCAGGGAGCGGGAGTCCCTGGTCGCCGACGTGCTGGACCGGGTCCGGCTGCCGCGGGAGGTGGCCCGGCGGGCGCCGCGCGAGCTGTCCGGCGGCCAGCGCCAGCGCGTGAGCCTCGCGCGCGCCCTGGTCCTCGAACCCCGCCTGCTGGTGGCGGACGAACCCACCAGCGCCCTGGACGTGAGCGTGCAGCAGGCGGTCCTCGAAGTAATCGGCGAACTGCAGGAGGAGCTGGGCTTCGCCTGCCTCTTCGTCTCCCACGACCTGGCCGTCGTGCAGCAGTTCGCGCGCCGGGTGGTCGTGATGCGGGCGGGGCGGGCCGAGGAGCAGGGCCTGACGTCGGCGACCCTGCTGCACCCTGAGACCGACTACACCCGCCGTCTGCTGGCGGCGGTGCCCGTGCCCGACCCCGTCGTGCAGCGCGGCCGCCGGGCCGAGCGGCTGGCGACCCTCGCCGCCGGGCGGACGGAGGAGCAGGGGTGAGCGGTCCCGGCGCCCCGGTCTTCGCCGGGGTCGACATCGGCGGCACCACCACCCAGGTGGTGCTCTGCGACGAGGAACTGAAGGTGCTCGACCGCGCGGACACGGCCACTCCGGCCCGTTCCGGCGGCCGGGCGATGATCGCCGCGACACTGGACGCGCTCGCCGTCGTGCGGGCCCGCACGCCCGGCCGGCTGGCCGCCGTGGGGGTGGGCGCGGCCGGGGTGGTCGACGCGGCCTCCGGTCACATCCTGGTGGCGAGCGACTCGTTCACCGACTGGGCCGGTTTCCCGGTGACCGCCGCCCTGCGCACCGCACTGGGCGTCCCCGCCTTCCTCGACAACGACGTCAACGCCTTCCTGCGCGGCGAGATCGCGTGCGGTGCGGCGGCGGACGAGGAGGACGTCCTCGGCATGACCCTGGGCACCGGCGTCGGCGGGGCGTTGTGGACGGGGGGCGAGCTGCGCACCGGAGCGCACGGTGCGGCCGGCGAGATCGGCCACATCCCGGGCTTCGGCGACCTGCCGTGCACCTGCGGCGGCCGCGGCCACCTGGAGACGCTGGCCTCGGCCCGTTCGCTGCGGGCCCGCTACGGCGAGCGCACCGGGCGGGAGCTGACGGCCCGCGAGGTGGCCGAGGCGGCCCGGGACGGGGACGCCGACGCCCACGGCGTGTTCGCGGCGGCGGGCGCCGGTGTCGCTCGCGCGATCGTGATGACCGCCGGCCTCGTCGACATCGGCACCGTCGTGATCGGGGGAGGCGTCAGCGGCGCCTGGACGCTGCTGGAACCGCTGATCCGGGAGCCGCTCGCCGCCGAGCCGCCGATCAGCGGCCACCCCGTCAAGCTGCTGCGGGCCGCCCTGGGAACCGACGCCGTGCCGCTGGGCGCGGCGGCCCGGGCCCGCCACGAGCTGACCGCCCGCTGAGCCCCCGGCCGGTGTGCACCGGCCCGGTGTGCCCGGCCCGCCGGAGCTCCGGCGGGCCGGGCGGGACGCCTACGGTGCGGGGCGCATGGCCACGCCCTTGTTCAGCGTGCCGGTGCCGGTCCCCGTGTACAGGAGCAGCGTGCCCTGACCGCCGACGGCGGCGATGTCGCCCTTGCCGTCACCGTTGAAGTCACCGCCGACGATGCGCTTCATGGGGGTCCAGGTGTTGTCCGGCCACAGCTTGCGGGCGAGGTCGAGGCCCCCCGTGGAATTGCCCGCGTACCAGTTCAGGCTGCCGTCGTCGCGCACCGCGACCAGGTCGTCGCGGCCGTCGGCGTTGATGTCGGCGGTGCCGGTGAGGCGGGTCTTGCTCCAGGTGGCGTCCGGCCACATCTTGACCTTCTCGCCGGTCAGCACGCCGTCGGCGCCGGTGTAGTAGCCGTAGAGATTGCCGTTGCCCCACTGGGCGATCAGACCGTCACGGCCGTCGAACGTGAACCGGGAGACCTGCTCGATCGTCTTCCAGGACGTGTCGTGCCACATGGGCCTGCTCTTGTTGAGCATGCCGGTGGGGGTGCCCGTGTACAGGTTGAGGGTGCCGTCGCTGCGCACCGCGGCGATGTCGCCGTTGCCGTCGTCGTCGAAGTCGCCGCCGATGATCTGCACCATCGGGCCCCAGGTCTTGTCGTTCCACAGTTCGCGCCCGTACTCCAGCGTCCCGTCGGGCTTGGTGTAGAAGGCGTGCAGGGATCCGTCGTCCAGGACCGCGGCGATGTCGGTGCGGCCGTCGCCGTTGAAGTCCGCGGAGGCCACCAGGTCACTCAGACCGCCGGTGCCGAGATCGCGGTTGACGGTCTGCCGCACGAAGTCGACGTCGCTCGCCGCTGCGACGGCGTCCGTACTGGTCGACTCCGATCCGAAGCAGCCGCCCTGCATCGAGCGGCTGTTGACGCCCACCAGCTCCAGGGCACCGTCCTTGTTCTGGAGCAGCGGGCCGCCGGCGTCACCGGCGCACACGGCGTCGCCGTCCTGACCGGTGACATCGACCGCGTCGGCGGTGACCGAGGTGACCGTGAAGGCGCCCTGGTGACGCTGGGTGGGCACCCATGCGTCCTTCGTCCGTCCGAAGCCCACGGCTGTGAGGGGTGCGCCGGGGGCCGGTGCGCCGGCCGCGAGGGGCACCGGGGCGATGTCGGGGACGGCCTTGTCCAGCCGGGCGAGCACCATGTCCCGGTTCGGGTGCGGGACGAGTTCGACGACCTCGCGCACATAGCCGTTGGCGACGCCGGAGTCGGCCCGGCCCACGGTGGCCCGGGTGAGCCGCTCGGGCTTTCCGGCCGGGACAGCGACCGACTGGCTGGGGTCCTCCGCGAAGCAGCTCGCCGCGGTGAGCACCCACTGCGCGTCCACCAGGGCACCCGAGCACGCGCGGTAGTCGGTGCCTATGGTCAGACGGACGGCGAAGTCCAGCTTCGCTTCGGTGGCCGGGGCACCGACGGTGGCATGGGCCGGGCCGGATGCCAGGGCGGCGGCGGCCGTCAAGGCCATGCCGCCGGCCAGGGCGCCGCGAGCCCTCCGCGTGCGGATTCCTCTGTTGAGCAACGCACTTCCCTTCTTCGGAATCATCGTGGGCACAAAGAGACCTTCCGAATTGGCAATGGAAACGCCTGACGCGTGACGCATCGTACACAAGTCGTCCCGAACAGTTGCACGATAAAGTCACCGGCCGTCCAGGACTTCTTCACGGAAGACTTGCGCGGTATGCCAATAAGGCGGCGCGTATTTCCTTTTGCCCTGTCCTCAGGAGGCGTCGTCGCCGTGATGGTGAGGGTGGGTGTGGTTCGCGGGAGGCGCGCTTTTCGGGTGGGTGCGCAGACGGGCCGTGACGTCCTCGGGGGGCAGGAAGCGGGACCAGCGCTCGGGGAACTCGGAGGGCATGTCCGGGTCGCCCTCTCCGTTCGCGGTGGTACGGGCCACGTACTCGGCGACCTGGGCCTGGCGCAGTCGCTCGTTGGCCTCGCGGGCGGCGGCGGTCGCGGCGGCCGGCCACACCCGGTCGATGGCCGCGTTGACCGCGGCGCCGACGAGCACCGCGAACGCGGACACCCCGATCCACAGCAGCACGGCGACGGGCGCGGCGAGGGAGCCGTAGATGGTGGGGCCCTCGACGGTGCTGGTGAGGTAGATGCGCAGCAGGAAGCTGCCCAGCACCCACATGGCGAGGGCGACCAGCGCGCCGGGGACGTCCTCGATCCAGGGCGAGCGCACGGGCACCGACACGTGGTACAGCGTGGTCAGGAAGGCCACCGAGAGGATGATGACGACCGGCCAGTACAGCACCTGTACGACCGTCGTCGACCAGGGCACGACCCGCACCACGGCGTCCGGTCCCGCCACCATCAGCGGCAGCGCGATCGACCCGATCAGCAGGGCCACGATGAAGAGGAGGAAGGCCATCAGGCGGGTCCTGACGATGCCCCGGACGCCGTCGAGGCCGTACATCACGGTGATGGTGTCGATGAAGACGTTCACCGCGCGGGAGCCGGACCACAGGGCGAAGAGGAAGCCGATGGAGATGACGTCGGGCCGGCCGCCCTTCATCACGTCGTCCAGGATCGGCTCGGTGATCTGCCGGACGCCCTTCTCGGAGAGCACCGCGCGGGAGGCGTCCAGGATGTTGTCGCGCAGGCTCTCGGTGGTGTCGGCGCCGATCCAGGAGTCGACGTAGCCGAGCAGTCCGAGGAGGCTCAGCAGAAGGGGCGGCACCGAGAGCAGGGTGAAGAAGGCGGCCTCGGCGGCAAGGCCGAGGATGCGGTACTCCATGCACGAGTTGACCGTGTCCTTCAGCAGCAGCCAGGCGGTCCTGCGTTTGGAGACGTTCCGGTACAGGACCCGGGCACGGTGGAGCCGGCCCGAGGGCCGTTCGGGAGAGTCACTTGCTGGCTGCACGCCCTAAAGGTATCCGGCGCGGAGGGCCGCACTCGTCCGCGGACGCCCGGTGATCGCGTACGCCCCCGTCGCGGTGCCCCGGCACGGTAGGTTCACGTCCATGGCAGGCAGTACCCACACCGTGACGAATCAGGCGCCGCCGCTGACCGGCTACGACGTCTTCACCTCCGACCGGGCCCTGGCGGAGGCGGTCGGGCGGCAGCTGACGGCGGGAGCGCGCGAGGAGGCGCTCGCCGAGCTGTCGGGGCTCGGCCGGGGCTGCGGATCGTTCCAGACCCAGGAGTGGGGCGCGCAGGCCAACGCCCACCCGCCGGTGCTGCGCACCCACGACCGCTACGGGCACCGCGTCGACGAGGTCGACTTCCACCCCGCCTGGCACCGGCTGCTCGGCAAGGGCGTCTCGGCGGGCCTGACCGACGCCTGGTCGCGGCCGGGCGGGCACGTGCGGCGCGCGGCCGCGTTCCTGATGTGGACCCAGGTGGAGGCGGGCAACTGCTGTCCGCTGTCGATGACCCACGCGGCGGTGCCCGCCCTGCGCGCCGACCCGGAGCTGGCCGCCGAGTGGGAGCCCCGGCTCACCTCCCGGGTCTACGACCGGGAGCTGCGGCCCGCTCACCTGAAGGCCGGGGTGCTGTTCGGGATGGGCATGACGGAGAAGCAGGGCGGCAGCGACGTACGGGCGAACAGCACGGCGGCGCGTCCGCTGGCCGAGGACGGGACGTACGAGCTGACCGGGCACAAGTGGTTCTGCTCGGCGCCGATGTCGGACGGCTTCCTGGTCCTGGCGCGGGCCCCTGGGGGTACCGCCCGTGCCGAAGGCAACGGGGGAGGGCTGACCTGCTTCCTGGTGCCGCGCGTGCTGGCGGACGGCACCCGCAACGTGTTTCTGATCCAGCGCCTCAAGGACAAGCTGGGCAACCGGTCCAACGCCTCCGCCGAGGTCGAGTTCGCCGGGACCTGGGCGCGCCGGGTCGGCGCGGAGGGGCGCGGGGTGCCCACGATCATCGACATGGTGGCGGCGACCCGGCTGGACTGCGTGCTGGGCTCGGCGGGCCTGATGCGGCAGGCGGTGGCGCAGGCGGTGCACCACTGCGGGTACCGCGAGGCGTTCGGCGCGAAGCTGGCCGACCAGCCGCTGATGCGCAACGTCCTCGCGGACCTCGCGATCGAGTCGGAGGCGGCCACCACGCTCGGGCTGCGGCTCGCGGCGGCCTGCGACGCCGCCGCGGGCGGCGACGAGCGGGAGCGGGCGCTGCTGCGTCTCGCGGTGCCGGCGGCCAAGTACTGGGTGACCAAGCGGTGCGCGCCGGTGGCGGTGGAGGCGGCCGAGTGCCTCGGCGGCAACGGGTACGTCGAGGAGTCCGGGCTGCCCCGGCTGGTGCGCGAGTCGCCGCTGAACTCGGTCTGGGAGGGCGCCGGGAACGTGCAGGCGCTGGACGTGCTGCGGGCGCTGGGCCGGGAACCGGCGGCACTGGACGCGTATCTGACCGAGGTGGGCGCGGCGCGCGGGGCCGATCACCGGCTGGACGCGGCGATCCGGGACCTGCTGACGGAGCTTGCCGACCTGGCGGCCGCCGAGGGCCGGGCGCGGCTGCTGGCCGAGCGGCTGGCGCTGGTGCTCCAGGGCGCGCTGCTGGTGCGGTACGCGCCGCCGGAGGTCGCCGACGCGTTCTGCGCCTCGCGGCTGGGCGGCGACGGGGGCGCGGCGTTCGGCACGCTGCCGCCGACCCTGGACCTGGCGGCGGTGGTGGAGCGGGCGCGGCCCGTGGTCTGATTCCGGCCGCGTGGCGCGGGGGTGGTGCTGCGCCGACACGGCACCACCCCCGCCACACGGGCCCGTTCAGGCCGCGTACGCCGCTCGGGACGGCGTGGTTCAAGTTTGGACACCCGTGAAGTCGTCCACCAGGGTTGCAGGGGGTTGCAACTTGCGGTCGGCTGTGTGCGGACTGTGCCCGTCCGGCGTGGGCAACCGGTCAGTATGAGACGAACATCCGACTTCCGGAAGGACGAGGTCCCGTGGCGCTCTCGCCCATGGACGTGACACAGTTCGCCGCCGCCGACACGGCGCGTGCGGCTCGGATGCTCAGCGAGGTCCGCTCCGCGAGACTCTCGGGCGGGCGGGCTCCGGTGGCGCCGCGTCCGGTGATCGAGCAGTCCTGGGACCGGATGCTGCGCAGCGGCGTCGATCCGGAGCACGACTTCCGTTCCGGCCTGCTGACGCCGGAGGAGGTGCTGCGGCGGCGCGCGTGCTCGGAGCTGCGGCACGTCCTGCCGGTGCTGCGGGAGGCGCTGCTGTCGGTCGCGGACGTGGCCCACCACATCATGGTGGTCGCCGACGAGGACGGCCGGGTGCTGTGGCGCGAGGGCAGCGCGAGGGTGCTGCGCCGTGCCGACGGGCTCGGGTTCGAACTCGGGGCGGACTGGCGCGAGGAGGTGGTCGGCACCAACGGCGTGGGGACGCCGGCGGTGACCCGGCGGCCCGTACAGGTCTTCGCCTCCGAACACTTCGTGCGGTCGCAGGCGACCTGGACCTGCGCCGGGGCGCCGATCACCGACCCGCGCAGCGGGCGGCTGCTCGGCGTGGTCGACGTGAGCGGCCCGCTGGAGACGATGCACCCGGCGACCCTGGCCTGGGTCGACTCGGTGGCCAAGCTGGCCGAGGCCAGGCTGCGGGAGCTGCACACGCGCTCGCTTGACCGGTTGCGGGCCGTGGCGGCTCCGACGCTGGCCCGGCTGGAGGGGCGGGCGCTGGTCACCGACCGGGACGGCTGGACGGCGGCCGTGACGGGGATGCCCTACCTGGACCGGGTGGTGCTGCCCAAGTCGCCGGAGGCGGGCACGCGGTGGCTGCCGGCGTTCGGGGCGTGCACGGTGGAGCCGCTGGCCGAGGGCTGGCTGGTGCGGGCCGCGGCGGGGCCGGTGCCGCAGGACGCGACCCGGATCGTGCTCGACCTCGCGCAGCCGCGCCGCTGGTCGGTACGGGTGCTGGGCGGCGCGGAGGACTGGGCGCGGGAACTGAGTCCGCGGCACGCGGAGTTGCTGTACCTGCTGGCGGTGCACCGGGGTGGCCGCAGTGCCGCCGGGCTGGCCGGGGACATGTTCGGCGACCCGGCCCGCACGGTGACGGTACGGGCCGAGATGTCGCGGGTGCGGAGGTACCTCGGGGCGTATCTGGAACACCGGCCGTATCGTTTCTGCGAGGACGCGGAAGTGGAGATCCTGCTCCCGGCCGACCTCCAGGACCTGCTCCCCCACTCCACGGCTCCGGCGGTGGCGCGGCGGCGGGTGTCGCCGGGGGTGCCGTGACGGGGCGTCGGGGGGGCGCCCCGGATGGCCGTAAAGGCAGGTTGATTTCGCATATTTGCATCGTCTGCGTCCGCCGGGGGGTCCGTCTGCCGTAGCATCCTTGATGGACCGTCCCATCCGCTCCTCGGGCAACGCGACCACCGTCGAGCGCAGTTGGTCCGGCGTCCGTGGAGGATCGATGAAGCAGCGCGGCAGACACCGCCGGCGCAGACGGGGCAGGGCACTGCGCGCCGCCCTGACGGGTGCCGCCCTCGCACTGACCGGTGCTGCCACGCTGATCAGCGCCTCGCAGGCCACGGTCGCCGACGACCCCGGCGCCCTCAAGCCCCTCACCTCCGCCGCCGAGACCGACGCACTGCGCCTGACCGAGCACCGGGTGCCGACGACCTGGCTCGACCGGCTCTCCGCCGCGATGGGCGACCCGGTGGGCGTCGACACCGTCCTCGAGTCCGCCGACCACACCCTGCGCGACGCCGCCGACTGCACGGCCGGTGAGCGCGAGGCACTGCCGGTCTCCCCCGCCGCCACCCGCGCCTACTGCTGGGACGAGGCCGACACCGCGGGCTGGAGCCCCGGCGCGGTCACCACCTCCGGGGACGCCGACGAGGACGGCCGCTGGGGCACCCACCGCGTCATCCTCTCCGCCTGGTCCCGAGACGACGGCACGCCCCAGGGCGGCCTCGCCCGGGTCTCCTTCGTCGACGCCGACGACCCCGGCCGACTCGGCTACACCTCGGCGCTCCTCGCCGTCCCGGTCGACGGCGGCCACGACTACCGGGGGCTCGCCTCGCCCGTCACCGGCATGGTCTGGTACCAGGACAAGCTGCTGGTCACCACCGCCGCCGGGGACCGCGACGCGCTGTACGTGTACGACGTGGAGCGGGTCCAGCGCGCCACCACCGCGGCGGACGCCGTCGGGCGGGTGCCCGGCGGCTGGGCGGCGGGCGGCCACCGGTACGTACTGCCCGCCATCGCCTCCTACCGGCTGCCCGACACCGACGGCGCGGCCCGCCCCGGCGCGATCTCCCTGGACCGCGGCACCACCCCCGACAGCCTGGTCGCCACGGAGCACGTGGCCGCGGACGGCGACCGGCCCACCCGCCTGTGGCGCTACGCGCTGCGCACGGCCACGGATCCCGGCCGCACCGGACTGCCCGCCACGGACTCCGCCGGCCATGTGGACGCGGTCGAGGCGTACGAGACCGGGGCGGCCGAGGTCGGGGGCGTGCTGTCGTACCGGCCGCCCGGCGCGACCCGGTCCCACTGGTACGTGGGACGCGCGGCCGGCGGGCAGGACGGGCGCGGGACCCTGTGGCGCCAGGACACGGAGGGCGCCCGGGCCGCGGAGTGCGGGGCGGACCGGTCGCAGCAGTGCTGGAGCGGACCGGCGGGCTCGATGTCGTACTCGGAGCGGACCGGCGAGGTCTGGTCGCAGTCCGGCCGCATGCTGTTCGCGCTGCCGCTGACGTCGATCGAGGACGCGCTCGACTGAGGTGCCGGGCGGGATCGACAGATCCGCGGAGCGGATGATTCCCTGACCGGCATGACCAACATCGCCGTGACCACGTGGTCCCTGGAGCAGACGGCGCCCACCGATCTGCTGCCGGCCGCCGCACCGGAGGGGGACGTCCGGATCGTCCGCGCCGAGGTGCCCTCCCCCGAGTTCAGCCGTTTCCTGTACGCCTCGGTCGGCGGCGACATCCGCTGGACGGACCGGCTCGGCTGGAGCCACGCGCGGTGGCGGGAGCACCTGGAGCGGCCGGGCGTGGAGACCTGGGTCGCCCACGACCGCGGCACGCCCGCCGGATACGTGGAGCTGACGCCCGGCGACGACGGGGTCGTGGAGATCGAGTACTTCGGCCTGATCGCGGCCTTCCGCGGCCGGCGCATCGGCGGCCACCTCCTCTCGTACGGCACCGCCCGGGCCTGGGACCTGGCGGAGCGCTGGCCGGGGCTGGCCGTCACGAAGCGGGTGTGGCTGCACACCTGCAGCAAGGACGGCGAGTTCGCCATGGACAACTACCAGCGCCGCGGCTTCCGGCTGTTCGACACCAAGGTGGAGGAGGAGGCGGACGTGGCCACCCCCGGGCCGTGGCCCGGGGCCTTCCCCGCCTGACCTGCGCCGACACGTCGGTTTTCGGCCGTCCGGCCGACCGCTCACCGCACGTGTGACCAACGACACCCATGTCTCGCTCCACGAGACAAGGGTGTCCACATTTTGGATTAAGCTGGACCAGCTACAGATCGCCGTGCCACGCTTCCGTCATGCCTGGAACTGGAATTGCCTTGGTGAGTCGGCGGCACGTCGACCTCGGCCGCATGTCCAGCGCCATCTGTCCGGGCCGCTGAGAGCACCCTCCAGCACCTCCGGATTCCCCGCATTCGCCTCGCTCCCGCGCAATGACGCGCACGCGTGTCTCACGTATGCCCACGTAGTGCCACGCGCCATGCGCGCAGGTCAGAGCCGCATTTCGCCTGTCACCAAAGGACGTGTCACCCATGGCCGCCACCCCGCCCGACTCCGCTGCCGCGACCCCGCGCCGCAAGGTGAGCCGTCACCGCGGCGAGGGCCAGTGGGCGGCCGGACACTTCACCCCGCTCAACGGCAACGAGCAGACCAAGAAGGACGACGACGGTCTCAACGTTCGGACACGTATTGAGACGATCTACTCCAAGCGCGGCTTCGACTCGATCGACCCCGGCGACCTGCGCGGCCGTATGCGCTGGTGGGGGCTGTACACCCAGCGTCGCCAGGGCATCGACGGCGGCAAGACCGCGATCCTCGAGCCGGAGGAGCTGGACGACCGCTACTTCATGCTCCGCGTCCGCATCGACGGCGGCGCCCTGACCACGGCTCAGCTGCGGGTCGTCGGCGAGATCTCGCAGGAGTTCGCACGCGGCACGGCCGACATCACCGACCGGCAGAACGTCCAGTACCACTGGATCCGGATCGAGGACGTGCCGGAGATCTGGAACCGCCTGGAGGGCGTCGGCCTGTCCACGGTGACCGCCTGCGGCGACACGCCCCGCGTGATGATCGCCTCCCCCGTGGCGGGCATCGCCGAGGACGAGATCATCGACGGCACACCGGCGCTGGAGGAGATGAAGCGCCGGGTCCTGAACAACCCGGCGTACTCGAACCTCCCCCGCAAGTTCAAGACCGCGATCTCCGGGTCGCCGGTGCAGGACGTCGTGCACGAGATCAACGACGTGGCGTTCGTCGGGGTCGAGCACCCCGAGCACGGGCCGGGCTTCGACCTGTGGGTCGGCGGCGGCCTGTCCACCAACCCCAAGCTGGGCGTGCGGCTGAACGCCTGGGTGCCGATCGACGACGTACCCGACGTCTACGAGGGCGTCATCTCCATCTTCCGCGACTACGGCTACCGGCGGCTGCGCAACCGCGCCCGCCTGAAGTTCCTGGTCGCCGACTGGGGCGCGGAGAAGTTCCGCCAGGTGCTCGAGGACGAGTACCTGAAGCGGAAGCTGACCGACGGCCCGGCACCCGCCGAGCCCAGCAGCCGCTGGCGGGACCACATCGGCGTGCACCGCCAGAAGGACGGCCGCTACTACGTCGGCTTCGCCCCGCGCGTCGGCCGCGTCGACGGCACGATCCTGACCAAGGTCGCCGACCTGGCGGAGGCGCACGGCTCGGGCCGGGTGCGCACCACGGTCGAGCAGAAGATGATCGTCCTCGACGTCGAGGAGGCGCAGGTCGACTCGCTGGTCGAGTCCCTGGAGGCGCTGGACCTCACCGCCAGGCCCTCCACCTTCCGGCGCGGCACCATGGCCTGCACCGGCATCGAGTTCTGCAAGCTCGCCATCGTCGAGACCAAGGCGCGCGGCGCCTCGCTCATCGACGAGCTGGAGCGCCGCCTCCCGGACTTCGACGAGCCCCTCACCATCAACCTCAACGGCTGCCCGAACGCCTGTGCCCGCATCCAGACCGCGGACATCGGTCTCAAGGGCCAGCTCATGCTCGACGAGCACGGCGAGCAGGTCGAGGGCTACCAGGTGCACCTGGGCGGCGCCCTCGGCCTGGAGGCCGGCTTCGGGCGCAAGGTGCGCGGCCTGAAGGTCACCGCCCAGGAGCTGCCGGACTACGTGGAGCGCGTCCTCACCCGCTTCCAGGCCGAACGCGAGGACGGCGAGCGCTTCGCCGCCTGGGCGTCCCGGGCCTCCGAGGAGGCCCTGTCGTGAGCGAGCGCGCCGCGCCCTTCTACTGCCCCTACTGCGGCGACGAGGACCTGCGTCCGGGTGAGCAGGGCCACGGCGCCTGGGAATGCGGGGCGTGCAACCGCGCCTTCCAGCTGAAGTTCCTCGGGCTGCTCGCCCGGGGCCTTCAGTCCGACTCCACGGGAGGGGAACCGACATGACGGCGGTTCAGGAAGAACGTACGGCCGAGGACCTCAAGGCGCTGGCCGAGCGGGCGGGCCGTGAGCTGGAGGACGCCACCGCGCTGGAGATCCTCCGGTGGGCGGCCGAGAACTTCGGCGCCCGCTTCTGCGTGACCTCCTCCATGGAGGACGCGGTCGTCGCCCACCTGGCCTCCCGCGCCCTGCCCGGCGTGGACGTGGTGTTCCTCGACACCGGCTACCACTTCCCGGAGACCATCGGCACCCGCGACGCGGTCGAGGCCGTGATGGACGTGAACGTCATCACGCTCACGCCCCGGCAGACGGTCGCCGAGCAGGACGCCGAGTACGGCCCGCGGCTGCACGACCGCGACCCCGACCTGTGCTGCGCGCTGCGCAAGGTGAAGCCGCTGGAGGAGGGCCTGAAGGGCTACCAGGCCTGGGCGACCGGGCTGCGCCGCGACGAGTCGGAGACCCGGGCGAACACGCCGGTCGTCGGCTGGGACGAGAAGCGGGGCAAGGTGAAGATCTCGCCCATCGCCAAGTGGTCACAGGAAGATGTGCAAACGTACGTCACCGAGCACGGCGTCCTCACCAACCCGTTGCTGATGGACGGCTATGCCTCCGTGGGCTGCGCGCCCTGCACCCGTCGTGTGCTGGAGGGCGAGGACGCCCGCGCCGGACGCTGGGCGGGCCGCTCGAAGACCGAGTGCGGACTGCACGGCTGACATGACGACGACCACCGGACCGACCACCACGGGACCGACGACCACCACGGGACCGGCCACCAACCCGGGACCGGCCACCACCGGACCATCGAGATCCAGGGAGAACCACGTGACGACCGGAGCCACCGTCTGGCTCACGGGGCTGCCCAGCGCCGGCAAGACCACCATCGCCCGCGAGCTGGCCGACCGCCTCCGTGAGGAGGGCCGGCGCGTCGAACTGCTCGACGGCGACGAGATCCGCGAGTTCCTCTCCGCGGGCCTCGGCTTCGACCGCGCGGACCGGCACACCAACGTGCAGCGCATCGGCTTCGTCGCCGAACTGCTCGCCCGCAACGGCGTCACGGCCCTGGTCCCGGTGATCGCGCCGTACGCGGAAAGCCGCGACGCGGTGCGCGAGCGGCACGGGGCGAACGGCACGGCGTACGTCGAGGTGCACGTGGCCACGCCGGTCGAGGTGTGCTCGGTGCGCGACGTGAAGGGCCTGTACGCCAAGCAGGCCGCGGGCGAGCTGACGGGGCTCACCGGGGTGGACGACCCGTACGAGGAGCCCGTCAAGCCCGACCTGCGCATCGAGTCGCAGGACCAGACCGTGCAGGAGTCCGCCGCGGCGGTCCACGCGCTGCTCACCGAAAGGGGACTGGCATGACGACGACCGCCGAAGCGGCACGGGAGGGTACGGCGGGCCCGTACGCCCTCTCCCACCTCGACGCACTCGAATCGGAGGCCGTGCACATCTTCCGCGAGGTGGCGGGCGAGTTCGAGCGGCCGGTGATCCTCTTCTCCGGCGGCAAGGACTCGATCCTGATGCTCCACCTGGCGCTGAAGGCGTTCGCCCCGGCGGCGGTGCCGTTCTCCCTGCTGCACGTGGACACCGGGCACAACTTCCCCGAGGTCCTCGACTACCGCGACCGCACGGTCGAGCGGCACGGGCTGCGGCTGCACGTCGCCTCCGTGCAGGACTACATCGACCGCGGGGTGCTCAAGGAGCGCCCGGACGGCACCCGCAACCCCCTCCAGACGCTGCCGCTGACCGAGAAGATCCAGGCGGAGAAGTTCGACGCGGTCTTCGGCGGCGGGCGCCGCGACGAGGAGAAGGCCCGGGCCAAGGAGCGGGTGTTCTCGCTGCGCGACGAGTTCTCCCAGTGGGACCCGCGCCGCCAGCGCCCCGAGCTGTGGAACCTGTACAACGGCCGGCACGCCCCCGGCGAGCACGTCCGGGTCTTCCCGCTCTCCAACTGGACCGAGCTGGACGTGTGGCAGTACATCGCCCGCGAGGGCATCGAGCTGCCGCAGATCTACTACGCCCACGAGCGCGAGGTCTTCGCCCGCTCCGGCATGTGGCTGACGGCCGGTGAGTGGGGCGGCCCGAAGGACGGCGAGACGACCGAGAAGCGCCGGGTCCGCTACCGCACCGTCGGCGACATGTCCTGCACCGGCGCCGTCGACTCCGACGCCGACGACATCGAGAAGGTCATCGCCGAGATCGCCGTCACCCGGCTCACCGAACGCGGCGCCACCCGCGCCGACGACAAGATGTCCGAGGCCGCGATGGAAGACCGCAAGCGCGAGGGGTACTTCTAGACATGACCAGCACCACTGAACCCGTCGAGCCGCTGTCGGTCTGGCAGTTGTCGGAGACGACCCTGCTGCGGTTCGCCACCGCCGGCTCGGTCGACGACGGCAAGTCCACGCTGGTCGGCCGGCTGCTGCACGACTCCAAGTCGGTCCTCACCGACCAGCTGGAGGCCGTCGAGCGCGCCTCCGCGAGCCGCGGCCAGGAGGCCCCGGACCTCGCGCTGCTCACCGACGGCCTCAGGGCCGAGCGCGAGCAGGGCATCACCATCGACGTGGCCTACCGCTACTTCGCCACCCCGCGCCGCCGGTTCATCCTGGCCGACACTCCCGGGCACGTGCAGTACACGCGGAACATGGTCACCGGCGCCTCCACGGCCGAGCTGACGGTGATCCTGGTCGACGCCCGCAACGGCGTCGTCGAGCAGACCCGCCGGCACGCCGCGATCGCCGCCCTGCTGCGCGTCCCGCACGTCGTCCTCGCCGTCAACAAGATGGACCTGGTCGACTACCAGGAGTCCGTGTTCGCGGCGATCGCCGAGGAGTTCACGGCGTACGCCACCGAGCTGGGCGTCCCGGAGGTCACCGCGATCCCCATCTCGGCCCTGGAGGGCGACAACGTGGTGGAGGCGTCGGCGGTCATGGACTGGTACGGCGGCCCGACCGTGCTGGAACACCTGGAGACCGTCCCGGTCAGCCACGACCTGGCGCACTGCCACGCCCGGCTGCCCGTGCAGTACGTGATCCGGCCGCGGACCGCCGAGCACCCCGACTACCGCGGCTACGCGGGGCAGATCGCCGCCGGCACCTTCCGGGTGGGCGACGAGGTCACCGTGCTGCCCTCGGGCCGCACCTCGAAGGTGTCCGCCATCGACGTGCTCGGCGAGCCGGTCGACGCGGCCTGGACGCCGCAGTCGGTGACGCTGCTCCTGGAGGACGACATCGACGTCTCGCGCGGCGACCTGATCGTGCCCAGCGAGGACGCCCCGGCCACCAGCCAGGACGTCGAGGCCACCGTCTGCCACGTCGCCGACGCGCCGCTCACCGTGGGCCACCGGGTCCTGCTCAAGCACGGCACCCGTACCGTCAAGGCGATCGTCAAGGACATCCCGGCCCGGCTCACGCTGGACGACCTGTCCCTGCACCCGCACCCCGGGCAGCTCGTCGCCAACGACATCGGCCGCGTGAAGGTCCGCACCGCCGAGCCGCTGCCCGCCGACTCCTACGCCGACTCGCGGCGCACCGGCTCGTTCATCCTGATCGACCCCAGCGACGGCACCACGCTCACGGCCGGCATGGTCGGCGAGTCCTTCGCCGCGCCGGAGCCGGTCAAGGACGCGGCCGACGCCGACGGGTGGGACTTCTGAGCATGTCCTCCCCCGACTTCTACTCCACGTTCGCCAAGGAGGGCGGCCGCGTCGGCAGCGGCGCCCTGGGCAGCGGGCAGGGCGGAGTGGCGCGATGTGTGCGCTGACGTACGCGCACCGCTCGCGCGCCCTCACCCCCCGCAGCCGAAGACCTGCCGACCTCCCGGCCACGCCCTGACACCTCGGACCAACCGACAGGCGTGCGTGCCGGACCAACGAGAGGAACACCTCCCGTGCCTGCCACCACCGCCCTGCGCCGCACCCTGGCGGTCATAACCGCCCTTCCGCTGCTCACCCTGGCCGCCTGCGGCTACGGCTCCCAGGCGAAGGACGACGACACCGCCAAGGTCGCCGAGGGCGCCGAGAAGATCGACGGTCTCGACTCGGTCCGGATCGGCTACTTCGGCAACATCACGCACGCCACCCCGCTGGTCGCCAACCAGAAGGGCTTCTTCCAGAAGGCGCTGGGCGCGACCGAGGCCAAGTACGCGGTCTTCAACGCGGGGCCGTCCGAGATCGAGGCGCTGAACTCCGGCTCGATCGACATCGGCTGGATCGGCCCGTCCCCGGCGGTCAACGGCTACGCCAAGTCCGACGGCAAGAACCTGCGCATCATCGGCGGTTCGGCCTCGGGCGGCGTGAAGCTCGTGGTGAACCCGGACAAGATCAAGTCCCTGAAGGACGTCAAGGGCAAGCGCATCGCCACCCCGCAGCTCGGCAACACGCAGGACGTGGCGTTCCTCAACTGGATCGCCGAACAGGGCTGGAAGGTCGACGCCCAGAGCGGCAAGGGCGACGTGACGGTGGTCCGCAGCGACAACAAGGTCACCCCGGACGCCTACAGGTCCGGCTCCCTGGACGGCGCCTGGGTGCCCGAGCCCACCGCGTCCAAGCTGGTCGCCGAGGGCGGCAAGGTGCTCCTGGACGAGTCGACGCTGTGGCCCGACGAGAAGTTCGTGATCACGAACATCATCGTGTCGCAGAAGTTCCTCAAGGAGCACCCGAAGGCCGTGGAGGCGGTGCTCAGGGCGTCGGTCGACACCAACGAGTGGATCACGGCCAACCCGGACGATGCGAAGACCGCGGCGAACACGCAGTTGGAGAAGGACTCCGGCAAGGCGCTGCCCGCCGACGTGCTGGACCCGGCCTGGGAGTCGATCAGGCTCACCGACGACCCGCTGGCCTCCACCCTCGACGCCCAGGCGGAGCACGCCGTGAAGGCCGGTCTGCTGGAGGAGCCCGACCTGAACGGCATCTACGACCTGACGCCGCTGAACAAGGTCCTCAAGGCCAAGGGCAAGCCCGCGGTCGACGACGCCGGACTCGGCGTCGAGTAGAGCCCGGATCCGACCACCCAGGAGGTGACGACCATGGCCACGACCACGACCCTCGCCAAGGCCGCCGACGGCACCGAGTCGGCCGAGTACGCGGCCCGCATCGAGCACGTCTCGAAGTCCTTCGCGGGCCCCGCCGGGCAGCAGCTCGTCCTGGACGACATCACCCTCGATGTCGCGCCCGGCGAGTTCGTCACCCTCCTGGGAGCCTCCGGCTGCGGCAAGTCCACGCTGCTGAACCTGGTGGCGGGCCTGGACCGGCCCAGCGCGGGCGGCATCAGCACGGACGGGCGGCCGGCCCTGATGTTCCAGGAGCACGCCCTGTTCCCGTGGCTGACCGCGGGCAAGAACATCGAACTCGCCCTGAGGCTGCGGGGTGTGCCCAAGGCCGAGCGCCGCGACAAGGCGGAGGAGCTGCTCGAACTCGTCCGCCTGAAGGGCGCGTACGGCAAGCGGGTGCACGAGCTGTCGGGCGGGATGCGCCAGCGGGTCGCGATGGCCCGGGCGCTCGCCCAGGAGAGCAAGCTGCTGCTGATGGACGAGCCGTTCGCGGCGCTGGACGCCATCACGCGGGACGTGCTGCACGACGAGCTGACCCGCATCTGGCGCGAGACGCAGGTGTCCGTGCTGTTCGTGACGCACAACGTCCGCGAGGCCGTGCGGCTGGCCGAGCGGGTGGTGCTGCTGTCCTCCCGTCCCGGGCGCATCGCGCGCGAGTGGACGGTGGGCATTCCGCAGCCGCGCCGTATCGAGGACACCGCCGTGGCGGAGCTGTCCGTCGAGATCACCGAAGAACTGCGTGGGGAGATCCGCCGACATGGCCAGCACTGACACGACGCGTCCCGCCGGGGGCGCGGGCCCGAAGGACGGCGGCGACCTCGCCGGTCTGGAGGCGGGCCTGGACGCACTGGAGTCGGTGCAGCAGGGGCGCACACCGCTGCGGCAGACCCTGGTCGAGAAGGTGCTGCCGCCCACCGTCGCGGTCCTGCTGGTGCTGGCGGTCTGGCAGGCACTGGTCACTTTCAAGATCGTCGACGACCCGACCAAGCTGCCCGCCCCGTCCGACGTGTGGGACGTGCTGCACCAGGCCTGGCTCCAGGGCGAACTGCTCGGCTACATCTGGACCAGCGTCTCGCGCGGTCTGCTCGGCTTCTGCTTCGCGCTGATCATCGGCACTCCGCTGGGGCTGCTGGTGGCGCGGGTGAAGTTCGTGCGGGCGGCGATCGGCCCGATCCTGTCCGGCCTCCAGTCGCTGCCGTCGGTGGCCTGGGTGCCGCCGGCCGTGATCTGGCTGGGTCTGAACAACTCGATGATGTACGCGGTCATCCTGCTCGGCGCGGTGCCCTCCATCGCCAACGGCCTGGTGTCCGGCGTCGACCAGGTCTCCCCGATCTTCCTGCGGGCGGGGCGCACGCTGGGCGCGACGGGGCTGAAGGGGACCTGGCACATCGTGCTGCCGGCCGCGCTGCCCGGCTACGTCGCCGGTCTCAAGCAGGGCTGGGCGTTCTCCTGGCGTTCGCTGATGGCCGCCGAGATCATCGCCTCCTTCCCCGACCTGGGCGTCGGCCTCGGGCAGTTGCTGGAGAACGGGCGCAACGCCAGCGACATGGCCATGGTCTTCGAGGCCATCCTGCTCATCCTGGTCGTCGGCATCGCCATCGATCTGATCATCTTCAGCCCGCTGGAGCGCTGGGTGCTGCGCAGCCGCGGTCTGCTGGTGAAGGGCTGAGGTACGCCATGTCCGCGCCGGTCCGCCCCGTCCTCCTGGTCGTCGCTCACGGCAGCCGCGACCCGCGGCACGCCGCGACCGTGCACGCCCTGGTCCGCCGGGTGCGGGCGCTGCGCCCGGACGTGCGGGTGGAGACCGGCTTCCTGGACTTCAACGTCCCCTCCGTGCAGGGCGTCCTCGAGTCCCTGGAGACGGAGGGAGTGCGGGACGTGGTGGCCCTGCCGCTGCTGCTGACCCGCGCCTTCCACGCCAAGGCGGACATCCCCGCGGTCCTGGCGGCGGCGCCGCCGCGGCTGAGGATCCGGCAGGCCGAGGTGCTCGGCCCCTCACCGCTGCTGCTGTCGGCGCTGGAGCGGCGCCTGTACGAGGCGGGCCTGACGCCCGCCGACAAGTCCTCGACCGGGGTCGTGCTGGCCTCGGCGGGGTCCTCCGACCCGGAGGCGATCGCAGTGATCGCTGAAATCGCGCGGGAGTGGCGGCTCACCGGTTGGTGCGCCGTGCGGCCTGCGTTCGCCTCCGCATCCCTTCCGCGCACCGAGGACGCGGTGCGGCAGTTGCGCGAGCTCGGCTGTGCGCGCGTCGCCGTCGCCCCGTACGTCCTGGCGCCGGGCTTCCTGCCGGACCGCATCGCGCGGGGCGCGGCCGGGGCGGACGTGCTGGCGGACGTCCTGGGTCCCGCACCGGAGGTGGCGCGGGTCCTGCTGGAGCGGTACGACGCGGCGCGGGTGCCGGTGGCGCTGGCGGTCGGGGCCTGAGGTCGACGAACCGTCGGGGCCCGTCAGGGTGCGGCGGGGGTGCGTCAGGGGTGCGTCAGCTCCACGAGCTTGGTGACCGTGTTCCAGTTGCGGCTGGTGGCGATCAGCCCCTTGTTGACGCGGGGCCTGGCGAGGGCTTCGGCGAGCTTGGAGCGGCCCAGCCCGTCCGGCGCGTAGAGGTACAGGGCGCGGTCGCCGAGGCGGAACTCCTCGGGGTGGAAGGCCGGTGCGTCGATCGCCGCGAAGCGGTCCGCGTCGACCGGTGCGGAGAAGTAGGTGACGTGCAGCTGCTTGGCCTCCAGTTCGGCGGCCGGGAAGGGGCACGCCTCGACGACCGAGCTCAGGTAGGCGTGGTCGCGCACGATCACGTCCACCGGGAAGCCGAACCGCTTCTCGATCGCCTCCGCCAGCTCCGCGGCCAGGGAGTCCTCGTCGCCGTGGGCCGAGGCGAAGACGGCCTGTCCGCTCTGCAGGTGGGTGCGTACGGCGTCGTGGCCGAGGGAGGTCAGCAGCGTGCGCAGGTCGGCCATCGGGACCTTCCGGCTGCCGCCCACGTTGATCCCGCGCAGCAGCGCCGCGTACATCGTCGTCATCGGCACACCATAGAACGGCCGTCGTGCCCCGTGGGGGTGGGCACGACGGCCTGGTCCGCGCGGGGCGGACGTGCGCGCCACTCTCGCCGATGCGGTGTGCGGGGTTCAACAGCTACACGCACCTGTGACTTAATCAACAACTCTTCGGAAAGTCCTCGCTGTCCGGCACCCCCGGTAGATGTAAGGGGCGGGGATCCTCCTCAGCGGTGAGGGCGGCGATACGGAGGGATGAGACGACGCCGCCGCACGTCACCGAGGAGCACGACGCGACGGCCTTACGCGGCCCATACCTTCGAAACGCAAGGTGGCGGCAGGGGGCCGGCACCGCTCATGAGGGGGCAGGCCGGTCATGCGGAACCGAGAGACACGGGTGCGGGGCATAGCCGCCCGGGCGGGCGGCTGGAGTGCCCGGCACCGATGGGCCGCCGTCGGGATCTGGGTGTTGTTCGTCGTCCTGGCGATGGGGCTCGGTTCGGCGGCCGGCCGGGTCGACGTCAAGGACAGCGACCAGATGGGCGGCGAGACGCACACCGCCGCCCGGATCGTCGAGGACGCCGGGATCGACGAGCCGGCCAGTGAGACGGTCCTGATCCAGGCCAGGTCCGGTGAGGTGAAGGCCACGGACGCCGAGTTCCGGGCCGCGGTCGGCGCGGTCGTCACGGCGGTGGAGGGCACCGGGAAGGTCACGGGCGTCACCTCGCCCTACGACGCGAAGACGATCTCGAAGGACGGCCGCAGCGCGCTGGTGCAGTTCGACATGCGCGGCGAGGCGGACACCGCGGGCGAGCGGGTCGAGCCGGTGCTGAAGGCGGTCGAGGGGGTCCAGAAGGAGCACGAGTCGCTGCGGATCGAGGAGATCGGCGGCGCCAGCATGATGAAGACGTTCGACGACGCGTTCGGCGACGACTTCAAGAAGGCCGAGTACTCGGCAGTGCCGGTGGCCCTGGGCATCCTGCTCGTCGCCTTCGGCGCGCTGGTGGCGGCGCTGGTCCCGGTGGCGCTGGCGATCACCGCGATCGTGGCGACGATGGGTCTGATGGGCCTGGTCAGCCACTTCCAGCCGATGAGCGAGACCGCCAACTCCGTGATGCTGCTGGTCGGTCTGGCCGTCGGCGTCGACTACTGCCTGTTCTACCTGCGCCGGGAGCGCGAGGAGCGGGCCGCCGGACGGGACGCGCAGACGGCGCTGAGGATCGCCGCCGCCACCAGTGGCCGGGCGATCGTCGTCTCCGGTGTCACGGTGTGCGTGGCGATGGCGGGCATGCTGTTCACCGGCATCGCCGAGTTCGAGGCGATGGGCCTGGCCTCGCTCATGGTGGTCGCGGTCGCCATGGTCGGCTCGGTGACGGTGCTGCCGGCGCTGCTGTCCCTGCTGGGTGAGCGGGTGGAGAAGGGCCGTCTGCCGTTCCTGCGCCGGCGCCGTCCCGGCGGCTCCGCGGGCGAGGGCAGCCGGTTCTGGACGGCCGTGCTGAAGCGGGTCCTGGCCAAGCCGCTGCTGGCGGCGGTGGTGGCCGTGGGCGCGCTGCTGGCCGTGGCCGCGCCCGCCCTGGGCATGAAGACGCAGAACCTCACGCTGGACCAGGAGTTCGGCGACTCGCTGCCCATCGTGCAGACGTACAACCGGGTCAACGAGGCCTTCCCCGGCGGTTCGGACCCGGCCGAGGTGGTCGTGAAGGCGGACGACATCAACGCGCCCGAGGTGCGGGCCGCGCTCGACGACTTCCGGGAACGGGCGATCAGTTCGGGTGCCTCGCGCGGGCCGGTGGACATCACGATGCACGACGAGCAGAACGTCGCGCTGGTGTACGTGCCGCTGGTCGGCGGTTCCGACCAGGACAAGGCGGGCGAGAGCCTGGACAGGCTGCGGGACGACGTGCGGCCGGCGACGCTGGGCAAGGTCGAGGGCGTCGAGGCGCCCATCACCGGTCAGGTGGCGGGCAACAAGGACTTCAACGACCAGCTCGTCGGCTCGGTCCTGCCGGTCTTCGTGTTCGTCGTGGTCTTCGCCTTCCTGCTGATGCTGCTGTCCTTCCGCTCGCTGACGGTCGCGCTCACCTCGATCGTGCTCAACCTGCTGTCGGTGGGCGCGGCGTACGGCATCCTGGTCGCCGTCTTCCAGCACGGCTGGGGCGCCTCGCTGGTGGGCGCGGAGGGCGTGGGCGCCATCATCACGTGGCTGCCGCTGTTCCTCTTCGTGATCCTGTTCGGCCTGTCGATGGACTACCACGTGTTCGTGGTCTCCCGGATCCGCGAGGCGCGGCTGCGCGGGCGTTCCACCCGGGACGCGATCCAGCACGGTGTGGTCACCACGGCCGGGGTCGTCACCAGCGCCGCCGTCATCATGGTCGCGGTGTTCGCCATCTTCGGCACGCTGTCCATGCAGTCGATGAAGCAGATGGGCGTGGGCCTGGCGGCGGCGGTGCTGATCGACGCGACGATCATCCGGGGCGTGCTGCTGCCGGCCGTGATGTCCCTGCTCGGCGAGCGCAACTGGTACCTGCCCAAGTGGCTGCACCGGCTGCCGGACCTCACCCACGACGAGTCGCCCGAGGCGATCGCCTCGCCGGAGCGGGACGGCGAGCGCGGGGAGCGGGGAGAACCGGTCGGCGTCTGACCGGCTCCGGTCTGCACGCCACCACGGCCGAAGGGCCCGTCGGTTCCGGGGGAACCGACGGGCCCTTCTCCGTGTCCGGGTCAGCCCCGCGCGGCGGCCAGTTCGGCCTCGACGAGGTCGGCGGCCCGCCGGGTGCCGCCCTCCTCGGCCATCTGCGCCTGGATCTCCGTCAGGCGCCCCGCCACCTCCGCGTCGTCGACCAGGGCGAGGGCAGCGGTGCGCAGCGCCTCGGCGGTGGCCTCCTCGGTCAGGAGCTTGCGGGCGACGCCGAGGCCCTGGAGCATGTCGGCGTTGCCGAACTGGTCCGCGGCCTGCGGTACGGCGATCATCGGGGTGGCGGTCGCCAGTCCCTCCTGGCTGCCGCCGGCGCCCGCGTGGGTGACGAACAGGTCGGCCTGCTGAAGGATCGCCAACTGCGGCACCCAGGTACGGACTTCCACGTTGTCCGGTACGTCGCCCAGCTCGGCGGGGTCGACGTGCCGGCCGACCTGGAGCACCGTGTGCCAGCCGGGCAGCTCGCCGAAGGCGCGGACGCACTCCCGGTAGAACGCCGGCTGCTTGGTGAAGGCGGACCCGAGGGAGACGAGCGCGACCTTCTCCGCGCCCTCGGGGCGCGTCCAGTCGCCCTCGGCGGTGCGGTCCCCCTGGCAGGCGCCGACGAAGGTGTACGCCTTCTCGTCCACCCGGTCGGCATTGGGCTGGAGCGCCTTGGGGATCAGGACCAGGGAACGGTCCGGGCGGCCGAGGAACGAGTCGGGGTGCTCGGTGATCCCGTCCTCCTCCAGCCAGGCGCGGAAGCGGGCGTAGTACGCCTGCCCGCGCTCGGTCTTCAGCGGCTCCTCCCACATCGGCTCGCCGACCTCCTGCTCGTACCCCTCCCAGCCGACCATGCAGGGCGACAGGGAGATCGCCGGCACGCCCCAGCGGCGGCCCAGGACGCGGGCGGGGTAGGAGGCGATGTCGTGCAGGATCAGGTCCGGTTCGTCGCCCTCGTACGCCTCGGCGAGTTGGGGCAGCGACTGGATCGCGTCGTCGAGGAAGGGCTCCACGTTGTCCAGCAGGGTGCTCCCCCACGCTTCGGGGTCGGCGTCGGGGCCGGGCAGGGTGCTGTTCCACAGCTTGGGTTCGGCGCCCGCCTCGGCGACCTTCTCGGCGAGGAGCGGCGGGATCGCGTACGTCACCCGGTGCCCTCGCGCGACGAGCTCGCGGATCACCTCCAGGCTGGGGTTCACGTGGCCGTAGGCGGCGATGGAGAACATGGCGATGTGCGCGGGGCGACTGGTCATGTCCGCACCGTATGCGAGACGATACGTCTCGTGCAACTTGTTTCCGTTCATGCCGTCAGCTCCTCGTGCAGCCGCAGCCACCGGTCGGGGGCGACCTCGCCGACGAGCACGCCGTGATCCAGTCGTGCGGCCCGGAACGCCGCGTCCACCCGGCGGCGCGGCCGGGCCCGGCGCAGGGACGCGTGCAGCGAGCCGCCGACGCCCGAGAAGCCCAGCTCGACCAGGTCCGCCCAGGTGCGGCGGGCGGCGGCGCCGGTGATCAGCGGGGCGGGGCGGCGTTGGATGCGGAGGATGCCGGCGTCGACGCGCGGCGCCGGGCGGAAGCGGTGGCGGCCCACCCGGCCCACCAGCCGCCAGTCGTGGCGCGGCCAGGTCAGGACCGTGAGCAGGGTCCAGCGGCCGTAGTCGCCGGTGCGCTTGCGGGCGTACTCGAGCTGGGTGAGGAGGGTGGCGTCGGCGAGGCCGGGCGCGGACAGGCACCAGTCGACGATGTCGGCGGTGCGCGAGAACGGCACGTTCCCGGCAACCGAGAAGGGTGTGCGCGGGGGCCGCGCGGCGAGGAAGTCACCGGCGACGACGTGGACGTGCGGGGTGCGCGCGAATCGGGTACGGAGCCCGGGCACGAGCCGGGGGTCGATCTCGTAGGCGTACAGCTCGCGGCTGCGGCGGGCGAGCGGCTCGGTGAGGGCGCCGTTGCCGGCGCCCACTTCGAGCAGGAGGGGCGGGCGCTCCGGGTCGGGGGCGGCGAGCCGCGCGACCCGTTCGGCGGTGGCGCGGTCGGCGAGGAAGTTCTGCGAGAGCGTGCGGGCACGCTGGGTGGGGCGGGCCATGGCCTGCGGTCCTTGTCTTCCGTGACAGGAGGGGAAAAGGGCAGCCGAAGGCCCTGACCGGAAGACGAAGGCAAAAGGGAATGCGGAGGCTCAGCCCCGCCGCGCGCGCGTCGGGCGTGTCGGACGCGTCGAGTGCGTCAGCGGCGGGGGGACCCCGGGCCGGTCAGGGCTCCGGGGCCACGACGCATCCTGATGGAGTACGTGCAGCCCCGGCCGAGACCGGAGTTGAAGATCGCGTTGAAAGCTGCCACGGAGGCGACGCTAGGCGCGCGGGTGCCCGGCGGGCAAACCGTTTTCGCGCGGCGGCCGTCAGCGCTGGTAGCGGGCGAGTACCAGGTTGCCGTCCTCCTCCAGTCTGTGGCGCAGTTCGCCCATGCCGATCGCCCCGCTGTAGTACTCCTGGAGCGCCGGGGTCGCCACCTTGTCCTTCCACTCGGCGTAGCCCCGCACGGACTGCGCGGGCGCCGGGCGCAGGTGGGCGGCGAGCGCGGTGCCGGTGGCCCAGCCGCGCTCGGCCGTGTGCAGGGCGGGGTCCTTCAGGGCCTGCTCCCCGGTGGGCAGCATCCAGTCGCCGAGCGCGAGGCGCACCATGTTTTCCGGCTGGAGGAGGAAGTCGACGAACGCGGCCGCCTCCTTCTTGTGCGGGCTGTCCTCGGCGATGGACAGGGTCTGCGGGCTCACGCCCTGGGCGAGCCCGTCGGCGCCGGCCGGGGCGGGCAGCACCTGCCAGTCGAAGCCCTCGGGTGCCTGCTGCTCGATCTGCTGGCGGTAGGAGAAGCCGAGCGGCACCATCGCGTACTTGCCCGCGAGGAAGCCGGGCAGGGTGTCGGAGCCGCCGCTGCCCAGGGTGGTGGGCGAGGCGCTGCGGTCGGTGTCGACCTGGTCGTGGATGGTGCGGGGCACCACCTGGTCGCCGTCCTCGAAGCGGACGGTCACCTTGCCGTCGGCGCCTCGGTGGAAGAGCTTTCCGCCGGTGGACAGGGAGAGGTTGAGCGTGGCGGACACGGGCTCCTTGAGCGGCCAGGCCACCCCGTAGGTGCCGTCGCCGCTCAGCTCCTTCGTCACCTGCCGGAACTCCGGCCAGGTCCAGGGGTGTTCGGGCGTCGGGATCCGGACCCCGGACTTCTTCAGCAGGGTCGCGTTGGCGATCAGCACCCTCGGCTCCTGGAGGAACGGCACGCCGTAGACGCCGTCGTCGAAGGTGACCGTCTCCCAGCTGCGCTCCGGTATGTCCGACCTCAGCCGCGCGGGCAGCAGATCGGTGAGGTCGGCGAGGTATCCGCCGTAGGCGAAGTCGGCGAGGTCGTCGGAGGCGTCGTGGATGATGTCGGGTGCCTCGCCGCCCTCGAAGGAGGTGAGCAGTTGGTCGTGGACGCTGTCCCAGCTGCCCTGGACGTACTCGACGCGCACGTCCGGGTGGGTGGCGTTCCACTCCCGCACCAGTTCCTTGTTGGCCTTCACCGACTCGTCCTGCCAGGCCAGGGACTGGAAGCGGAGGGTGATCCGCCCGTCGTCCGCCCCGTCGCCGCCGCCCGAGCAGCCCGCGAGCAGCAGGACGGCACAGGCGAACAGGGTGAGGATCCTCGTGGGTGTCCGTGTCATCAGCTCTTCACCGCCCCGGCGAGCATGCCGCCCGTGATCCGCCGCTGGATGAGGGCGAAGACCAGCAGCGAGGGCAGGGTGGCGAGGAAGGCCGCCGCGGCGAGCGGTCCGAGGTCGGCGACGCCCTCGGCGCCGATGAAGTGGGTGAGGATCACGGGCAGGGTCTGTTTCTCCGGGGTCTTCAGCAGCACCAGCGCGAAGAAGAACTCGTTCCACGCGGTGATGAAGGCGAACAGGGCCGTGGCCACGATGCCGGGCGCGAGCAGCGGCGCGGTCACCGAGACCAGGGTCCGCAGGCGTCCGGCGCCGTCGACCGCGGCCGCCTCCTCCAGCTCGCGCGGCACGGCGCGGACGTATCCGGCGAGCATCCACAGCGCGAACGGCAGCGACCAGACGACGTACACCATGACCAGGCCGGGGACGGAGTTGATCAGGCCGAGGTTCTTGAGGACCAGGAACAGCGGGATGATCAGCAGGACGAAGGGGAAGGCCTGGCTCACCACGACCCACCCGGTGGCCGCCTTGGCGAGCCGGCCGCGGCGGCGGGCCATGACGTACGCCATCGGGGTCGCGATCAGCACCGCGATCACGGCGGCGCCGAGCGCGGCGAGCAGGGAGTTGAGCCCGGCGTGCAGCAGCGGCTGCTCGTCGAAGGCCTGCCGGAAGTTGTCGAGGGTGGGGTTCTCCGGGATCCAGGTGGGGTGCAGACTGGCCAGCTCGCGCGGTGGCTTGAACGCGATGGAGATCAGCCAGAGGAACGGGAAGGCCAGGAAGACCAGATAGCCCAGCAGCGCCGCGTACTGGCCCGTGCGGGCCGCGGTGGAGGTCCTCACGCCTCGTCACCTCCCTTGGTTTCGCCCCGGAGCCGGCCGACGAGGAAGACGGCCAGCAGGATCGAGATCACGGCGACCATGACGCAGCCCATCGCCGCCGCGTAGCCGAACTGGCCGTAGCGGAAGGCCTCTTCGTAGGCGAAGAGCATGGGCAGCCGGGTGCGGCCGCCGGGGCCGCCGTTGGTCAGCACGTAGACCAGGGCGAAGGAGTTGAAGTTCCAGATGAGGTTGAGCGCGGTGATGGCGAGCGCGACCGGTCTGAGGGCGGGCCAGGTGACCGTGCGGAAGCGGCGCCAGGCTCCCGCGCCGTCGACCGCGGCCGCCTCGTGCAGCTCGCGCGGGGTGTTCTGGAGGCCGGCGAGCAGGGCGACCGTCGTCTGCGGCATACCGGCCCAGACGCCGACGACGACGACGGCGGGCAGGGCGGTGCCGAGGCCGCTGAGCCAGTCGTGGCCGTTTCCGAGGCCGAGGTCGCGCAGGGTCTCGTTGAGGATGCCCGCGTCCGCGTTGTAGACCAGCCGCCACATGATGCCGACGACGACCTCGGGCATCGCCCAGGGGATGATCGCCAGCGCCCGGGCCAGCCAGCGCAGCCGGAGGTTCTGGTTGAGCAGCAGGGCGAGACCGAGGGCGAGCAGGAACTGCGGCACGGTCACCCCGACGGCCCACACCAGGCCGATCCGGAACGACTCCCAGAAGAGCGTGTCGTGCAGCAGGTCCTGGAAGTTCAGGGCGCCGACCCACTCGGTGGGCTCCGTGCGGCCCGACTGGGCGTCGGTGAACGCCAGCAGGATGCCGTAGAGCAGCGGCCCGACGCTGAGGACCAGGATCGGGATCAGCGCGGGCAGGACCAGGAACCAGGCGCCGTGGTCCGGCGCGCCCCGCGGGGCGTCCGGGCCGGGCGCACGGCGCGCCGGTCGTCTCGGCTCGGTCACCAATGTCACGTAATCAACCCCTATGCGCGGCTCGGACGGGCCTGGTCATGGTCGTGAAGTGACCGCGTCCCGTCAAGGGCCCGGGACATGCCCCCACCTGTGCGAATGGGACACTGACCCACGGATGGCGGGAACCGGCATGAACAGCATGAACACGGAGGCACGAGACGATGGACGAGGCACGGGCGCGGGAGGTGCTGGCCGCGGCGGGGGTGCTGCCCGGCCCGGCGTCCAAGGCGCGGCTGCTGGCCCTCGGCGAGAACGCGGTGTTCGCCGCGGGTGACCTGGCGGTCAAGGTGGGCCGCGACGCGGAACTCCTCGGGCGGGCGCGCCGGGAACTGGCCGTCGCCCTCTGGCTGGAGGAGGCGGGCGTCCCGGCGGTGCGGGCGGCGCAGCCGACGGCCCTGTTCGTCGACGGGCACCCGGTGACGGTGTGGCGGCGGCTGCCCGAACCGGTGCGGCCCACCGAGCCCCGGGACGTGGCCGCGCTGCTCCGGCTCGTCCACGAGCTGGCCCTCCCCTCCTCCTTCGGGCTGCCGCCCCGCGAGCTGCTGGGCGGTGTGGAACGCTGGCTGCGCCTGGCGGGCGACGTGATCGACCCGGCGGACGCCGCCTATCTGCGTGAGCGCCGGGACGGCTTCGCGTCGGCGGCCGCCGCGCTCACCCCGCATCTGACGCCGGGTCCGATCCACGGGGACGCGCTGCCCCGCAATGTGCACGTCGGTCCCGACGGGCCGGTCCTGATCGACCTGGAGACCTTCTCCGCCGACCTGCGCGAGCACGACCTGGTGGTCATGGCGCTGAGCCGGGACCGCTACGGGCTGCCCGCCGAGGCGTACGACGCCTTCACCGCGACCTACGGCTGGGACGTGCGCGAGTGGGACGGCTGCGCGGTGCTGCGCGGCGCCCGGGAGACCGCGAGCTGCGCGTGGGTGGCCCAGCACGCGCCGAGCAACCCCAAGGCGCTGGCCGAGTTCGAACGCAGGGTGGCGTCGCTGCGGGACGGGGACCCCGAGGTGCGCTGGTACCCCTTCTGACCCGGGGTGCGCCGGGCCGGGGCGCGCCGGGCCGGGCGGTGACGGGCCGGGTCAGACCCGCTCGTCGGCCGGTTCCCCGGCCAACTCGCGCAGCGGCCAGGTCCCGTCGACGACGGCCGTGGCGTCGCCCTTGCGGCGCAGGAAGCTCTGGAAGTCCGCCGCCCACTCGGCGTACCACTCGATCTGGCGGCGGTGCAGGTCCGCCGGGCCGAGGGCCGCGACCTTGGGGTGGCGGCCGGCTATCGCGCAGGCGAGCCGGGCCGCGGCGAGGGCGTCGGCCGTGGCGTCGTGGGCGGCGTCGAGCGGGACCCCGTACTCCCGGCAGACCGCTTCCAGGTTGCGCTTGCCCCTGCGGTAGCGGTCGACGGAGCGGTCGATGGTGTACGGGTCGATGACCGGGGCGGGGTCGAGGCCGCCCAGCCGCTCGCGCAGGGACGGCAGCGCGTGGCGCCGCAGTTCGGCGGAGAGCAGGGTGAGGTCGAAGGCCGCGTTGTAGGCGACGACCGGGACGCCCGCCTTCCAGTGGTCCACGAGGACCGTGGCGATGGCGTCCGCGACCTGGTCGGCGGGCCGGCCCTCACGGGCCGCTCGTTCGTTGCTGATGCCGTGCACCGCGACCGCGTCCGCCGGGATCTCCACTCCGGGGTCGGCCAGCCACTCCCGCCGGCCGAGCGGCTCCGAGCCCCTGACCTCGATCACGGCTCCCGTGACGATGCGCGCCTCGCGCGGATCGGTGCCCGTCGTCTCCAGGTCGAAGCCGATCAGCAGCTCCCGGTGCCAGCCCATGGGCGGTCCCCCTTCTTGGTGGTGCGTTCCCCCAGTGGTCTCCACCCTCGCACGGGCCACTGACAATCAGAGGATCGCATTCCGCTTACGCCCGCACCGACCCCGGGCCCGCCTTCACGACACCGGCCTCGAATCCGCCCACATCAGCTCGAATTCCTCACGGTAGGTGGGGAAAAGTCCGACCTCGTCGACGCGGTCCGACTTCACGACCTTTCCCCCGTTGCGCCCGTTGCGCAGGACCAGGACCGGCGCCTCCATGCCCCGGGTGCGGCGCAGGTAGGACTGCACCACCGCGATGCCGTCGGCGCCGTCGCCGTCGACGAGGTAGGCCGTGAAGCGGGGCGTCTCGTCGAAGACCTGGATCTCGAAGGCGCCCGGGTCCCGCAGCCGGGCCCGCACGCGGCGCATGTGCAGGATGTTCATCTCCACGGCGCGGCTCAGCTCGCCCCGCTTGATGCCCAGTTCTCGCTCGCGGCGCTTGATCGCGCTGGAGGCCGGGTTCAGGAAGAGCAGCCGTACCCGGCCGCCGCCCTCGGCCATCCGCAGCAGGCGGCGGCCGGAGAAGTTCTGCACGAGCAGGTTGAGGCCGATACCGAGGGCGTCCACGCGGCGGGCGCTGCCGAACAGGTCCTCGGCCGGGAACTGGCGCAGCAGCCGCACCCGGTCCGAGTGCACGGCGACCACGTCGGCGTAGCGGTCCCCGACCAGGTCCTCCACGGCGTCCACCGGCAGCCGGCGCGCGGACGGCACGTCGCTGCCCGCGCCGAGCACCTCGAGCAGCCGCGCCGAGGCCCGCTCGGCCTGGTTCAGGACCGCCTCGGACAGGGCCCGGTTGCGGGAGACGACGTTGCGGGTGACCTCCAGCTCGTCCAGGGCGAGTTCGACGTCGCGGCGCTCGTCCACGTAGGGCTCGAAGCAGGGCCAGTGCTGCACCATCAGCTCGCGCAGCTGCGGCAGGGTGAGGAAGCTGAGGACGTTGTCGTCGGCCGGGTCGAGCAGGTAGCCCTTGCGCCGACTGACCTCGCGGACCGCGACCGCGCGCTGCACCCACTCCTGGCCGGCGGGTCCGGCGGCGGCGACCACCCAGTCGTCGCCGTGGACCGGTTCGTAGACCGGCCGCAGGACGGCGGCCACGACCGCGCGCAGCCGCTGCTCGACCAGGTTGAGCCAGATGTAGGCCCGGCCCGCCCGCTGCGCACGCGTGCGCACCTCGTGCCAGGCCCCCGCGTCCCAGTCCAGCTCCGGACCGATCGCGCCCGCGTTCATCGGCCGCGCCAGGGACACCGCACCGGGCGGGACGTCCGTGGAGTTCCCCTGGTGACCGTCGTCACCAGGAGGCAGCTCCAGCCCTCCCGAGCCCACCCGAGTACCGCCTTCCGCTCCCCCGGACACTGCCGGGGACACCCCGTCCCAACGATCAAGGAAGGGTACTCCGGTAGCGGTCCGCGGTGCAGCCCGATGGACGGGCCGGTTTTGCCAACCTCCTTGATCCGCAGGCGCGTTCCGCTCGTGCTCACACCGGGGAGTGAGCGGATTCATAGCGGTGACGTGGCCGGGTACCGGAAGGGTGGCCCCGTGCCCGCGTTGAGGGCCGAGCCGAGGGAACGCCTCCCGGGTGGGTAGGAGGACGTGAGTGCTAGGTGGTCGCCTCACTTTCGGGGAGACTTCCGGGGGACTCGGAGCCAAGGCGTCCGCACCGGCGCCCCACACCTGAAAGAGTCGTGTTCATGCAGGTCTGGCCTGGAGAGGCGTATCCACTGGGTGCCACGTACGACGGCGCCGGCACCAACTTCGCGGTCTTCACGGAGGCCGCCGACCGAGTAGAGCTGTGTCTGCTGCACGACGACGGTTCGGAGACGGCGGTCGAGCTGCGGGAGAGCGATGCCTTCGTGCGGCACGCGTACGTGCCGGGCGTGATGCCGGGGCAGCGGTACGGGTACCGCGTGCACGGCCCGTACGCCCCGGAGCGCGGACTGCGCTGCAACAGCGCCAAGCTGCTCCTCGATCCGTACGCACGTGCGATCAGCGGGGAGGTCCAGTGGGGCGAGGAGGTGTACGGCTACCACTTCGGCGCACCCGAACGGCGCAACGACCTCGACTCGGCCCCGCACACCATGACGTCGGTCGTGGTCAACCCGTACTTCGACTGGGGCGACGACCGCCGCCCCCGGACGGAGTACCACCACACGGTGATCTACGAGGCCCATGTGAAGGGCCTGACCATGCGCCACCCGGGTCTGCCGGAGGAGCTGCGCGGCACCTACGCGGCCCTCGCGCACCCGGCGCTCATCGAGCACCTCACGGGGCTCGGGGTGACCGCGCTGGAGCTGATGCCGGTCCATCAGTTCGTCAACGACCACCGGCTGGTGGACATGGGGCTCAACAACTACTGGGGCTACAACACGGTCGGCTTCTTCGCCCCGCACAACGCCTACGCCTCCTGGGGCGACCGCGGCCAGCAGGTGCTGGAGTTCAAGTCGGCGGTCAAGGCGCTGCACGAGGCCGGGATCGAGGTGATCCTGGACGTGGTCTACAACCACACCGCCGAGGGCAACCACCTGGGCCCGACGCTGTCCTTCAAGGGGCTGGACAACCCCTCGTACTACCGGCTGGCCGACGATCCGCGCTACTACACGGACACCACGGGGACCGGGAACTCGCTGCTCATGCGGTCCCCGCACGTACTCCAGATGATCATGGACTCGCTGCGGTACTGGGTCACCGAGATGCACGTCGACGGGTTCCGCTTCGACCTCGCGGCCACCCTGGCCCGGCAGTTCCACGAGGTGGACCGGCTGTCGTCGTTCTTCGACCTGGTGCAGCAGGACCCCGTGGTCTCGCAGGTGAAGCTGATCGCCGAGCCCTGGGACGTGGGCGAGGGCGGCTACCAGGTGGGCAACTTCCCGCCCTTGTGGACCGAGTGGAACGGCAAGTACCGGGACACGGTGCGGGACCTGTGGCGCGGCGAGCCGCGCACGCTGGCGGAGTTCGCGTCCCGGCTGACCGGGTCGTCCGACCTCTACCAGGACGACGGGCGCCGCCCGCTGGCCTCGATCAACTTCGTGACCTGCCACGACGGCTTCACCCTGCACGACATGGTGGCCTACAACGACAAGCACAACCACGCCAACGGCGAGGACAACCGGGACGGCGAGAGCCACAACCGCTCCTGGAACTGCGGCGTCGAGGGCGACACCGACGATCCCGCGGTGCTGGAGCTGCGGGCGCGGCAGATGCGCAACTTCGCCGCGACGCTGCTGCTGTCCCAGGGCGTCCCGATGCTCAGCCACGGGGACGAGTTCGCCCGCACCCAGCGGGGCAACAACAACGCCTACTGCCAGGACAACGAGCTGGCGTGGGTGGCCTGGCCCGAGGACGACCACGATCTCCTGGAGTTCACCCGCGCGATGGTGTGGCTGCGCAAGGACCACCCGGTCTTCCGCAGGCGCCGCTTCTTCCACGGGCGCCCGGTGCAGGGCACCCACGACGAGCTGTCGGACATCGCCTGGTTCACGCCGGAGGGCGCGGAGATGACCCAGCGGGACTGGAACTCGGCACGGGCCTCCGCGCTCACGGTGTTCCTGAACGGCAACGCGATCTCCGAGCCCGGCACCCGCGGGGAACGCATCGCCGACGATTCGTTCCTGCTGATGTTCAACGCCGCGCCGAGGCCGCTGGACTTCGTGGTGCCGGTCGACCACGGCCGGCAGTGGGAGGTGGTCGTCGACACCGCCCTGACGGCCGGGGTGCCCGCGGGCACGGGCCCGAAGGTGCAGGCCGGGGACCGGCTGACCCTGGTGGACCGGAGCCTGACGGTGCTGCAGCGGCCGGTGTAGGGGTCTCGCGCGGCACCCGTGCGGGGGACGGTGACAGGAATGGCGGCGGGGCGGGTACGTAGGGTTCCATGACACCTGAGCGACCCAGCCCCGCCTCCCCCGCCTCCGTCCCCTCGGCGACCTACCGGCTCCAGCTGCAGCCGTCCTTCCCGTTCAAGGCCGCGGCGGCGGCCGTGCCGTATCTGGCCTCGCTCGGCGTGTCGCACCTGCACCTGTCCCCCGTCCTGGAGGCGGTCCCGGGCTCGCTCCACGGCTACGACGTCGTCGACCACGCGCGCGTGCGTGCGGAACTGGGCGGCGAGGAGGGGCTGCGGGCGCTGTCGCGCACCGCGCGGGAGCACGGTCTGGGCCTGGTGGTGGACATCGTGCCCAACCACATGGCGATGTCGCCGCGCCACAACCACGCCCTGTGGGAGGTGCTGCGCGAGGGGCCGGAGTCGCCGTACGCGCGGTGGTTCGACATCGACTGGCAGGCACAGGACGGCCGGCTGCTGCTGCCGGTGCTGGGCGCCCCGGTCGGCGAGGTGCTGGACGACCTCCGGGTCGACGGCGACGTGCTGCGCTACCACGAGCACGCCTTCCCGCTGCGGGAGGGCACCGCGGACCTGCCGCTGCCACGGCTCCTGGACGCGCAGTGGTACCGCCCGGTGTGGTGGCGGCTGGCCCGCACCGAGCTGAACTACCGGCGCTTCTTCAGCATCTCGGAGCTGATCGGCGTGCGCGTCGAGGACCCGGAGGTGTTCGAGGCGACGCACGGCACGATCCTGCGGCTGCTGCACGAGGGCGTGGTCGACGGACTGCGCGTCGACCATCCCGACGGCCTCGCCGACCCCGACGCGTACCTGGAGCGGCTGCACCGGGCGAGCGACGGCCGGTGGACGGTGGTGGAGAAGATCCTCGCGGACGGGGAGCGGCTGCCCGCCGCCTGGCCCGTCGCGGGCACGACCGGCTACGACGCCCTGCGGCACGTCGACGGGCTGTTCACGGACCCCGCCGGGTACGGGCAGCTGCTCGACGAGTACCGCCGGTTCGCCGCCCCGCGGGGGGACCTGGGCGGGGACTGGGCGACGACGGTGCGGCGGGCGGCGTACGAGGTGCTCACGCACGAGCTGGCCACCGAGCTGGACCGGCTGACCCGGGTGGCGCACCGCCTGTGCACCACCGCGCCGGACCCGGCGCTGCGCGACCGGGCGCCCTGGGCGCTGCGCACGGCGCTGGTGGAGCTGCTGGTGCGGCTGGAGGTGTACCGGCCGTACACCCCGGTGGACGCGGCGACGGTCGTCACCGAGGAGGCGGCGGCCGGGGCCCGGCTCGCCTTCACGGTGCCCGAGGAGGCCGGCGCGGTGGACGTCGTACGGGGCCTGGTGCTGGGGCGCTACGGGGACGGTCCCGACCACGTGGAGTTCCGGACGCGGTTCGCGCAGACCGCGTCGGCGCTGCGCGCCAAGTCCGTCGAGGACACGGCCTTCTACCGCTGGGTGCCGCTGCTGTCGGCGACCGAGGTGGGCGGCGACCCGGGCCGTCCGGCCGTGTCGCTGCCGGAGTTCCACGCCTACTGCGCGCGCGTGCAGCGCGACTGGCCCGCCACGGGCACGGTCGTGTCGACCCATGACACCAAGCGCAGCGCCGACGTGCGCGCCGCGCTGGCGGTGCTCACCCAGTGCCCCGAGCGGTGGGCGGACGTCCTGACCGGGGCCACCGGGGCCACCGGCACGGACGGGGGCCCGCCGGACGGGCAGCTGGCGTGGGCGGCCTGGCAGACGGTGTTCGGTCTGGGCCCGGCGGACCGGGAACGCGTACGGGAGGCGCTGCTGAAGCACGTGCGCGAGGCGGGCACGCACACCACCTGGACGGAGCAGGACCCCTCGTACGAGGAGGCGGTGGCCCGGTTCGTGGCCGCGGGTCCTGGCGGCGCGCCGGGCGCGCGGGTGACCGCCCTGCGCGAGGCGCTCGCGCCGCACATCCGGGCCAACGTCCTCGGCACGGCCCTGGTCCACCTGACGATGCCGGGCGTACCGGACCTCTACCAGGGCACCGAGCACGAGTACCTGGCCCTGGTGGACCCGGACAACCGCCGCGCGGTGGACTTCCCCGCCGCCGGGGACGAGGGCTGGGCCGGGGGCGCCGGACCGAAGGCGGCCGTGACGCGGGCGGCGCTGGCGCTGCGGGCCCGGCGGCCCGGCGTCTTCGGCGACACGGGAACGTACGAGCCGCTGCCCGCCGAGGGCCCGGCGGCGGCACACTGCGTGGCGTTCGTCCGTTCCGGTCGGGCCGTGACCGCCGTGACCCGGCTGTCGCTGCGGCTGGCGGAGGCGGGAGGCTGGCGCGGCACGACGCTGCCGCTGCCGCCCGGCAGATGGGCCGACGCGCTGGCGCCCGGACGGGAGTTCGCGGGCCACGCGCGCGTGGCGGACCTTTTCGCGGACCGGCCGGTGGCGCTCCTGGAACGGGTGGAGGCGGCGGCCGGAACACGGGGGGACGGAGTCTGATCGCGGGTCAGTCGCGGTGCATCGGCACCGCGGCCTCGGATCCCCGGCCGGGCTCGCCCGGGCGGGCGCCCGCACCGGTACGCCGTCCGGCCAGTTCGAACGCGGCGAGCACGACCCGGGTCTGGTACTCCACCTGGCGCCCGACCGGTATCCAGTGCGCCCCGCAGCCGTCGCGGTAGTCGGCGCAGCCCTCGTCGACGAGCCGGTCGAGCTCGGACAGGACGCCTGCCGGATCGCCCCCGGTGCGGGTGACCAGCTGGTGCAGCAGTCCCGCGGTGCGCAGCGACAGGCGGCGTCCGGCCAGCCGCAGCGCCACGAGGTGGGACGTGTTCATCGGCGGCAGTGAGCGGCCCGTCCCGTCGTCGGTGTCGGGGTCCCACTCGTCGGCCAGCCGGGGGCAGACCAGCAGGTAGTCGTCGACCGGTGCCAGCAGGTGCGCCGCCTCGGGCACGGCGGCGAGGTGGGGCCTGAGCCGGGCGAGGACGCGGCGCAGCCGGAGGGTGTCGTGGCGCAGGGTGCGGCTCACGGTGCGCAGCACCCCGTCGCGGTCGACCGGGGGCGAGTCGTCCGCCACGGCCGCCACGCCCCACATGGGCGCCTCGACGACGGCGGTGACGGTGCCGTGGCGCCGGGGGTGGCACCACGTCGAGTCCACGGCGGCCTCGGTGATGGCGGCGGTGAGGTCGCCGCGGCGGGGCGGCGGGATGCGGTAGACGGCGGGTCCGAGGTCGGGCCAGTACAGGGTGTCGTAGGCGCCGAGTTCGCGGGGTATGCCGAGCCGGGCCGCGGTGTGGGAGATGCGCTGGGCGAGGCCCGGCAGCTCGTGGGTCAGCTCGACGAAGCCGCCGCCGACGTCCACGCCGTGCAGGGAGCACTGCAGGAAGGGCCGCAGTTCGTCCTGGAGCGCGAGCAGGGTGCGGGTCTCGGGCAGCGTGGCGCGGTCCGGGCCGTCGGGCAGCCACTCGGGCTGCTCCAGGAAGCCGGGGCGGAAGAAGTTCCGGGCGTAGCGGCCGAGGGTGTAGGGGCCGGTGAGCCAGCCCTCGTTGCGGCGCAGGCCGTCGGGGTCGATGCAGAGCAGCAGGTTCCAGGTGGCGTCGGCGCCCTCGGTGAGCCGGGGGTCGGCCACGGCCCGCTCGGCCAGCCGCAGGGCGGTGGCGCCGCCCACGGGCTCGTTGGCGTGCGGCCCGCCGACGACGAGGACCTGGCGGCTGCCGTGGCCGACGGAGAGCAGCAGCAGCGGGCTGCCCGCGCGGGAGGTGCCGACGCGGCGCAGCCGGGCGTGTCGGGGGTACCGGGCGACGAGTGCGGCGGCCCGGGCGCCCAGCTCGTCCACGGTCGGGTAGCGCAGGAGGGGCGGCAGGGCACACCTCCACGAAGCGAGCCGTCGATTCACCTGGTGTGCGCGGTGTACGCACAGTCAGTCACGACTTGCGGGGTACGTCAACACCGTGAAAAGCAAAGCGGTTTGAGCCACGGAGACGGTCACGACTGCGAGTGAAGCGCAGGCCATGGATCTACCCGGAGGGCCGCTGCCGGGTCGCCGGGTCGCGTCAGTTCGCGGCGAGGCGGAAGGACATTCCGCCGAAGCCGATCTGATCGCCCTCGCGGACGACGGCCGCGCCGATGACCCGCCGCCCGTTGACCGTGGTGCCGTTCGTGGAGCCCAGGTCGCGCAGGACCCACATGCCGCCCTGAAGGATGAGTTCCGCGTGCACCCGGGAGACCGTCTCGTGGCTCAGCCGCAGTCCGCTGGCCGGATCACGCCCTATGCGCAGCGGATGTCCGGCGCCGGGATGGGGCAGCAGCAGCTTGGGCAGGCGCTCGGCCCGCCACGCCCGGCCGAGTCGTACGCCGAATCCGGACACCGCCTCGACGGTGCCGAACACCAGCCGGGACAGCCGGCTCTCGGTGGGCAGGTCGGCGGTGAGCACGGCCAGCTCCTCCAGGCGGCGGGCGGCGAGCGCCAGCTCCATCCGGCGGATGTACGTGTCGTGCGACAGGCGCCCCATGGCGACGCCGTCCCGGAGCACGCTCAGCGCCTTGTCGCGCTCCGCGTCGGACAACCGCGCGGGGTACGTGGGGAACTCGAAGGACGACGTCACGCAGCTGATTGTCGGTCAGCGGAGCCGGAGTGTCCAGAAGACGGGAAAACGGCACCCGCCCGGCGCGCGGGCGTCACGACACCCGCCGCGAGCGAGGGCAATCCTCAGCGGAATGATCCCCTCGTGCTGGAACATGGACGCGCTACATCACGGTGAGCAGACGAAGGGGAACCGTCCGTGCAGTTCGAGGTGTGGGCACCGCAGGCCGGCCGAGTGACATTGCAGTGCGACGGCGCCACGCGCGCGCTGGAGCGCGATCCGGAGCGGCCGGGGTGGTGGTGCGGTGAGGCTCCGGCGCGGGACGGTTCGCGGTACGGCTTCGCGGTGGACGACGGTCCGGTGCTGCCGGACCCGCGCTCGCGCCGCCAGCCGGACGGTCCCGACGGGCTCAGCGCGGTGGTCGACCACGGGCGGTACGCATGGCGTGCTCCGTGGGCCGGACGTCCGCTGCCCGGCGGCGTCCTGTACGAGCTGCACGTGGGGACGTACACCCCCGAGGGGACGCTCGACGCCGCCGCCAAGCGCCTCGGACACCTGGCGGGACTGGGCGTCACACACGTCGAGCTGATGCCGCTGTGCCCCTTCCCCGGGCGGCACGGCTGGGGCTACGAGGGGGTCTCGCTGTGGGCGGTGCACGAGCCGTACGGCGGGCCCGAGGCGCTGAAACGGTTCGTCGACCGGGCGCACACTCTCGGGCTCGGCGTGGTCCTGGACGTGGTGCACAACCACCTGGGTCCGTCCGGCAACCACCTGCCCGCCTTCGGCCCGTACTTCACCGACACCCACCACACACCGTGGGGCGTGGCGGTGAACCTGGACGCGCCCGGCTCCGACGAGGTGCGGGCGTATCTGGTGGACAGCGCGCTGGCGTGGCTGCGGGACTACCGGATCGACGGGCTGCGCCTGGACGCGGTGCACGCGCTGGCCGACACGCGCGCGTGCCACTTCCTGGAGCAGTTGTCGACCGCCGTGGACGATCTCGCGGGCGCCCTGGAGCGGCCGCTCTTCCTGATCGCCGAGTCCGACCTGAACGACCCGCGGATCATCACCCCGCGCGCGGAGGGCGGTCTGGGCGTGCACGCCCAGTGGAACGACGACTTCCACCACGCTCTGCACGCCGCGCTGACCGGGGAGTCGCAGGGCTACTACGCCGACTTCGCCCGCGATCCGCTGGCGGCGCTCGCCAAGACGCTGACCCGGGGCTACTTCCACGACGGTACGTACTCCGGCTTCCGGGGTCGCTCGCACGGCCGTGCGCTGGATCGCGGCCGGGTCGCCGCGCACCGGCTGACCGGCTACAGCCAGACCCACGACCAGGTCGGCAACCGGGCCCGGGGCGACCGTCTGGCGTCCCTGGTCTCCCCCGGCCTCGCCGCCTGCGCGGCCACCCTGACGCTGACCGCGCCGTTCACGCCGATGCTGTTCATGGGCGAGGAGTGGGCGGCGGGCACCCCGTGGCAGTTCTTCACCGATCACACGGATCCGCAGCTGGCGGAGGCGGTACGGCGCGGCAGACGGCGGGAGTTCGCCGCGCACGGCTGGCGGGAGGAGGACGTGCCCGACCCGCAGGACCCGGCGACGCGTGAGCGCTCCTGCCTCGACTGGTCGGAGCCGGAACGCGAGCCGCACGCGCGCGTACTGGACTGGTACCGGCGGCTGATCGCCCTGCGCGCCGAGCAGCCGGACCTGACCGACCCGGACCTGGCCGACACCAGGGTGGCCTACGACGGCACGGGGCGCTGGCTGGCCTTCCGGCGCGGCGACATCCGGGTGGCCGTCAACCTGGGTACCGAACCGGCGGCGATCCCGCTGGGCAACCGGCCCGCCCGGGTGCTGGCGGCGTGGGAACCGGTGGAGGGTCCGGGCGCGAACGGAATACTGCGGGTACCGGCCGAGTCGAGCGTGGTGCTGGTCCAGGAGTGAGCAGGGGGTTCGAGGCCGTCAGCCGGTGTCGTCCCGGCCGTCGTCGCGCAGCTCCGTCACGCGTTCCAGGAGGATCGGTTCCCAGGCGCGTCGCAGCCGGGTCCTGAGCAGCGGCACGGCCGCGGGCAGCGGCCCGCCGGAGTGGCCGTCGAGTGCCTCCGCGAGGTGGACGACCGCGTCGCAGCGGGCCAGCCACAGGCCGCGCAGGCAGGGCCGGGCGCCGTAGCCGGCGAGGGTGGCCGCGCGGACGGCGGCCGGTGAACCCACGGAGAGGGCGAGCCCGGCGATGTCCTCGGCCGGGTCGCCGAGGACCGCGTCGCTCCAGCCGAGGACGCCGCGCACCCGGCCGTCGGCGCTGACCACGAGGTGCCCGCCGGTCAGCCCGTGGTGGACGAGGACCGCCGCGCCCGGCTGGACGCCGAGCTGGGCCGCCGCCTCCCGGGTGAGCCGCTCCGGCCGCGCGGTGTCGAACTCGTCTGCCGCGGCGAGGCGGTGGGCGGCACGCTCGGCGGACTGGCGCAGGGCCCCCAGGGAGCGCGGGGCCGCCCGCGGTACGCCGAGCGTCTCGGCCTGCCGGACCGGCACCTCGCGCAGGCCGGTGAGCAGCGCCGCGAGGTCCGCCTCGCCCAGGGCCGACACGTCGTGGTCCTCGCCCGACCCGCCGGCCACCTTGGCGTCCAGCGTGTACGCGAGTCCTGGCGCCCACTCCCCGTGCGCCACGCTGGTCGGCAGCGCCACCGGGACGTACGGCCGGACCAGTTCGCGCAGGCGCAGTTCGCGGCGTCCGCGCACCGCGCTCTCCCGGTCGGGGGCCAGCCGCAGTACGTGCCGGGGGCCGACCCACCACGTGCCGGGTCCGGTGCCCCCGGCGACCGGCCGGACGTCGGGTTCCGTGCTCCCGCCCAGCAGGGAGCGGACCAGTCGGCGGACGGTGTCCGCGGTGGGTGTCGGTGCCTGGGTCATGTCGCGCCGTCGTCCTGAAGGGTCTGCCGGGGCGTTCGGGGTCGGTCCGTCACCGGTCACTCGACGACGACCATCTCCCGGGTGGTGTCGTTGAGCCGCCTGCCGCCGTCGTCGGTGACGGTGACGATGTCCTCGATGCGTACCCCGAACCGGCCGGGCAGATAGACGCCGGGCTCGACGGAGAAGCACATGCCGGGCACCAGGGGCTGCTCCTCGCCCTCGATCATGTACGGCGGTTCGTGCGTGGTGACGCCGATGCCGTGCCCGGTGCGGTGGATGAAGTACTCGCCGTACCCGGCGTCGGCGATGACCGCGCGGGCGGCCCGGTCGACGTCCTGGCAGGCGGCGCCGGGCCGCACCGCCCGGAAACCGGCCTCCTGCGCCTCACGGACCAGGTCGTGCACCCGGCGCTCCTCGTCGGTGGGTTCGCCCACGTGGACGGTGCGGGAGGTGTCCGAGCCGTAGCCGTCCTTGAGGCCGCCGAAGTCGAGGACGATCATGTCGCCGTCCTCGATGACGCGGTCGCCGACCTCGTGGTGCGGGTTGGCGCCGTTGGGTCCCGAGGCGACGATGGTGAAGTCGACCTGGGAGTGCCCCGACCGGCGCAGCGACCCGGCCAGGTCGGCGGCGACCTCGGACTCCCGGCGCCCGCCGAAGCGGACCCGCCGGATCTCCTCGAAGGCGGCGTCCGCGGCCGCGCCCGCCGCCGCGAGCAGCTCCAGCTCGGCCGCGTCCTTGACCGCGCGGAGCATCGGCAGCGCCTCGGTGAGGGAGGCGTACGAGGTGTCGGGCAGGGTGCGCTGGAAGGCCAGCAGGTGCATGGCCCAGGCGTTGTCGCTGATGCCGAAGCGTCCGGATCCGTCGAGGAGGGCGGCGGTGGCCGCGTAGGGGTCCTTGCCGTCGGTCCAGTCGCGCAGGGTCAGGGCGGGGGCGCCCGCCGCCTTCGCCGCGTCGGGGGCCTCGAGCGTCGGGACGACGAGCACGGGGTCGCGGTCCGGGGCGAGGACGAGCAGGGTGAGCCGTTCGGTGTCCGCCGTGGGCGCGTAGCCGGTCAGCCACACCAGGTCCGGGCCCGGGGCCACCAGCAGCCCGGCAAGTCCGGCGTCGGCGGCCGCACGCGCGGCGCGCTCCATACGGGCCCGGTAGTCGTCGGCGGTGAAGGAAGCGGCGGGGCTGCTGCCGGTCATCCGGGCCTCCCGGGGCGGAAGAGTGGGCTGAGGAGTGAAGGGACCACGGGCAGCATCCTGCCCGCAGGACGGGGGCGACGCGAGCCGATTGGCATTGATCGACCCTCACGACTAATGGTTGTATGCGCCTCTAGCATTAGCATCGGGGGCGTCGCGGTCCGGGCGCCCGGAGGAGGCCGACACCGTGCTCGTACTCGCGCACATCAGCGATCTGCACCTGGACGGAAGCCCGCGGGCGACGGAGCGCGCCGAGCGGGTGCGCGAGAGGCTGTGGCGGCTGCCGGGGCGGGTGGACGCGCTGCTGGTCACCGGGGACATCGCGGACCACGGCACGGAGGCGGAGTACGAGGAGGCCGCCCGCCTCCTGGGTCTGCGCGACGGCTCCGCGCCGTTCCCGGTGCTCACCTGCCCGGGCAACCACGACAGCCGTGCGCCCTACCGCAAGGCCCTGCTCGGCGCCCCCGCCGCCGACGGCCCGGTCAACGACGTGCACGTCTTCGACGGCGGCGCGGTCCTGATGTGCGACTCCAGCATCCAGGGCAGCGACGAGGGGGAGCTGGACGGGGAGACGTACGACTGGATCGAGGCCTCGCTCGACGGACTCGACGACGGCGTTCCGGCCCTGCTCGCCTTCCACCACCCGCCCACGGCCGTGCACCATCCCCTGCCCGACTCCTACCGGCTGCGCCACCCCGACCGTCTGGCCGCACTGCTGGAGCGCAGACCCGGGATCGCCGGGCTGATCACGGGTCACGCCCACTCGCCCGCCGCCACCGTGTTCGCCGGGCGGCCGCTGGTGGTGGGACCCGGGGTGACGTGGACGCTGCGGCTGCCGTGGGAGGGCGAGCAGGTCGCGGACCGGGACGCGCCGGTCGGGCTCGCCTTCCACGTGCTGGACGACGCCGGACGGCTCACCAGCCACTTCCGCACGGTCACGTGACGACGCCGGGTACGGCCGTCAGCTGCTGGTAGCCGCCGCTGCGGTGGCGCACGGTGAGCTTGACCTCCTTGCCGGGTCTGGCGCGGGCCACGGCGTGCGCGAGGTCGGCCGCCGAGTCGACGCGGGTCGTGCCGACGGCGAGCAGTACGTCACCCCGTACCAGGCCCGCCGTGTACCCCGGGCCCGGCACGTGGACGCCCACGACCCGGGCCCCGGGCTTCTCGTCGTCCACGGCCTCCACCCCGAGGGTCGCGCCGGCCGGCGCCGGGGAGGGGGACCGGCCGGCGGACGGACCGGCCGACGGCTGCGCCGGGGCGCCACGGGTGCCCGTCGCCGCGGCCTTTTGCTGCACTTCCGCCAGCTTGCTCATGCCGATCACCGTGGCGCCCACCGTGCCGAGGCCCACGCCCGCGAGGAGCAGGACGGCCGCGGCGAGCACGCCGAGGAGCAGGGTGGTGAGCCGCCGGCGGCGCCGACGGCCGGCGTGGGGGCGCCGGGCGCCGTCGGGCTCGGTGCCGGGCCCCGGGTCCCGGCCGGGCATCGGCTTGGGACGCAACGCTGTCTGTTCCATGGATCGCCTCCGGCAGGTGCTCTACCCGGCGCACCGGCGCGTGACGAGCCACGAAAGAGTGAGACTGAACGTCGGTCAGTGCGTCAGGGCGGGACTGCTCCCCGGCGCGGCGATCGGCGCGGCGATCGGCGCGGCGCCCCGCGTGGGCACGGGCGCGGTCGGGATCCGGTCCGGGAGGAAGCCGTGGGTGCGTCCCGCCAGGTACTCGGCCTTGTAGCGCGGGACGCTCCGGTGCCAGTTGAGGATGCCGGCCATCCAGTTCTGCAGGTCGGCGACGTAGCCGCGCATGACGGTCCGCGCCTCTTCGGACAGCTGGAAGTCGTCGTAGACGACGGGGAGTTCGTGCGCGACGACGTGTTCGAACTGGCGCATGCGCTGGTTCATCAGGTCCTGCACGACGCCCAGGGCGGCCGGGTAGTCGACGCCGAAGAAGTTCTGCACGACGAGGACCGCGTTGTGGATCTCGCCCTCGTACTCGATCTCCTTCTGGTAGGAGAAGACGTCGTTGAGCAGGCAGGCGTAGTCGATCGCCGCGTTCTCCAGGGAGCGGACGGGGCCGCTGCGGTAGACCTCGGGCGGCACCGCCGGGCCGTGTCCGGCGCGGCACAGGCCCAGGGTGAGGTCGGAACCGAAGGTGGCGCGGCGCATCTCCAGGTAGTCCACGGGGTCGGGGACCCGGTTCTGGATCTGGTTGGACAGCTCCCACACCCAGGCCTCGGTCATCGTGTCGACGGCACTTTTCAGCGGGCGCCGCTCCTCGGGCGTCATACCGGCCGTCGTGCGCACCCACAGGTCGATCAGGGAGCGTTCCATGGCGTTGCCGGGCGGTGGGACCGGCTCGCCGTCGAGCGGCATGCAGTCCGACAGGCGGGCGGTGGTCAGCCGGGCGGCGGCGAGGTCCCGGCGGTGGCCGTAGACCAGCGGGTAGTAGTCGTCGCCGTAGGTGCCGAAGGCCAGCCAGCCGGAGGCGAGGTCGAGCTGGTCCTGGGTGGCGTCCGGGTCGAGTCCGGCGGCGCACAGCGGGAGGTCGCAGCTCTCCAGCTTGTCCTCGTCCCAGACGCCCTCGCTGAGGATGCCCATCTCCCGGCACCACCGGGACAGGTGCCGCCGGGCACCGTCCAGCGCGGGGCTCAGCTCCAGCGGGTAGGGCATGCGGATGTCGGGGATGACGGACGGGCCGACCTTCTGGAACGGCACGTACCTGTAGGAGCGGGCGCGCCGGGCGACCGCGTCGGCGAGCAGCGCGCCGACGTCCGCGGCGGAGGTGCCGGGGCCGGTCAGCGCCTGCCAGCCGGCCAGGGGCCGCTCCCCCTTGTTCATGTAGCGGCTGGAACGCATGTGCCACTCGTGGCCGCCGGACTGCCAGTCCTGGAGCCCCTTCGTGTACGCGCCGACGGCGGCGACCTCCGGCGGGGTCAGGCCGTTCTCCAGGGCGACGGCGGGCACCTCGGTGAACGCGGTGTGCTCGAACTGGTGCAGCCGCGAGGTGAGGACGTCGTTGACCAACTCGGCGGCCTCCTGGGTGGTGCAGCCGAAGAAGGTCTCCAGCACCAGCACCCCGTTGCTCAGCTCGCCCTCGTCCTCGACCTCCCGCTGGTAGGAGAAGAGGTCGTTGCGCAGGTGCACGGCGTCGGAGAACGTCTCCATCAGCACCCTGAGCGGCCTCGACCCGGCGACGGCGGCGGGCACCTCGGCGGTCGCGTACTCCACGAGCCCCGCCGACCACGGGGCACCACCGACCTTGCGGCGCATCTCGATGTACTCGACGGGGTTGGCGACGCGCCCCTCGTTGATGTTGGACAGCTCCCACATGGACTCGTTGAGCAGGTGCTCGGTGGCGACGGCGAAGCGGCGGCGCCAGTCGGCCGACATCGCGGGCACCGTGCGGGTCCACAGGTCGGCCAGGCCGGCCTCGACCGGGTTCTGCGGCTCGGGCATCGCGGCGGCGTCGTCGAGCGGCATGAACAGCGGGAGCCGGTCCAGGTGGGCCTTGCCGGCGAGGCGGTCCTGGCTGCGTTTGAACTTCTCCAGGAAGTGGTCGTCGAAGAAGAAGACCCACACGTACCAGTCGGTGATGAGGGAGAGCGCCGGCCCGTCGCAGTCGGGGTGGGTGTAGGCGCAGAGCAGGCCGTAGTCATGGGCTTCGAGGTCGGACTGCTCCCAGACCCCGGAGCCCTCCAGCATGCCCATCTCGCGCGCCCACGTCGTCGAGTGGGCGCGGGCCTCGTCGAGATGCGGGTTGAGCCGTGCGGGGTGCGGCAGGTAGAAGTGCGGGAGTTGGAAGGGCTGTTGCGTCATGGCCCGGCCCTACCCACGGCCCTTCGGCCGCATCCGCCGGGCCGCACATGATCACACCATCGCGTGAATCAGCCCGGAATGCGGGAACTTCTCCCTCCTTCTCCTTCAGCGCCTGACCTGGATCAGGGCGTGCGTCCCGCTCGTCCGCCAGCGTCGCTCGCCGCTCGCCTCCAACGCGGCCTCGGTCTTCGCGTCGAGCCCGGTGACCACGTCGGACTTCAGGGTGCGCAGCGCCGCGACCGGGCCGGGGAAGTACGCGGTGACCCGCGCGAAGGAGGTGGTCGGCGGCCACCACCGGTCGCCCACCAGACGCCGGTAGTTCAGATCGCCCTTGAGCACGGTGACGGTGGCCGCGGCGAAGTCCGCGCGCAGGTCGTCGGGCATGTCCGCGTACGGCAGCGGGGCACAGGAGAAGGGGTGGGCGCGGACGGTGACGCGGCCGTCGGTCAGCGCGGTCCAGAGCCGCTCGCCGTGGGCCGCGGCCGCACCGCCCGCCGCGACCAGCCGCCGCAGGGCGTCGAGCAGGTCGGTGGGCGTGGCGTCGGAGACGTAGTACGGGTACGGCTTGACGTGCAGGACGGCCCGGTCGACCCGGCCCTCGGCGAGGAGGTGCGAGACGAGGAGCAGGTCGGGGACGAGTTCGCGGCCCGCGTTGTCGGCGACGAGACACAGCGTGGCCGGACCGCGGCCCGTGGGTCCCGTTCCGGGGGCCGGGAGCAGGGACCAGAGGGTGTCGCTGTCGTCGGCGACGAGTGCCTCCACCGCGCCCTCGGTGCCGGAGCCCCGGTCGGAGAGGCGGAAGCCGAGGTCGGCGCGGTTGCCCCACAGCGAGCCGTGCAGCAGCGCCCGGGTCCGCTCCTCGGCGGGCAACTCGTCGAGGCCGTCGAGCGCGGCGAGTTCCTCGTCCGTCTCCGGCGCGTCGAGTTCGGCCAGCTTGGCGGGACGGAAGGGGTCGACGCCCTGCCAGACGCCGGGGCCGAAGTAGCCGACGGCGTCGAGGAGCCGACGGTAGAAGTGGCTCTCGGCCCACAGCCAGGGCACGTCGTACCAGGAGCGGCCGGCGTACGCGTCCATGCCCCACCGCGCCCAGCGGTCCCGGTCGCGGCCGGTGGGGTCGGCGTCGGCGGGCAGCGGCTCGACCACGCCGTCGGCGCAGCTCGCGAGCAACGCGTCGAGCGCGCGGCGCCGTTCGGGGTCGAAGGGGAAGGCGTCCCGCACCTGCCGCACGACGGCGGGGTGCCGCTCGGCGAGCACGCCGTACGGGAAGGAACCGGGCTCGTCGCCGAGGATGACGGGGGCGGTCGCGGACGGGGTGTCGGACATGCGCGTCACCGTACCGGTCGGACCGCGCGCGTCCCCCGTGCCGGACGGTCGGGCCGCGCGCGTCCCCCGTGCCCGGACGGTCGGACCCGCGCGTCCCCCGAGCCGGACGGTCGGACCCCGCGCGTCCCCCGTGCCCGGACGGTCAGGCCGCGCATCCCGTGCCGGGCGGTCAGGCCGCGCCCGTCTCCTGTTCCAGGCGGGCCGCGAGGGTGAGGTAGCGGGCGCGCCGGGTCACCGGGACCATGCCCCGGATCAGGATGTACCACATCTCGGCGAGGCGACGGGGCTGGCGCCCGGCCGGTTCGAGCGTGCTGCTCACGACGCGGGTGCCGACGACGGAGCAGACGAGGGTGTGGGCGACGGAGTCGACGTCGATGTCCGGATGCACGTCGGACTGCCGCACCGCGTTCAGCAGCCGGGACGTGGCGATCTCCCGCCACTCGGTGAAGGGGTGCGGCAGCGGCGGCCGTACCGGTACGCCCGCGGTGGCGAGCCGCAGCCCGGCCCGCAGCACCGGCCCCTCCTCGCAGAGCCGGGCCATGCCGAACGTGAGGCGCATCAGCGCCTCCAGCGAGGAGTAGCCCCGCCCGTCCAGGTCCTTCGCCAGCCGCCGGGAGGTGCGGGACTGTATCTCCATGATGGCGTGCGCGAGGTCTTCCTTCGCCGCGAAGTGGAAGTACAGGGCGCCCTTGGTGACCCCGGCGTGGGCGACGATCTCGCTCAGGCTGGTCGACTCGTAGCCGCGGCGGTCGAACAGGTCGGCCGCCGCACCGACGATCGTCGCGCGGGTCTGCTCGGCGCGTAGCTGCCTCGCCATCGGCTGGACTCTCCTGGGCTGGAACTCAACAGACCGTGCCGCCTGTCTTAACCCCCCGTACACGATAACTCACGGCCTAACTGACCATCAGATCCACCCTGCGCAAGGAGGCACGCCGCCGGGCATACCGCCCGGCATTCCGCTTCGGCCCGCTTTCGCCACCTCCGTTCATCACGATGCGGCACCGACAACTCACAGGAGTTGGCTGGTCACTTGACTACCAGCGGTCACACACGGTTTGCTCCGGCCAGGCGAGTTTCACCCGGTTGGCGCACTGACCCGCGGCTCCGGGCCGTCCCGCCCCGTTCCTCCTGCTCGGCCGCACAGCGAGGTGCCCCCGCCCCCATGAGTACAGCTCCCCCGCCCACCCACTCCCCCGGACCCCTGCGCGCCGCGGCCCTCACCGCGGCCGTCTGTCTGCTGGTGGCCGGCTGCTCCGCCCTCGGCGGGGACGAGGACGGCTCGGCGGCGGACGCCGCGCGCGGGTCCGGCGGCGACCGGATGAAGATCGTCATGGTCACCCACGGCGGTGAGGGCGACGCCTTCTGGGACCGGGTACGCAAGGGCGCCGAGGCGGCGGCCGCCAAGGACGGCGTCGACCTGACCTACGCCGGGGACGCCGACACCGCCGACCAGGCCGACCTCGTGCGGGACGCCATCCGTGACAAGGCCGACGGCATCGCCGTGACCCTGGCCAAGCCGCAGGCGATGAAGGCTCCGGTCGCCGAGGCCAAGGCGGCCGGGATCGCGGTGGTCGGCCTCAACTCCGGCATCGACGCCTGGCGTTCCACCGGGCTCCTGGAGTACTTCGGGCAGGACGAGAGCGTCGCCGGCCGGGCCGTCGGCGACAAGCTGAACGACCTGAAGGCCAAGCACGCCCTGTGCGTCATCCACGAGCGCGGCAACGTCGCCCTGGAGGCCCGCTGCGCCGGTGTGAAGAAGACCTTCGGCGGCGAGACCGAGATGCTCTACGTCGAGGGCACCGACATGAAGGCGGTCGGTGCGGCCGTCACGGCCCGGCTGCGGCAGGACCCGAGCATCGACGAAGTCGTCATGAACGGCGCGGCGTTCGCCCTCACCGCGGTCGAGTCGGTCGACGCGGCGGGCAGCGACGCGCACGTCGCCACCTTCGACCTCGACAACGACCTGGTGGCCGCCGTCAAACGCGGGGACGTCCAGTTCGCCGTGGACCAGCAGCCGTATCTCCAGGGCTATCTCGCGGTGGACGCGCTCTGGCTGTACCGCACCAACGGCAACGTCAGCGGCGGCGGCGTGGCCCCCGTGCTGACCGGCCCCGCGTTCGTGACCCGGACGAACGCCGACTCGGTCGCCGAGTTCGCCGCGGGCGGCACCCGGTGACCGGGCCCCGCGGCCGCCGGTACCTCCGCACCCCCGCCACCCCGCCCCACTGATCGCCTAGGACGACGATGCCTGCACGGAAGTCACGGAAGAAGGGTGCCCGGCGCCGCCTCGGCTCCATACGTCTCTCCCTGATCCTCCTGGCCCTGGTCCCCGGCGTCACCCTCGCGGCCGTGTGGGGCGTCACGACGATCCAGATGTTCTCGGAGGGCCTGCGGCTACGGGCGCAGACGGAGCTGAGCCGCGACACCGGCGCCATGGGCACCGAGGCCACCCTGGCCCTGCAGAAGGAGCGCAGCCTGTCGGCCGCCTGGCTGGCCGCACCGGACGGCGACCGGACCGAACTGGACGCACAGCGGAAGAAGACGGACGAGGCGGTCGCTCAGTTGGTCGGCCAGTCCGACGCGATCGAGAGCGCGCCCTCCCGGGTCTCGGACCGGCTGTACTCGGTACTCGGCTCGGTGGGCAGCCTGGAGTACTACCGCAACCAGGTGGACGACCCCAGCGACATCACCGCCGAGCAGGCGCTCGACCAGTACACCTCGATCGTCGACGAGCAGATCCACGCCTTCCAGGAGCTCTCCCAGGTCGACGACGGCGACCTCACCTCCCAGGCGGGTCCGCTGGTCGCCCTGGAGCACGCCGCCGAGCTGGTCTCCCAGGAGGACGCCCGGCTCACGCTGGCCTGGCCGTCCGACCGGATGCAGGAGGAGCAGTGGTCCCGGTTCGCCCAGCTGGTGCACACCCGCCGCTGGCTGGTGCAGGACCAGATCGTCCCCTCGCTGACCGGCAGTGCGAAGACCCAGACCGAGCGGATCCTCGCCAGCTCCGAGTGGAAGTCCATGCAGGACGTCGAGGACCAGGTGCTCGAAGCCCGTTCGGCGGGCGGGGACGACCGGATCGACCTGCCGGACGCACGGCAGCGCTGGATCACCGCCTTCGAGAAGATCTCCACCCAGTACGGGCAGCTCATCCGGCAGCAGACGGACGGGCTCCTCGACCGCAGCGCCGAGGAGGCCCGGGGCCTGCTGATCAAGGCCGGCGTCCTCAGCGCGGGCGGCCTGATCGCGCTGCTGCTCTGCATCGTGATGTCCTGGCGCATCACCCGCTCGCTGTCCCGGCGGCTGCGCGGGCTGCGGCTGGCCACCCTGAGCCTGGCCGAGGAGCGGCTGCCCGACGTGGTGGCCCGCCTGGAGCGGGGCGAGACGGTCGACGTGGAGTCCGCGACGCCGCCGCTGGACTACGGACGGGACGAACTCGGCCAGGTCGCACAGGCGTTCAACACCGCGCAGCGCACCGCCGTGCACACCGCCGTCGAACTCGCCGACACCCGGCGCGGCTTCCAGAAGGTCATCCTGGGCATCGCGCGGCAGAGCCAGAACCTCGTCAACATGCAGCTCGGCAAGCTGGACGCCCTGGAGCGCGAGCACACGGACCCCGAGATCCTCAAGGGCCTGTACGAACTGGACTCCACGGCCAGTCAGCTGCGGCGCTACGAGGAGAACCTCGTCATCATCAGCGGTGAGCAGCCCCGGCGCACCTGGCGCGAGCCCGTGTCGCTGGTCGACATCCTGCGCAGCGCCGTCGGCGAGGTCGCCGAGTACCAGCGGGTGGAGCTGCACGCCGACGAGGAGGTGGCCCTCGCCCCGCCCGCGGTGGCCGACGTGATCCACCTGCTGGCCGAGCTGATCGACAACGCGACGGCGTACTCCCCCGCGCCCAACCCGGTCGGGGTGCGGGCGGCGCTGGTGGCCAAGGGCCTGGCCGTCGAGATCGAGGACCGCGGGCTCGGCCTGTCGGAGGAGGACTACGCGTCGTTCAACGCCCAGTTGGCGGTGGCGCCGCAGTTCGACGTGGTGGCACTCGCCGACGACCTGCGGCTCGGCATGTTCGTCGTCGCCCGCCTCGCGCACCGGCACGGCATCACCGTCACGCTGCGCCCCTCGCCGTACGGCGGGACCACGGCGATCGTGCTGATCCCGCACGACATCGTGGTGCGCGAGCCGGTCGGCGGGGCGGACGGCACTGATGGCGCCGCGGCGGGCGCACGGGGCCCCCGGGTCGCCGGACCGGTCACCGGCACTGGTCCGGCCGCCCCGGGCGCCGAGCCCGGTCCGGCCACCGCAGCCGACCCGGGCGCCTCGACCGCCTCGACCGGAGGGCCCGCCACGGCCGGAGGGTCCGCCACGGCCCCGGCAGCGGACGGGGACCCGGCCGGCGGCCCGGGGCCGGTGCGGCCCGTACGGTCGTCCCGGCCGGCGCCCGCGAGCCCGTCCGCAGCCGCGGCGGATTCTCCCGGCGGCTACTTCGGCGACTCCTCCCACGGCTCCGCCGACGGGCGCGGCGGACTGGCGCCGCTGCCCCGCCGGGTGCCGCAGACCAGCCTCGCCGCCGAACTGCGCGACGAGGATCCGGGCGGCCGCCGGGACGGCTCGGACGACGCGGCAGGCGACGACTACGCCGACTTCACTGCCGAGCGCGCCGCCTCGTCCCTCGCCGGTTTCCAGCGCGGCACGCTGCGGGCCCAGACCAACGACGAACCAGCCGAAACAGACGAGGCACACGAAGCACACGAAGCACACGAGGCGGACGAAGACGCCGGTCGCGCGGACGACCGCGCCACCGACGGGCACGCGCTCTCCTCCGCCGCCCACTCGACCCCGACCGCCGACCGCCGACCGCCCACGAAGGACACGCGATGACCCGACCCTCCCCCGCCACGCACACCGAGCTGGACCAGTTGCTCACCGGACTCGTGGAGCGGGTCGCCGACGTGAACCAGGCCGTGGTGCTCTCCGAGGACGGACTGGTCGTCAGCAAGTCCACCGGGTTCCTGCGGGACGACGCCGAGCGGCTGGCGGCGACCGCGTCGGGCCTGATGAGCCTCAGCAAGGGCGTCAGCATGGACTTCCGGGGCGGCCCGGTGCGCCAGGCGCTCATCGAGATGGCCAACAGCTACCTGATACTCACCTCCGCGGGCCCCGGCGCCCACCTGGTCGTGCTCACCGGACCGAACGCCGACGTCGGCGTGGTGGCGTACCAGATGAACATGCTGGTGAAGAAGATCGGCGAGCACCTGAGCGCGGCACCGCGGGCCACCGCCGGCCCCGGCGAGTGACGTGACCGGAGGCGACGCTGCGGGCCGGCTCGTGCGGCCGTTCACCCTGACCGGCGGCCGGACCCGGCCCAGCCGCGCCGACTTCACCCTCATCACGACGGTGACCGCGATCGACCCGCAGCCCGCCCGGGCGGCGCGGCCGCAGCCCGAACACCTGCGGATCCTGCGGCTGTGCGCCGAGCCGATGGCCGTGGCGGAGATCGCGGCCCGTCTCGACCTGCCGGTGAGCGTGGTCGTCATCCTGCTCTCGGACCTGCTGGAGGCCGGCCGGATCACCGCCCGGCCGCCGCACCCGGTCTCCCGCGCCACCGACGACCTGGACCTGCTGCAGAAAGTGAGGGACGGCCTTGGCCGGCTCTGAGCGCGTCGCCGAGACGCCCACGGCATCCGCACGCTCCACCGCGCCCGAGGCGGTGAAGATCCTGATCGCGGGCGGCTTCGGCGTCGGTAAGACCACCATGGTCGGGTCGGTCAGCGAGATCGCCCCGCTGCGCACCGAGGAACCGCTGACCGCGGCGGGCCTGGACGTCGACGACCTCGCCGGCATCGAGGAGAAGCGGGCCACGACGGTGGCCCTGGACTTCGGCCGGATCACCATCGGCCGGGACGTGGTGCTGTACCTCTTCGGTACGCCCGGTCAGCAGCGGTTCTGGTTCATGTGGAACGACCTGGCGATCGGGGCGCTCGGCGCGGTCGTCCTGGTCGACGTCCGCAGGCCCGAGTCGAGCTTCGCCGCGATCGACTTCTTCGAGCGTCGGGGCATTCCGTTCGTCGTCGCCGTCAACGGCTTCCACGGCCGGCACCCGTACCCGGCGGCCGAGATCCGCGAGGCCCTCGCGCTGCCGGAGCACGTGCAGGTGCTGCTGTGCGACGCACGGGAGCGGACCTCCAGCCGGGACGTCCTCATCGCCCTGATCGACCAGCTGATCGACGCCGCGACCGGGGCCGCGGCGTCGTAGCGGGGTCGTAGCGGGTCGTAGTGGGGCGTGGCGAGGCGTCTTCGGGCGTCCGTCAGACGAGACCCGCGGACTTCAGCCACTCCTTGGCCACGTCCAGCGGGTCCTTCTTGTCCAGCTGGACCTTGGCGTCCAGGTCGAGGAGCGTCTCGGTGTCCAGCTTGGCGGAGACCGCGTTGAGCGTGGCCACGCCCTCCTTGTTCAGCCCGTCCTTGGTGACCAGCGGGGTCACGTTCGCGTGGCCGAAGAGGTTCTCCGGGTCCTTCAGGACGACGAACTTCTCCTTGATGATGGTCGGGTCGGTGGTGAAGACGTCCGCCGCCTGCACGTCGTTCTTGGTCAGCGCCGCCTGGGTCAGCGGGCCGCCCGCGTCGAGCGCCTTGAAGGACTTGAACTTCAGGCCGTACACCGACTCCAGGCCCTTGAGCCCCTGCTGCCGGGTCTGGAACTCGGGCGAGCCGCCGATCACCAGGTCCGGTGCGACCTCCTTGAGGTCGGCGAGGGTCGACTCGGCGGTGAGGCCGTGCTTCTTGGCGGTCTCGGCGTTGACGCTCACCGAGTCCTTGTTCTCGGCCGGTGACGACTCCAGCAGCGTCAGCTTCTTGTCCAGCTTGGCCTTCGCCGCCTCGTTCACCGCCTCGACGGACTTCTGCTGGGCCTCGGGGTCGAGGTAGGCGAGCAGCGAGCCGTTGTACTCCGGCAGCACCGTGACGGAGCCGTTCTTCATCATGCCGTAGGTCGTCTCCCGGCTGCCTATGTTGTGCTTGTAGGTGACCTTGAGGCCCTTGGCCTTGAGTGCCTCTCCGTAGATGTCGGCGAGCAGGGTGCTCTCGGCGAAGTTGTTCGAGCCGACGACTACGGTGCCGGCCTCCGCCTTGTCACCCGCGAGGGGGTTGTCGGAGGTGCCGTCGGAGTCGGAGGAACAGCCCGCGAGCAGCGCCGCCGCGGCGGTGAGCGCGACGGCCGCCGCGCCGGTGTGCCTGGTCCTGGACCTGCTGCTCTTCGCGGTGAAAGTCATCCGTCGATCCAAACGATCCGCTTGCCGGTGAGTCAAGTACGGCCTGGTTACGGTTTCTCCGCCGGCCCGGGCGCTCAACGCCTGCGCACCCCCGGTGACACGACGAACCGTCCCGCCGCCCAGAAGACCGCGAGGGTGACCAGGGCCAGGACGGCCACCAGGGTGGCGCCGCCGACGACCTTCTCGTAGTCGCGCTGGTAGAGCCCGTCGATGATGTAGCGGCCGATGCCGCCGAGGCTGACGTAGGCGGCGATGGTCGCCGTCGACACGACCTGGATGGCGGCCGAGCGCAGCCCGCTGAGGACCAGCGGAAGGGCGACCGGGAGTTCGACCCGGAAGAGGATGCTCGACTCGTGCATGCCCATGCCCCGGGCGGCGTCCACCGGGGAGGGGTCGACGGAGCGCACCGCCTCGTAGGTGGTCACGAGGATGGGCGGGATCGCGAGCACGACGAGCGGGACCATCACGGGCAGCAGGCCGATGCCGATGCCGACGGCGATGAGCACCAGCAGACCGAAGCTGGGCAGGGCGCGGGCGGCGGTGGCGACGAAGGCGACGGCGTTGCCGCCGCGTCCGGTGTGCCCGGTCAGCAGCCCGACGGGCAGCCCGATGGCGGCGGCGAGTCCGAGGGCCATCAGGGTGTACTGGACGTGTTCCAGCAGGCGTGTGGGGATGCCGTCGTAGCCGTGCCAGTGGGCGCTGTCGCTGAAGAACGCGTTGACGAAGTCGAGGACGTTCACCGGGTCGCCGCCTCCTGCGGTTCGGGCCGCTCGACGGCCTCCTTCGGGCGGCGCCGGCCCTTGCCGCGCGGCATCCACGGCGTCAGCAGGTTGCGGGCCAGGACGAGCAGCGCGTCGCACAGGACGGCCAGTACGGCGGTGGTCAGGACCGAGTTGACCGCCAGCTCGGGCCGACCGTACTTCTGGGCGTCCGCGAGGAGGTTGCCGAGGGCGCCCTGGTTGCCGATGAGGGCGCCGACGCTGACCAGGGAGATGCTCGCCGACACGGCGACCCGCAGCCCGGCGAGGATGGCGGGCACGGCGATCGGCAACTGCACCTGGAGGTAGCGCCGTACGGGCCCGAAGCCCATGGCGGTGGACGCGGCCAGCGTCTCCTCGGGCACCGACCGCACGCCGTCGACGATCGCCGGGACGAGCACCACGAGGCTGTACACGGCCAGCGGGATCATCACGGTCAGTTCGCTCTGCCCGGTGTAGTCGATGAGGACCACGAAGACGGCCAGCGACGGGACGGCGTAGAAGACGGTGGTCACGCCGAGCACGGGCGGGTACAGCCAGCGAAAGCGCACGCACAGCTGGGCGAGCGGCAGGGCGGCGAGCAGCCCGGCCAGGACCGGCAGCAGCGCCTCGCGCAGATGCAGGCCGATCAGGCCGAAGTAGGTGTTGTCGAGGTCGCTCGGTATGTCGAAGAAGCCGTTCACGGGGCGACCTTCGTGACGTCGGCGGGCTCCTCGGCCCGCGCGTCGCCGGGGGTGACCGCGCCGGGGCTCCCCGCGCCGTGGGCGGAGCGGATCGCAGCGCCGACGGTCTGCTGGGAGACGACGCCGGTCACCCGTCCGTCGGCGTCCACGGCGACGGCCCAGCCGGTGGGCGAGAGCACGGCGCAGTCGAGGGCGGCCCGCAGCGAGTCGGTGCCGGGCACGAACGGCCGCCCGTAGGACAACAGCCGCCCGGCCGCGAGGTCCCCGGCCGTCAGGTCGCCCGGCTCGGCCCAGCCCAGCGGCCGGTCGTCCGCGTCGGTCACCAGCAGGTGGGGGGCGCCGCCGGCGGCGGCGAGCTGTTCGGCGGTCGCGTCGGCGCGCACGACCGGGCCGGTGGTCAGCTCCAGGCCGGCGGACGGGAAGAAGGAGAGCCGCCGGATGCCGCGGTCGGCGCCGAGGAAGTCCTCGACGAAGTCGTCCGCGGGGTCGGACAGCAGCTCGGCGGGCGGTGCGAACTGGGCGAGCCGGCCGCCGGTGCGCATCACCGCGACCATGGTGCCCAGTTTGATGGCCTCGTCGATGTCGTGCGTGACGAAGACGATGGTCTTGCCCAGTTCGTCCTGAATGCGCAGAAGTTCGTCCTGGAGTCCCTTGCGGACCACGGGGTCGACGGCGGAGAAGGGCTCGTCCATGAGCAGCACGGGCGGATCGGCGGCGAGCGCCCGGGCCACGCCGACGCGCTGCTGCTGACCGCCGGAGAGCTGGTACGGGTACCGCTTGGCGAGGGAGGCGTCGAGCCCCACCCGTTCCATCAGCTCCGCGGCCCGCTCGCGGGACTTCTGCTTGCCCCAGCCGATCATGCGGGGCACGGTGGCGATGTTGTCGAGGATCGTGCGGTGCTGGAAGAGACCGGCGTTCTGGATGACGTATCCCATGGACCGGCGCAGTGCGGTGACGGGCTGCTGCTGGAGGTCCTCACCGTCGAGCAGGATCGTTCCCTCGGTGGGCTCGACCATTCTGTTGATCATCCGCAGGGTCGTCGTCTTGCCGCAGCCCGAGGGGCCGACGAGCACCGTGATCGAGCGGTCGGGTATCTCCAGCGACAGCCGGTCGACCGCCACGGTGCCGTCCGGGTACCGCTTGGTGACTGAGTCCATCCGTATCAAAACGCCGAATACCCTTCGGGTCTGGCAGAAGCTGCCCGCTCCGGCCGCGGTCGGTGGGGCCGTCGCCGGTCGAGTGTAGACGCCTGGTCCGCGGGGCCCCCGTTGCTCCGGGGCGACTCCTTCCCGCTGCTCGGGCATTCACACGGGGAATCCGGGGACAACGGCGGCCGACGCGGCAGGGATTCGTCGCGGATCCGGCACTCACCCCCACGGCGCGCGGGTACGGCGGCACCCGTCTCGGTCCTCGAGCTTGGACCGTCGCCCGCCGACCCGGCCGCGGGCCCGCGCGGAGGCGAGCCCGTCGTTCGTGTTCGACACGATCAGCTCTTTCTGGAGCTCCGCGAGCACGCTGAGCATCCCGAACATGGCCCGTCTTCCACGGTGGCGGTGTCGATGCCCTGCTCGATGACGTGCAGCGCTGTCCCGCGCTCCCCGCCGACCGTTACCCACCCGTCCTTAATGCCCCTGGTATTTCGCGATCCGGCCGGCGAACATTGCGGACAGTTCCAAGAGGTGAGCCGAGCCTCGAAGCGCCGTGCCGCCGCCCAACTGCTGAACAACTGCGACGAAGGGACCCTGACGGAACCAGACGTAACGGCCAATCAAGTCCGGTGGATATCTGGTGTCAGGACTCCCGTCCTGGTGGTAATAGCTCTGTTCCTGATAGTCGAAGAACTGGCTCTCTTCACCTCTCTTGGCCCCCTGCACCGGCGGGTGATTTGGGTGGAGGTTGTTGACTATGAGACCCGCATATGCGAGATGGGCCGATTCGGCATCCGGGAAGGCGAACAGGAGGAACTCGGCGGAATCACCGGTACCTTCGACGCCATCGTACGTGACACCACCGGCAGCTGTGGCTTTGCGACAATCCGGCACCAGTTGGCAGGCAGGAACGCGAGCGGCAGGCTTGAATTGAGGCGCTTCGGCTTCAGGGAACAGTTTTACATCCACGTCGCTTCGTGCGGGGAGCATCTTGCGGATCATGGCAGTGCCCGCGGCCGACGTCGTAGCACTGGGGCTGGAATCACTCGCGTCGTGCCGAGTGGCCGTCCGACTATCCGGCATATCATCGGTGTTGACCAACCTCACACCGCCGTACGCGGCGAGTGCCAGAAGGATGAGCGCCAATGCGATTGCCGCTGCGAGCAGTATTCGTCCGACAGGCGTGTTGTTGATCGTCAGAGGGCCCAGCGTTATCTGGTTATTTTTTAGCCGACTGCCCGTAATGACCACGCTTCCGGCGGTCTGCTGGGTGGATGCGTGAAGCAGAAAGGCCAGCCGATCAGCAAACTCGGCGTCGCCGCTGATTTCGTCAGTGAGAGCGGATTGAACATCCTGCTGGGCAGCGGGGTCGCCGGGTGACACGCTCAAGCCGTCCAGAGCGGTACGACCGCGAGCGGAGTGATTCAACCTGTCTTGTATGAGCTGGGATGTTGCCGTGCTGGCCGCGCCCCCCAGGACGGAGATCAGAGCCTGTGCAGCCATTGCCGCCAGATCGTTCTGGTTCACTCGACACCCCCGTGTGTCATCTCAGTCGTGACATTGTCGCCATGTTCGCGACACGCCGCGACTGCTTCGCCGGAGAAGCCGACGGCTCCAGGCGCGCGTGGCGCGATCTGCTGCTTTCACGAGCCCGGCACGAACTTGATCGTCGGGCCGGGGAACAGCCAGGAGCGCCAGGTCGAGCCGCTTGTCCATGTCGAGGCGGAACGGGCCGTACGAGTTGGTGTTCACCTTGTCCGGGCCGGTCGGCGCGCAGGTCTGGACTGGCGAGGTAGTCGCACGCGAAGGTGGTGCGCACCGCACGGCCGAGTCCTGCTGCCAGGGAAATCACCGACGAGGATCAGCCAAGTCGTCAGGACAGGTCGCCTTCGGCCAACGGCCTCAGCCGGTGTTCGACATCGGTCATGTCGGGAGCGGCCAGGTTCGTCGTCGTCTCCGCAGTGTCGCCCGGGACTACAACGGCCGGACCATCAGCTGTAGTAGGCGATCTTGTCGTCGAGGACCTCCATGGCCCGGGACAGCGCCGCCGCGCGCTGCTCCAGGGCGGCACGACGCTCGCGGAGGAAGGCAACCCGGTCCTGCACGGAATGCTCGGTGCGCAGAATGGCGACGAATTCCCGCAGGTCGGCGATGCCGAGGCCGGCGTCACGAAGGCACGTGACCAGGCCGATCCAGAAGACGTCGTCCTCGGTGAACTCCCGGCGCCCACCTGGGGAACGCCGGATCGGTCCGATCAGCCCTTCACGCTCGTAGTAGCGCAGTGTGTCGAGAGAGACACCGGTGCGGTCGGACGCTGCTGCTGGAGTAAGGAGGGTGGCCACGGCGTTCCTTGTCCGGTCTCTGTTACCGCGCTTCGGCGAAGCGGGCCAGGTGCTCGTCGCTGAGCCGCACACGGCGTGCGGCGAGTGCCTCCACGATCTGCTCCGTCCGGCTCACGCCGACGATGGGGTCGATCCCCCTGCGCATCAGCCATGCGAGGACGACTTGGTTCCTCGTGGCCGCCAGCTCGCCGGCCACGTCGTCCAGGACCGAGAGCACCCGGGCGGTACCCGGATGATCATAAGTCTGCGGAAGTGGCTTGTCTGCGCGCACGTAGGAGCCCCACATCAGCGAGCTGTACGACCACACGGTGAGCCCCTCCGACTGTGCGAGGTCCAGGTCCTCGTCGGCGAGCAGGCGATGACCGCCCTCCGCGAGGGGGGTGAGTGGGCGCGGCTGAACAAGTGAGTGGCGCAGTTGCAGGGCCGTCCACGGTTCCACGCCCTGCTCCCGGGCGAGTGACCGGGCGCGCTCGATGCGCCAGGCAGCGTGATTCGCCGCCCCGATCCGCAGCGCGGTTCCCTTCGTGACCAGCTCGCCGAAGACCCCGACGGTCTCCTCCAGCGGCACGGTGCGGTCCTCGGCGTGAGCCCAGAGGAGATCGACGTGATCGACTCCGAGACGCCCCAAGCTCTCCTCGACGCCAATGCGTACGGCCGGGGCGGAAAGTCCTTCGGCGCTCTGTGGCCAGGAGTGCGGGACGCGTGGATTCTGCCGGACCTTCGTCGCGATCCGCACCGCGTCCCGCGCATCGGGGCGGGCTCGAAACCACGCGCCGATGACTCGCTCGCTGGCACCGCCGAGACCACTCGGATCGACCCAGAAGGAGTAGCAGTTCGCGGTGTCGAGCCAGACCCCGCCTTCGCCGACGAAGGAGTCGAGGATCGCGAAAGCCTCGTCCTGGCCGACGCGGGTGCCGAAGTCCATCGTCCCGAGGACGATCTGAGGGTCGGTGTTGTTGACATCCATGCCCCTCATCCTCAGATCTGGAGCGCGCTCCAGGTCAAGAGAGCTTGGGGAGACGATTCGAAACGCGGCCCCGGCAGCCGGGTCCAATGTGCTACAAGATCCAAAAGAGACGCGCCTGCTACCGGCTCAAGCACGGCTCGCCACCATTGAGCGTGACACGCGCTTGGGCAGTGGGAGTACCAGTTCATGACGCAGGAGTCGGGAAGGACTTGTCGCCGAACAGGACCCGGCCCGCCGCGGCCCGGCCGATCGGCGTACGGAGCAGTGTGAAAGCCGTTTGGGCCACGGTCGGTGTGCGCACCTGGGCCAGTGCCCTGCGCAGGGTCAGCCGGCCTCGGAAAGCGGCGCGCAGAGCGGCTCCGTCGTAGGCGGACAGCGCATCCGGCCGCCTGGTACGCAGCGCGTGGTCCAGGACTTCGGCCGCGAACTCCGACAGTCGCAGGCACGGATCCAGGCCTCCGGCGGTGAGCGGGGAGACCGCGCCGGCCGCGTCCCCCACCAGAAGGCCGTCGGCGCAGCCGATCCGGCGCAGCACGCCCCCGACGGGAATCGGGCCGCCGCGCCGCTCCACCGCTTCCGGACGGTCCACGCCGGCCAGCCCGGGCGCTGACGCGCTGAACCGCTGCAGTGCTCGGCGAAGTCCGTCCGGGAAGCGGTCCGCATAGCCGGCGACGCCCACATGCGCGTGCTGCCCGTCGTTGACCACCCAAGCCAGGTAGCCGGGAGCGAGCGAGGGGTCGAGCACGCAGTGGAAGGTCGGTGGCTCCTCGTGTCCGGCAAGCTCGAAGACCTCCTCGGCTCCGACCAGCAGGTGGTGGTTGCGGTCGAGGCCGAGGTCGCGGGCGACGCTGGAGCGGGCTCCGTCGGCACCGACGACGAACCGAGCCCGGACCGCCGTCGGCCCGTCGCGACCGAGCAGGTGGAACGTGTCGCCCTGGCGTCCGGCGTAGCGCGTGCCCAGGACGATCCGCACGCCGGCGGTCGTCGCGGTGGCCGCAGCCGCCGTGTAGAGAGGCGCCATGTCTCCTACGCGGTACTCGTCGCGGCCGCTGACCAGGGCGACGGGGCGGCGCAGGTCGGGCGGGTAGAGGACGACCCGTCGAATCGGTGGGCCGAGGTGCTCGGGAGGCAGCGGAAAGTCGTCGAGCGTCTTCCGTACGAAGATTCCCGTGGTGCGGACCGCGCCGACGAGGCTGGTTCGCCGGTCGATCAGGAGGACGCCGTGGCCCTGCCGTGCGAGGAGCGTAGCGGTGTGGAGGCCGGCCAGTCCGGCGCCGACCACGAGGACGTCGGTACGGGCCGTGGGCCCGAGGAAGTCGGTGCCGGTCGGAGTACTCACAGGCGACGCTCCGCGGGCGTGGTCTCGTCCGCCGGGCGTTCGGCCTCCCAGCGCAGCAGGTCTCCGGGCTGGCAGTCCAGGATCTCGCAGAGCGCAGCCAGCGTGGTGAACCGGACCGCCTTGGCGCGGCCGTTCTTGAGGACCGCCAGGTTCGCGGGGGTGATGCCGATGCGGTCGGCGAGTTCGCCCACGGACATCTTGCGCCTGGCCAGCATCACGTCGATGTCGACGACGATCGGCATCAGATCACCCCGGCCAGCTCGGTCTGCATCCGGGTCGCCTCGGCCTCGCGGGCGACCGCCTGGGCGAGCAGCATCCGCAGCACGAGCACGATCAGGGCGACCGCGAAGACCGCCAAGGAGACGCCGCCGAGCAGCAGGACGACGCCCGGGGCCACGGCCTCGCCCGGCGCCAGGACGACGCCCAGTGCGAAGACCAGGAGCGCCGCCGCGGTGAAGGCGCCGATCACGATGTGCACGTACCGGAAGGCGCCGTCGGAGAACACGCTCCCACGTCGCATCATGTTCACCAGCCGCCATACGCAGACCAGGACGGTCTGGGCCGTGCCGATGCCCAGGACCACGATCAGCAGGATCGGCACGCGCCGGCCCGCGAGCACCCCGCCCTCCATGTCGTCGGCCAGCAGCGCGACCATCACGGTCTGCACGAACAGCGAACCGGCGAGCAACACCACGAGCACGGTACGCAGCGCCAGCACGGTGATCTTTCCCATCAACTCTCCTTCGATCGAAACGCGATGATAATCTATCGATATTCGATAGGAGGGGCAAGGTGTGGTGGCCCCTTCCGGTCCGGACCCGTGGCAGCCAGGGCCGGGGAACAGGAAGAAGGCACCGGAGACCGGCGGAAGCCCGGCGCCAAGCGGTGGGCCCGGGGAGAGGGATCTCCTCACGGCAACACGGCGGGGGTTGAGGCGGGAGACGGACCAGGCACGGTCGGCCATCACGCCCGTGAACCGTTTCCGGCCCCGGCCGCCGATCACGGCCTTGGCCGCGGGAGGAGTATCGGCTCCAGGTCCCGCCGGCCTCCGTGACGAGGCGGACAGCGGTCTCGTCGTGGCAGCCGAGGGCTTTCTTCACGGCCTCCACCCCGGCATCCGGCGCCCTGCGCCCGCTGCGCGACCCGGACGCGCCGGAGCTGGACGAGGACGACGGCGGACGGGCCCGGCGCAGGACATCGGCGAGCTCGCGCTTCGGGGCGCCATGGGTCCAATGTGGTCGATTCGCTGCCACCACGGACGCCTCAACAGGGACTGTCGGTCCTAGGCGGAGCGGACCGAGGCAGGTCAGGGCCCGTGATGGCCGCCTTCAGGCGGCCGGGGCGGGTGACTGTGGAGGGGGGGGGGGGGGAGAAAATCGTGGGCACCAGGGGCCCAGAGGGGGGGTGAGGGGGGGGGAAAGGAGGGAGAGGAAGAAGCCGAAGACGCACCCTTCTCGCCCCTTCTCTCTCCCCCCCTTGTGAGCGCAACCAA
>NZ_JBVKBZ010000006.1:59159-386641 GCF_055635195.1 Streptomyces sp. NPDC111628 | reverse complement strand
GGGAACGAAGAAGGGCCAGTACCCGGGGGAGCCACTTCGGGGGGGCCGGGGTGGGCGGCTGGGGGGGGGCGCCAGAACCACCCGCCCCGCCCGCCCCGGTCCCGCAGGTGGTGTGACCGGCTGACAGCGAGAAGCCGAGGAAAAGTCATGAGCCGCATTCTGATCGTCATGTCCGCAGCCGCCGTGTGGGAGCGCACCGACGGCTCGCGGTACCCCACGGGCTACTGGGCGGAGGAGCTCGCCGCGCCGCACGAGGCATTCGTCGGTGCCGGCCACACTGTCGGCTTCGCCTCCCCCGGAGGTGTGCTGCAGCCGCTGGACAAGCACAGCGCCGACCCGGCGATCGCCGGTGAGGACTGTGCCCGGCACGTGGCCCACGCTCAGAAGGCGCTCAGCGACTTCGGGCCGCTGCTGAAGCTGGAGGAGGTCTCGGCCTCCGATTACGACGCCGTGGTGCTGCCGGGCGGGCACGGCCCCGTGGTCGACCTCTTCCAGGACGCGAACCTGGGCCGGCTGCTGATCGATGCCGATCGCGCCGGCAAGATCGTCGGCGCGGTGTGCCACGGTCCGGCCGCCTTGCTGTCCGCGGTCGACGAGCAGGGCAAGTGGATCTTCTCCGGTCGGCGGATGGCCGCGTTCACCGACGAGGAGGAGCGCCTGTTCGGCACCGCCGACAACGCTCCGTGGCTGCTGGCGAGCCGTCTGCGCGAGATGGGCGCCCGGCACGAGCAGGGTGAGCCCTACCAGGCATTCACCATCCAGGACGCCAACCTCTTCACCGGCCAGAACCCGGCTTCCAGCACGCCGATGGCCGACGCGATCAACACCGCGCTGGCAGCGGGCTGACCCCTCGCCCCGGGCCGCTGCCGCCCGCTCCTCCAGGCAGCGGCGGCCCGGACCGCACCTCGTGCTTTTCCTCCTTCGACGACGGGTGAAAGACCACCATGACGAACCGCACGCCACGCCCCTGTGGCGTTGATGCTCTGCCGCAGGGGCTACTGATCGGCGGAAGGTGGCTGCCCGCAGCCGGCGGCGCCACGTTCCCCGTGGAGAACCCCGCGACGGGCGAACCGGTGGCCCGGGTCGCCGATGCCGGCACCGCGGACGCACTCGACGCCCTACTTGGCTCATGACCGGCAGATGAGTCACAGCAATGTCCACAGCCGGGCGGCGCTGCCCAGCTCGTCGCAGCCCCGCTCTGATCGGCTTTCACATGGCCGTGCGCGCAGGCCGGCTTGTTCGGCGAACCAGCGAAGTTGAGCGAGCGCAACAGGAGCCGGCTAGAGATCCGCAATCCAGGGATGCTCCGGGTGTACGCGGTCGAGTAGCTCCACCAGGGCCTCGCGCTGAGCTGGGGACATGTGAGGGAGAGCCGCTTCGAAGTCTGATTGATCTTTTCGGCGGGCGTGTTTGGCCTTGAACAGCAGGACCAGCTCGGGAGCCAGATACGGGATGCCGTCTCGGGTGTGGTGGATGATGTCGTTGTAAGGAAGCCGGACCTTGTCATCGCGGCGGCAGATCCAGGTGTCGCCGTCGTGTGGTTCGCGGAAGACATCGAGCAGGTAGTTTCCGGTGCCCGGATCGCGGACCCATGTCTGGTGCACTGCGCCCAGTACCTCCGGTGTGGCGTCCTCCCAGATCCGGCCCCTGCCGACTGCGTCGAAGACGTATCCCGGAAAACGGTGGCGTACCTCGGGAAAGCTCGCGGCTGGAATCGCGATCTCGATGTCCCCATGAGCGCGCGTCTGCCTGCCGCGGAACAGGTCCAGCGCCCAGCCCGCGGCCACGTACCAGGGTGTCTCGATCCCGGCCAGCCGCTGCGCGACCTCACTCGGGGTCCAGCATGAAGACCACCTGGCGTCGAGGGCCTCGATCTCGCCGGGTGACAGTTCCATGCCGCCGCTGGGCAGTTGCTCGCTCACCGCGGGAATCTATCAGCGGTCTCGAAGGGAGCCCCCGGGCCACGATCGATGAAGCAGGCCGGCGGAACCTGGAGCCGTAGACGGTGCGTGCCTCTAACCCGTGAGCAATACCGCCGGGAAACAGGCCAACGCGCGAGTTCCCCTTTCCGAGGGACCGAGATTCCGCGAACCTGCGCGCTTCCCTCTTCGGCCTCGTCGACCACCCCGTCGCAGACAGCTGCGGACCTCCGTACGCCGAGCGCGGGAGGCTCTTGGACGAACTGCTCGCGGACAACGGCATCGGACCGCCGCTCCAGGCCGTGCCCACCGTCACCGGCGTCGCGACGGCACGTCTTTGTCCCTCGCGTCGTATCCGAACGGAATCGGCTACGACGACAAGAAACCGCCACCCGCCTAGTCACCGAAGCCGCAGGAACTCGGAGCCGATACTCCCCGGCGACCACACACGGTGAACCGCAGCGGCGCTTCCTCACTCAGGGATCAAAAAGCCCAGCTCCCGGAGACGCGGCAAGCACGCTGCGAGGCATTGCTCCATCGACACGGCATCAGTTCGCACAAGGATGTCCTCGCGCAACGGGGTTCCACTGGCGACGAAGGTCCAAGGCTTCCGCCTCTCCGCCATCCGCTCGGCGTCGGCCTTGACCAACACCGTTACTCCCTGTCCAGCCAGCGCTTCCATGACCGCGACGACGTCCACCGGCATTCTCCTGTCCCGAGGCGCTGCGCGCGCCCCGGGACGAACATACGTACTCCGGGCCGGACCCTGGACACTGCACTCCTCACCCGAAGTAACCAACCCGCGCCCGCGCCGGCGGCGGCTCCCTCGGAGTGCTCAGGTGTCGGTGTGACCCTGCGGGCGCTACGCCAAATCCTCGCTCCTGAGTCTGTTGCGTATGGCGCGGTACAGGACCGCCTGTGGGTGCGCCTGACGGCCTGCAGGGATCGATGTGCCGCTCGTTCCGCGCGGCCGCGCCGCCTGGACCGGCCAAGGGCCAGCACGAGGGCCGGCGCTGCGGATGCCTGACCGTCGGCGTCGTCCGTGGCCGCGTCCTCCGCCCGGGTGGCGGCATCGATCGCCTCCGACTCCCGGCCGGGGACCCGGAGCGCCTCCAGGTCCCCAGACAGGTCACTACTGCCAGCGTGCCAGCACTCGGACGCCGAGGTCATAGGCCATGGAGCCGAGGGCGAGTGCCACCAGGGGCCACGCCAGGGGGGAGCTGGCCGGGAGTGCACCGCTCGCGAGCGAAGCGCCCGCCGATCCGGTGCCCAGCAGGGCCGTTATGGCGGGACCGCCAGGCATTCTCAGGTAGACGGGGCGCTGGTGGCCGCAGCGCCTCACCAGGCACCGTCCCGGGTCGTGGCAGCGGCGTGAGTGCGGGTGGTGTAGCGCGTTCCCAGCCGCTTAAGTTTGCGCCGCACCCGGTCACCAAAGGCCTCAGGGTCCGCTGTGCCGACGTAACGGGCTGCCTCGGTCCACGTGGCGATGGACGGGTGGGCCCAGGCCATCGCCACACGCCGCTCGGTCAGGGAGAGTTGGGCCAACACTGCGTTGATGCGCTCGTCGTCGAAGGCTGACTCGAAAACCAGGTCGTCCATCCGGAGGTCGCCGACCACCAGATCGAGAAGGGTGAGGTTCTCCCCGATGGGGGTTTCCAGCAGCGCGATACGGGTGCTGCGAACGCGACGGCGCCACAGCGGGACCAGTTGCCGATGGACCGTGTGAGCCTCGGTCTTGATGCGACTGTAGACGGTCTTGTCGAGGCGTTCGCCAGCGAGCAGAGGTTCAATCCAGTCGCCGAGCAACGCTGTGCTGACCGCCTGGTCCCACTGCGGCCCGCTCGGCAGGATCAGCTCACGGCGGGCGAAGTTCTCCGCGCCGCTGCACCCGCAGCCAGTGCCTTTGGCCCAGTCCCGAGCTTGAAGGGCCCAGTAGACGGGGGTTGCCACGGCGGTCTCGCCTTCTTGGACGAACCTGTCTCTTCCCATAACGGGGCAACTTCGAGTGAAGCTCTCGCTGGCGTAGTCCTCGGCCTCCAGGCGGGCACTCCCGTCGGAGCTAATGACCAACAGGCCCGGCAGGGTGTCGGGCTGCCTGGGGAGCACGGGTACGGGCTCAGTTCGATCGGTAGGCGACGCTGGGAAGGGGGGTCGGTGGGTGCCAGTCACGGGGCTGCTCCTCAAACTCGTGGTTTGCGCCTTCTCTTTCTCGGCCTCGGCAGGGGCATCAACCGGCAAAAATCTTGGGCCCATCTGTTTTCAGGGTTCTAGGTCGTGCCCGCATCAAGGCGGTCACCTCACCGAACGCGCGGGCCGCCCTTCACGGCGGGTCAGGCGCCGGGGACCTCGTCGGGGAGGTCGTCCAGTAGCGCGGCGACTTGGTCAACGTCAGCGGACACGTCCAGCTCGGTCCAGTCGAGGCTGTCGGCGGCATCCAGCAGCTCCGCCAAGCCCTCCTGGTCGAGCCGAAGCAGGCCTGTGCCCAGACGGCGAACTCCTCGTCGGGTCTACGGATGTCTCCTGTCGCGCCGTAGGGGCGGCCGGGGGGGCCTTGCGGTCTTCCAGGGGCGGGAGCGCGCGGGTGGCCGCCAGGGCCTCCGAGCTGCAGCCCTGGTGCCATTTGCTCCGTGTCCCGTTGCGCCCACGCCCATGCGGTCGACGGGGAAACCCGGAACGCACGGGCGATGTGCCGGTACAGGAAGCCGTCGGCCGCGAGCGGCGACCAGTACGGAGCCCTTTGGGCCCGGCGTGGTCCGCCCGGCGCTCCGCCTCGTCCAGATCCGTGCGGGTGGGGTGGTCGTCCAGGATGGCGACGCCAGGCGGCTGGCCGTTCGTCCTCGGGCAGGCGCTCGAAGAGGCCGGCCGCAGGGCGGGGCGCGTGGCGGATTTCCTCGGCAACGGCGACCTTCCACGTCCGTAGGTCTCTGCGTACCAGCACTCCCGGCGGGCTCGGCGGGGCGGCAGGCCCCGGGTCGGACCACGTTCTACGCTGCCCGAGGTTTCGGGCGCACAACCACGGCAGGGACTCCGGATACGGTCGGCGCGCCCCGTCCCGGCGGAACACCGCTCAGGGGGCGCGCCGACCGGCGAGTTCAGGCCGGTCCGCGATCGAGGCCGAGAGCGGTTGCGGTGTCCTGGCCGCCCCAGCCCTGCGGGGTGCGCCACAGGACGTGGACGCCGAAGACGTCGTGAACGGCGGCGGCCGACCAGTCCTCGGCGGGCGGCTGGGACAGCACCAGGTAGAGGCGGTCGGCGGTCGGCTGCAGGGTGTGGTTGATCTCGTGGAGGCGGGCGGCTCCCGAGCGGAGGTCGGCGCACGTGGAGAGACCCGCGCCCAGGACCTCGTAGAGGAAGTGGCCGTGCTCGGTGGTGCAGCCGGCGTCGACGACCGGTGAGTCGGCCTTCGGCTGGCGGTCGGCCCGGAACAGTACCGCCAGCAGCTCGAAGCGCACCGCCTCGTGGGTCTTGCAGACGCGGTCGGCCGCGGCCGCGTTCTCCAGGAACCGGAGCAGGTCCGTGCCGGGGCCGGCCATCGGTTCGGGCGTCGGTGCGGCGATGCCGGTGGCGGTGCTGGGCATGGGGCGGTTCTCCTCCGGTTCGGGCTGCTCGAGCTGCTGTGGCGGTGCGGGCGGTGTGGGGTCGGGGGCCGACGCAGCAGTGGGCTCCGTGTCCCGGGCTTCCTCCACCGGGCGGCCGGCTGCTGTGGACGCGAGGCGTTGCTCCAGCGTCCGGCGTGCCTGGGCCAGGGCGTCGGCCCAGCCGCTGCGCTGCAGCTCCGCCCGGAGCCGGTCCAGGTCGGGGGTATTGGAGGCGAGCGTGCGGTTGGTGTTCGCGGCGAGGTCGCGCAACAGGGCGAGGCGGTCCCGGTCCGGGGAGCCGAGGACGCGCCAGACGTCCAGCCAGTCGTGCTGGTCCAGGCGCAGGCAGCGGTTGGCCATGCCCTTGAGTTCGGACAGCCGGGCCCGGGCGCCGTCCGGGGTGTTGCCGTCGGCCAGTTCCTGGACGACGGTGAGCGCGTCCACGTACCGCTCGGCCATGGTGGGCGAGATGGGCCTGCGTCCGCGTTCGTCGGTGGTGACGAAGCTGACGGCCCTGTTCTCGTATAGCTGCCGCCAGGTGGTGTGTAGCTCTGAGTAGCCGCCGTGGACCTCGTTTCCCGGCTCTGGCCGTCTCGTTGAGCTGAACGAGTGACGGGGAAGGGGTGGGGCGGATGCGGCAGGACTGGGAGCCGGAAGTCCTGATTGAGGTCTGGACGCTGCTCGAAGACGACAGGAAGAAGATCAGGAACAAGTCCGGGGCGACCCGGCTTGGGTTCGCGTTGTTGCTCAAGTTTTTCGAGGTGGAGGCCCGGTTCCCGGAGGCCGCCAAGGAGATGCCCGCGGCGGCGGTGGAGTACGTGGCCCAGCAGGTGAAGGTTCCTGCTGGTGCGTGGGCGGACTACGACTGGCAGGGCGATCGGATCAAGCGGCACCGCAAGGAGATCCGGGAGGCGTACGGGTTCCGGGCGAACACCGAGGAGGACCAGGAGCGGCTGGCCGAGTGGCTGGCCACTGAGCTGCGTCCGGTGGAGCTGTCGCGAGAGCGGTTGGCGGCGGCGGTGGTGGCCCGGTGTCGTAACGAGCACATCGAGCCGCCGGCGCCGGGGCGGGTCGGGCGGCTGGTGGGCAAGACGGTCAAGGACTTCGAGGCCCGGTTCTGTCGCAGCAGGGTGGAGCGGATCTCGCACACGACGCGCTCGCGTCTGGAGGACCTGGTCGCCGGCAGCGAGGACGAGACGGACGAGGGAGCGGCCGGAGAAGGCGCGGTGTCGGGTGGCGGGCGGTCGCACTTCGCCGAGCTGAAGGCCGACCCGGGGCACCGGGGCTGGAGAGCCTGCTGGCGGAGGTGAACAAGCTGAAGCGGGTGCAGCGGCTGGAGCTGCCGGCGGACTTGTCGCGGACGTGTCGGAGAAGCTGGTGGACGCGTGGCGGGCGCGGGCGTCGAAGGAGTACCCGGCGAACCTGGAGCGGATGAAGCCGCCGCGGCGGCTGACGCTGCTGGCCGCGCTGTGTCATGTGCGGCAGACGGAGATCACCGATTCGCTGGTGGACCTGTTCATCCAGCTTGTTTTGAAGATCAACACGCGGGCGGAGCGGAAGGTCGACAAGGAGCTGAACGCCGAGCTGAAGAAGATCCGGGGCAAGGGGGGGCATGCTGCTGCGGGTCGCGGAGGCGGCGCTGTCGGAGCCGTCGGGCACGGTACGGCGGGTGATCTATCCGGACGTCGGCGGGGAGAAGACGCTCAAGGCCCTGGCGGCGGAGGCCGCGGCCAACGAGGCCCGCTACAAGGCGAGGGTGCGTACGGTGTTGCGGTCGTCGTACTCGGCGCACTGGCGCCGGATGCTCTCCCCTTTGCTGGGCGTGCTGGAGCTGAAGTGCAACAACACCTCCTACCGGCCGGTGATGGACGCGATCGATCTGCTCCAGCGCTACCTGGACCAGCCGCTGAAGGAGGGCGCGTTCTTCGACCCGGCGGAGAGCGTGCCGCTGGCGGGGGTGGTGCCTGAGCAGTGGCGGGCGGCGGCGGTGGACGACAAGGGCCGCATCGAGCGCATCCCGTACGAGCTGTGCGTGCTGGTCGCTTTGCGGGACGCGGTGCGCCGGCGGGAGATCTGGGTGGTGGGGGCGAACCGGTGGCGTGACCCGGAAGATGAGCTGCCCGCGGACTTCGAGGACAACCGGGACGTGCACTACGCCGCGCTGGGCCAGCCGCAGGACGCCGGGGAGCTTATCGCCACCCTCCAAAGCAAGCTCCGCACCTCGCTGGACCGCTTCGAGCAGGCGTTGGCGGAGGGCACGACGGGCGGGGTCGCGATCGTCAGGAAGCACGGCGAGCCGTGGATCAGGGTCTCCCCGCGCGGCAAGCAGAAGGAACCCCAGTCGCTGGTGGCGGTCAAGGGCGAGATCGAGCGGCGCTGGGGCACCATCGACCTGCTGGACATCCTGAAGTACGCCGAGTTCGACACGGACTTCATCGCCGAGTTCACCTCGGTGGCCACCAGGGAGATGCTGTCGAGGGATGTGCTGCGGCGTCGGCTGCTGCTGGTCCTGTTCGGACTGGGCACGAACATGGGGATCAAGCGGGTCGCGGTGACCGGCAAGCACGGCGAGAGCGAGGCGACGCTGCGCAGGGTGCGGCACCTGTTCGTCAACCGGGACAACATGAGGGCGGCGCTGCGGAAGCTGGTGAACTCCACGTTCGCCGTCCGCGATGAGATGTGGTGGGGCACCGGCACGGCGTGCGCCTCTGACAGTCGCAAGTTCGGCGCCTGGTCCTCGAACCTGATGACCGAGTGGCACCGGCGCTACCGGGGCCCCGGGGTGATGATCTTTTGGCACGTGGAGCGGAAGTCCGTCTGCATCTACTCCCAGCTCAAGTCTTGTTCGGCCTCTGAGGTCGCCTCGATGATCGAGGGCGTCCTGAGGCACTGCACCGACATGGAGGTCGACCGGCAGTACACCGATACGCACGGCGCCTCCATCGTCGGGTTCGCGTTCGCCCACATGCTCGACTTCAAGCTGATGCCGAGGCTGAAGAACATCGGCTCGGCGAAGCTGTACCGGCCGGCAGCCGGTCAGGACGAGACGTGGCCGAACCTGGGCCCGGTGCTCTCCACCAAGACGATCGACTGGGACCTGATCGCCCAGCAGTACGACCAGATCGTGAAGTACACCACCGCCCTGCGCCTGGGCACCGCCGAGGCCGAGCAGGTCCTGCGGCGCTTCACCCGGGGCGGGCCCAAGCATCCGACGTACCGGGCGATCGAGGAACTCGGGCGGGCGGTACGGGCCTCGTTCGTCTGCGACTACCTCGCCGACGTCGAGATGCGCCAGGAGATCCACGAGGGGTTGCAGGTGGTGGAGAACTGGAACTCCGCGAACAAGGACCTCTTCTACGGCAAGGACGGTGACCTGGCCGGTGTGGACAAGGAGTCCCAGGAAGTCAGCATGCTCGCGCTGCACCTGCTCCAGTCCGCTTTGGGACACGTCAACACGCTGCTGATGCAGGAGGTCCTGGCCGATCCGAAGTGGGCGGACAAGCTCACCGACGCGGACCGCCGGGCTCTGTCCCCGCTCTTCTGGACCCATGTGAATCCGTACGGCCGGTTCGAGCTGGACATGAACAGCCGCCTCGATCTGGACCTGTCCGTACGGGCGACGCTGCCCGGTCAGCGCGGTCCGCAGGACGAGGGGGCAGTCGCCCCGGTATGAGGAGCGCCGGGGCGGTGCCTACGGGGCCGCGCTCCAGGATGCCCGGGGCGGCCTCCCCTGCGTCGTCAAGCCTCTTTGTCGGGCTCTTGCTCTGACAGGGTTTCCTTTCTGGCCGCGGTGTTGCGGGTGTGGTCGTGGATGCGGTCGAGGTGGGCGCGTAGGGCCGGCGGGCTATGGACCTCGAAGGGGCAGTCGAGGGACAGGAGGCGGAGCGCGAGCCATTCGACGGTGTCGTAGGCGCTGCGCCATCGTGTCCGGTCGCCTTCGGGGGTGAGCGTGCCGTCGCCGAGGTGGTCCTGGAGCCGGGTCGTCGCTGTGGCGAGGGAAAGCTGAAGGGTCGCGTCGGCACGGTGGACCGGCGCCATGGCCAGGGCGGCCCGCGCGAGGTGGGTTTGCAGGTCTTCCTCGGACAGGCGCCGGGAGGTGCGGGCGCCCGTGCCGCGCGGAGTCTGGATGCGATCGGCTCGGAAGGTGTGCCAGGCTTGGCGGTTGATGTCGAAGGCGAACAGGTACCAGTGGCGGTGAGCGCTGACCAGCCGCTGCGGTTCGACGTGCCGGGTGGTCATCTCGCCTTCCCGGTCCCGGTAGCGCATCCGCAGCCGCTCCCCGCCCGCGACGGCGGTGGCGAGAGCGGTGAGGACGTCGGGGTCGGCGGTGCGGCCGGGAGGCATCCAGCCCGAGACTGAGCCGCCTAGGGCGCGGACGCGGTGGCGCAGGCGGCTGGGCAGGGAAGTGCTCAGCTTCGCCAGGGCCCGGGTCCCGGCCTCCTCCAGTTCGGGCAGTCCTTGCGCGGCGACGGTGCGCAGGCCCAGCGCGACGGCGACCGCCTCGTCGTCCTCCAGCAGCAGTGGCGGCAGTGCGGAGCCCGCGACGAGCCGGTAGCCGCCGTGCGCGCCGAGGTCGGCCTCGACCGGATAGCCCATCTCGCGGAGCCGCTCGACGTCCCGCCGGACCGTGCGATGGGTGACGCCGAGCCGTTCGGCCAGTTCGCTCCCGGGCCAGGTGCGTGGTGTCTGCAGAAGTGAGAGCAGCGAGAGCAACCGCGAAGTGGGTCCGGACATGATGCAGAGGATGTACGCCATCTAGGACCGAAACAAGCCTAGATCCTGCCTAGGTTCGTCTTCGACAGCCGAGCGACCAGGGAACGGGATCACGATGTCCGAGCAGATCAGCGCCGCCCCCGAGGGCTACACCAGCGTCGCGCCGTGGGTCGTCACCAACGACACCGGAGCCTTCCTCGACTACGTCTCCCAGGCATTCGACGGCACCGAACTCGGCCGGGTGGCCACCGGGGACGGGCTGATCGGCCACGGCGAGATCCGCGTGGGCGACACCGTCGTTCTCGCCTTCGACCGGCGTCCGGACTGGCCCGTCATGCCGAGCCTGCTGCGCGTGTTCGTGCACGACGCCGACGCGGCGTTCGCCCGCGCCGTCGAGGTGGGCGGCACCGTCGTCACCCCTGTCGCCTCCGACGCCTTCGGGCAGCGGGGCGGCCGGATCAAGGACCCCTTCGGCAACATCTGGTGGGTGGTCTCCCACGTCGAGGACGTCCCTGAACAAGAGATGTGGAAGCGTCTGCAAGAGCCCGGCTTCGCGGCGGGCATGCGCGTCGCCCAGGAGACCTTGGACGCCGAACTCAGCGGCCGGGTCCGGGGCCGGAGCAGCGCACCGGTCCGGCTGCCGGGCTGACGGAGAACACCGAGGACGCTCGACGCCCCCGCGGGCCGGCCGCGCAACCCCCTGCGCTCACCTGCCCCGAGCTCTCAACGGGGCCACGTGTTCGGAAGCGGCTTCGGCCTTGCTTCCGCGCGGGGACGGCCGTTGGCGCCGGTGATCGTGGTGTTTCGTGCTCCGCCCGGCACGACGGCCCGGCGTCATCGGTTCACCGACCGGCTCCCGGTCAAGGGCGCAGCGGACTTGCGGTGGTGGGAGGCGCGGGCTTTGGCGCGGTTGCCGCAGATGTCCATGGAGCACCAAGTCCGCCGCCGGTTGCGGGAGTGGTCGTAGTAGGCCCATCGGCAGCTCGGTTCCCGGCAGGCCTTGAGCCGCGTCCACGTGCCGTCCGCCGCGGCCTCGGCCACAACGGCGAGCAGTCGGGTCAGCGCCGCCTCCACCGGCGCCGGGGTGCGGGCGACCAACCGGGGCGGGGAGACGGTCACGTCGAGCATCAGTGGGAAGTCGCGTGTGAGGTCGGCGAGTTCGGCGCGGGCGGCGGGGTTGAGGCCGTCCGGGCGTGGGCTGGCGACCGGCTCGGCGTTGTTCTCGGCGATCAGCGCGCGCAGCCCCTCGCGGATGCGTTCGGCGCGGTCGCGCTGCTCGGCGTTGACCGCCGTACCGGCAGGCAGGAGGCCGCAGGCGTGCAACCACGTCGCCAGTTGTCGCGGAGTCGCGATGTCGTCGCCGTCCCGGCGGCGGGTGTTGACGAACTCCTCGATCACACGCAGTGGCTGCGGCGCGGTCCCGGTTGTGAGGTTGTCCGGCACGGGCTCGACAGCAGGATCGTCCATCATGCCTCGCAGTCTACCCGGCTATCGAATATAGTAGGTTACCTAACCGACGCAACCGATACGTCGGTTAATAGGGGGCTCGCTGGTGAGCATCAGCATCGGCAACATCTGCATCGACACCAACGACCTGGCCGGTAGCACCGCCTTCTGGCAGGCAGTCACGGGCTACCAGGTCGCGTCCTCGGACGAAGGCACCACCTACCTGGAGGACGCGGTCAAGAGCGGCGCCGGCCTGTCCCTGCAGGCCGTCCCCGAACGCCGGGACGGCAAGAACCGGCTCCACCTGGACCTGTTCACCGACGACCTGGCAGCCGAGGTCGACCGCATCCGGGCCGTTGGCGCGAGCGAAGTGCGGCGTTTCGACGGCTGGGTCGTGCTGGCCGACCCCGAGGGCAACCAGTTCTGCGTCGTCGCCGCGTAGACGCGCTCGCCACCGCGCGAGACCGGTTCCCACCACTACGAAAAGAGACAGATATGGCCTCCGTGCACAAAGAGATCATCATCGATGCCGACCCCGCGGCCGTGTGGGCGATCATCAGTGACTTCACCGACGGGCCCATCCGGATGGCGCCGGGCTTCGTCACTGACAGCCGACTCGACGAACCGGACGTCAGGGCTGTCACGTTCGCCGACGGAACCGTGGTGCGGGAGCGGCTCATCGCGTACGACGACGAGCTGCGCCGGCTCGTCTTCTCGGTCATCGACGGCACCATGCAGCCGGCGCACGACAACGCGTCCATGCAAGTCGTCCCGCACGGGGACGGCCGCAGCCGTTTCGTATGGATCCACGACGTGCGACCGGACGAGCTCACCAGCCCGATGGGCGCCGCAATGGACCGCGGCCTGAACCTCCTCAAGCAGACGGTGGAGTCCTCCAGCGAGCACCTCGGCTAGGAGCGTGGGTCAGTAAGAAGTACTCATGGGTTGAACCGTAGGGCCGCGGCCATCATGGGTTGAACCGTAGGGCCGGGGCCCTACCCGGACCGCTCGACTCGCGGCGAGACCGTCGGGACCATCCGAGTAGTTACTCAGCGCTACACGCCACCTGGCGGCAGCTATACGAGAACAGGGCCGTGACGCAGCGGCCCTCGTCGCGGGTGCGCAGGTCGAGCTTGTAGCCCTTGGCATGGGAGTACGCGCCGTTGCTGTGGCCGGACTCGGTGCCGCCGGTGATGGTGATGGTGATGGTGCAGCGGCTGGCCTTCTTCAGGGCGATGACGCCCTGGACGGTGCGGGCGCGGACGCCGTCGAGGGAGGTACGGCCGACGGGGCCTTGATGCCGGCGGCGGCACGCTGCTGGAGGGCCAGCCGGTGGTCCAGACGGACGTCGCGGCCCGACGCGGGGATGGCGTGGGTGGTGCCGGCGACGATCCGGTGCCAGGTCGCCGGGCCGACGACGCCGTCGACCGCGAGGCCTGCGGGTCGGTGAGCAGGAGCTGGCATGCGTAAAGTTCGCGCATCTGGAACCTTTCGGACTCGCCGGGATCGAGGGATGCCGGAGCTGAGGCTTCTGGAGCACGTACCGGTGTGGCGTAGCAACGCCGGTCGGCAGGCGGCTGGTTCCAGCAGTGGGCGCGAGGCGGGCGCCTCGGCCGACGAGTGCCTTCTACGAACCGGGGAACACCGTCCCACGCCATCGCTGCGCTCCTTCTCCATAAGGGAGGGAGCAGAGTGGACGGCTGAGACGCCTACCGTCGCCCGGATCTGGATGTACAGGTCATCGACCCTCGTGACACACTGCGCCTGCCGTCAGCCATGATCGGCCAAACGTTCGAAGGGGGAACGGTGCGAAGACTCGGCCTGTCCGCGGTGATGATCTCCATCCTGGCTGTCACTGGGTGCGGCGGAAGCCAGGACGGAGACGCCGCCGCGGCCAAGCCTGCCAAGAGCAAGGCGGCGTCTGCATCCCCGGCAACGCAGAAGAGCAAAGCCCCTGAGCGGAGCCTGCAGCAAGTCGAGAGGGACCTGAGGTTCGCCGTGGCGCCCCACAAGCCCCAGATGCAGCCCCCACAGAGCGGATCCTGCATCGTGCACGGCGTGGCGCCCACGCGGAGGGTGCTCGGCAAAGCCGAATTCGAGGCGATCGTCGGGCGCTTGCAGAAGCGTGGGTGGTCGCCCCTGGGTCCGCTTGACTACTCCGACGATGAGACCTACGGGAAGATGGGTTACCTCAGACTCCAATCCGGCGAGTGGGAGATCAGCCTGGGCTCGGCACCGATGCCCTCCGAGATGCGAGAGGCCTATGCCCCGAACGAGGGGTCTATTATCGCCGCCATCTCCTGGAAGTGCACCGGCGCCTGAGGTGGTGCAGCGACCACGCACCCGGCGCCCGGGTCCGCCTCGGTGACGGCCTCCCTGCCGTTGTGTACGCCGTGGAGTGGGGCGAGGTCGGTCCGCCCCTCCACCGGGTGCGGGAGCCGGAGCCCGGCAGGCACGGCAACGTGGGCCGCCGGGTGCCGTCCCTGACGAGTGACGTACTGGCCTCGGCCGCCGACTGCCAGGAGTAGGCGGTTGAGGAACGTCGACGTCAGAACGTGCGCTCCCTGGAACTGCAACAACGACCGAAGCCACCACCAGGCCTACGCGTCGCGGCAGATGGCTTCCATGCGCGGGCCCGTCGTCCTTCATGCGCCGTGGCCTTCCAAGGTGCAATGCGGACCCTGGCCCGGGTCCGTACCCGAGTGGTGGTCTCGGCGGCTGCCACTCCCCCGCGCACCGGACGCCGTAGTCACGCCGACTCAGTGCAGCACTGCCGTGCACCCCGGAGCGTGGTGCACAGCTTCCGCTGGGTCGCGCGGCTGTCGAGGGGCATTTCAGGGCGGTAGCGCGGCCGGCCTTCGTCACCTGTCGGACCAGCTCCGAGTCGAGAAGGCCACTGCCGCCGATGATCAGAGGTGTCATGGTGCGGCTCGGTAAACGACTGCCTGGCGTCGGCGGCGACGGAGTTCCATCGGCCCGGGCGCAGCGCGCCGAGACCACAGCCCTCTTCAGTTCGCCATGAAGGCGGCTTCGGCCGAACCATCTGTTGACCTGCACTTGCCGGTACAGATACGCAAGCGTGATCTCGTGGCGTACAACCCTGCCTAAACGTCGGCTTCCCCACATGGCCTTCCGGAACTTGGAATGTTGTTGTCCGTTTCCTGCCGTTGACCTGGGGTTCTGGTGAGGCGTTAGTTACTCCTGGCTACTTTGTGAATCTTGTGGGCGGGGTGTGGCGGGGATGTGGACTCGGTTGCGTGGTGGGCGAGATGGACTGCCCACACCGGAGGACCGTGCGGGGAGACCCGGCGGAAGACGTGGTCGCAGGGCCGTTGCGGGCATGACCGCGGTCGTGTGCGCTGCAGTGATCGCGGCCCTCGTGCCCGGCCCGATGGCGTCGGCGGCCGGTGACGATGCGGTTGACGTGCCGTTGTCGGAGGGGCAGAAGGCCCTCGCCGCAGCGCAGGAGTCCGGTCAGCGGGTTGAGGTGACCGGGGAGCGTACGGAGCGGACGACGGTGTTCGCCAATCCGGACGGCTCGACGTTCACGCTGGAGGAGTCGGCGATCCCGGTGCGGGTGGCCGCCTCGGACGGTGGCTGGAAGGCACCGGACGCGACACTGGAGAAGCGACCGGACGGGACGGTGGGCCCGAAGGGCGCCGCCGTCGACATGGCGTTCTCCGGCGGCGGCGAGGCCGGCCCGCTCGCACGGATCGAGGACGAGGGCCGGTCCCTGGCCCTTGACTGGCCGGGCCAGTTGCCCGCTCCCAGTCTGGACGGCTCCCGTGCCGTGTACGCGGAGGTGCTGCCGGGCGTCGACCTTCAGGTCACCGTGACTCCGGAGAGCTTCCAGCCCATCTTCGTGGTGAAGACCCCCGAGGCGGCAGCCAGCGATGAACTGGAACGGCTCACCTTCGGCCTGACGACGAGTAACGTCACGGTTCGTGAGGGCGCGGCCGGCAACCTGGCCGCGGTCGACGGCAACGGCACCACCGTGTTCAAGGCGCCGCCGGCGAGGATGTGGGACTCGGCAGGTCAGGACACCGCCGATGGCGGTACGCAGCCCCAGCTGATGACCGCGGACGACACTCCGGCCGGCGAGCCTGCGGACCCGTCGGAGGCGGCTCCGTCCGGATCCGGTCTGGAGCCGGGCCAGGGTGACACCGTGGCCCGGATGGACGTCGAGGTCGGCGACGGTTCGCTGTCGGTCACTCCCGACCCGGACATGCTGGCGACGACGGAGGAATCGGCGTTCCCGCTGTTCATCGACCCGACCGTGACGTGGGACGAGTCGGAGCGCACGCTGCTGCGCAGTGACGGCTACGAGTCCTACGGGTGGGGCAACGGCGACGACGGCCGTGGCAAGGGCGTGGGCAAGTGCCGGTCCTGGAGCGGCTACTACTGCGGCCCGGGCTATGTACAGCGCCTCTACTTCGAGTTCTCGCCGGCCAGCCTGAAGGGCAAGCAGGTCCTGGATGCGACGTTCCGGGTGACGGAGCCGTGGGCATTCCAGTGCGATCCGCGCTGGGTGGATCTGGTCCGTACGAACAACATCTCCTCGGCGACCACCTGGTCCTCCCGGCCGAAGGAACTGGACTGGATGAGCGACCGGTATGTGTCCGCCGGCCGCGGCTCGGCCTGTGACCCCAACTCGCCAGACGCCCCGATCGAGTTCCACGACAACCCGGAGGAATCCAACGAGAACCTGACCCCGACCATGAAGAACTTCGCGGCCGGCAAGTTCTCCCGGCTGACGCTGGAGCTGCGGGCGCACGACGAGGGCGACACCTCGGCGTGGAAGCGGTTCAAGAACGACGCCGTGCTGGCGGTGGACTTCGTCGGTTTGCCGGACAAGCCGACGAGCACCGGTCTGCAGGGCGGCGGGACGAGCACGGCCCCGGTCTGTGAGCGCAATGCGAGCGACCCGGCCATCATGTCCGACCCGACACCGCTGCTGAAGGCGACTGCGCAAACGAAGTCGGGTGGGGAGAAGGACGCCCAGTTGCGGGTCTACTTCGACGTCGACGTGCAGAACGCCGACAAGACCTGGACCGACGTCACGCCGGGCAACGGCTCGCTGAGTCCCTCCGCCGGCTACGTCGGCGACGGACGCGCCGTGTCACTGACGTGGTCGAAGCTGGCGGACGGCAAGCTGTACCGGTATCACGGCTGGACCTGGTCCTACTACGGGTCCAGCCACCTCAGCAGCGCCGCCTCCGACGGATACTGCTACTTCCGTGTCGACTCCCTGCCGCCGAAGCCGCCGCAGGTCACGATCTCCGCGCCGTACAGCGCCTGCACCAGCGTTGCCTGTGTGGCCGGGGGCGGGCCGGGGGTGGCGGCGTCGCTCACGTTCAAACCGGCGTCGGGGGACGCCAACAGTGCCTATCAGTACAAGCTGTCCTCCGATGCCGCGTGGTCGGCCGAGCTCAAGGGCGCGACGGTCACGACCACGGTCACGCCCGGCCGAGCCGGTCTGCACCGCGTGTACGTGCGGGCCAAGGACACCCTCGGCTGGGGCGGTCAGTCTGTGACGGACTTCCTCGTGGACTCGGGTGACGCCCCGGTCGGCCGGTACCACTTCGACGAGGCATCGGGAGCAGCTGTCGATTCCGCCACCGTGGACGGCCGTGACGACGCGGCCCTCTACGGGCAGGCGGTACGGGACGACCGCGGTCGCCGCGGCGTGATCACGCACGACAGCGCGGACCGTCCGCTGGACACACCGGTCACGGACCGGGGCCTGTCCGTGAACGGCAGCACGGGCTACGCGAGCACCGCAGGGCAGGTCCTGGAGACCCGGGCCTCCTACACGCTGTCCACATGGGTACGCCTGTCGAAGGCCCCCACGCGCAACCTCACCGTCCTGTCCCAGAACGGCGCGCATCGCAGCCCCTTCTACCTCGGCTACGAACATGGGGCCAACGCCTGGGCATTGCGAGCGGTCAGTCAGGACGCCCCGGTCGGCGGTAGCTGGACCTACCAGCAGGCGTCGGCGTCCGTACCGCCGGCCGTGGGTGCCTGGACCCACCTGACCGGGGTGTACGACGCACAGGCGCAGGAGATTCGCCTGTACGTCAACGGCGTCCTCCAGGGCCGTGCCCCGTACACGACGGCGTGGGCGGCGACCGGGCCTCTGCAGTTCGGCCGCACCCAGTGGTCCGACACGTACACCGACTACTTCGCCGGCAGCATCGACGAGACCGCGGTCTGGCAGCGAGCTCTGAGCCCGGAGGAGATCGCGGACGAGGCGGCCCTGAGTAACTCGCCCAGTCACGCCGCGGTGGAACTGGTCGCCGACTGGTCGGCCGACCAGAGCAGCGGTGGCAGCACGCTCCCGGACACCACGTCCGGCTACGGCAGAGCCCTCACGCTGACCGGCGGGGCAACGCTGGACGGCCAGGCGCTCGTCTTCGACGGCGTGGACGACGCCGCGACCACCCCGGGACCGGTGATCGACGACACCGGCTCCTTCACAGTCACCACGCTGGTGGCCCTGAACTCGGACAAGCTCCTCGCCAAGCCGGTCGGCTACACCGGCCAGGTCCTCGGGCAGCGCACCGCGGACGGCTCGGCATGGGGCATCTGGTACGAGCGGACCGGCAGCACGACCGTGTTCGACGAGGAGACTCTCGAGGAGAAGACCGTTCCTGAGGGTTTCTGGCGCTTCGGTCGGCTGAACGCGGACGGCACGTTCACCGCGGTCGCTTCCAGCGAGGCAGCGGCGATGGACAGCATGGTCCGCCTGACTGGCATCTTCGACGCCCAGGCCGGGACGGTCAGCCTCTTCCTGAGCCACAGTCTCGACGGGGCCCCGCAGGCCTTCACGGCGAAGGCCGGCTCGGGGGACTTCGCCTTCGGCAAGGGCTTCAGCAAGGGCACCTGGCAGCACTTCCTGCCCGCCAGTGTCGCTGAGGCCCGTGTGTGGGCGGGCGCGATGACTTCCTCGGAGCAGGTTGACGAGACCGTGGGCGACTGACGAGGCATCCGGTGGGGGCCGCCGCGACAGCGGCTGTCCCCCACCAGGGCGAAGACGTGGCGGGTCCGACGGCGGGCTGCGAGTGGCGTGCGGGACTCCTTGGACTTCTGGAACTGGGTGGGGCGGACAACGATGGTCTTTGGCATAGGCACCTCAAGAAAGCGCGGGAAGAGAGCATCCCGCCGCACAGGCCGGCTGCTCGCGCAGTCGCTGGCCCTGGCGCTCCTCGTGCCCACCGGACTGGCGCAGGTGGCCCAGGCCGTGGAGGCAGACGGCCTGGGGCGTCCCGACACGGCCGGGACACCGTCGATCAAGGTGAAGGCATTCGACGGGCCCGGTGCGGACAAGGCGCGCGCGAAGGTGGCCAAGGAGCGCAAGGCCAACGCCGCACAGGCCGAACAAGCCACCAGCGAACGAAGGGCCGAATGGCCGGGCCACGGGGCCGCATCCCTCACACTCGAGTCCGGCGCACAACGCGCGGCCGCACCGGCCGGCGTCCCCGTCACGCTGGCGCCGGCTGCCCCGGCCACCCCGCAACGTGCCTCGATGGCTCCTGCGGCCGCGGGCGGCCATGCACAGATCACTGTGCTGGATCAGACGGCAGCCCGTAAGGCAGGTGTCACCGGAGTCCTCCTGACGGCCGAGGCTCAGAGCCCGGGCGCGGCGAACGTGAGCGTCGACTACTCCGGTTTTGCCTCGGCGATCGGCGGCGGCTGGTCCCAGCGGCTGCGGATCGTGCGGCTGCCGGCTTGCGCGCTGACGACCCCGGACAAGGCGGAGTGCCGCAAGCAGACTCCTCTGCCGTCGGACAACAACCTCAAGAACCGGACCGTCTCAGCGAAGACGCTGCTCGCCGAGGCAGCGGCGGACGGGCCGGCCACCCAGCTCCTGAGGCAGGCGGACAGCTCCAGGGCAGGCGCGACTGTGCTAGCGGTCACCGCCGCCTCCGCCGGTTCGGGCCAGTCCCCCAAGGGTGCGGGTGACTACTCGGCGACGAAGCTGGCGGAGTCCTCGTCCTGGCAGGCGGGCGGCAGTTCCGGCTCCTTCACCTGGTCCCACGACTTCACCATGCCGCCCGCCGCGGCAGGGCCGGTGCCGCCGCTGTCCCTGTCCTACGACTCCGGCAGCGTCGACGGCCGCACCGCCACGACCAACAACCAGACCACGTCGGTCGGAGAGGGCTTCACCCTCACCGAGTCCTACATCACCCGCACCTACGGCTCCTGTGACGACGACGGCCACGACGACGTCTACGACCAGTGCTGGAAGTACGACAACGCGAGCCTGGTCCTGAACGGCAAGTCGACCCGCCTGGTCAAGGACGACGGCACCGGAAAGTGGCACCTGCAAGATGACGACGCCTCCACGGTGACCCGCTCCACCGGCGCCGACAACGGCGACGACAACGGGGAGTACTGGACCGTCATCACCGGCGACGGCACCAAGTACGTCTTCGGCAAGAACAAGCTCGACGGCGCCGACAGCCAGCGCACGAACTCGACCTGGACGGTGCCGGTCTTCGGCGACGACTCCGGCGAACCCGGCTACAACGGCGGCGACGCCTTCGCCGACCGGTCACTGACCCAGGCCTGGCGCTGGAACCTCGACTACGTCGAGGACACCCGCGGCAACGCGTCCACGTACTGGTACGCCAAGGAGTCGAACTACTACAAGAAGAACAAGGCGACCAAGGCCGACACCTCCTACACCCGCGGCGGCCATCTCGACCGCATCGAATACGGGCTGCGCAAGGACGCCCTGTTCACCGACAAGGCCGACGCCAAGGTCACCTTCTCCTACGCAGAACGCTGCACCGTCTCCGACTGCGACAGCCTGACCAAGGACACCGCGGAGAACTGGCCGGACGTGCCGTTCGACGCGATCTGCTCCAAGGACGACGACGAGTGCGACGCGGCAGGCCCGTCCTTCTTCACCCGCAAGCGCCTGACCAGCATCGACACCTCCTCCTACAACGCCACCAGCAGCGCCTACGACCCGGTGGACTCCTGGGCTCTGACCGAGAAGTACCTGGACGGCGGTGACATCGGCGACAGCTCCGACCAGGTCCTCACCTTGACAGAGCTGCGGCGGACCGCGAAGGCCGGCGACGCGTCCATCAAGGTCGACCCGATCGTCTTCACCTACCAGATGCGGCCCAACCGGGTCGACGCCACCGACGACATCCTGCCGCTGACCCGCCCGCGCATCTCCACCATCACCTCCGAGACGGGCGCGATCACCGAAGTGACCCTGACGTCACCGGAGTGCGTGCGCAGCGAGGTCCTGAACGCGGCGCCGGACACCAACACCCGGTCCTGCTACCCGCAGTTCTGGCACATCAACGGGTCCGAAGACGCGTCGATCGACTGGTTCCACAAGTACCGCGTCGCCGCCGTCGGCAAGCATGACGCCGCGGCTGCCAACCCAGCGGTGGAGTACGCGTACTCCTACAGCGGCGCTGCCTGGCACTACAACGACGACCCGTTCGTCCCGGCGGACGAGCGGACCTGGTCGGACTGGCGCGGCTACCGCCAGGTCACCGCCTACACCGGCGCGGCCGGAACCACCCGTTCGAAGACCGTCTCGCTCTACATGCAGGGCATGCACGGCGACAAGAAGAAGGACGGCACGTCCAAGTCCGTCACCGTGCCCCCGCTGCTCGACACGGACGTCGATTTCTCGGCCGCGACGGACAGTGACCGCTACGCGGGTGTGCTGCGCCAGCAGGTCACCTACAACGGCAGCCAGCCCATCAGCAGCGTCTTCAAGAACTACTCGTTCAAGAACACCGCCACCCAGACGGTCCCGGACGCCGCAGACCACACGGCCCTGTGGGTACGCAACTCCTCGACCTACACCAGCACCTACCTCACCGGCTCCAAGACCTGGCGCACCCACACCACCGGCCAGAAGTACGACGACCTCGGGATGGTGTACGCCGCTGACGACTGGGGCCAGGCCGGCCTGGGCGGTGACGAAACCTGTACCCGCACCTGGTACGCCCGCAACCCCGACGTAGGCATCACCAGCCTGGTCTCCCGCACCCGCACCGTCGCCAGGTCCTGCTCGGTCACTGACGCCAGCCTGGACCTGCCCGCCACCAGCACCGCATCCGGCGACGTCCTCGTCGACACGGCGTCCGTCTACGACAAGGCCGACGCCACAACGTGGCTGGCCGACCAGAAGCCGACCAGGGGGCAGGTCACCTGGACCGGCCGCGCCACCGGCTACACGACCACCGCCGCAAGCGACGGCCAGCGCCTGCCGTCCGGCTGGCAGACCACCGCCACCACCACCTACGACACCCTCGGACGGCCACTCGCCGTCACCAACACCGCGGGCCAGGTCACTTCCACCGCCTACACACCCGCCGATGCCGGGCCCCTGACCAGAACCCTGTCGACCGACCCCAAGGGCTACCGCTCGGTGGCCTACCTCGACCCGCGTCGCGGCCAGGCATTGCGCAGCTACGACATCAACTTGAAGAAGACCGAGCAGAAGTACGACGCACTCGGCCGCGTCACCGACGTATGGCTGCCCAACCGGTCCAGCGGCAGTCAGAGCCCGAGTGCCAAGTTCACCTACCACCTCGACAACAGCAAGCCGTCCTGGGTGTCAACATCAACACTGACCAACGCCCTCGACACCTACAACACGAGCTACTCGCTCTACGACTCGCTCCTGCGGCCCCTGCAGACCCAGAGTCCGACCCCCGAGGGCGGGCGGCTGCTGACCGACACCCGCTACGACACCCGCGGCCTGGCCTACGAGACGTACGCGGACATCTTCGACACCACCAGCACACCCGACAGCACCTACACGCGCGCCGAGTACGGCCGCGCACCCCAGCAGACCGAGACCGTCTTCGACGGCGCCGGCCGGGCCACCACGAGCACCCTGTACGTCAACGGTGTGAAGAAGTGGGCCACCACCACCAGCTACACGGGCGACTCCACCGCCACCACCGCCCTCGACGGCGGCTCCGCCCAGCGCACCATCACCGACATCCGCGGCCGCACCACCGAAACCCGCACCTACGCCGGCGAAGGCCCCGCCGACGCCGACTTCGGCACCGGCCCGGGCGCTGGCTACACGTCCACCACGTTCACTTACGCCCTGGACGGCCGGCAGAAGACCATCACGGGCCCGGACAAGGCCACCTGGTCCTACGGCTACGACCTGTTCGGCCGCCAGACCAGCACCGATGACCCCGACAAGGGCAAGGCCACCACTCAGTACAACGCCCTCGACCAGGCCATCAAGGCCACCGACTCCCGCGGCAAGTCCGTCCTGAGCGCCTACGACGAACTCGGCCGCCCCACCGGAACCTGGGCCGGCTCGAAGACCGACGCCAACCAGCTCACCGGCTACACCTACGACACCCTCCTCAAAGGCAGCCCGACCTCGTCCACCCGCTACGTCGGTGGCAAGACCGGCGCCGCCTACACCCAGGCGATCACGGCCTACGACACCATGGGCCGCGCCATCAACACGGAGCTGCGCCTGCCGGACAGCGATCCCTTCGTCCAGGCCGGACAGCCCGCCACGCTGAAGTTCGAGGCGGACTACAACATCCCCGGCCAGCTCCAGCGGACCAAGGAACCCGAACTCGGCGGCCTCCCCGACGAAAACACCGACTACAAGCACGACCGCCTGGGCAACCTGACGGCGATCGGCAGCTACCTCACCGACGTCGACTACTCGGCCCTGACCCAGCCGCAGACACTGATCCTGGGCAACGGCGACAGCCACGTCTACATCGCCAACACCTATGAGGCGGGCACCGGTCGTCTGACCCAGAGCTACACCCAGGACCAGACACACTCCTACCGGCCACAGGACCTCACCTACACCTACGACCAGGCCGGCAACATCACCCAGCTCCGGGACAACACCACCCTCGGCGGCACCAGCACGCCCGACACCCAGTGCTTCACCCACGACGCCCACCAGCGCCTCACCGAAGCCTGGACCCCCGCCTCCGAGAACTGCACCGACACCCCCAGCACCACCGCACTGGCGGGCCCGGCACCGTACTGGACCGGCTACACCTACAACAGCGCAGGCCAGCGCACCACCGAAACCGAACACACCAGCACCGCCACCACCAAAACCACCTACTGCTACACCAACACCGACCAGCCGCACACCCTCACCGGCACCACCACCGGCACCGACTGCGCCAACCCTGAGCGCACCTACACCTACGACACCACCGGCAACACGACCCAACGCCCCGGTACCAAGACCAACGCCACCCAGAACCTCACCTGGTCCGAAGAAGGCAAGCTCGCTCGCCTCATCCAGGACGACCAGTCCACCGACTACCTCTACGGTGCCGACGGCACCCTCCTCATCCGCACCACCGAGAACGGCGAACGCGTCCTCTACGCCGGCGCCACCGAACTCCACCTCCGCGCCGACGGCACCACCTGGGCCCAGCGCTACTACACCGCCGGCGGCATCACCGCCGCGATGCGCTCCAACCAGACCGGCACCATCGAGAACACCTACTTCGTCAGCGACCACCACGGCACCTCCAGCCTGGCCATCGACCGCGACAGCGCCCAGGCCTTCACCAAGCGCTACACCACCCCCTTCGGCGAAGACCGCGGCACACCCCTCTACGGCCCCTGGCCCGACGACAAGGGCTTCCTCGGCAAAACCCGCGACACCACCACCGGTCTGACCCACATTGGCGCCCGCGAATACGACCCCAGAATCGGACAATTCATCAGCGTCGACCCACTACTCGAGTCAATCAGCGCTCAAACACTGAACGGCTATAGCTATGGGTCACAAAATCCACTTCTTTTCTCTGATCCCACTGGCATGGGGCTTGCCTGTGGCGGAGCCGGAGGATCGGCTGAGGCATGCCCGAAGCGCCCCGATGGGTCGCGAGGAAATGGAAGTCCCAACGAAGCTGTCGACTATTCGAAACCAGCCCCTCCCCATCCGTGCAACGGTGCCTCTTGTGGCGGCTACAATGAAACAGAGGAAGTATATTCCTACAACTTCATCGTCGAAGGGCCGGAAGATGTCAAGACGCCCGCGCGTAATCGCTATGAAGTGAACGGCGTCTGTGTTTGGGCAGTAGCCAGTAGTTGCGGAACAGGCTCTACGGCAGGCTCTCCTCCACAGATGGCTGATCTCAACTGTCAATCCAGTGATACAACGTGCAAATTGCGTCAAGAATTGCTTAATCTGGGCATACAGACTGGTATGACGGGAGGTTCCGTCGGATTCTTCGCGCTTCGCCCACGTGGCAGTTGGGTACGCGTTACCGGCGTCCCCGAGGGGCTCAACTTGTCGCAGCTCGCATCCATCAGGAAGGCATTTGATAAAAATCTAGGATTTCCAGCTGAAGTTTCAATCCAAGGAAGTCGCGCATCGGGTAATACGGGCGGCCGGTCCGACGTGGACATAGCGGTCCGCGTGTCACCAGAAACGTTCGACGCACTGGTCACCAAGCGCTGGCCCTCTGTTAATCCCGGCTCCAGCAAGGCGCGAACGCGGCATCATTCTATTGCCACTGGTAAAATAACCGCCGGCGACGCAAGGCCGAAGCTAAGTGGCATAAGAGAACAGATCACTAAGACGATAGGAGACGATATCGACCACGTTGACGTTTCGGTTATTAAAATAGGAGGCCCATTTGATGAGGGTCCGTTCGTCCGAGTCAAATGAGGTGAAAGTGGAGCTCGAATGCGCGATCTACGTCGCCACTTCAAACTGGGAAATTGTAAGCCACCGGCTGCTTCGCGATATCCCCGAGGCTTCCCTCGAAAGTGATTCAGTCCACTTCTCCTCACTGGTGGTTAAGTGGGAGCGCAACGATTTTGAAGGAACGGTAAAATCGGAAGATGACTTTATCGGCTGGCCCTGCATGATGGACTGTCAGCCAACCAATTCGGCCACACTCGAAGAAGTCGTTAATGTGGTATCGAAAATACTCGAAGTACTCTGGAGAGCAGGAATTCGCGCAGTCGCAGCATGTGACTACGAGCACCTATTGCCCCGAAAGGGCGGCGCCGTTTGGTGAGCCTGGGGCGGACTACTCGCTAACAGCGGATAACACAATGAGGTGGATCAGTCCTGGTTGCCGTGTCCGGCACGGGAGTTGAGCGTTCGGTTCGGTGTGGGGACGTCGCCGTGGATCGTGTCGGATGAGCTGTGGGACCGTGTGGAGCCGCTGCTGCCGCAGCGTGAGCGCAGGTTCCGGTATCCGGGTCGCAAACCGTTGCCGGACCGGGCGGTGCTGTGCGGGATCTTGTACGTGCTGCACACCGGGATCCAGTGGGAGTATCTGCCCAAGGACTTCGGCTTCGGGTCGGGCATGACGTGCTGGCGCAGGCTGCGGGACTGGAACGAGGCCGGCGTCTGGCAGCGGTTACACGAGATCCTGCTGGCCGAACTGAACGCGGCCGCACGTGTGGACTGGTCCCGCTGTGTGGTCGCCTCCTCGCACGTCAGGGCGCTAAAAGGGGGCAGCACACGGGCCCATCGCCGGTCGACCGGGGACGAGCCGGCTCCAAGCATCACTTGATCACCGACGGACACGGCACCCCTCTCGCGGTGCTGCTGACCGGCGGCAACCGCAACGACGTCACCCAGCTCCTGCCCCTGCTCGACGCAATCCCGCCGGTCCGCGGCCGGGTCGGTCATCCTCGCCGGAAGCCGGACTCGCTGTTCGCCGACCGCGGGTACGACCACGACATCTACCGGGACCAGGTCCGCGCCCGCGGCATCGTGCCCGCGATCGCCCGCCGCGGCACCCTGCACGGCACCGGACTGGGCACCTACCGCTGGGTCGTGGAGAGGAGCTTTGCCTGGCTGCACGGCTTCCGTCGCCTGCGAATCCGCTGGGAACTGGGAACGGCGAGCCGACATCCACGAAGCGTTACTCAAACTCGCCTGCTGCCTCATCACCCACCGGCAGCTCGGGACATTGCGCTGACACTGGAACCGCTAGGCACTCCATGGATGTCCGTGGCTCATGCCATGATCCGGCCTCATGAGTGACCGATCGCTTTCGCCTGCCTGGCTGGCCTCGTGGACAGACAGAGTTTCCGGGACTCTCACGGCCATGACAGGCGAGTTCGAACATCGGCACGGCTTCCCCCCTGGGACCAACCAGGTCCGGCCGGCCGACCACGACGATCAAGCCGCGGCTCGCACGCTCGCCCAAATCACCCCTATACCAGCTGACCTGGCCACCTTCTACGAAAGCATCGGCGATGTCACCTGGGAGGACGTCGGCAACGGCCTCTTCCTCGATCCGGCCGGTGACCTCCTGCTGCGGCTCCAGGAGCACGGCATTGTCGACGTCGGCACGGACCAAAAGGCTCGTGGCCTGGTCATGGGCTCGAATGGCGGCGGCCTGATCTACGTCGCGGGGCCCGATGGGGCCGTCCACCGGACGCGGACGGCGTCGCTGGACGAACCAGAGTTCGACAAGGTGGCCGATGACCTCCGACAGTTTCTGGAGCTACTGGAGCGCTCCCTGACAAAGTTCAACGCCGACGGTGATCCTGGATACCTGTAAGCGCAGGCCTCAACGCTCATTTTGTTAGCCGCTGTAAGGGCTTGCCGGGAATCAAGTCGTGGCTTCCGGCTGCAGGGCTCGTTGTTCTGGTATGGGGAGACCGGAGGGGATCGAGGCCGTCCTGGCCGCGAAGTCTCAGGCGCTGTTGCCGCACCTGGACGAGCGTCAGCGCCGGCTGGCCATAGGGGCGGAGCCTCGGTCGCTGGGGCATGGCGGGATCCGGCTCGGCGCCGCCGCGGCCAGGGTCAGGGAGGGCACGGTCTCGTGCGGAGTCGCTGAACTGGAGTCTGGCCAGGCCCCGTTGGGGCGGATCCGCCATCCTGGTGGAGGCCGGAAGAAGGCGGCCGAACTGGACCCGGGGCTGCGGCCGGCACTGCTGGCGCTGGTCAAGCCCGACGAGCGCGGCGATCCGATGTCGCCGCTACGGTGGACGACGAAGTCAACCCGGGAGCTGGTAGCGGCGCTGCCCCGGCAGGGCCAACGGGTCTCCGCCGACACGGTCGCCGGCCTGCTGCGGGAGGAAGGCTTCAGCTTGCAGGCCAACGCCAAGACCGTCGAAGGTGCTCAGCACCCCGACCGAGACACTCAGTTCCACTACCTCAACGAGCAGGCACGAGACCACAGGGACGCAGGTGGCCCGGTGATCAGCGTGGCCAGCAAGAAGAAGGAACTGATCGGCGACTACAGGAACGCCGGGCACGAATGGCAGCCTGCAGGACAGCCCGTGAGGGTCAAGACGCACGACTTCCCTGGCCAGGCCGAGAAGGCGATTCCGTACGGAATCTACGACACGGCGGCGAACACCGGCTGGGTCAGCATCGGCACCGATCACGACACCGCGGCGTTCGCCGTTGCCTCGATCCGCCGCTGGTGGCAGGCGGTCGGCCGGCACGACTACCCTGGCGCCCGCCGGCTGCTGATCACTGCCGACGGCGGGGGCTCACATCACCATGAACTGGCGAGGCAGACCCCTGACCAGCCACGAAGTCATGCTCCAGACCATCGCCGCGACCACCAGCCGCAACGGCCTCACCGTCCATGCCGAACTCGACCACGGTGAGTACCCCACCGGCATCCGCGTCAGCGACGACGAGATCGCGGCCCTGCCCATCACCCGCCACCGTTTCCACGGCGACTGGAACTACATCCTCCACCTCCAGCCTCCGACGGACGCGGCGACACCAGCACACAGGACGAGGCCATGACAGACAGGCCGACCCACCTCACGTGGTGTTCGCTCCAGGACCCGGAACTGACCGAGATGCCCCGTCGGCAGCTCAACGAACTCATCGACGTGCCGACTCCAGCAATGGAGGCTCAACGCGAGCAAGTGCTCCGCACCCGCAGGGGCCACGAACGCCTGGTGGCCCCTGGCACAGGAGCCAAACCCAGGCTCACCCCGGCCGACCGGGTCCTGGCCACCGTGCTCCACCTGCGAAAACTCGCGATGCCGCAGTTCCCCGACGTACCCGACGGAGAGACCCAGGCCCGTTCGTCCGCCCTCGGCGCGGCTGCCGGGGCGCAGTCGCAGTGGGCCGCGACATCGCCGGGACAGCGCAGCCGCATTCTGCGCCGCGCCCACGACCTGCTGCTGGAGCGCCGTGAGGACTTCGCACGGCTCATCACTCTGGAGATGGGCAAGTCTCTCGCCGAGGCCCGTGCGGAAGTCGATTACGCGGCCGGATACTTGCGCTGGTTCGCCGAGGAGGCCGTCCGCGTCGACGGGACGTGGAAGGTCAGCGAGGACGCAACGGCAAGGGTTCTGGTCATGCGGCAACCCGTCGGACCGTGCCTGCTGATCACGCCCTGGAACGCGCCGCCGGCGATGCCGGCCCGTAAGATCGCCCCCGCCGTGGCCGCCGGCTGCACGATGGTCCTCAAGCCCGCCCCGCAGACCCCGCTCACCAGCATCCGCTGGCCACAGTCCTGATCGAGGCCGGCCTGCCCGCCGGCGTCCTGAACCTGCTTCCCACCACCGACGCTGCTGCGGTGTCCGAGGCACTGATGAAGGATCCGCGGCTGCGCAAGGTCTCCTTCACCGGCTCCACCGCGGTCGGCCGGCCCGCGCGGACCCGGGCGGTTCAGCGATCGGCCGTTTGCTCGACGGGGCCGAGAGCGCGATCGATGACGTCCGCGACAAACGCTGGGGTCACCGCTTCGCCTTCGTAGGTCGCCCGGACGAGGATCGCGCCAACGAGCATGGCGAGGCAGGGCTCGACGTCGTCGGGCTGGAGGTTCGCGACGAGGACGCCGCGGACTCCGGTCGTGGCGGTCTCGTACAGGCGATTGCGGAGGTCTCGCGCACTTTCGTCCTGGGCCGCGCGCTCGATGACGCCGGCCATCAGTCGGTCGTACCGGCCTTCCGACAGGGTCAGCGCCAGTGCGCTCAGGGAGGCGTGGAGGTCTTCGCGGAGGTTCCCGCCGGCCGGCGGATGGGTGGCGTCCTCGCAGATCTGGGCAATCGCATCCCGCATGAGATCGACAGTGGTGGGCCAGTGCGCGTAGATGGTCGCCTTCGAGTACCCCGCTCTCCGAGCGACCTCGGCGTGGGTCATCGCCCCCCAGCCCTCTTCCAGCAGCGATGAGGCGCTCGCTCTGATCACGTCGCGCCGCGTCCGCGCCACGCGTGGATCCACGGGATCACTGGACACCTTTGCCATTTCTCAAGAATAACCCATCTCGACCCAGCAATCTACTACTGAACATCGAGTACAGTACTTCCCCATGAGTTCATTTTCCCATGCAGTGCCGCGTACTCAGCGGGCGATCGTGCAGAGCCGCTACGGCGCGGCTCGCGACGTGCTCGGGTTGTCGGAGGACTTCCCCGTCCGCGCCCCTGGAGATCAGGAGGTGCAGGTTCACGTCGAGGCGACAGCGATCAATCCCATCGACTGGCAGATGATCGAGGGGAATCGACGCCTCATCACCCGCCGCCGCTTCCCCTTCACGCCGCTGTTCGACCTCGCCGGCGTCGTCACCGCGGTCGGACAGGGGGTCGCCTCGTTCCGTGTGGGCGACCGGGTGCACGCCGACAACGAGATCGACGGAGGCGGCGCCTCGGAGTACGTCAACGTGCGCGAAGGACTGCTCGCCCCCGTACCGGCCGGGCTGAACTTCGCCGAGTCCGCCGCGATCCCCCTGGCCGCGCAGACCGCGTTGACCTGTCTGGACCGTGGTCGGGTCGAGGCTGGAACCCGTGTCGCAGTGATCGGGGCGTCGGGAGGAGTCGGTCACTTCGCCGTCCAGATGGCACGTGCGGCCGGAGCTTTCGTGGTGGGCGTGGCCGGTGCGCGAAACCGGGAGTTCGTCCGTTCCATGGGGGCGGACGAGGTGATCGACCGGAAGGAGACGGACCTGTCGTCGAGCTTCGGTGCGGGCTCGTTCGACGTGGTGATCGACTGCGTCGGCGGTCGCGCGCAGTGGGACCGGGCGCAGCATGTCCTGCGCCCGGGAGGACGATTCGTGACGATCGCACGCGACGAGGACGGTGTCGTCACACCCGCCTCCGCAGCCCGGCTCCTCTCGACGATCACCGCTCGGAGGCTGCGCGGCGCGGGGGCCCGAGGAACCAAGTACATCCCCGTCTTCCTCAAGGCTTCCGGGGTCCTTCTGCGGCGTGTGGACGAGCTGGTCGAGGGCGGCCAGGTCCGCGCTCACCTCGCCCGTTCCTTCCCGCTGACGCTGGAGGGCGTGAAGACGGCCATCGACGAGAGCCGCGCGGGACGGACCACCGGAAAGCTGGTGCTTGAGCGATGACGTCCGAGTTCCGGAACCACGAGCGAGCCACTGCTCCGGCGTTCGCTTCCCCCCTCCGACTGCCCCGCGGCACCGCTCTTCCCAATCGCCTGGTGAAGGCCGCGATGGAGGAGCAGCTCGCAGGCGGGGGCGGCCATCCCGACGACCGGCTCGTGACGCTCTACCGCAGCTGGGACAGGGGCGGTGTGGGCATGATGCTGACGGGCCACGTCATGGTCGACCGTTCGGCCGTCGCGCAGCCGGCCGACATCATCCTGGACGCCGCCAGCGACCTCGCGCCGTTCCGGAGGTGGGCGGCGGCCGCGGAAACGAGCTCGTTCTGGATGCAGATCAACCACCCGGGACGAGTCGTCCAGCGGGACACCGGCTCGCGAGCGCTGGCGCCCTCCGCGGTCCCCGTGAACATCGGCTCGCTCTCGAAGCTCTTTTTGATGCCGACGCCGATGACGGCGAGCGAGATCCAGGACACCGTGGCACGGTTCGCGGTCACGGCGGAGCTCGCGGAGCAGGCGGGGTTCGCCGGTGTCGAGATCCACGCCGCACACGGGTATCTGCTGGCCCAGTTCCTCTCTCCACTGGTCAACAAGCGGACCGACCGGTGGGGAGGCTCCCTCCGCAACCGTGCCAGGCTGCTCCTCGACGTCGTAACAGCCGTCCGTGAGCGCGTGTCACCGGGTTTCGGCATCGCCGTCAAGCTCAACTCCGCAGACTTCCAGCGTGGCGGCTTCGACCTCGATGACGCACACCACGTCATCGAGTGGCTCAGCGACAGCGTCGACTTCGTCGAGCTGTCAGGAGGGAGCGTCGAGTCCCTCGCCACGGCCGGTCATACGGCGGACGACCGCACCCTGGAGCGCGAGGCCTACTTCCTCGAACTCGCCGGAGAGCTCGTCGAGGCCGCCACGGTTCCTCTCATGCTCACCGGTGGCATCCGCCGGGCAAAGGTCGCGGAAGACGTGATGGCACGCGGGTTCTCGCTCGTCGGCGTCGCAACCGCACTCGCGCAACGGCCCGACGCCCCGCTCGGCTGGCTCGCGGGCGAGGACGGCGAGGTCGCGGCCCCCCGCTCGGCGTTCCGCTCCAAGTCCCTGCGCGCGGCGGCCGTACAGGCAAGCATCACCTCGCGACTGCATGACCTCAGCCGCGGCCGTTCGAGACGACCACTCGCCCCGGTCGCCGCCCTCGTCGTCGATCAATACCGGCGATCCCGTGCGATTCGCCGCTACCGTCAGGAAAGAACGGCCTGACACAGAACTCCGTCGACGCCCCGGAGCGCGCGGCACCGCTTGAGGAGCCAGGAGGGATCAGCCGCCCGCGGGTGTCAGCCGCAGCGAGATGCTGTTGATGCAGTACCGCTGGTCGGTCGGGGTCGGGTAGCCCTCGCCCTTGAAGACGTGGCCGAGGTGGGATCCGCAGCGGGCGCAGCGCACCTCGGTGCGGACCATCCCGTGGGAGCGGTCCTCGATCAGCTCGACCGCGTCGGTGTCCCTCGGGTCGTAGAAGGACGGCCAGCCGCAGTGCGACTCGAACTTGGTCGTGGAGGTGAACAGCTCCGCACCGCAGGCGCGGCAGGAGTAGACGCCCTCGGTCTTGGTGTCGGTGTACTCACCCGTGAAGGCCGGCTCCGTGCCGGCCTCGCGCAGCACGGCGTACTCGGCCGGGGCCAGCTCGGCCCGCCACTGCTCGTCCGGCTTCTCGACGTCGTACGACATGAGTCTCAGCCCCTCACTTCAGGTACTTCACTTCGACAGCTCGTCCAGGATGCGCGGTCCGAGGTCCGTGACGTCACCCGCGCCCATGGTGAGAACGAGATCACCGGCCTTCGCCATTCCCGCGACCAGCGCGGGCGACGCCTCCTTGTCGTGGACCGGCGTGACGTCCGCGCCGGCGGCGCGGGCCGCCTCGACGATCAGCTCGCTGGTGATGCCCGGGATCGGGTCCTCGCGGGCCGGGTAGATGTCGAGGACGACCGAGGCGTCCGCGAGGGCCAGCGCCTGGCCCATCTCCTTGCCCAGCTCCTGGGTGCGGGAGAAGAGGTGCGGCTGGAAGAGGACCAGGATGCGGGCGTCGCCGACCGCGGCACGCATGGCCTCCAGGTCGGCGGTCATCTCGGTGGGGTGGTGCGCGTAGGAGTCGACGACCTGGACGCCGGCCGCCTCGCCCTTGAGCTGGAGGCGCCGCTTGACGCCCGTGTAGGCGGCCAGGGCGGGAGCCAGCTCGGCGGCGGGGATGCCGAGGGCGGCGCCCGCGGCGAGGGCGGCGACGGCGTTGTGGGCGTAGTGGCGGCCCGGGACGGAGACGGCGAAGGTCAGCTCGGCGCCGTCGATGACGACGGTGACCTCGCTCTTGAGGCCCTGCGGGACGACGGAGAGGATGCGCACGTCGGCGTCCTCGGACTCTCCGTACGTCACCGTCCGCACCTGGCCGGCCAGCCGTCGGGTCAGCTCCCGGGCCCCCTCGTGGTCGGCGGCGATCACCAGGGTGCCGCCGGGGACGATCTTGCCGGCGAAGGTCTCGAAGGACTCGTGGATCTCGTCCATCGAGGCGTAGTTGGCGTGGTGGTCCAGCTCGACGTTGAGGACGATGGCGACCTCGGGGGCGTACTTGTGGAAGCTGCGGTCGCTTTCGTCCGCCTCGGCGACGAAGATCTCGCCGTCGCCGTGCAGGGCATTGGAGCCGGGCGCGTCCAGGTCGCCGCCGATCGCGTACGACGGGTTCCGGCCCAGCTCGGACAGGGAGACCGCCAGCATCGAGGTGGTGGTGGTCTTGCCGTGGGTGCCGGCCACCGCGATGGGGCGCAGGCCGTTCATCAGGGCGGCGAGGGCGTCGGAGCGGTGCACGACCGGGATGCCCAGCTCGGCGGCGCGGACCAGCTCCGGATTGTCCTCGCGGATGGCCGAGGACACGATCACGCAGCTCGCGTCGTCGGCGAGGTGCTCCGCCGCGTGCCCGATGTGCACGGTGGCGCCCAGCGCGCGCAGCGCCTCGGCGGTCGCGGAGTCCTTGGCGTCGCTGCCCGCCACGGCGGCGCCGCGCTGGGAGAGGATCTTGGCGATGCCCGACATTCCGGCGCCGCCGATGCCGATGAAGTGCGGTCGGTCCATGGCGGTGGGAAGGCCGGATGCCATGCGCTGTTCTCCCAGAGTGGTCCGTTGGTGATCCGTTGAGGCCGCGCCCCCTCGGCGGGGGCGCGGCACCAGCCTATGCCTTGCTGTGGGAGAAGAGTTTCAGGACCGGTACGCCGACCCTGTGCCGGGCCCGGGAGGCCCAGTCCCGGTGGAAGAACTCCTCCACGTAGTGGGGGTCGGTCAGGACGATCACCTCGTCGGCTCCGATCTCCATGGCCAGGGCCTTCAGCTCGTCCAGCGGGTGGTCCTCGATCAGTCGCCCGTCGGCCTGCGCACCGGAGGCGCGCAGGGCGGTGAGGGACACCTCCAGGGCCCGCTCCCCGACGCTCTGCGCCTCCCGGCCCTCCGGGGTCTCCCCCTCGCGTACGGCGTCGTCCAGCTCGCCGAGCGCGACGTCGTCGATGGCGCGCAGCAGGCGGTCCGCCTGATCGCCGCGCGGCTGGAGCAGCACGTGGAAGCCGACCTGCTCGTCCCCGTGCAAGGTGGTGACGAACTCCACGTCGGCGGACGTCAGGGCCTTCTCGATCATCAAAACGCTTGTGAACACCAGGCGCCCCTTCTCCTTCGAGGGCCCGTGGGCCCACCCTCCGTAGGCCGTACCAGACCCTGCGGAAACCATCCTGCCCCGTGATCGCACGGGTACTGCCGGAATCAGTGTGCCCGGCGCGGACTAAACGGAACGGGAGATTCCGCCGATTCCCGGATGCGCGGTAACGACCGCACGCGTGTCCGGTCGCCGCCGACCGCCCGGGCCGGGGATCTCCTAGTCGCACCGGTACCGGCCGAAGAGGAAACCTTCCTCCTCCAGGAGGGACACCAGTGCGAATCGGCGCGGCATCTCGACGGCCGGTCCGCCCGCGATCCGCTGTGCGTCCCCCGCGGTCAGCATCGGGGAGACGGTCAGGCACAGTTCGTCGAGCACACCGGCCGTGACGAACTGCCCCAGCAGCCGGGGGCCGCCCTCGGTCAGCAGCCGGGTGTGCCCCAGCTCCGCGAGCGCCCCGAGGGCACGGGCCGGGTCCACACCGACGCCGTCCCCCGCGATCACCACCCGGGCCCCGGCCCGCTCCGCGGCGGCGATCCGGTCCGGGGCCGCGGCGGCGCCGGTCAGGACCAGGGTGGGTACGGCCGGGGAGGTGAACAGCGGCAGGGAGAAGTCCAGCTCCAGGCTCGCGCTGACCACCGCGATCACCGGCACCGGCGCCTGACCGGCCGCCCGCCGTGCCTCGGCGAAATCCGCCCGCGCGCGTGCCGGGCGGTACCCCTCCTGCCGTACGGTCTCGGCGCCGGCGATCACCACGTCCGCCAGTGCCCGCAGGGTGCCGAAGACCCGCATGTCGGCCGCGCTGGAGAGGGGCTGGGAGCGGCCGTCGTGCTGGGCGGCGCCGTCCAGGGTGGAGACCATGTTGGCCCGCAGCCACGTCCGCCGGTGCCCGTCCGGCTCGGGGTACGCGTAGGCGGCGGCCAGCTCGGCCAGGCTCCACTCCCGGTCGGTCTCGGAGCCGCCGCCCGGGCCGGCGGTCGGATCGGTCACGGGGGACACGGGGAACAGGCGTCGCATGGGGTGCAGTGTTCCACGCACCCGCCGCCCCAACCGCGCAGGCCGGAGCCCTGCCCACCCCCACATGCACACCGCACCCACGGCGCCGAACCGCGCCGGCCACCGCGCCGCCCGGCGTCCCCCGGGACCCACCACCGCAGCGTCCCGCCGCACGGGCACCCGGCACCGCGCCCGCCCGCCTCCCGCGCCTCGCCCGCCTCCCGCGCCCCGCCCCGTCCGCGCCGCCCCCGGCCGACGACGAGGCCCTCCGCGCAGGCCCTACCATTGAGTACCGTGTCGTCCTCCTCTCCCGCCTCCGTCCCCGCTCCGATAACCGGGACGGCTCCGGCCACGGTCTCCCTGTGCGCCCGCGAGCCCCGTGTCCCCGCGGACCGCCTGGTCGCCGAGATGGTGCCCCCGCCCCGTTTCGACTCGGTCCGCTTCGGCACGTACATCCCGGATCCGAACCAGCCCAGCCAGAGCGAGGCCGTCCGGGTCCTGGAGGACTTCGCGGGCGGACTGGGCGAGGCGCCCGGCACGGGAGGCGGCAGGCGCGGCTTCTTCGGGCTGGGCCGCGGCAAGGCGCCGAAGACCCCGGCCGGACCGCGCGGCGTCTACCTCGACGGCGGTTACGGCGTCGGCAAGACCCACCTGCTGGCCTCCCTGTGGCACGCCACCCCCGCCGAGCCCTCCCGCAAGGCCTTCGGCACCTTCGTGGAGCTGACCAACCTCGTCGGCGCCCTCGGCTTCCAGCAGACCGTGCAGACCCTGTCCGGGCACCGTCTGCTGTGCATCGACGAGTTCGAGCTGGACGACCCCGGCGACACCGTCCTCGTCTCCAGCCTGCTCGCCCGGCTCGTGGAGGCCGGCGTGGCGCTCGCCGCCACCTCCAACACGCTGCCGGGCAAGCTCGGCGAGGGCCGGTTCGCGGCGGCCGACTTCCTGCGCGAGATCCAGGGCCTGTCCGCCCACTTCCGCGCCCTGCGCATCGACGGCGAGGACTACCGCCACCGCGGTCTGCCCGAGGCCCCCGCGCCGTACTCCGACGAGCAGGTGACCCGGGCGGCGCAGGCCACCGAGGGCGCCTCCCTGGACGACTTCGCCGCCCTCCTCGACCATCTCGCCCGCGTCCACCCCAGCCGCTACGGCGCCCTGACCGACGGTCTGACGGCGGTGTGCCTCACCGGCGTGCACCCGGTACCGGACCAGTCGACGGCGCTGCGGCTCGTGGTGCTCGCGGACCGGCTCTACGACCGCGAGGTGCCCGTCCTGGCCTCCGGGCTGCCCTTCGACCGGCTGTTCGGCGAGGAGATGCTGAAGGGCGGGTACCGCAAGAAGTACTTCCGGGCGATCTCCCGGCTCACCGCGCTGGCCCGGGACGCGGCGCGGCTGGTGGACACGCCCTGAGGAACGGTCGGTTCCCGCCAACCCAGCCGCCATTTTGAGGCTCTCTCCGGCACGTAACGCCCCGTTAACCCTGCAAAGTCCTTTGCAGGGTTAACGTGTTTCTTGACCGCGCATTGACCATGCTTTTGCCGGGCATTGACCTGCCCCCGGCATGCACCAGCGGCAGGAACTGCCTGGAGGGGGCCGCGTGCACCGACGTACGGCGGCCCGCACCGTGGTCGCGATCCTCGCCCCCGTCCTGTTCGCGCTCCAGTTCTTCGCTCCCACGGCGTCCTTCGCATCCGCGCATACAACCGGTGATGCCGTGGCCCATGCCCGTCCCGGAACCATCCCCTCCGGCACGGTGCCGCACGACGAGACCGTCACCTGCCGCGAGGGCAGCCACCCGGGCGAGCCGACCACCGAGCCGCGCGTCCGCGACCGCCACCGCACCACCGCCGCACCGCAGTCCGGCACCCCTCGCCACCCACTGGCGCGGCAGACCACCCCGCAGGCGCCCGACGCCGGCATGTCCCGCCGTGCCACCGAGCACCGGCCGAGACCCACGACGGACCACGCCCCCGCGGCGCTCCAGGTCTTCCGCTGCTGACGGACCGGACCGGACCGGACCACCGGCGCATCCCCCACCTCTGTCACACCCGTCCGACGCGCCCCCACGGCGCGCCAGGAGGAAACCGCATCATGCAACCCCTCATCGACAACGCCCGTACGTTCGGACAGCGCCCTGAGGAGTTCACCGGGCATGCCGAAGGCCAGTCGCCCGACGTCCTGTTCATCACCTGCTCCGACTCCCGGGTGGTGCCCGCCCTGATCACGGGCGCCCGGCCCGGCCAGCTCTTCGAACTGCGCACCGCGGGCAACATCGTCCCGCCCTACGGAACCGAGCACCCCTCCGGCGAGGCGGCCACCGTCGAGTACGCCGTCCAGGTCCTCGGTGTCGGCGACATCGTGGTCTGCGGCCACTCGCACTGCGGCGCCGTCGGCGCGCTGGTGCGCGGCGACGACCTGACCGCCGTGCCCGCCGTACGGGACTGGCCGGCGCACGCGGCCGACGAGCCGAAGCCCTGCGGCCCCGCCGATCCGACGGCCGCCGGGGCCGTGCAGCACCACGTACTGGCGCAACTGCTGCGCCTTCGCTCCTACCCCTGCGTCGAGCAGCGGCTGGCGGACGGCCGGCTGCGGCTGCACGGCTGGTACTACGAGGTCCACACCGGTCTCGTGCGCCGCCACCGGGCGGACACCGACACCTTCGAGGCCCTGTGAACGCCGGCACGAGCCCCATAGCCGACCGGAGCCGCCGGTTCCCGCACTGGCGGCAGGACGACCTGTCCGGGCTGCACCACCTGGACCACGCCTGCCGCACGGCCCTGGAGAACTGGGCCGAACGGCACAGCGCCACCGGCACGGATCCGGTGAAGGTCACGGAGCCGGAGAAGGCCGGGGTGTAGCGGGGGTCCGCCGCCGGGCCCCGGGGCATGGCCCCCGGCCCGGCGGCGGGCCTATCGTGACAGTAAGGGTGAAAACCGTCCTCCGAGCGAGGAGGTCGTCATGGTCCAGGAGCTTCTGACCGCGGCCGCCGCCGTCGGCAGCGCGGGCGTCCTGTACGTCGCCTCGGCGGCACGGGTCGTCAAGCAGTACGAGCGCGGGGTGGTCTTCCGGCTCGGACGGCTCGCGGGGCAGGCACGCGGTCCCGGGTTCACGATGATCGTGCCGTTCGTGGACCGGCTGCACAAGGTGAACATGCAGATCATCACGCTGCCCGTGCCCGCGCAGGAAGGCATCACCCGCGACAACGTCACGGTGCGGGTGGACGCGGTCGTGTACTTCAAGGTGGTCGACGCGGCCAACGCGCTGGTCCGGGTCGAGGACTACCGGTTCGCCGTCTCGCAGATGGCCCAGACCTCGCTGCGCTCCATCATCGGCAAGAGCGATCTGGACGATCTGCTGTCCGACCGCGAGAAGCTGAACCAGGGGCTGGAGCTGATGATCGACAGTCCCGCGGTCGGCTGGGGCGTGCAGATCGACCGGGTCGAGATCAAGGACGTGTCCCTGCCGGACACGATGAAGCGCTCGATGGCCCGCCAGGCCGAGGCGGACCGTGAGCGGCGCGCCCGGGTGATCAACGCCGACGCCGAACTGCAGGCCTCGAAGGTGCTCGCGGAGGCGGCCCGGGAGATGTCCGAGACGCCCGCGGCCCTGCAACTGCGGTTGCTCCAGACGGTCGTGGCGGTGGCCGCCGAGAAGAACTCCACCCTGGTGCTGCCCTTCCCCGTGGAGCTGCTGCGGTTCCTGGAGAAGGCGCAGGAGCACCCGGTCGATCACCCGGTCGAGCGGTGACACGAGCTACGCGCGTGGTTCCCGGGACTCCTGGCAGGTGATAGACACAGCGGGTCACAGTCCTGTCCGCCAGCAGGAAGGTTTCCCCATGTCCACGTCCCGCAACGCGGCGACCCGCCGCCAGGTGCTCGCCCGTACCGGAGCCCTGGGCGCAGGCATCGCCTTCACCGGCGCCCTCTCCGAACTCTTCACCGGCACCGCCGCCGCGCAGTCCCTCGGCCACACCGGCTACGGCCCCCTGGTCCCCGACCCCGACGGACTGCTGGACCTGCCCAAGGGCTTCCGCTACCGGGTGCTGTCCCGCGAGGGCGACCGGCTGCGCTCCGGGGAGGGCCCGGTGCCCTCCAACCACGACGGCATGTCCGCCTTCCCGGGGCGTTCCTCCGGCAGACACGGCCGCACCACCCACCTCGTCCGCAACCACGAGAACCGCGAGGACGGCCGCGTCCCCGTCCCCAGGGTCGTGGGCCTCACGTACGACCCGGAGGGCAAGGGCGGCTGTACGGCGCTGGCGCTGGACTCCCGCAACCACGTCCTGTCCGAGCGGGTCGCGATCGCCGGTACGGCCGTCAACTGCGCGGGCGGCCCCACCCCCTGGCACACCTGGCTGACCTGCGAGGAGACCGAGGACAAGGCCGGAACCAACGGCTACACCAAGGACCACGGCTTCATCTTCGAGGTCGACCCGGTCGACCCGCACCGCACCGGGGCGGCGCCGCTGACCGCGATGGGCCGCTTCCAGCACGAGGCGATCGCCGTGGACCCGCGGCGCGGTGTCGTGTACGAGACGGAGGACGCGTTCGAGCGGCCCTTCGGCCTGTTCTACCGGTTCCTGCCCGAGAAGCCGCTGGGCGGCCGGGGCTCGCTGCGGGCGGGCGGCAGGCTTCAGGCGATGCGCGTGCCCGGCGTGCCCGACCTGTCCTCGATCCAGGAGACGGGTGCGACCTTCGACCGCATCGAGTGGGTGGACGTGCCCGACCCGCTGGCGGACGGGACGCCCATCCGCTTCCAGGACTTCGGCCGGGGCGGCATCACCCACGCGCAGAAGCTGGAGGGCTGCTACTGGGGCGGGCGGAGCGTGTACTTCGTGTCGTCCTTCGCCCACAGCGACGAGGGCTCGGCGGCCGACCACTACGGCCAGATCTGGCGCTACGACCCCGAGCGGCGGCGCCTCACCCTGGTGATCGTCTTCGGTCCGGACACCGACGTCCAGCTGCCGGGCGAGTCCCCCGACAACATCTGCCTGGCCCCCAGCGGCGGCCTGATGGTCTGCGAGGACGGCAACGGCGCCCAGCACGTCTTCGGCGTGACCCGGCGCGGCGAGGTGTACGCGATGGCCCGCGGCGCCCAGAACATCGGGACGGAGGAGGAGCCGGAGTGGGGTGAGTTCGCCGGTGTCACCTTCTCCCCCGACGGCGACACGATGTTCGTCAACTGCTACACGCCCGGCACCACCTTCGCGGTGACCGGGCCCTGGCGCAGGTAGCGGCCCGGGGACGCAGGCGGGGCGCGCCGTCCGGTCACTGAAGCCGCAGCCACGGGGTACCCGGGCCGCATGACGCAGAACGTGCAGGTCAACGGCTCGTACTGGCTTCAGACGGCACCGGGCGGCGTGCCCCGCCCCGCACTCGCCGAAGATCTCGACGTGGACGTCGCCGTGATCGGCGCCGGTGTCGCCGGGCTCAGCGCGGCCTGGGAGCTGACCCGGGCCGGACGGAGCGTGGCGGTGCTGGAGGCCGGGCGGGCCGGCGCCGGGGTCACCGGGTACACCAGCGCCAAGCTGACCGCCCTGCACACCCTGGTCTACGACAGGCTGCGCCGCACCCGCGGCCCCGAGGGCGCCCGGCTGTACGCCCGCTCGCAGTCCGAGGCGATCGAGCACGCCGCCGGGATCGTCGCCGAGCTGGGCATCGACTGCGACTGGGAGGCCCGCGACGCCTACACGTACGTGCGCGACCCGGGCCGCGTGGACGAGCTGCGCGCCGAGGCGGCCGCGGCGAAGGAGGCGGGGCTGCCCGCGTCGTTCGTGACGGAGACCGGCCTGCCGTTCCCGGTGGCGGGTGCCGTGCGGATGACCGGACAGGCCCAGTTCCATCCCCTCAAGTACCTGCGGGCCCTCGCCGCGGACCTGGAGGCGCGCGGGGGGCTGATCTTCGAGGACACCACCGTCCGGGGTCTGGACGAGGGCGAGCCGTGCCGGGTGAAGACCGAGGCCGGGTCGACGGTCACCGCCCGCGACGTGGTGGTCGCCACGCACTACCCGATCTTCGACCGGGCGCTGCTCTTCGCCCGCCTCTCCCCGCGCCGCGAACTGGTCGTCGCCGGGACCGTCGAGGCGGACCGCGACGTCGACGGCATGTACATCACGCCGGAGGAGAACACCCGCTCGGTGCGCACGGCACCCCTGGCCGAGGCGGGCCGCCGGCTGCTCGTCGTCACCGGGGAGCACTTCACCCCCGGCACGGGCGACACCCGCGAGCGCTTCGCGACCCTGGCCGCCTGGGCGGACGAGCACTTCCCCGGCGTCGAGCGCACCCACGCCTGGGCCACGCAGGACATCGACCCCACCGACACCGTGCCGATGGTGGGCCCGCTGCACCCGGGTGCGCACCACACCTACGTCGCCACCGGCTTCGGCGGCTGGGGGCTGAGCGGCGGCATGATGGCGGGCCGGCTGCTCACCGCGCAGATCACCGGCGAGGAGTGCGCGTGGAGCGGGCTGTACGACCCGCGTCGGCTGCGCACGGCGGTGCGTGAGGCACCCGCGCTGCTCAAGACGCAGGCCGAGGTGGCCCGGCACTTCGTCGGCGACCGGCTGCGGCCCACCCCGCCGGTGGAGGCCCTGCCGCCGGGCGAGGGCGCGGTGGTCCGGGCGGGCGGCGACCGGCTGGCGGTCTACCGGGACGAGGAGGGCGCCCTGCACGCCGTCTCGCCGCGCTGCACCCACCTCGGCTGCCTGGTCGACTTCAACGCGGCCGAGCGCGCCTGGGAGTGCCCCTGCCACGGCTCCCGCTTCGGCACGGACGGCAGGGTGCTGGAGGGCCCGGCGACCAAGCCGCTGGTGCGGCGGGACATCTGACACCGGCTGGACCGGGTGGGTGAGAGCGGCGGCACGTCGACGGACGTAGTCATACAAACAGAACATCCCACTCCTACGTTCGTACGGTGATCACTCTCGTACGACGCGCCACCGCGCTCTGTGTCCTGGGCGCCGCCCTCGCCGCCTGCGGAACCACCGGGGCCGAGCAGGCCCCCCGTCCGGCGCCCTCGGCCCCCGCCCCGTCCCCGTCCCCCTCCCGGACGCCCAACCCCACCCTCGCCCCCGGTCCCGCGGGCCTGACCCCCGTCTTCGAGCACGGCCCGCGCACGGAGGGCACGAAGGACGCCGGACGGGACGGCAAGCAGGTAGCCCTCACCTTCGACGCCGACATGACCGCCGACCAGGGGCCGCGGGCGGCGTCGGGCGAGCGGTTCGACAACCCGGGGCTGATCGCGGCGCTGCGGGAGCTGAAGGTGCCGGCCACGGTGTTCATGACCGGCCGCTGGGCCGAGGAGTACCCGGACGAGGCCCGCTCCATCGGCCGGGACCCGCGGTTCGAGATCGCCAACCACTCCTACAGCCACTACGCCTACACCGACGACTGCTACGGCCTGCCCACCGTCTCCGAGGACCGCATGCGCTCGGACCTGGAGCGGGCGTACACGGCGTTCGAGAAGGCCGGGGTGCCGAACCCGATGCCGTACTTCCGCTTCCCCGGCGGCTGCTACGACAAGGCGGCCCTCAAGGAGCTGTCGGCCACCGGGGTCACCGCCGTGCAGTGGGACGTGGTGAGCGGGGACGCCTTCGCGACGGACGCCGACGCGGTGACCCGGCAGGTGCTCGACGGGGTGCGGCCGGGTTCGGTCGTCGTCATGCACTGCACGCGCAGCGCCGCCCCGGTGACCGAGGAGGTGGTGCGGGCGGTGGTGCCGGAGCTGCGCCGCCAGGGCTACCGCTTCGTGAAGGTCTCGGAACTGATCGGCGCCGCGAACGGGCACGCCTGACGTCCTACGCTGGAGAACATGAGCAGCGACCAGGACCACGAACAGGACCCGGACGGCGCCGGCTGCGAGCCCGGCGGCTACTGCCTGATCGACACGGCGCCCCGGCCGCCCCGGGCCGACGGCCCGCCGTACGCGGAGTGCGTGCAGTGCCGGGAGCCGACGGAGTATCCGGAGGCGTACAAGGGCATCACGCTCTGCCCCGTCTGCGAGTGGCAGGAGGCCCAGCGCACCGCCTGCTCAGGCTGACGACCTGCGCGAGCTGAGCGCACAGGCCACGGCGATCGCGCCCGCGGCGATGACCGCCGCCCCGGCCAGCGGCAGCAGCGGCAGCGGGACCGCGCCCGACCTCGACCCGGTGACCAGGCCGCTGACCGCCGCCCGCGCCGGGGACCCCGACGCCACCAGCGCCAGCAGGGCCGCCAGCAGCAGGGCAGGGACCGCACGGCCGGGCGAGCGCAGCACCGGCCAGGCGGTGAGCGCGCCGACGGCGGTGCCGAGCAGGGCGCACACCAGCGCGGCGAGCAGTCCGGCACCGGCCGCCGGGAGCGGGGGTACGCGCGTGCCGCGACCGGTGCTGACCGGGTCACTGATCAGTGATACGACGACGGTCGCCACCGCGCCCAGGACGACCGCGGCGGCCAGTGCCACGAGCACGGGGGCCAGGTGGGCCCGCGCGGGACCGCGCGCCGCCGACACGCAGCCCCGCGCGGCGGGCGGCTCGGACGTGACACAGATTCGCACCAGCCAGGCCGCGACCGGCAGCAGCACGGCCGCCGCCCAGCCCAGCGAGTCGAGCACCGGCTGCCCGCCCTGCACCCCGATGCCGAGCGCGGCGGCGTACAGGACGACGGGCGGCAGCCAGCGCTGGGAGCGCAGCAGGAGGGCCGTCTGGTAGCGCAGGAGAGCGGTCATCGGTGGTCCTCCGGGGCGTGCACGCCCACCACGTGCCAGGGCGGCCGGGCCGTCAGGAGCGTGCGCAGCACGACGTCGGAGTGCGAGGCGGGAACGGTGAGCGCGTGGGATCCGGGGATGGTCTCCTCGGCCGAGGCGGCCATGCGGTGCACGTCGGCGGGGAGGGCGGCACCGGGCGGCCCCTGCACCCGGACCACGACCCGCGGCCCGGCCGGCACCGGAGCGGGTCCGGTACGGCGGTGCAGGGCGCCCTCGCGCACGGCATACACGGCGTCCGGCGCGTCGGCCAGGCGGCGCGGATCGTGGTCGACGAAGACCACGGCACCGCCGGCCGCGGTCCGTTCAGCCACCGCCCGCTCCAACTCCCCCCGCGCGTCGGCGTCGAGCCCCGTCCACGCCTCGTCGAGGACGAGCAGCTCCGGCTCGGCGAGCAGCGCCTGCGCCACCGCCACCTTCTGGCTGCTGCCCTTGGAGAGCCGGGAGAGCTGCGTGTCGGCGTACCCGGCGGCCCCCAGCCGCTCCAGCCACTGCCCGGCGGCGCGGGCCGCCGCCCGGCGGGACAGCCCGTGGACGGTGCCGAGGTGGGTGAGGTACCGCGCGGCGGTGAAGGGCAGGGCGGGCGGGAAGCGTTCGGGGACGTAGGCCGTACACGGGCGGCCGGTGACCCGGCCCTCGGTGGGGGCGTCGATCCCGGCGAGCAGGCGGAGCAGGGTCGACTTGCCGGTGCCGTTGGCGCCCTCGACGCGGACGAGGGCGCCCGGCTCCACGCCCAGCTCGACCCCGCGCAGCACCCAGGGGCCGCGCAGACCGTAGCGGCGGCCCACACCGTCCAGCCGTAGCTCGCGTCGCATGGGGCCATACTCTCCCAGGCGCGCGGCTTGGCAGACTGTAGGACGTGAGCAACGACCCGACGACACCCGCACCCGCCCCCGCCCCCATTCCCGTCCCCGACAGCCCCTTCCGTCCCGAGCCCGGGGACCGCGACCTCGCGCCGCAGTTCGTGCTGCCGCTCGTCGTGCGCATCGAGCGGGCGGCCCCGCCGTCCCGTACCGACGCGCTGGAGACCGCGGCCCGGGCGGTGCTGGTGATGCTCGGCGACGAGCGGTCGACCGGTGACGGCGCGTGGGCGCGGGCGATGCGGGACTGGCAGGACGCGCGCATCCGCAAGGTCGTGCGCCGGGCCCGCGGCGCGGAGTGGCGGCGGGCCGAGGCGCTGCCGGGCATCACGGTCACCGGCAAGAACGCCGAGGTGCGGGTCTTCCCGCCGGTCCCGTTGGACGGCTGGCCCAAGGACCTGGCCCGGCTCCAGGTCTCCGGCACCGACCTCGACGACCCCGAGCCGCCGGTCGGCGCCGATCCCACCGCGCCGGTGCTCTGGCTCAACCCCGACCTGGACATGTCGGCGGGCAAGGCGATGGCCCAGGCGGGCCACGGTGCGCAGCTCGCCTGGTGGGAGCTGTCCGACGGCGAGCGGACGGCGTGGCGCGACGCGGGCTTCCCGCTGGCGGTGCGCACCGCGGACCCGGCCCGCTGGACCGGCCTCACCACCGGCGGCCTGCCGGTGGTGCGCGACGCCGGGTTCACGGAGATCGCGCCGGGTTCGTGCACGGTGGTGGCGGACCATCCGGCGCTGCGGCGGGCGCGCCCGTAGGCGGCGCAGGCGCACCAGCCGGTGCCCGGGGCGGCCCGCGAACCTCAAATGTTCCTCTGAAGGCGTCCTCCGCGGGGTTCGGGCCCGGCCGCACGGGCGATACCCCGGTCATGACGACGCGGAGGGAGGGATCGGCCATGCGACGACTGGGCACCGGCATCGGATGGCGGCCGGAGATCGCGGACGCCGTCGAGGAGATGCCCGGCATCGAGTGGGTCGAGGCCGTGTCCGAGAACCTGTGTCCCGGGCATCTGCCCGACTCGCTGCTGCGACTTCGCGAGCGCGGGGTGACCGTCGTGCCGCACGGCGTCTCGCTCGGGCTCGGCGGCGCGGACCGGCCGGACGCCGGACGGCTGGCGGCGCTGGCCGAGCGGGCCGAGGTACTCGGGTCGCCGCTGGTCACCGAGCACATCGCGTTCGTGCGGGCGGGCGGGGCGCTGACCGCGTCGCCTTCGCTGGAGGCGGGGCACCTGCTGCCCGTGCCGCGTACGCGCGACGCCCTCGACGTGCTGTGCGAGAACGTGCGCATCGCGCAGGCCGCACTGCCCGTGCCGCTGGCCGTGGAGAACATCGCCGCGCTCGTCTCGTGGCCGGACGAGGAGCTGACGGAGGGGCAGTTCCTGTACGAGCTGGCCGACCGGACCGGCGTGCGGCTGCTGATCGACGTGGCGAACCTGCACACCAACCACGTGAACCTGGGTGAGGACCCGGCCGAGGCGCTCGCCGAGCTGCCCCTGGAGGCCATCGCCTACGTCCATGTCGCGGGCGGCTTCGAGCGGGACGGCGTCTGGCACGACAGCCACGCCCACCCCGTCGCGCGGCCGGTGCTGGACATCCTGACCGACCTCGCCTCGCGCGTCGCACCGCCGGGCGTGCTGCTGGAGCGGGACGAGAACTTCCCCGACGGCGACGGGTTGCGGGGTGAGGTGGAGGCGATCCGCGCCGCCGTGGAGCAGGGCCGGGCGGCGGCCAACGGGACCGGAGCGGCCGCCCGCACCTCGCGAACCGGTACCGATGCGGGCCCTGGCGCCGACGACGCCGTACGGCAGCGGCTCGGGCTGGCGCAGGCCGCACTGCTGTCCGCGCTGGTCGCGGGGACGCCGGCGCCCGAGGGGTTCGACCGGGTGCGGCTGGGGGTGCAGGCGCGGGCGCTCGCCGGGAAGCGGGCCGACGTGGTCGCGAAGGTCGCGCCCGAACTGCCGGTGCTCCTGGGCGCGCGGTACCGCCCCGCCTTCCTCGCCTACGCACAGGGGTGTCCGATGACCGGCGGCTACCGGCGGGACGCCCTCGGCTTCGTCGAGCACGTGCTGCGGACGGCACCGGGGGAAGGCGAGGACCCGGGGGTGCGGCGGGAGTTGCGGGAGTGGTGGCTGGAACGGTCGGGGCCGGTGCCGCGGCCGGCCCGTCCCGGGGTCCGGCTGGCCCGTGCGACCAGGCGCGTTCTGCTGCGGCGCTGAACCGGGGGACGCCGTCGGGGGACATCACCAAACGGAACGTCACATACCCACAACACTGCGTCCCGGAATGTGAACAGGGCATGGCGCCGGCGAAAGCCTTTGGCATAGAAGTACGGCATGTTCTGGGTCCTTTTCCTCCTGTCGGCCTGGGCCGTCGCGGGCCTCGCGTGCCTGCGGCTGTGCCTGGCGGCCGTGCGCGCGGCGGCCGTCGACCCGCACGCCACGGCTCCTGCGCACACGCTGACGTTGTACGAGGCGGCGTTCCTGTCCGGCGGCCCGCGGCGGGTGGCCGACCTGACGCTGGTCTCGATGGCGCGCCAGCGGCGGCTGCTGCTCGCGCACACCGGATGGGCGACCGTCGTGGACCCGCGCGGGCGGGACGACATGGAGCGGTCGGTGATCGGGGCGATAGGCCCGGGGGGACAGTCGCGGATAGCGCCGGTACGGGCCGCCGCGGCCGCCGCCGACTCGGTACGGGGCCTGGCCGACCGGCTGGTCGGCGCGGGCCTCGCCGTGCCCGACGGCGGCGCCCGGGGGATCGCGGCCGGGGTGCGCCGGGTGCGGGTCGCCGCGGTGACGGTGTGCGCGCTCGGCCTGGTCGCCCTGGCACTGCCGCTGCCCGCCACCGAGCCGCGTCTCCTGATCGCCCTCTGGTTCGCGCTGCCGCTCGCCCTGACCCTGGGGTGCCTGGCCATCACGCGGATGGAGATCCACCCGTACTCACGCTGGGCCTCCCCCGCCGGGCAACGGCTGGTCGGCGCCCTCGTCCAGCGGGCCGACGGCACGGCGGACGACCGGACCTTCCTCACCTCGGTCGCCGTGCGCGGCGTGCACGCGATCGGCGAACCGGACCTGCGTGCGGCCTTCGCCCACCGCGAGAAGTACGCCGGGGACCACTGGGAGCGCCAGGCCTGACGCTCCGGGGGCGTACGGGGGCACTCGGCGCCGACACCCGCGGGCGGTGCTTGCCCCGCCCGCCCGCCGCACCAAACATCCCTTGTGTCACACCGTGCACCGAAGGGATACGCAATGCGAGCTGCCGCCCTCTACTCGGCCGCCGGGTCCTTGCTGCTGACCACCCTCACCGCCGCCCCTGCCCAGGCGGAGCCCGCGGCCGTGCCCGGATCCGCCGAGGCGCGCGGTACCGCCGTGGCCGCCCGGCGCGCGGCGGCGGCCGGGATCCGGTTCGGGGCGTGTCCGAGGGCCGAGGAGCTGCCGGACAGCATGCGCTGCGGCACGGTCACCGTGCCTCTGGACTACGCCCACCCCGACGGGAGGCGCATCGAGCTGACGGTGAGCCGGGTGCGGGCCACCCACAAGGACCCGGACGACGCCGGACGCACGGTCCCCGGACAGGGCGCCCTCCTCTACAACCCGGGCGGCCCCGGCGCCTCCGGGCTGTACTTCCCGCTGGTGGGCATGGTGCCCGAGTGGAAGCGCATCGCCGCCGCCTACGACCTCGTCGGGTACGCCCCGCGCGGGGTCGCGCCCTCCGCGCCGCTGTCCTGCCAGGACCCCGGGGACTTCTTCAAGGGGCCCCGGCCCGCCCCGACGCGGCCCTCGGACGCGTACAAGGAGCAGCGCGCCGCCGAGGCCGAGGCGTACGCGCGCGACTGCGCGGAGCGGGGCGGGGACGCGCTGCGGCACTACCACTCGCTCAACAACGCCCGGGACCTGGAGGTCGTCCGCGCCGCGCTGGGCGAGCGGCGGCTCACCTTCATGGGCGCGTCGTACGGCACCTACCTCGGCGCGCTGTACGCCGAGCTGTTCCCCTCGCACGTGCGGCGGATGGTGTTCGACGCGGTGGTGAACCCGGACCCCGGGCAGGTCTGGTACCGCAACAACCTCGACCAGTCGGAGGCGTTCGAGGACCGCTGGGACGACTTCAAGAAGTGGGTCGCCGAGCACGACGCCGTGTACGGGCTCGGGGACACGGCGAGGCAGGTGCAGGACGCCTACGAGGAGGCGAGCGCGCGGCTGGCGGCGGAGCCGGCGGGCGGGACGGTGGGCCCCGCGCAGTTGCAGGGGGCGTTCCTGAAGGCCGGGTACTACGACGACTACTGGCCGCACCGCGCCGAGGCGCTGTCGGCCTACCTGAAGGGCGACCCGCAGCCGCTGGTCGACCAGGCGGGCACGCGGACCGCGCAGGGCGCGGTCCAGTCGGAGAACTCCAACGCCGTGTACACGGCCGTCGAGTGCAACGACGCGCCCTGGCCGACCGACTTCGAGGTCTGGGACCGGGACAACACGCGGCTGGCCCGCCGGGCGCCGTTCGAGACCTGGGACAACGTGTGGACGAACCTGCCGTGCGCCTACTGGCGGGCGCCCCGGCAGCAGCCGCTCGATGTGCGCACCGCGCCGGGTGAGCTGCCGCCGACGCTGGTCCTGGCCGCCGAACGGGACGCGGCGACCCCGTACGAGGGAGCGCTGGAGCTGCGGCGGCGGCTGGCGGGCTCGGTGCTGGTGACCGAGCGGGACGCGGGCACGCACGGCATCGCGGGCGGGCCGAACGACTGCGTCAACGGCCACCTGGAGGCGTACTTGCTGGACGGCCGCCTCCCGGCGCGGGACACGTCGTGCGCCCCGCGCCCGGAGCCGCAGCCGAGGGCCTGATCAGGCGAGCCCGGCCAGCAGCTCGCCGATGTCCTTGCGGCGCCCCGTGCTGCATCTCCCGGGGGACAACCCCCGGACCCCCGGCCGACCCGACGACCAGGCCGTCGATCAGGCCAGCCCGGCGACCAGCTCGCCGATGTCCTTGCGGCGCCCCGTGTAGAACGGGATCTCCTCACGGACGTGGCGACGCGCCTCGGAGCCGCGCAGGTGGCGCATGAGGTCGACGATGCGGTGCAGCTCGTCGGCCTCGAAGGCGAGGATCCACTCGTAGTCGCCCAGCGAGAAGGAGGCGACCGTGTTGGCGCGCACGTCCGGGTAGCCGCGGGCCATCTTGCCGTGGTCGGCGAGCATGCGGCGGCGGTCCTCGTCGGGCAGCAGGTACCAGTCGTAGGAGCGCACGAACGGGTAGACGCTGATGTAGTTCCGCGGCGTCTCGTCGGCCAGGAAGGCCGGGATGTGCGCGCGGTTGAACTCGGCGGGGCGGTGCAGCGCCATGTTCGACCAGACCGGCTCCAGCGCACGGCCGAGCTTGGTGCGGCGGAAGAGGTTGTACGCCTCCTGGAGCTGGTCGGCGGTCTCGGCGTGCCACCAGATCATCAGGTCGGCGTCCGCGCGCAGCCCGGACAGGTCGTAGGTACCGCGGATCGTCACGTCCTTCGCGGCGAGCTGGTCGAACAGCTCCTGGACCTCGTCGGCGTACCCGGCGCGGTCCTCGGGGAGGGTGTCCTTGAGCTTGAAGACGGACCAGAGGGTGTAGCGGATGACCTCGTTGAGGTCCTTGGCCAGCTTGCCCTTGTTCGGGATCCGCGCGGCGGCGGGGGTGGAGGCGTCGTCACTCATGGCCCTATTCTCCCGCTCCGCCGTGCAGACTCTGCACCGGGTGGGCCGTGAGCTCCTCCACACCCCGCAGGTCGCCCCGGATCTGGTCGACGGCCGCGTACGCGCTCGCGATGCTCGCCGGGATGCCGACGCCGTCGTACGCCGCGCCGCACACCGCGAGACCGGGGAGTTTCGCGACGTGCTCGCGGACGCGGGCCACGCGCGCGTGGTGGCCGACGGGGTACTGCGGCAGGCCGTCCTGCCAGCGGGTGACGCGGGTGGCGACCGGCTCGGCGGTCAGCCCGGTGGCCTCCGCGAGGTCGTGCCGGGAGACGGCGACGAGGCCCTCGTCGTCGCGGGCGAGGATCTCCGTGTCGCCGTACCGGCCCACCGAGGCGCGCAGGACGACCAGGTCCGGGTCCTCGTCGGCGATCCAGCCCCACTTGCGGGAGGCGAAGGTGGACGCCTTGATGGTCCGTCCGTCGACCGGCGGCACGAGGAAGCCGCTGCCCTCGGGGAGCGCGGCGGCCTCCGAGCGGCGGTAGGCGAGGGTGATCAGGGCCATCGAGGCGTACTCCACCGCGGACAGCTCGGCCGCGGCGGCGGGCGCCTCGGCCCGCAGCAGCTCGGCGGCGGGCCCGGCCGGGACGGCGACGACGACCGCGCCGGCGTGCAGCTCCCGGTCGGCGGCGACGATCCGCCAGCCGTGGGACGCGGTGCGGCGCAGCTCCGTGACGGGTGCGTGGGTGAGGATCTCGCCGCCGCGGGCGCGGACCGACTCGGCTACGGCGGCCGGGAGGGTGCCGATGCCGCCCTCGATGCCCATGAAGACCGGGCCGCTCGCCGGTGAGGTGGCCGTACGCCCCTGGAGGGCGCGGACCGCCTCGGTGAGCGAGGCGTGGGTGCGGGCGGCCTCGAAGAGCTGCGGCACGGCCGAGCGCAGCGAGATGCGGTAGGCGTCGCCCGCGTAGACCCCGCCCAGGAGCGGCTCGACGAGGCGGTCGACGACCTCGCGGCCCAGGCGCGCGGCGACGTACTCCCCCACGGCCACGTCGTCGCCCACCTCGGTGCGGGGCAGCTCGGCGTCGCGCTCGATGCGGGCGAGACCCTCCTCGGAGAGCACGCCGGACAGGGCGGCGGCGGTGCCGGGGACGCCCATGACGTGGCCCTTGGGCATGGGGCGCAAAGCGCCGCGGGTCCACAGGGAGGCCGTCGCGGTGGACGGCGGCTGGAGGCGGTCGGCGAGTCCGGCCGCGCGGGCCAGGCCGACGGCCTCGGGGCGGCGGGCCAGCATCGACTCGGCGCCGAGGTCGACGCGTACGCCGGCGATCTCGCCGGGCAGCAGCTTGCCGCCGACGCGGCCGGACGCCTCCAGGACGGTCACCCGGGCGCCGCCCTCCAGGAGGCGGTGGGCGGCGGCCAGTCCGGCGATGCCGGCTCCGACGACGACTACGTGTCCGGGTCCCTGTTCCGGGGGGAACTCACCCGCTGAGGTCTCGCTTGCGCTCATGTCCCCAGCGTCTCAGACGCCACCGACAGGTCCCGCGAGTCCGGACCGTGATCTCTTCGGGACCGTTCCGCGCCGTCGTACGGGCCCCCGCGTGCGTCGTAGAGACATCAGCCGCCACGACCCCGGGGGGTACCCACGATGCAGGCACGACGAGCAACGACGAGAAGGTCCCTGCCACCCGCCCGTGCCCTGGCCGGCCTGCTGCTGGTCACGGCGCTCGCCCTCACCGGCTGCAGCGCCTCGGACTCCGGCTCCGACGCGGGCGGCAACGCCAAGGCGGCCGCGCCGCAGCAGGGCTCGCAGGCGGCGGGCTCGCAGGCCGACGGCAAGGCAGGCGCGGCCGGTGAGGCCGGGGCCGACGGCGCCGGGGCGAGCGCGCCGCCGAAGCTCGCCCCGGCCCATCTCATCCGCACCGTCTCCCTGAGCGTTCAGGTCAAGGACACGCCCAAGGCGCTCGACGCGGCCCGCACCGCGACCGAGACCGCCGGCGGCTACGTCGGCGACGAGTCCACCACCCGCGACGCGGAGGGCCACGAGCGGACCGAGGTGACGCTGCGCGTGCCCGTGGAGCGCTACGAGGACGTGCTCGACGATCTGGAGGGCGCCGGGAAGCTGCTGCGGCGCGACGCGAAGGCCGAGGACGTCACCGACCAGGTGGTGGACGTGGACAGCCGCGTCAAGTCGCAGCGCGCCAGCGTGGCCCGCGTCCGCGAGCTGATGGACCGGGCGACGCAGCTGAGCGACGTGGTGAGCCTGGAGGGCGAGCTGAGCACCCGGCAGGCGGAGCTGGAGGCGCTGCTCGCCCGGCAGGCGGCCCTGAAGGACCGCACGAGCCTGGCCACCATCACCCTCTCCCTCTCGGAGACGCCGGTGCAGCACGAGGAGAAGAAGGAGGAGGACGAGGACCCGGGGTTCACGGACGCGCTGGCCGGCGGCTGGGACGCCTTCGTGACGATGCTGCGCTGGGTGGCGGTGGTGCTCGGCGCGGTGGCGCCGTTCGCCGCGGTGGCGGCGCTGCTCGTGCTGCTGTGGCTGCGGGTCGTACGCCCCCGGCTGCCCCGCCGTCCGAAGGCGCCGCGCGGCGGAGAGTCCGGGGCGCGGGACTGAAAGATCCCGCCCACGTAGCGTGTTCGCATGAACATGAGCGCTGGGGACCGGAAGAGCGAGCGGCTGGTCGTGATCGGCGGCGACGCCGCGGGCATGTCCGCGGCGTCGCAGGCGCGTCGGCTGAAGGGCCCGGACGAGCTGGAGATCGTGGCGTTCGAGCGCGGTCACTTCAGCTCGTTCTCGGCGTGCGGCATCCCGTACTGGGTCGGCGGCGACGTGACCGATCGGGACGCGCTGATCGCGCGCACGCCCGAGGAGCACCGCGCCCGGGACATCGACCTCCGGATGCGCACCGAGGTCACGGAGATCGACGTGGCCGGCGGTCGGGTACGCGCGCGTGACGTCGATTCCGGGACTCAGTCCTGGACGTCGTACGACAAGCTCGTGATCGGGACCGGGGCGCGGCCGGTCCGGCCGGAGCTGCCGGGCATCGACGCGCCCGGCGTGCACGGGGTGCAGACGCTGGACGACGGGCAGGCGCTGCTGGACACGCTGGCACGCACGCGTGGCCGTCGCGCGGTGGTCGTCGGCGCCGGGTACATCGGCGTGGAGATGGCCGAGGCGCTGATCAACCGCGGCTACGAGGTGACGGTCGTCAACCGCGGCCGGGAGCCGATGTCGACGCTGGATCCGGACATGGGCCGCCTGGTGCACGCGGCGATGGAGGGTCTCGGCATCACCATGGTCGACGACGCCGAGGTCACCGGGGTGCTGACCGGGGACGACGGCCGGGTCCGTGCGGTGGCGACAAGGGACGCCGAGTTCCCGGCGGACGTGGTGGTGCTCGGCATCGGCGTGCGCCCCGAGACGGGGCTCGCGGCGGCGGCCGGGCTGCCGCTCGGCGCCCACGGCGGGCTGCTCACCGACCTGGGGATGCGGGTGCGCGGGCACGAGAACATCTGGGCGGGCGGCGACTGCGTGGAGGTGCTCGATCTGGTCTCCGGCCAGGAGCGGTACATTCCGCTGGGCACGCACGCCAACAAGCACGGGCAGGTCGTCGGCACCAACGTGGGCGGCGGGTACGCCACCTTCCCGGGCGTGGTCGGCACGGCGGTCAGCAAGGTCTGCGACCTGGAGATCGCGCGGACCGGCCTGCGGGAGAAGGACGCGCTGCGGGCGGGGCTGCGGTTCGTGACGGCGACCATCGAGTCCACCAGCCGCGCGGGCTACTACCCGAACGCCTCCCCCATGACGGTGAAGATGCTCGCCGAGCGGCGCACCGGGCGGCTGCTCGGCGTGCAGATCGTCGGCCGTGAGGGCGCGGGCAAGCGGGTCGACATCGCCGCGGTGGCCCTCACGGCCGGGATGACGGTCGAGCAGATGACCGCCCTGGACCTCGGTTACGCGCCGCCCTTCTCGCCGGTGTGGGACCCGGTGCTGGTGGCCGCCCGCAAGGCGGCGAGGGCGGTCGAGCGGCAGCGCTGAGGGCGCCCGCCGGTCAGGCCGTGCCGTTGATCCGGTCGATGGCCTGCCGTGCCTGCTCGGCGGGGGGCCGCGCCGGCAGGGAGGACACCGACGCCGGGGCGCCCATCGAGGCCGGGGCGGTCGCCGGTACCGGGGTGCGTACCGCGGGTGGCTGCTCACCGGCCGGCTTGGCGTGGGACGCGCCGCGCGTGGAGCGGAGCCGGTGGCTCACCGCCTCGTCCAGTGTCACCGGCCGCTGCATCTGCGCCGCCAGCCGCCCCGCCTCCTGACCGAGGCGGGCGACGTCCTCCCAGGGAAGGCGGAGGACGAGGGCGACCTCGGCCTCGCCGTCGGGCAGGGCGTGCATCGCCGGTGCCGGTGTGACCCGTTCGTTCATCGCCTGTTCCTCACGTCGTCCCCGCGTCCCGCCTTCCCCGGGCCGCGGGCGGTTGAGAGGGCATACGTACACACGGACGGGGGCGTTCAACGGGGCAGGCAGTACTGGCTCGTGGTCATCCCCGTCCATGACTTGAATCCTCCCCCTGCTGAAGCAGCGGGATTCCTGGCTCACGTCGGCTGCGGCTCAGCGAACAGCAGCTCTTACACGATCAACACCAGCCGGGTTGAAACCAGCCCGGTTCGGTACGGCAAAGTGTCGCCGGAGCTGAGTGTCCTGACGGCGATGTTCCTGCACGGCAGCCGGCTGCACCTGCTGGCCAACATGCTCTTCCTGTGGATCTTCGGCAACAACGTCGAGGACCGGATGGGCCACGTCCCCTTCCTGCTCTTCTACGGCGTCTGCGGCTACGCGGCGACCTACGGCTTCGCGCTCCTCAACGCCGGCTCGGGGGCTCCGCTGATCGGCGCGTCGGGCGCGATCGCCGGGGTGCTCGGCGGCGCCGTGTCCGATGCGGGCACGGTGGCGTACGTGGCCCACCTCGTGGGCTTCGTCGTCGGCATGCTGATCGCCTGGCCACTGCGGCGGGGCACCCCGCGCCCGCCGGAGCCGCCCGGGCTGCTGTTCGGGCGGCGGGCGCGGCCGGGGTGGTGAGCGGCGGGCGGGGTGTGCTCAGGCGGGGCTCGCCTCGCTCTGCGCCACCGGGGCCGGGGCGGTCCAGCTGATGCGGGTGCTGCACAGCGCGACGGCGCCCGCCGAGGCGGCCACGGCGCCCATGCCCCACGCCAGGTTGCTCGCTCCGGCGATGAAGCCGATGAGCGGCGGGCCGGCCAGCAGCCCCGTGGTGCCCATGGCGGCGACCAGGGTCAGCGCGTCCGAGCCCTGCCGGGCGGCGGCGGCGTAGACGCAGGGGGTCACGGCCGCGATGCCCAGGCCCATGCAGGCGAAGCCCGCAAGCGCCGGGGCGATGCCGCCGCTGAGCAGGGCGACGGCGAGACCGGCACCGGCCACGGTGCTGCCCAGCAGGACGACCCGTCCGTCGCCCCAGCGGCCGCGCCAGCCGTCGGCGAAGAGACGGGCGACGACCATCATCCCGGACACCACGGCGATGCCGAGCGGGGCCAGTTCCGCCGATGCCTCGGCGATGTCCTTCAGGTAGAGGGCGGACCAGTCGTTCATGGCGCCCTCGGCGACCGTGCCGAAGACCATGGCGCAGCACATCCACAGGGTCAGGCGCGAGGGGACGGTCCAGCGGCGGCGGACCGGCTCCGGCGCGGCGGGCGCCGGTGCGTCGGCCGGGGCTGCCGCGTCGGCGGTGGTTCCCGCGTCGGCCGGGGCGTCCTCGTCGAGCAGTCCGGTGCGCGCCGTCACGCCCAGTGCGGCGAGGAGGACGACAGCGACACCGAAGTGCGCCGGGACCGATCCGGTGGCGGCGGTCATGCCGGAGGCGAGCAGGGCCGCGAGCAGCGATCCGGCGCTGAAGACGGCGTGCAGCCTCGCCATCGTGTTGCGTTCGTACCGTGTCTCCAGGGCCGCGCCCTGCGCGTTCATGGCCACGTTCAGGCAGCCGACGAGGACGCCGTCGGCGCACATCACCAGCAGGGCCACCGGGTAGTTCGGCGCCGCCGCCAGGGCGAGCAGCAGCAGCGCCAGGCCCAGCTGGGACAGCAGGGCGAGACGCCGCGAGCCCATCCGGCGCATCAGCCACGCCACCGCCGGGAAGGACACCGCCGCCCCGACCCCCGCGGCCATCAGGAGCACCCCCACCTCGGCCGCGCTCAGGTCGAGGTCGGTCTTGACGGCCGGGATCCGCGCTGCCCAGGTGGCGTACTGGAAGCCGAGGGACAGGAACAGCGCGGCGATCGCCAACTGGCCGCGCCGGAAGGGGTCGTGGAGACGGGTCACGCGCAATCAGCTCACTTCGCGCAGGGTGGGGGCGGGCGGGGAGAGGGACGGGCGGGCCCGGGGCTGCCGGACGGCCGCCACCGGCTTGGACATGTAGACGGCGTCGCCGCCGTATTCGCCGGCCGGCACCACCCCCGGCTCGGCCACGAAGCCGCGCGCCGACCAGAACCGCTCGGTGCCGCCCACGGCGACCAGGGAGATCCGCTCGTCCCCGCGGGCCCGGGCGGTGGCCGTGAGGTGGTGCAGGAGGTGCCGCCCGAGCCCCCTGCGGCGCAGCCCCGGGGCGACGACGATGTCGTGGAGGTGGAGGTTCCCGGGCTCGACCGCGCCCCGGGCCGCCTCCGTCCGCGTCAGGTCCGGGTAGCGGTGCGGCGGATAGGGCAGCGCGAGCACGTAGCCCGCCGTACGGGCGCCGAGGTCCACGACGAAGCAGGTGTCCGGCGACGCCGCCGCCCTGGACTGGAGCGCGGCCCGGCCCTCCGAGAGGCCGAGGCCGGTGTAGGCGTCCCGCTCCAGCGTCACGACCGCGTCCCAGTCCCCGTCGGCGAGGGGGCGTACGCGCACGGTCTCAGTCATCGGCGCCGCTCCCCTCCGGGCGGCCCGCGAAGGCGTACGGGAGCGGGGCGAAGCCGTTGAAGCCCCGGGTCGTGTAGCTGGTCGCGTAGGCGCCGCAGGACAGCACCCAGACCGGGTCGCCCGAGGCCAGCGCCGCGGGCACTTGGACCAGCCCCTCCTCGTGGGAGTAGGCGTCGTCGCTGTCGCAGGTGGGTCCGGCGACCACGGCCGGGACGTACGGCCCTTCGGGGTGGCCCGGGAAGACCAGCCGGTACTGCAGGGCGTCCATCTCGTACAGGCCGTTGAACTTGCCGCAGCTCAGGTAGAGCCAGTGCTGGCGCTCGCCGTCGGCCGCCCGGCGCTCGGTGAGGCGGGCGACGTGGGCGCGGATCGCGCCGTGGTCGGCGACGAGGTGCCGCCCGGGTTCGACGACGAAGTCCAGGTGGCCGCCGTGGATCCGGCGCAGCTCGTCCATGCCCTCCCGGATCACCGCGAAGATCTTGTCCAGCGGCGGGTCGAGGGGGGTGCCGTGCCGGTCGCGGTAGCCGAGCGCGGGCAGACCGCCGCCGAGGTTGACGTGGTCGACGCGGATGTCGCGCCGGGCGAGTGCGCGCAGCACCTCGCCCAGGTCGTCGACGGCGCCGTGCCAGGCCTCGCTGGTCATCTGCTGGGAGCCGACGTGCACGGACAGGCCGGCCGGCACCAGCCCGGCGTCCCGGGCCGCCGCCAGCACCCGGACGGCGTCGCCGGGCGGGCAGCCGAACTTGTTGCTCAGCCCCCACAGCGCGCCCGACCCGCCGGTCGCCACCCGGCAGAACACGCGGGCGCCGGGGGCGTGTCGGGCGAGGGCGGCGACGTCCTGGAGGCTGTCGGTGGCGAAGGTGCGCACGCCGAGCCGGTGGGCCTCGGCGATGTTCCGGTCGGACTTGACGGTGTTGCCGTAGTGCACGCGGTCGGCCGGTACCCCGGCCCGCAGCGCCTGCTCGACCTCGCCGGGGCTGGCCGCGTCGGCACCGGCGCCCCGGCCGGCCAGGGCGGCGAGTACCTCGTCGACCGGGCAGGCCTTCATCGCGAACCGCACCTGTACGCCTGGCAGTTCGTCCCGCAGCGTGTCGTGGCGCCGCTCGATGCCGGCCAGGTCGTACACGAGCCGGTCCTCGGTGGCGGCGGCGAGGGCGGCGGCCAGGGGTTCGCCGAGGTCGGCGGGCGTCACGGCGCTCACCGCGGCTGCCCCTCGGGCAGGCGGAGGCGGGTGGTCCTGGCCGCGGCCACCATGGACTCCCACGCCTCCGTCAGCAGCGCGAAGTCGGCCATGTCGCCGCGTGCCTCGTCCAGGAGGCGGGCGCGGCGCCCGGCCAGCAGGTCGGCGAAGTCGGCGTATCTGCCGCCGAGCCTTCGGTAGGCGGCGTCCAGGGCGTCGAGCCGGCGGACGTTCTCCGCGGTGTCGAGGCCGGTGCTCTCGCGGGCCAGGGCGGCGACGGTGTCGGGGCGGACCCGGCCGTGCTCGTCCAGGAGGGCGTCGCCCGCCTCGGCCATGCGGTCGTAGACGTGGTGGAAGTAGAGCATCGACAGCAGGAACTTGGCGAAGCGCGTCTGGTAGGCGAGGAAGCCGGGTCCGGTCCGGCGTTCGCCGGTGTAGTAGTTGACGATGTTCCGGTTGTGCAGCACGCCCGGCAGCCGGGCGTCGTGCACGAGGTGGATGAGGAAGTAGTCGCTGCCGATGGTGTCCCGGGCGGGCGGCAGCGGCACGCGTTCGCTGACCGTCGGGCCGTGGAAGGCGATGTTGCACATGTCCACGCGCATCGGGTCGACCACCGTCAGCAGCGAGTGGTCCGCCGTGAAGGGTTCGGTGCCCGCGCCGGTGAAGGACTCCTCGACCAGGGCGCGCTTCTGCTCGGCGGACCAGTCCTCGGGGGCCCACAGGGAGACGACGTCGTGGTAGACGGCGGGGTCGGCGTCCCGTATCTGCGCGATGTCGACGGACGGTTCGCCCACGAAGGAGCTGCCGACCATGGCGACCCGCCGCTCACGGAGGCCGTCCGGGAGGGCGACCGGCTCGGTGACGCCTGCCGCGGCGTCGGCGGCGCGCTCGCCGAGGGAGAGCAGCTCGTGGTGGACGGGGAAGACGGTACGGCCGGCCACGCTCTGGTAGCGGCTGTCGGAGTCCCTGCGGTGGACGGACTCGCAGCCGAGCGCGGCCGCGATCAGGAAGGCGCGGTTGGTGCAGGCGCCGTAGGACAGCCCGTCGGGGAGCATCAGGTCGAGGAGCAGTTCGGGCTTGGCGCTGCCGGAGCGGGCCGCCACCCGGGTCAGGAAGTCGCGCTGGGCGGCCTCGTCGAGGTGGTGCGCCGTGATCCGGGGGTGGGCCGGCAGGCGCCGTAACGCGGCGGCGTGGGCGGCGTGTTCCTCGGGCGGGCAGGAGTCGAGGACGAGCAGGTGGACATCGATGTCGAAGTGGTCGGCGGCGTAGGCGGCTTCCTCGCCCAGGGCCGCGACGGTGTCCGGGCAGTGCCGGTTGGTGGGCAGGGTCAGGCAGATGCTGCGCATGCGCCGTCCCCGGTGGCCTCGTGCTCGTCACTGCCGTCGGTGCCGGTGTGCCAGGACTTGAGGCCCAGCAGCCTGGCGCCCAGTTCGGTCAGTTCGGCGGGGCCGTAGCGCTCGGACTCGTGCCGATGGGCGTCGCCGAGGAGGGTGACGTTCCAGTCGGGGGTGGCGAGGGTGCGCCAGGAGTCGACGCGGGAGTCGCGCAGGGTGCGGTGGGTCTCCAGCGCGGGCATCATCGACAGGTACTGCACCGAGCGCACGCCCTCGCCGGAGACGTTCGGGGCGACGCCGTGGGCCAGCAGGCCGTTCCAGATGAGCAGGTCGCCGGCCTCCAGGTCGGGCCGTACGACGGGCATGTCCTCGCGGTCGATCGCGGGCCTGATCGGGTCGCGGCCGTCGGGCTGGAGGGCCTTCCAGCGGTCGAAGCGGCGGAACAGCTCGGGGCAGCACTGGAAGCCGCCGTGGTCGGGCTTGGTGTCGTTGAGCGCGATGATGCCCTGGACGCGCTGCGGCAGGACGCCGAGCGTGGTGTCCACGTCCCAGTGCAGGTCGATGTCGAAGCCGCGGTCCGGCTTGTCGATCAGGGCGCGGTCGCGGTTGCCGGTGTTGGGCGGGTTGAGGTTGAGGCGGTCCAGGGTGACCCAGAGCTCCTCGCAGTCCCACACGTCGACGAAGGCGTCGTAGACGCGCTGCGCCTGGCGGCTGTCCCAGATGAGCTGGTGGTGGTACGCCTCGACGAAGCCGTAGATGTGCAGCTCCCGGTCGAGGTCGGAGCGGTACTCGCGGTCCTGGTACCAGGTGTCGGGTCGTTCGGGGTCCAGCCCCTGGAACTCCCAGGCGAAGTCGAGCAGTCGGCGCGCGGAGTCGGCGGGTATCGCCTCCTTCACGACGACGTAGCCGTACGTCTGCCAGTGGGCGAAGTCCTCCTCGGACAGCACCCGCAGCGGACGTGTCTTGTCGAGGTCGCGCAGCTGGGTGCGGGCCAGGTAGGTGTCGGCGTCCGCACTGAAGTAGGGCAGGTCCGACGGGGCTCGGTGGAGGTAGGAATCGGGCGTCGCCATGTGGTGCTCCAGATCCTCGCCGTCGCCCCGTGCGGGCAACGGCGGTGTGTGCGACGGTGGTCGGCCGTCGCACATGAGGTCGGTGGTGGCAGCGGGCCCGCTCGCGGCACGGGGCGGGAGCGGGGCGAGGTCCGGGGTGGTCGTCACGGAAGTCGTCGTACGGAAGTCGTCGCCGCGACGGCGGACTGCGCAGTCCGGCCGCGGCAGGCGCCCGGCGCGGAAACTGGTGTCACATCCGTCCCTCGCCGAACTTGCGCCTCACAATGGACTAGACCAAGGCAGGGTGTCAACACCCCTCCCGACCAGTCGAGTTGTTACTTCCGGGTTCAGCGGCGGCGCCCTTGACACGCCTGGTTAACCTGAACGCGCACCTCCTTGGTCTATACCAAGAATCCACCCGAAAGGCGCGGCCGATGTCCTCCAGCAAGCACAGCAGCGAGTTGCGTCGGCTCGCGCTCTCCGTTCTGCAGCCGGGTTTCGTGGGCACCGAGGCCCCCGACTGGATCCTGCGCGACATCGGCGACGGACTGGCCTCCGTCGTGCTCTTCTCCCGCAACATCGTCTCCACCGAGCAGGTCGCCCGGCTGACCGCCAGGCTGCGCGCCGAGAACCCCGACCTGATCGTCGCGATCGACGAGGAGGCGGGCGACGTCACCCGCATCGAGTCCGCCACCGGGTCGTCCCGGCCGGGCAACTTCGCCCTCGGCACCGTCGACGACGCGCAGCTGACCGAGGCCGTCGCCGCCGACCTCGGCCGGCAGTTGCGCACCGCCGGGGTGAGCCTCGACTACGCGCCGAGCGCGGACGTCAACTCCAACCCGGACAACCCGATCATCGGCGTGCGCTCCTTCGGCTCGGACCCCGAGGTGGTCTCCCGGCACACCACCGCGTGGATCCGCGGGCTCCAGTCGTCCGGCGTCGCCGCCTGCGCCAAGCACTTCCCCGGCCACGGGGACGTCGCCGTCGACTCCCACCACGACCTGCCCGCGTACCCGGCCGGCCGGGACGAGATCGCGGCCCAGGCGCTGCCCCCGTTCCGGGCCGCCGTCGCGGCCGGCGTGCGCGCGGTCATGAGCGGCCACCTGCTGGTGCCCGCCTACGACCCCGACCTGCCGGCCACGCTGAGCCGGCGGATCCTGCACGACCTGCTCCGCGAGGAGTTGGGCTTCGACGGCCTGGTCGTCAGCGACGCCATCGAGATGGGCGCCGTCACCCGCCGTTACGGCATCGACGGCGCCACGGTCAAGGCCGTCGGCGCCGGGGTGGACGCCATCTGCGTGGGCGGCGAGAGCGCCGAGGAGGCCACCGTCGCGCTCCTGGTCAAGGCACTGACCGCCGCGGTGACGGGCGGGGAGCTGGCCGAGGAGCGGCTGGCCGAGGCGGCGGGCCGGGTAAGGGAGTTCGCCCGCTGGTCGGCCGGGCTGCGGGCGTCCGGAGCCGCCGGGGAGGCGGCCGGGGTCGGCATCGGCCACGTCGCCGCCCGCCGGGCCGTGCGGCTCACCGGCGCCGCGCGGGCCGCCCTGCCGCTGACCGCCGCGCCGCACGTGGTCGAGCTGGCCCCGGTGACCAACATGGCCATCGGCAAGGAGACCCCGTGGGGCGTGGCCGAACCGCTGCGGGAGCGCCTGCCGGGTACGACCTCCGTGCGGGTGCGCGGGCAGGAGCTGGAGGAGGGGACGGTGGCGCTGGAGAGCTGCGCCCTCGAACCGGCCGTGGGCCGCCCGCTGGTGATCGTCGCCCGCGACGCGGCCCGGCACGCGTGGATGAGCCGCGCCGTGACCGGCCTGACCGCGGCCCGCCCGGACGCGATCGTGGTGGAGATGGGCCTGCCGGGCGCGGGCACCGCCGCGGCGGCCCAGATCTTCACCCACGGCGCGAGCGCGGCCTCGGGGGTGGCCGCGGCGGAGATCCTGACGACGACGTCGGCGGGCTGAGCGGGGATCGCGCCCAGGAGTCTGTCCGGGGCGACCGGGAATTCCGTCGAGGCGAAGAGACCGAGGGCGAGATCACGCCCCTCGGTCGCTCGCCCCACCCGACGGGCTCGCGGTCACCCGTGGTGTCGGACCGCCCGCCCGCAGGCCCGGGCGCGACGCGGGCGAGCCGGCACCGTCCCGGGAGTGCCTCAGCGGGCGGTCTGCGTGTGGACGTACTCCACGAGGCGGGTCAGCGCGTCCGGGTCGGTGGTCGGCAGGACGCCGTGGCCGAGGTTGAAGACGTGCCCCTCCAGGCCCGCCGCCGCGTCCAGGACCTCGCGGGTCTTGGTCTCGACCGCCTCCCGTCCGGCGAAGAGGACGGCCGGGTCCAGGTTGCCCTGGAGCGCCTTGCCGGGGCCGACGCGGCGGGCCGCCTCGTCCAGCGGGACGCGCCAGTCGACGCCGACGACGTCCGCACCGGCCTCGCCGAGCAGGCCCAGCAGCTCGCCGGTGCCGACGCCGAAGTGGATGCGCGGCACGCCGTACCCGGCGACGGCCTCGAAGACCTTGCGGGAGGCGGGCAGCACCGAACGGCGGTAGTCCGCGGGGGACAGCGCGCCGACCCAGGAGTCGAAGAGCTGGACGGCGCTCGCGCCCGCGTCGATCTGCACCTTCAGGAAGGCGGCCGTGATGCCGGCCAGGCGGTCCAGGAGGTCGGCCCACAGCTGCGGGTCGCCGTACATGAGGGCCTTGGTGTGCTCGTGGTTGCGGGACGGGCCGCCCTCCACGAGGTAGCTCGCGAGGGTGAACGGCGCGCCCGCGAAGCCGATCAGCGGGGTGGCGCCCAGCTCGCGGGTGAGCAGGCCGAAGGCCTCGGTGACGTAGGTGACGTCCTCAGGGGTGAGGTCGCGCAGCTGCGCCAGGTCGGCACGGGTGCGGATGGGGTTCGCGATGACCGGACCGACACCTGGCTTGATGTCGAGGTCGATACCGATGGCCTTGAGCGGGACCACGATGTCGCTGTAGTAGACCGCCGCGTCCACCCCGTGCCGGCGCACCGGCTGGAGGGTGATCTCGGCGACCAGTTCCGGCCGCGTGCAGGACTCGAGCATCGGGATGCCCTCGCGCACCTTCAGGTACTCCGGCAGTGAGCGCCCGGCCTGCCGCATGAACCACACCGGGGTGTGCGGCACCGGCTCACGCCTGCACGCCTTGAGGAACGCGGAGTCGTACGTGGCGGTCGGCTGCTGGCCCGCGGGGCTCTGGTTGGCACTCACACCGGCAAGTCTCGCATGCCCCCCGGACGGCACCGGACCACGGGTGGAACGCCTTCCGCGCGCCCCCGCAAGGCCGCGTGATCCGGACATCGCGTCCGCACGCGGGTGTCCCTCCCTGCGCCGGGCCGCCGTTCCGCTTAATGTTCCCCGCATGGCTGCGGCTCAGGGACGACTGTCGGACGGCGCTGGCGGAATGGACGAGGCGAAGGGGACCGAGGAAGAGGCCCGGCACAAGGGGAGTCACCACGGAAGCAACGGAAGCGGCGCGGGCAACGGGGGCAACGGGAGTACGGCGCCGCCGGCCTTCACGGCCGCCGTGGAGGCGCTGCGCGCCGCGCGGCTGCGGCCGCAGATCGAAGTAGAGGCGACCCCCGCCCCGAAGCGGCTCGCCCCGTACGCCTATGCCCTCGAGGCCGCGGTCGTGGACGGCGACGAGGACCTGGCCGACGGGCGGCTGGTGCTGCTGCACGACCCGGCCGGGCACGACGCCTGGCACGGGACCTTCCGGCTGGTGACGCTGGTGCGGGCGGAACTCGAACCGGAGATGGCGGCGGATCCGCTGCTGCCGGAGGTGTGCTGGTCCTGGCTGACCGGCGCGCTCCAGGCCCGCGGGCTGACGTACGGGGAGTCCAGCGGCACGGTCACGCGTGCGAGTTCCCACTATTTCGGAGGGCTCTCGGCGCGCCCGTCCGCCTCGCAGATCGAGATCCGGGCCTCCTGGACGCCGCGCGAGGGTCTCGGCGGCGTCCCGGACACCGCTGCGCACCTCTCGTCGTGGTGCGATCTGCTGGCCCAGGTCGCGGGTCTGCCGCCGGCGGCACCGGGCGACGCCTCGGTCGTGACGCTGCCGCAGCGGCGCGGCCCGCAGTCGCGCTGACCCTTCACCAGCCGTCGTTCATCGTTTCGGGCGGGGGGTCCGCATGTCCGGAGGAGGTTCCGTCACTTTGTCGACACGGCCACTTTCGGCCTCGTATCGACAAAGTGCGAAACCGTTCGATCTTCGAATGATCGACAGCGTGTCCGAATTGCTCGGATTGTTACTCACCAGATCGTGATCATTCTCTAAAGGCGGACGCGTTCGGTGCCGAAGACGACTGTGACCTTGAAAGCACGGTTCGTCCCGGCTTAAACCCCATGAGCCGGCTCCGTCCCCGCACCCCAGGAGGCCTGGTGTCCGTTCTCCTCGAGCAGCCTGCAAGCCTGGTCGCCTACCGCCCGAACAAGCCGACCGCCATGGTGGTCGTGGCCGACCCGCGCGTCCGTTCCACCGTCACCCGTCACCTGTGGGCGCTCGGTGTGCGCGACGTCATCGAGGCCTCGTCCGTCGCGGAGGCTCGTCCCCGCATCGGCAACCCCCGCGACATCTGCGTCGCGGACGTCCACCTCCCCGACGGCTCCGGCCTGACCCTGCTGTCGGAGACCCGCGCCGCGGGCTGGCCCAACGGGCTCGCCCTGTCCGCCGCCGACGACATCGGCGCCGTGCGCAACGCCCTCGCCGGCGGCGTCAAGGGCTACGTCGTCACCGGCACCCGTACCAACGTCGGGCTCCCCACCCGGCCGGGTGCCGCCCCCATCGGCTCCGCCGCCGCCCGTCTGCACCGCCGCCCCCCGGGCGCCCCGAGCCACCCGGGCGGCTACCGCGAGCTCTCCGGCCGCGAGGTCGAGGTTCTGCGGCTGGTCGCGGAGGGCCAGTCGAACAAGGCGATCGGCGTCTCGATGGGCCTGTCCGCCCTGACCGTCAAGAGCCACCTGGCCCGCATCGCCCGCAAGCTCGGCACGGGCGACCGCGCCGGGATGGTCGCGGTGGCCCTGCGCACGGGCATCATCCACTGACCCCTGCGATCCCCGATCCCCGATCCCCGTTCTTCGCCCGTCTTTCACTGACCTGACTGGTTTACGACCCCCCGGAGCCCGCCGACGGAACGTTCCGTCGGCGGGCTCCGTCGATCCACCGATACCCTTGACAGGTGACCGACGCCCACGAAACCGCAGCAGACCGTCCACTGCGAACCACCGGAGGCGCCCCTCCGGACGACGCCGGATCTTCTGTGAGTCAGGCGCCGATCCCTTTGCTGGAACCACGCGAGGGCATTCCGCCGGTGATCGCCGACGCGGACGCCCTCGCCGAGGTGACCGCCGCCTTCGCCGCCGGGAGCGGCCCCGTCGCCGTCGACGCCGAGCGCGCCTCCGGCTACCGCTACGGCCAGCGCGCGTACCTGGTGCAGCTGCGCCGTGCGGGCGCGGGGACGGCGCTGATCGACCCGGTGGCCTGTCCCGACCTCTCCGGTCTCGGTACGGCGATCACCGACGCGGAGTGGGTGCTGCACGCGGCCACCCAGGACCTGCCGTGCCTGCGCGAAATAGGGATGGTGCCCACCCGCATCTTCGACACCGAGCTGGCCGGACGGCTCGCCGGCTTCCCGCGCGTCGGCCTCGGCGCGATGGTGGAGAACGTCCTGGGCTTCGTCCTGGAGAAGGGCCACTCGGCCGTCGACTGGTCCACGCGCCCGCTGCCCGAGCCCTGGCTGCGCTACGCCGCGCTCGACGTCGAGCTGCTGGTCGACCTGCGGGACGCCCTGGAGAAGGAACTGGACCGCCAGGGCAAGCTGGAGTGGGCCCGGCAGGAGTTCGACGCGATCGCGTCGGCCCCGCCGCCCGAGCCGCGCAAGGACCCGTGGCGCCGTACGTCCGGCATGCACAAGGTACGCAGGCGCCGCCAGCTCGCCGTGGTGCGGGAGCTGTGGCAGGCCCGGGACCGGATCGCGCAGCGCCGGGACGTCTCCCCCGGCAAGGTGCTCGGGGACGCGGCCATCGTCGAGGCCGCCCTCGCGCTGCCGCCCAACGCGCACGCGCTGGCCGCGCTGAACGGGTTCGGCAGGGTGAACCGCCGGCAGCTGGAGCAGTGGCAGCTGTCGGTCGACCGGGCCAGGGCGCTGTCCGAGTCGCAGCTGCCGCAGCCCGGCCAGCCGGTGACCGGCCCCCCGCCGCCGCGGGCCTGGGCCGACAAGGACCCGGCCGCCGCGGCCCGGCTGACCGCGGCACGCGCGGCGGTGACGGCGCTGGCCGAGCGGCTGAGCATGCCCCAGGAGAACCTGATCACGCCCGACACGGTGCGCCGGGTCTGCTGGGAGCCGCCCGCGACCGTCGACGCCGAGTCCGTGGGCGCGGCGCTGGCCGGACACGGGGCCCGGCCCTGGCAGGTGGAGCAGGTGACACCGGTGCTGGTGGCGGCGCTGGGCCGGGAGGCGGCGTAGCGGGGACGACGGCTCATCGACGGCGGGTCGACGGCGGGTTTTGGCCAGATCCCGGGATGAGTGACCGGGCACGCAAACCGGTCGGTCGGTGCTCCGGCGGTGTGACGAGCGGTGTGACCTTCGCCGCTCCGGCCGGGGGGACTGGGCAGCTACGTTACTCATAAGTAGCATGGGGGCTGAGCGCGCGCTCAGTGCATGCGTGCCGCAGCAGTGCCATCCCGCACCCTGGAGGAGAGCCATCGTGCCTCGTACCATCAGGGACGTCGTCTTCGTCGACGGCGTCCGCACCCCGTTCGGCAAGGCGGGCCCGAAGGGCGTCTACCACGAGACCCGCGCCGACGACCTGGTCGTGAAGGCGATCCGGGAGCTGCTGCGCCGCAACCCGGGTCTCGACCCCAAGAAGATCGACGAGGTCGCCGTCGCCGCGACCACGCAGATCGGTGACCAGGGCCTCACCATCGGCCGCACCGCCGGCATCCTGGCGGGCCTGCCCACCTCGGTCCCGGGCTACTCGATCGACCGCATGTGCGCGGGCGCCCTGACCGCCGTCACCTCGGTGGCCGGCTCGGTCGCCTTCGGCGCGTACGACGTCGCGATCGCGGGCGGCGTCGAGCACATGGGCCGCCACCCGATGGGCGAGGGCGTCGACCCGAACCCGCGGTTCGTCAGCGAGAAGCTGGTCGACGAGTCCGCCCTGTTCATGGGCATGACCGCGGAGAACCTGCACGACCGCTACCCGGGCATCACCAAGCAGCGCGCCGACGAGTACGCGGTGCGCTCGCAGGAGAAGGCCGCCAAGGCGTACGCCAACGGCCAGATCCAGGCCGACCTGGTACCGGTCTCGGTGCGCCGCACCAACGAAGAGGCGGGCGAGACGGGCTGGGGCCTGGTCACCGCCGACGAGCCGATGCGTCCGGGCACCACGCTGGAGAACCTGGCGGGCCTGAAGACGCCGTTCCGCGTGCACGGCCGGGTCACCGCGGGCAACGCGGCCGGTCTGAACGACGGCGCGACCGCCTCCCTCATCGCGAGCGAGGACTTCGCCCGCGAGAACAACCTGCCGGTCAAGATGCGCCTGGTCGCGTACTCGTTCGCGGGCGTCGAGCCGGAGGTCATGGGCTACGGACCGATCCCGGCCACGGAGAAGGCACTCGCGCAGGCGGGCCTGTCGATCTCCGACATCGGCCTGTTCGAGATCAACGAGGCCTTCGCCGTCCAGGTCCTCGCCTTCCTGGAGCACTACGGCATCGCCGACGACGACGCCCGCGTCAACCAGTACGGCGGCGCCATCGCCTTCGGTCACCCGCTGGCCTCCTCCGGCGTCCGGCTGATGACGCAGCTGGCCCGGCAGTTCGAGGAGCAGCCGCACGTCCGCTACGGCCTGACCACCATGTGCGTCGGCTTCGGCATGGGCGCGACGGTCATCTGGGAGAACCCGCACTTCGAGGGGGACAAGTGAGCACCACCGCAGAGCTGCTGAAGGGTGCGGCCGAGCTGTTCCCCGGCGAGGTCGTCACGCAGGCGCACGTGCGCCACTTCGACCTGCCCCTGGGCGCCGGGCGCTTCGCCCTGATCACCCTGGACAACGGCCACGACCACACCAAGCCGACCACGCTCGGCCCGCAGTCGCTGGCGAACATCGACGCCGCGCTCGACCAGGTCGAGAAGGAGGCCGCGGACGGCGACATCGTCGGCGTCGGCGTCACCGGCAAGCCGTTCATCTTCGCGGTCGGCGCCGACCTCAAGGGCGTCGAGCTGCTCAAGCGGCACGAGGACGCGCTGGCCATCGGCAAGGGCGGCCACGACGTCCTCAAGCGCCTGGCGAGCCTCGCGGTGCCGTCGTTCGCGTACTACAACGGCGCGGCCATGGGCGGCGGCGTGGAGATCGGCCTGCACTGCACCTACCGCACGGTGTCGGCGGCCCTCCCGGCCTTCTCGCTCCCCGAGGTCTTCCTCGGCCTGGTCCCCGGCTGGGGCGGCTGCACGCTGCTGCCGAACCTGATCGGCGCCGACAAGGCCGTCTCGGTGATCATCGAGAACAGCCTCAACCAGAACAAGCAGCTCAAGGGCGCGCAGGTCCACGAACTCGGCATCGCGGACGCGATCTTCGAGGGCGCGGACTTCCTGGAGCAGTCGCTGCTGTGGACGGCGTCCGTCCTCAAGGGCGAGATCACCGTCGAGCGTCCGCTGATCGACCGCGGCGAGGCCTGGGACCAGGCGGTCGCGCGCGGCCGGTTCATCGCCGACGGCAAGGTGCACGGCGCCGCCCCGGCCGCCTACCGCGCCCTGGACATCATCGCCGCCGCCAAGAACGGCGACCTCCAGCAGGGCTACGACGCCGAGGACCAGGCCCTCGCCGACCTCATCATGGGCGGCGAACTGCGCTCCGGCATCTACGCCTTCAACCTGGTCCAAAAGCGCGGCAAGCGCCCCGCGGGTGCCCCGGACAAGTCGCTGGCCCGCCCGGTCACCAAGGTGGGCGTCGTCGGCGCCGGCCTGATGGCCTCCCAGCTCGCGCTGCTCTTCCTGCGCCGCCTGGAGGTCCCGGTCGTCCTCACCGACATCGACCAGGAGCGCGTCGACAAGGGCGTGGGCTACGTCCACGCCGAGATCGACAAGCTGCTCGGCAAGGGCCGGGTCAACCAGGACAAGGCGAACCGCCTCAAGGCCCTGGTGACCGGCGTCCTGGACAAGGCCGAGGGCTTCGCGGACGCCGACTTCGTCATCGAGGCCGTCTTCGAGGAGATGGGCGTCAAGCAGAAGGTGTTCGCGGAGGTCGAGGCGGTCGCCCCGGCGCACGCGATCCTGGCCACGAACACCTCCTCGCTCTCCGTCTCGGAGATGGCGTCGAAGCTGAAGCACCCCGAGCGGGTCGTCGGCTTCCACTTCTTCAACCCGGTCGCGATCCTCCCCCTCCTGGAGATCGTCCGCGGCGAGCAGACCGACGAGGCCTCGCTGGCCACGGCGTTCGGCGTCGCCAAGAAGCTGAAGAAGACCGCGGTCCTGGTCAAGGACGCCCCGGCGTTCGTGGTCAACCGCATCCTGACCCGCTTCATGGGCGAGATCCAGAACGTCATCGACGAGGGCACGCCGGTCCCGGTGGCGGAGAAGGCGGTGGAGCCCCTCGGCCTGCCGATGTCCCCGCTGGTCCTCCTGGAACTGGTCGGCCCGGCCATCGGCCTGCACGTCTCTCAGACCCTCAACCGGGCCTTCCCCGAGCGCTTCACGGTCTCCCCGAACCTCAAGGCGGTCGTCGAGGCGGGCAAGCGCGGCTTCTACGTCTACGACAGCGGGAAGCCGGAGCTGGACCCGGAGGTCGCCGCCCTCCTCAAGCAGGGCGACACCGTCCTGTCCGAGGAGCAGGTGCGGGCCCGGGTGCTCGACGCGGTGGCCCAGGAGATCGGCCTGATGCTCGACGAGGGCGTCGTCGCCGAGGCCCAGGACATCGACCTCTGCCTGATCACCGGCGCCGGCTGGCCCTTCCACCTGGGCGGCATCACGCCGTACCTGGACCGCGAGGGCGTCTCGGAACGGGTGAATGGGAAGCGGTTCCTGGAGGCGGGGGTGGCGTCGGTTCCGGCGTAACGCGAACAAGTCTTCCGGTGCCCGTTACGCCTCTGGGTGTGGCGGGCACCGGCCTTTCCGCGGGGGCCCGCGCAGGACGCTCGGCAGCGTGTGACGTCAGGAGGATGCGCCCGCCGGCGGCAAGACTTCCTGACGCACCGAGGGTGGCTCTGGTCCCTCGGTTCCGCCCGTCGGTTCCGCCGGTCCGCTCAGAACGCCCCCCACGCCTCCAGCGCCAGCCCCGCCTCGTCCTTCCGCCGGGTCAGCAGCAGCTGTCCCGTCGACGGGGACAGGGTCGCCGCCACCAGCCGGCCGTCGGCGTCCAGGGCCAGGGCCACGGTCGCGTCGGCCGGCAGCGCGGGGCCCGACTCGGTCCAGGCCGCGCCGGCCTCTTCCGTCTCCGAGGGGTACGCGGCGAAGGCGACGCGGCCGCTGCCCGCCGCACCCTGGGCGACCACCGTGCAGTCGTAGCCGTCTATGACGGTGCGGATGACGGACACGGGGCCGGGGCCGGCGGCGGGCATCAGGGGGGCCGGTTTCCCGCCGGGGCGCCAGGTGCACAGCTCACCGGTGTCGTCGTCGGTGAAGAAGACCGTGGTGTGCTCGGCGGAGGTCGCCAGGGCGCGCAGGGTGCCCGGGCGGACCGCGGCGTGGAGGCGCTCCCCCAGCTCCATACGGGTGCCCGGCCCCTCCTGACTCCAGTGCAGGATGCCGCTCTCCACGGGCGCGTACAGCTCGACCAGGCCGGTCTGCGTCGTCACGGCCACGGGCGACTCCTGGACCCGGCTGCCCGTCAGGTCCCGCCACGGAGCCCAGCCGCCCTTCTCCCGCTGGGCCACCATGCTCATGCCGCCGCCACCGTTGCGGACGAAGACGTGGGCGCGTCCCTGCGCGTCGACCGCGACGGTGGGAGATCCGGTGCGGTCGCCCTGCTTGTTGGGGTGGCCGGTCGGCTGCCAGTCCAGGGGTGCGAGCAGCGGCCGGTAGTGCGTGGCGTGCACGAGGACGGAGCGGTCGGCACCGGTGGGCTGCCAGGCGACCAGGTGGGCGTAACCGTCCGCGCCCTGCCCGACCGCGAGGCCGCCCGGACGCAGGGGCTTGTCGCCGCCGGCCCGGCGCGGGGTCTCCCAGCGCCCGCCGGGTGCGCTCTCGGCACGCCACAGGGCGGCGTCGTCCGCCTGGAAGTACACACTGAGGCGGCCGTCGCGGCCGAGGAGAAGCCAGTCGCCGTTCACCGGTTCACTCTAAGCGGGTGCGCCGGTTCCTTGGCGAGCGGGTACGGCCGTCGACGGCGAGGGGAGGCGAGGCGAGGGCGGAGCGAGGGCGGGCGTGGGAGTCTGACGGCATGGAAGACCACGCGCCCCTGCTCGTCGTCGTAGACGCCGCCAACGTCGTCGGCTCGGTGCCCGACGGCTGGTGGCGGGACCGGCGCGGGGCTGCGGAGCGGTTGCGGGACCGGCTGGCGGTGGACGGGGTGCCGGGGCGGGCCGGGCCGCTGGACATCGTGCTCGTCGTCGAGGGCGCGGCCCGCGGGGTGGAGTCCGTGACCGGCGTACGGGTGGAGTCCGCGCCCGGCAGCGGGGACGACCTCATGGTCGAGCTGGTGGCGCGGGCGGGTGACCGCCCCGTCCTGGTCGTGACGGCCGACCGCGAACTGCGCCGCCGGGTCACCGCGCTGGGCGCGCAGGTGGCGGGGCCCCGGACGGTGCGGCCCGGGTGAGACGCGGTCGCGTACCGGGCCGGGGCCCCGCACCCGAGCCGGTGCGGGGCCCCGGCGCGACGGAGCGGTGGGGCTATGTGCCGGACGGGTCGGCCGGTGACTCCTCGCCGCGGGCCAGGCGGCTGTGGGTGCGGCCGTAGAGGAAGTACACGACGAAGCCGATCGCCATCCAGACGGCGAAGCGGACCCAGGTCTCCGCGGGCAGGTTCAGCATCAGCCACAGCGAGGCGGCCACGGACACGATGGGCAGCAACGGGACCAGCGGGGTGCGGAAGGCGCGGGGCAGGTCGGGCCGGGTCCGGCGCAGGATGATCACGCTGATCGCGACGATGACGAAGGCGAAGAGCGTGCCGATGTTCACCAGCTCGGCCAGCTCGCTGAGGCTGGTGAAGCCGGCGACGATCGCGATGATCACGCCGAGCAGGATGGTCGGCCGGTAGGGGGTGCGGAACTTCGGGTGGACGTGGGAGAAGAAGCGCGGCAGCAGTCCGTCGCGGCTCATCGCGAAGAACACGCGGGTCTGGCCGAGGAGCAGGATCATGCAGACCGTGGTCAGGCCGACGGCCGCGCCGAAGCTGATCACTCCGGAGAAGAAGGGATGGCCCGTGGCCTTGAACGCGTCGGCGAGCGGGGCGTCCACGGAGAGCTTGGTGTAGTGCTGCATGCCGGTGACGACGATCGAGACTCCGACGTACAGCAGGGTGCAGATGACCAGGGAGCCGAGGATGCCGCGGGGCATGTCGCGCTGCGGGTTCCTGGTCTCCTCGGCGGCGGTGGCGACGATGTCGAAGCCGATGAAGGCGAAGAAGACGACCGAGGCGGCCGTGAAGATGCCCATCACCCCGAAGTTGGACGGCGCCCAGCCGAACATCAGCTGGATCAGCGGCGAGTGCAGTCCCCCGCCCGCCTCGACGGGCTGCGACTTCGGGATGAAGGGGTCGTAGTTGGCGCTCTTGACGAAGAAGGCGCCCGCGATGATCACGATGAGGACGACCGCCACCTTGATGGCGACGACGACCGAGGTGATCCGCGCCGACAGCTTCATGCCGAGGACGAGGATGGCGGTGAGCACCAGCACCAGGGCCGCGGCGAGGATGTCGAAGCCGAAGCCCTCCGCGCCGTCCCGCCCGCCCAGCTCCGCCGGCATGTGCCAGCCCGCGTTGTCCATCAGTGAGCGGATGTAGCCCGACCAGCCGACGGCCACCACCGCCGTGCCGAGCGCGAACTCCAGGACCAGGTCCCAGCCGATGATCCAGGCGGGCAGTTCGCCCAGCGAGGCGTAGGAGAAGGTGTACGCGGAGCCGGCCACCGGGACGGTGGAGGCGAACTCGGCGTAGCACAGCGCGGCGAGCGCGCAGACGACGCCGGCGACGACGAACGCCAGGGCCGTGGCGGGCCCGGCGTTGTCCTTGGCGACGGTGCCGGTCAGTACGAAGATGCCGGTGCCGATGACGACGCCGATACCGAAGACGGTCAGGTCCAGCGCCGACAGGGATTTCCTGAGCGCGTGCTCCGGTTCCTCCGTGTCACGGATGGACTGCTCGATCTTCTTCGTCCTGAACAGGGTGTTGCTCACGGGGACCTCCCACGCTTGTCGTCCTCGACATGATCGAGAGGGGGCGTACTGCGTATGCCCCGGCGTGGGCGATTTCACGCGGATGGGCCGGTTCCACCACTGCAACGAGTGGCGGCACCGGCCCATCCGGCCCAGTGCGGAGTTGCGGAGCTCCCGCGTGCGCGGTGTCAGTCGCGCGCGGCCTCCACCTGGTCCACCTCGGCGCCCGCGCGGTCGTACTTGCCGTCCAGCTTGGCGACCAGGCCGGTGACCTGGCGCGCGATGTCGGGCGCGGTGAGCCCGATCTCGGCCAGCACCTCGGCGCGGGAGGCGTGGTCGAGGAAGCGCGGCGGGATGCCGAAGTCGCGCAGCGGTACGTCGACGCCGGCGTCGCGCAGGGCCTGGGCGACGGCGGAGCCGACACCGCCGACGCGGGAGTTGTCCTCGACGGTGACGACGACGCGGTGCCGCTCGGCGAGCGGCGCCATGGCCTCGTCGACGGGCTTGACCCAGCGCGGGTCGACCACGGTGGTGGAGATCCCCTGCTTGTTCAGCAGGTCGGCGATCTCCAGGCACATCGGCGCGAGGGCGCCGACCGAGACCAGGAGCACGTCGGGCGTGTCGGTGCCGGGGGCGCGCAGCACGTCCATGCCGCCGACCCGGCCGACGGCGGGGACGGCGGGGCCGACGGCGCCCTTGGAGAAGCGGACCACGGTCGGCGCGTCGTCCACCGCGACGGCCTCGCGCAGCTGGGCGCGGACCTGGTCGGCGTCGCGCGGGGCGGCGAGCCTGAGGCCGGGAACGACCTGGAGGATCGACATGTCCCACATGCCGTTGTGGGAGGCGCCGTCGGTGCCGGTGACACCGGCGCGGTCCAGCACGAAGGTCACGCCGCACTTGTGCAGGGCGACGTCCATCAGGACCTGGTCGAAGGCGCGGTTGAGGAAGGTGGCGTACACGGCGAAGACCGGGTGGACGCCGCCGTGGGCGAGGCCGGCCGCGGAGACCGCGCCGTGCTGCTCGGCGATGCCGACGTCGTAGACGCGGTCGGGGAAGGCCTTGGCGAACTTGTCGAGGCCGACCGGCTGGAGCATGGCCGCGGTGATGGCGACGACGTCCTCGCGCTCCTTGCCGAGCTCGAGCATCTCGTCGCCGAAGACGCTGGTCCAGTCGGCGCCGGAGGTGGAGATGGGCAGGCCGGTGTCGGGGTGGATCTTACCGACGGCGTGGAAGCGGTCGGCCTCGTCCTGGAGGGCGGGCTGGTAGCCGCGGCCCTTCTCGGTGAGGCAGTGCACGATCACCGGGCCGCCGAAGCGCTTGGCGCGGGTGAGGGCGGACTCCAGGGCCTCGAGGTCGTGGCCGTCGATGGGGCCGACGTACTTGAGGCCGAGGTCCTCGAACATGCCCTGCGGGGCGATGAAGTCCTTCAGGCCCTTCTTGGCGCCGTGCAGGGTGTCGTAGAGCGGGCGGCCGACGACCGGGGTGCGCTCCAGGACCTCCTTGGTGCGGGCCAGGAAGCGCTCGTAGCCGTCGGTGGTGCGCAGGGTCGCCAGGTGGTTGGCGAGGCCGCCGATGGTGGGCGCGTAGGAGCGCTCGTTGTCGTTGACGACGATGACGAGCGGGCGGTCCTTGGCGGCGGCGATGTTGTTCAGCGCCTCCCAGGCCATGCCGCCGGTCAGGGCTCCGTCGCCGATGACGGCGACGACGTGGTCGTCGCGCTGAAGGACCTGGTTGGCCTTGGCGATGCCGTCGGCCCAGCCGAGCACCGTGGAGGCGTGGCTGTTCTCGATGACGTCGTGCTCGGACTCGCCCTGCGAGGGGTAGCCGGACAGGCCGCCCTTCATCTTCAGCTTCGAGAAGTCCTGGCGGCCGGTGAGCAGCTTGTGCACGTAGGACTGGTGGCCCGTGTCCCAGAGCACCTTGTCCTTCGGCGATTCGAAGACCCGGTGCAGGGCGAGGGTGAGTTCCACCACGCCGAGGTTGGGGCCGAGGTGGCCGCCGGTCTTGGAGACGGCGTCGACGAGGAAGGTACGGATCTCCTCGGCCAGCTGAGTCAGCTCTTCCAGGCTGAGCCGGTCCAGATCGCGCGGTCCCGTGATGCGGGTCAGCAGCGGCACCCGTGCCTCCTTGCAGTAGAGCTGTTGCCGGGCTCGTCGAGTCTAATGTTCCGCTCCGGCGGAACGTGTCCGGGCGGTGCGTCGTACGTCACGCGTTCGGCCTTACCCACGGGCGGGCCGTTCTACGTCTTCCCGGCCGGCGCTCCGCGTTTCCCCGTCGGCCCGGCGTCCTTGCGGGCGGCGGGACCCGCCTTGGGGACACCTTTACCCGGGTGGTCCAGTCCGCGGGGCGCACGGTGTGCAGGCCGGGGGACGTCAGGCCCGGCGAATTGGTCTAGTCCCATTCTGGTCCAGACCATTGCGTCCCCCGTCGCTCCGGCGATATCCCCGTACCCGGCAACACCCCAGCACAGCACGGGAATCGACGTTCCACCCCACACACACCGGGACTGACATGAGACGCATGCGTTCCATCCGGGCGGCGCTCACCGCGGCCGCCACCACCGTGGCCGCGGTGGGCCTCGCCCTGTCCGGCACCGGCGCGGCCCAGGCGGCGACCCCGCTGCCGGACCGGGTCTTCGCGCCGTACTTCGAGGCCTGGACCGGGGAGAGCCCGGCCGCGCTGGCCGCCCAGTCGGGTGCCAAGCACCTCACCATGGCCTTCCTCCAGACGGCGACCCCGGGTTCCTGCACGCCGTACTGGAACGGCGACACGTCGATGCCGATCGCGCAGTCGACCTTCGGCGCCGACTTCGACACCATCCAGGCGAACGGGGGCGACGTCATCCCCTCGTTCGGCGGCTACACGGCCGACACCACCGGCACCGAGATCGCCGACAGCTGCACCGACGTCCAGCAGATCGCCGCGGCCTACGAGAAGGTCATCACGACCTACGACGTCTCCCGGCTCGACATGGACATCGAGATCGACGCGCTGGACAACACCGCGGGCATCGACCGCCGCAACAAGGCCATCAAGCTGGTCCAGGACTGGGCCGCCGACAACGGCCGCGACATCGAGATCTCCTACACCCTGCCCACCACCACCCGCGGCCTGGCGAGCAACGGCGTCGCCCTGCTCGAGAACGCCGTGGCGAACGGCACCGAGGTCGACGTCGTGAACCTCATGACGTTCGACTACTACGACAACCAGCCCCACGACATGGCCCAGGACACCCGGACGGCGACCCAGGGCCTGCACGACGTGCTGGCCCGGCTCCACCCGGACAAGTCCTCCGCCGAGCTGTGGCACATGATCGGCGTCATCGAGATGATCGGCGTCGACGACTTCGGACCGGCGGAGACCTTCACCCTGGACAACGCCCGCACCGTCTACGACTGGGCCCTGGACCAGGGCATCAACACGCTCTCCTTCTGGGCGCTCCAGCGGGACAACGGGAGCTGCGCCGGCGGCGGCGCGGCCGACAACTGCTCCGGCATCCAGCAGAACACCTGGGACTTCTCGCACATCTTCGCGCCCTTCACCAGCGGCAGCACCGCCCCGGAGAACGACTTCTCCCTCTCCGCCGGCCCGGCCTCCGGCACGGTGACCGCGGGCGCCTCGGCCACCACCACCGTGAAGACCGCGGTGAAGTCGGGCCAGGCGGAGACGGTGCAGCTCAGGGCGAGCGGGGTACCGGCGGGCGTCACCGCGTCCTTCAGCCCCGCCTCGGTCACGGCGGGCGGACAGTCGACGCTCACCCTCGCCACCACCGACCGGGCCGTCTCGGGCACGTACTCCGTCACGGTCACGGGCACCAGCCCGTCCGGCAGCCACAGCACCACGTACGCGCTGACCGTCACCGGCGGCAACGGCAGCCAGTGCACGGCCGCCCCGTGGAGCTCGGGCGCGGTCTACACCGGCGGGCAGCAGGTCTCCCACGAGGGGCACACCTGGAAGGCCAAGTGGTGGACGACCGGCGAGGAGCCCGGGACCACCGGCCAGTGGGGCGTCTGGCAGGACCTCGGCGCCTGCTGACGTGAGCGGGGCGTACTGACACGACACAGCGGTCCGCCCGCCGGCCCAGGGCTCAGCTGGGCGGGCGGGCGGACCGTCGTCGGCCGTGCGGCGGCTTGCTACGCGCGGCCGGCCGTCTTCTGCGTCTTGCGGGTGATCGCGTCGATGACGACGGTCGCCAGCAGCACGCCACCGGTGATCATGTACTGGACCGGCGAGGCGATGCCCTCCAGGGCGAGGCCGTACTGGATCGAGACGATGACCATCACACCGAGCAGCGCGTCCCAGGTGCGGCCGCGGCCGCCGAAGAGGGACGTGCCGCCGATCACGGCCGCGGCGATGACGTTCATCAGGAACTCACCGGTGCCCGCGCCCTGGTTGGCGGCGGCGATCTTCGAGGCCACGAAGAGGCCGCCGATCGCCGCGAAGCCGCCGGCGATCGCGAAGACCGAGATCCGGATCAGCTCCACGTTGATGCCGGCGCGGCGGGACGCCTCGACGCTGCCACCGAGGGCGAAGATCTTGCGACCGTAGGCGGTGCGGCGCAGGACGAAGTCCGTGAGCAGCAGGAACGCCAGGAAGATCACCACGGCCAGCGGCAGGCCCTTGTACTGGTTGAAGACGATCGCCACGACGAACGCCAGGATCGCCAGCAGCACCGTGCGCACGATGATCTCGTTCAGCGGCCGGGAGGGCACCCCGGCGGCCTCGCGGCGCCGGCTGTCGAAGAACGCGCTGAGGAAGTACCCCGCGGTCACCACGACCGCCAGGCCGTAGGCGGCGGCCACGTCGCTGAAGTAGTAGCTGGTCATCTTGACCACGATGCCCTCGGAGTCGAGGTTGATCGTGCCGTTGCTGCCCAGGATCTGCAGCATGAAGCCCTGCCAGAACAGCAGTCCGGCCAGCGTCACGGCGAAGGCCGGCACGCCGATGCGGGCGAAGACGAAGCCGTGGATGGCACCGGCCACGGTGCCGGTGAGGACGGACAGCAGCAGGGCGAGCCACTCGTTCATCCCGTGCGTGACGCTCAGCACCGCGAAGGTGGCGCCCGCGACACCGCTGACCGAGCCGACCGACAGGTCGATCTCGCCGAGCAGCAGGACGAAGACGATACCGACGGCGATCATGCCGGTGCCGACCATGGCGACCGACATGTCGGAGAAGTTGCCGGCGGTGAGGAAGTTGGAGTTCAGGCTGGTGAAGATGGCCCAGATGATCAGCAGTCCGACGACGACCGGGATGGACCCGAGGTCACCGGCCTTCATCTTCCGCTTGAACTCGCTCAGGTAGCCCGCGAAGCCCTGCTCGCGCACCAGCAGCCGCGGGTCGACCGCGGCGGCGGCGCCGGCGGCCGCGGCGGGGTTCTCCACCGCGTGGTCCTCGGCGGGGGTGGAGGTCTTGTCGATGCTCACTTCTTGATCTCCCCATTGGTGCGCGCCGCACGACGGGTCACGGCGTTCTCCGTGGCGCCCGTGATGGCGGAGATGATCTCTTCCTGCGAGGTCGACTTGACCTCGAAGACGCCGTTGTTGCGCCCGAGGCGCAGGACGGCGACCTTGTCGGCGACCGCCTTGACGTCAGCCATGTTGTGGCTGATGAGGATGACGGCGTGACCGCGCTCGCGCAGCCGCTCCACGAGGTCGAGGACCTGCGCGGTCTGCTCGACGCCGAGGGCGGCGGTGGGCTCGTCGAGGATGACCAGCTTGGGCTCGCCGAGCATGGACCGGGCGATCGCCACCACCTGGCGCTGACCGCCGGAGAGCGAGGCGATCGGGATGCGGACGCTCGGTATGCGGATGGACAGCGTGTCGAGGAGCTCGCGGGAGCGGCGCTCCATCTCCACCTCGTCCAGGACGCCGCGCCTGCGGATCTCCCGGCCCAGGTAGAGGTTGCCGACGACGTCGATGTTGTCGCACAGCGCGAGGTCCTGGTAGACGGTCGCGATGCCGAGGCTCTGGGCGTCGTGCGGCCTGTTGATCGAGACGGACCTGCCGTCCCACTCGATGGCGCCCTCATCGATGGGGTGCACGCCGGCGATCGTCTTGACCAGCGTGGACTTTCCGGCGCCGTTGTCGCCCACCAGGGCGACCACCTCACCGGCGTGGACCTCAAGCTCTACGTCGGTGAGCGCCTGGACGGCACCGAATCGCTTGGAGACCCCGCGCAACGCCAGCACGGGCGTAGCGGACACGTGAACCATCTCCTTCGCCGCCTGACCCGGCGGGAGGTTGTGCAGAAGTGATTGGGGGGTGTTCCGTCCGGCGCCCCGCGTAGCTTGCGGGGCTGATGAGTGCGGGGCGCCGGAGGAGCTGGGGCGGCCGGTCCCGGGCGGCTCAGCCGGCTCGGGACGCGGGTCCGCTTACTTGAGGCCGATCTTGTCGCAGGCGGCCTTGTACTTGTCCGTGCAGATCTCGTCGATCGTGTAGAAGCCGTCCTTGATGACGGTCTCCTTGATGTTGTCCTTGGTCAGCGAGACGACCGGGACGATGACCGCGGGGACGCCCTTGGTGGTGGCGCTGTCGACCTTGTCGTTGGCGATGGAGTCGAGCGACTCGCCCTTCGCCAGCGCGACGGCCATCTCGGCCGCGGTCTCGGCCTCCTTCGGGTAGGACTTGAAGACGCTCATGTACTGCTCACCGGTGACGATGCGCTGCACACCCGCGAGTTCGGCGTCCTGGCCGGTGACCGGGATGTCCGCGATGCCGGCCCTCTTCAGGGCGGTGATGGAACCGCCCGCCATGCCGTCGTTGGCGGAGTAGACGCCGTCGATCTTGTCCTTGCCGAGCGCGGAGATCGCCGCTTCCATGTTGGCGTTGGCGTTCTCCGGCTTCCACTCCTTGGTGTCGTACTCGCGGCCGATCTTCACCTTGCCGTCGAGGACGGAGTGGGCGCCCTCCTTGAACTGGGCGGCGTTCGGGTCGGTGGAGGACCCGTTCATCATGACGATCTGGCTGTCCTTGGCCTTGTCGCCCAGCGCCTTCAGGAGCGCCTCGCCCTGCGTCTTGCCGACGGTGACGTTGTCGAACGAGGTGTAGGCGTCGATCGGACCCTCGGCCAGGCGGTCGAAGGCGACGACCTTGATCCCGGCGTCGTGGGCCTTCTTCACCGAGCCCGCGATGGCCTTGTAGTCCACCGCGTCGATGATCATCACGTCGACCTTGTTGGTGACCATCGTGTCGACCTGCTGGTTCTGCAGGCTGGCGTCCTGCTTGGCGTTGGCGTAGACGACCTCGCCCTTGTTGTTCGTGAGCTCCTTGACCTTCTTCTCGATCATGGGCTTGTCGAACTTCTCGTACCGCGCGGTCTGGTTCTCGGGAAGGAGCAGACCGACCTTGATGTCGTCGCCCTTCTTCGCCGCCGAGTCGGACGAGTCGCTGCCGCCGTCGGACTCCTTGGCGCTGCCACAGGCGGCGAGCGAGACGGCCATCGCGGTGGTGGCAACGGCAACGGCGGCACGACGCATACGCGTGTTCACTTCACAAACCTCCCTGACGAGGCCGCGTCGTTGCGGCCGAGGTGGCTGGAAGTCAACTCGGCCGCACGTGCGACGTCAAGAAGTAAATCCTTAACGAGATGACAACGGTGCCATCCGTGCTCTAAGTGAAGGCAGGCGTGGCCGCCGGCAGAGCGCCGGTCGCAGACCCGTCCAAGAGCGTCGAATCACCCATCTCGCTGAGGGCGAGGGCGAGGGCTCCGAGCACCTCCGCACGGCCGCCAAGGGCCCCGGGGAGCACGGAGAGTTGCCGCGCCGCGCTGGGGATGGCGTAACGCCCGACGGACTCTCTTATCGGCCCGAGCACCAGCTCGCCGGCCTCGGCGAGATCGCCGCCGAGGACGACGCGGCTCGGGTTGAGCAGGTTGCAGAGGTTGGCGACTCCACTGCCGATGTGGCGGCCGACGTCGGCGATCACCCGACGGCAGCCAGGGTCACCGTCCCGCGCCAGCCGCACGACGCCCTCCATCGTCAGATCGGTGCCGTGGCTGGGCTGGAGGAGCGGAAGCACATAGCGTGCTGCGGCGAAGGTCTCCAGGCAACCCCGGTTTCCGCACCGGCAGACGGGACCGGCCTCATCCAGGGTGATATGCCCGATTTCACCCGCTGTGCCGCCGGGCCCTCGATAGATTTTCCCGTTGATCACCAGCCCGGCGCCGACACCGCTGGCGACCTTGATGTACGCCAGGTCCCGCACCCCCCGGCCGCTGCCCCAGACCAGCTCGCCCAGGGCGCCGAGGTTGGCGTCGTTGTCCACGTGCACCGGGACGCCGAGCCGCCCCCGCAGCTCCTCGGCGGGCCGGGTGCCGCCCCAGCCGGGCAGGATGGCGGTCGAGCCCAGCGTCCCGGACTCCACGTCGATCGGGCCCGGCACGCCCAGGCCCACCCCGGCGATCTTGGCCCGGTCCACGCCGGTGGCCGCGATCAGCCGGCTGACCAGCTGTTCCGCCCGGTCGAAGCCCTGGTCCGAGGAGGCGTCGACGTCCAGCGGCTCGGACTCCTCGGCGAGCACCTGGTGGGCGAGGTTGCCGATGGCGACGCGCAGGTGGGTGTGGCCGAAGTCCACGCCGATGACGATGCCGGCGTCCCCGCTCAGCGAGACGCTGCGGGCCCGGCGGCCGCCCGCCGAGGTGGGCGTGACCTCGACGGTCCCGCCGTCCTTCAGTTCCCGGACGATGTTCGAGACCGTGGCCGCGGACAGCCCCGTCGTCCTCGCGATCTCCGCCTGCGTGAGCGAACCGGCGAGCCGTACCGCCCGTACGACGCGTTCCAGGTTGGCGCGGTGCAGCGACGACTGCGACCCGGGAGTCTCCATTGACTCTCACCCTCATCCCCTGGGTCCGCGTCGCCCGGTGCGATGCGGACCTTGTACAAGTTATGAACCCCAAACTCCGCTGGATCGCCCAGTGGCGTCAAGCCCTTGAAAGAAATCGGTTCCAGGCCGTGTCCACGGTCGGCTGCCGGTGGTACGCCGCAGGGGTCCGTCCCCGGAGAGCTGTCTCTCCGGGGACGGACCCCTGCGTACGACGGTGAGGCGGCGGTGGGCGTCAGCGGAAGGTGCCCTGCGACACCGAACCGGCGATCCGCCGCTGGAAGACGCAGTACACGAGCAGTACGGGCACCACCGTGATCACGATCGCCGCGAACAGCGCACCGTAGTCGATGTCGTAGACCTGCGAGGACGCGTAGGCGGCCATGCCTTGAGTGAGGACCCACTTGTCCTGGTCGGTGTTGAGCGCCACCGGCAGCAGGAACTGGTTCCACAGGCCCAAGAAGTTGAAGATCGCCACCGCCGCCATGCCCGGACGGGCCATCGGCAGCATCACCTGGAAGAACGCCCGCCAGTCCCCGGCACCGTCGATCAGCGCGGCCTCGTACACGTCGTGCGGCAGCGACCGGAAGAACGAATAGAGGAAGAACATCGTGAACGGCAGCGCGAATGCGACGTAGGTGAGGATCAGTCCGGGACGTGTGTTCAGCAGCCCGAAGTTCTGCAACTGGAAGAAGAGCGGAACGATCGCCAGAAAAACCGGGAAAGTCAGGCCGGCGAGCATCACGTAGTAGATCAGCCGGCGTCCGGGGAACTCGAACCGGGCGAGAACGTAGGCGCACATCGCGCCGAGCAGCATCACCAGGATCAGTGCCGAGACCACGACGATCACGGAATTCAGGAAGTACTTCCCGATGTTCGCGTCGGTCCACGCGTTCGCGTAGTTCTCGAAGCGCCAGTGATCCGGCAGCGAGAACGGCGACGAAAGGATCTCGCCGGTCGATTTGAACGACGACATCAGCACCCACAGCATGGGCACGATCACGATCACGGACCACAGGATCAGCAGGGCGTGCGAGATCGCCGCGAATCTGCGGTCGCTGCTCGCGGCGGCCCTCGTCAGCTTGCGGTCGCTCGCCGGTTTCGGGTCGCTGGCCGGCTTCCGGTCGGCGGTGATGACGCTCACCTGGCACCTCCCTTGGCAGCGGCACGCCGAGCCCTGGACCCAGGTGCTTTCCTCTTGCTCTCGCCCTCGCCGCCGCCCGTGAGGCGGTTGACGAGGAACACCAGCGCCGCGAACACCAGGGTGACGGCGGCGAGGACGACGCCCATCGCGGTGGCGTAGCCGAACTGCTGCTTGGCGAAAGCGACGTTGAACAGACGCTGGCTGATCGTCAGGGTCGAGTTGTCCGGGCCGCCGTTCGGCACCATCGCCTGGACGTAGACGAACGCGTCGAGGGCGGCGATGCCCAGGTAGATGTACGCGGTCTGCACGCTGTCCCGGATCGCCGGCAGGGTGATCGAGATCGTGGTGCGGAACCGGCCGGCCCCGTCGATCTTCGCCGCCTCGTACAGCTCGCCGGGAACGCCCTTGATCGCGGCGATGAAGAGCACCGCGTAGAACCCGACGAGCCCCCAGATGATGACGAACATCACGGCCGGCATCGCGGCCGCCTTCTCGCCCAGCCACGCGAACGCCTCGAACTGGTCGAGGCCGAGGCCGGTGAGGACGCCGTTGAGCAGGCCGGCGTTCGGGTCGTACATCTGCGCCCAGATCAGACCGACGATGATCGCCGGCACGACGTAGGGGAAGAACGAGATGATCCGGTAGAACGACGCTCCCCGGATCCCTCGGACGGGGCCCTTGCTGGGCCCGCCCAGGGTGATGGCGACGGCGACCCCGAGGGCCAGCGTCAGCGTCACCAGCGGCACGAAGGCCGCGAGGAGTGCGACGTTGCGCAACGCCTTCAGGAAGATGTCGTCCTGGAACATCTTCGTGAAGTTGTCGAAGCCGACGAAGTTGTAGTCCGGGCTGAAGCCGCGCCAGTCGGTCATCCCCCAGAAGATCGCCTGGCCGAACGGGATCAGAACGAAGATCACGAAGATGGCCAGCGGGACACCGAGGAACGCGAGGAAGAACGTCACCCGGTCGAAGGTGAGCCTGCGGCGCCGTGGCCGCCCGCCGCGAGCGGCCGGCTCGGGCCGGCGGCTCGCGGCGTCGGAGGTGGTGGTGTTGTCTTTCATCCCTGTACTAGCTGATCTTGATCTTGTCGATGGAGTCGTCGTCCCGGACCTTGTCGGAGATCTTCTGCAGGGCCGCGGTGAGGCCCTTGCGGTCGAGGTCACCGGAGAGGAACGAGTTCCACGGCACCAACTGGTCGGTGTTCATGCCGTAGGCTTCGACGAACCTCCTCATGTCGTAGATGTTGTCGCCCGCGGCCTCGAGCATCGTCGTCTGGGAGACGAGGGCGGCCGATCCGAAGCCGTCGGCGGGCACGGTGCCCTTGACCACCGTCGGGGCCAGCTTTGTCTTGGAGAAGTTGGCGGCCGCCTTCTCGGACAGCATCGCCCGCAGCACTTCCTTGCCACCGGCCGGGTTCTTGCCCTGCTTGGGCACGATGAACGGCTCGCCCGCTGCGGCGTGGAGCGACTCGTAGGGCAGCTTCGGCTTGTCCGTGAGCGTCATCTCCGGGAACCCGGTCATCTGGAAGTCCTTCTTGGTGGCCTTCGCCATCTCGTTCTCGATCCAGCCACCGGACGGGTAGAGCAGCGCCTTCTGGTCGTTGCTCCAGATCGCCTGCGCCTTCTGGAACTGGGTGCCGGAGCCGCCGGGAACGAACATCTTCTCCTTGATCATGGTCTCCATGACCTTGAGGACGCCCTGGATGGCCGGATGCGACCAGGCGTCCTTCTCGAGATTGCCGAGGGCGAGCCGGACCTCGTCACCGCCCTCCTTGATCGCTGAGGCGAACAGCATCGTCTGGTAGTAGGTCGCGGCTTCCTTGCCGTGGACGAAGAGGTACTTGCCCTTCTTCTTCGCCTTCTGGCCGAGGTCGAGCGCCTCGTTCCAGGTCTTCGGCGGGGTCCAGTTGTTCTCGTCGAAGAGCGTCTTCGAGTACCAGACGCCGTACACCGTCATCACGTACCGGAGCGCGACGAACTTGCCGTTGTACGTTCCGGGGTCCTTGACGCCGGGGTAGACGATGTCGGCGATCTTCTTGCCTTCGTAGGTGTTGGCCTCGAAGAGGTCGTCGAGCTCCTCCAGCTGGTCGAGGATGCCGAGGAAGCCGATCTGGTCCTCACCGGAGTTGTCGATCAGGTCCGGCGGGTTGCCGCCGACGAAGCGGGGCTGGAGCTGGGGGGCGATGTCGACGACCGGCTTGACCTGGACCTTGAGTCCCTTGACCTGGCTGGCGAGCACCTGGTTGGTGTAGTCGACGTAGTCGGTGCCGTAGCCGCCGTCGAAGATGGCCGCTTCGACCGCGGAGTTCGCGGCGACACCGAACGGGTTGTTGGCGCTCTTCTCGCCCTTCGGGCCGCCGCCGCTGTCCTTGTCCTCGCTGGAGGGAGAGCTGCACGCGACCGCGAACGAGCCCATCGCCGCGGTGGCGATGGCCCCGCGCAGGAGTGTCCGCCTGTCAAGAGAGCCGGCACGAATGGTCATCTTTGCATCCTCACTGATCGGTTGGTTCTGTCCGGGTGTGCTGCGTGTGCGGCGTTGTCGCCGTCGTCTCGGAGCCGCGGTGCGGCGCCGATGATCAGCTGAGCGATGCCGGCACAACAGTCGCCGGGGCCGGAGCGGCGGTCGCGCTCCGCCTGATCAGATCGTGATGGCCCACGCCGGTGGTGGATCCCATGCTCAAGTCCTCGCCTTCTCCAGGACTCAGGCGGTGAACCGGATCCTCCCCGGCACCGCGTTCGGGTCAAGCTGGGTCGTGCAGGAAATGCGGCCGTACAAGGTCGGGTGCGGTGAAGATGCCCCGGAGTGCCGACAGGTATAGTCCACTTTCACTTGGCGGAGCAAGATCGAATGCAAGGTTCACGGTACGTCTTTTCCGAGTTGAGACCTCCCGGAAATATGAGTGGCCTGTGCACCGCATGCCGGAGGAATCCCTGCCATAAGCCCCGAACGCCACATCAACACCCTTGACATCACATGCCACTTGACCCCTACTGGTCCTTGCGCAGTTGATTTGACAACGTTGTCCCACGCGCAGGGAGGGTGGCCAGGACATGCAGTACAGAGTTCGGCACAGATGGGGTCCGGCGGTCGTCATGACGACCGCCTTCGCTTTGGCGGTGGGTTCCCAGGGGGCGGCGGTCGCACTGCCGGACGCGCCCGCCAAGGCCGACCGGGAGTTCGCGTCGTCCTTCGAGGCGGACGACCCGGCTCCGGACTGGACCGACACCGTGGAGACCGGCGCGGACGGCGGCAAGCGGGCCTCCGGTGTGGACGGCGGGTACAGCACCGGCATACCCGGCAATGTCACCGAGAACGTCACCGCCGTGCGCGCCAGCGCCGAGAACACGGGCGGCCGGGAGGTGAAGGAGAACCTCGTCGACAACGAGCCGGCCACCAAGTGGCTCACCTTCGCGCCGACCGGCTGGGTCGAGTTCGACCTCGACGCACCGACGAAGATCGCCAAGTACGCGCTCACCTCGGCCAACGACCACGACGAACGCGACCCGCTGGACTGGACGCTGAAGGGCTCGGCGGACGGCGAGACCTGGCAGACGCTGGACACCCGATCCGGGGAGCACTTCGGCGAGCGGTTCCAGACCAAGACCTACGAACTCGCCGAGACCGCCGAGTTCCAGCACTTCCGGCTGGAGATCACCAAGAACAACGGGGCGGGTGACGCGCTCCAGCTCGCCGACGTGCAGCTGGCCACCAGCGACACGGAGGTCCCCACTCCCGAGGACATGCTCTCCTTCGTCGACGAGGGCCCGGTGGGCTCGCCGACCGCGAAGGCGAACGCCGGGTTCACCGGCAAGCACGCGCTGCGCTACGCGGGCCGGCACACGGCGGACGGCCGGGGCTACTCGTACAACAAGGTCTTCGACGTGAACGTCAAGGTCGACCGGCGCAGCGAGCTGTCGTACAAGATCTTCCCGTCGATGGCCGACGGCGACCTCGACTACGACGCCACGAACGTCTCCGTCGATCTCGCCTTCACCGACGGCACCTACCTGAGCGACCTCAAGGCCACCGACCAGCACGGGTTCCCGCTGACGCCGCGCGGTCAGGGCGACGCCAAGATCCTCTACGTGAACCAGTGGAACAGCGTGCAGTCCGGGATCGGTTCGGTCGCGGCCGGCAAGACCGTCGACCGGATCCTGATCGCGTACGACTCCCCCAAGGGCCCGGCGAAGTTCCGCGGCTGGCTGGACGACGTGGAGATCGAGCGGGCCGGGCCCGAGCGTCCCAAGGCCCACCTGTCCGACTACGCGCTCACCACCCGCGGCACCAACTCCAGCGGCAGCTTCTCGCGCGGCAACAACTTCCCCGCGACCGCCGTGCCGCACGGCTTCAACTTCTGGACGCCGGTGACCAACGCCGGTTCGCTCAGCTGGATCTACGAGTACGCCAGCGGCAACAACGACGACAACCTGCCCACCGTGCAGGCGTTCTCCGCGAGCCACGAGCCGAGCCCCTGGATGGGCGACCGGCAGACCTTCCAGGTGATGCCGTCGGCCGCCTCCGGCACCCCGGACACCGGCCGGGACGCCCGCGAGCTGGCCTTCCGGCACGAGAACGAGACGGCCAGGCCGTACTACTACGGGGTGCGGTTCGAGAACGGCGTCAAGGCCGAGATGACGCCGACCGACCACGCGGCGATGATGCGCTTCACCTACCCCGGTGACGACGCCAGCGTCATCTTCGACAACGTCGAGGACAACGCCGGCCTGACCCTGGACAAGGAGAACGGCACCTTCACCGGCTACTCGGACGTCAAGTCCGGCGGCTCCGCCGGTGCCACCCGCCTCTTCGTCTACGGCGAGTTCGACAGCAAGGTCACCGGCGGCGACTCCAGCGGCGTCAAGGGCCACCTGCGCTTCGACGCCGGCCGGGACCACGCCGTGACGATGCGCATCGCCACCTCGCTGATCAGCGTGGACCAGGCGAAGGACAACCTGCGCCAGGAGATCCCGAAGCGCGCCTCCTTCGACAAGGTCAAGCGCGACGCCCAGAAGCAGTGGGACAAGATCCTCGGCAAGGTCGAGGTCGAGGGCGCCACACAGGACCAGCTGACCACGCTGTACTCCGGCCTCTACCGGCTGTACCTGTACCCGAACGCGGGCCACGAGAAGGTCGACGGAAAGTACAAGTACGCCTCCCCGTTCTCCAAGGCGGTCAAGGAGAACACGCCGACCGAGACCGGCGCCAAGATCGTGGACGGCAAGGTCTACGTCAACAACGGCTTCTGGGACACGTACCGGACCGCCTGGCCCGCGTACTCGTTCCTCACCCCGTCCCAGGCCGGTGAGCTGGTCGACGGCTTCGTGCAGCAGTACAAGGACGGCGGCTGGACCTCGCGCTGGTCCTCCCCCGGCTACGCGGACCTGATGACCGGCACCTCCTCCGACGTGGCCTTCGCCGACGCCTACGTCAAGGGCGTCGACTTCGACGCGAAGGCGGCGTACGACGCGGCGGTGAAGAACGCCACCGTCGTGCCGCCGTCCTCGGGCGTGGGCCGCAAGGGCATGGAGACCTCGCCGTTCCTCGGCTACGCCGGTACCGAGACGCACGAGGGCCTGTCGTGGTCGCTGGAGGGCTACCTCAACGACTACGGCATCGCGAAGATGGGCGAGAAGCTCTACAAGGAGACCGGCGAGAAGCGGTACAAGGACGAGTCCGCGTACTTCCTCAACCGCGCCCAGGACTACGTCAACCTCTTCGACGCGAAGGCCGGCTTCTTCCAGGGCAAGGACAACAAGGGCGACTGGCGCGTCGACTCCGAGAAGTACGACCCGCGCGTGTGGGGCTACGACTACACGGAGACCAACGGCTGGGGCTACGCCTTCACCGCCCCGCAGGACAGCCGGGGCCTGGCCAACCTGTACGGCGGCCGGGACGCCCTCGGCGACAAGCTCGACGAGTACCTGTCCACCCCCGAGACGGCCTCCCCGGACCTCAAGGGCTCCTACGGCGGGGTCATCCACGAGATGGTCGAGGCGCGGGACGTCCGCATGGGCATGTACGGGCACTCCAACCAGGTCGCCCACCACGCCCTGTACATGTACGACGCGGCCGGGCAGCCGTACAAGACGCAGAAGAACATCCGCGAGGTGCTCCAGCGGCTGTACACCGGCAGCGACATCGGCCAGGGCTACCACGGCGACGAGGACAACGGCGAGCAGTCGGCCTGGTTCCTCTTCTCCTCGCTCGGCTTCTACCCCCTGGTGATGGGCAGCGGCGAGTACGCCATCGGGTCCCCGCTGTTCAAGAAGGCGACGGTGCACCTGGAGAACGGCCGCGAGCTGGTCGTCAAGGCCCCGAAGAACAGCACGAAGAACGTCTACGTGCAGGGCCTGAAGGTCAACGGCAAGCGCTGGAACTCCACTTCGCTCCCCCACTCGCTGATCGCCAAGGGCGGCGTCCTGGAGTTCGACATGGGCGCGAAGCCCTCCTCGTGGGGCACGGGTGAGAACGCGGCGCCGCCGTCGATCACCAAGGACGACGAGGTGCCGACCCCGCGCACCGACGCCATCACGGGTCAGGGCGCGCTGTTCGACAACACCTCGGCGACCGACGCGAGCGTGACCTCGGTGGACCTGCCCGTGTCCGGCGAGGGCGCCAAGGCGGTCCAGTACACGCTCACCTCCTCGGCGGACCGCACCAAGGCCCCGACCGGCTGGAAGCTCCAGGGCTCGGCCGACGGCACCACCTGGCGGACGCTGGACGAGCGCTCCGGCGAATCCTTCGCCTGGGACCGGCAGACGCGCGCGTTCTCGGTGAAGTCGCCGGGCTCGTACACCAAGTACCGGCTGGTCCTGGACGGCGCGCACACGCTGGCGGAGGTGGAACTGCTGGCGTAGGCGACCCGCACCGCTGACGGACGGGCGGCGGGTTCCGGCTTCGGCCGGAACCCGCCGTTGTCTTGTGCCGCCCCATTCCCCTGCGCCGGCGCATGCACCAAAATGATCGGGCGCCGTCGGCGGCCGCCGGGGCGCGTCACGCATCGTCAGGGGGAACACATGCGGACTTCCATCGGCAAACGGGTCACCGGGCTGGTCGCGGGCGCACTGCTCACGGCGGGGGCCCTGTTCGCGACCGCCGCCCCGGCCCAGGCCTACGACCCGGACCCCAGCGTCTCCACGTACTACCGCGACACCGACAGCTGCCCGTGCAGCGGCGGCACGCTCGGCGACCCGTTCGACGGCACCTACTTCGCGCACGACGCGGGCGGCACGGCCGTCAAGATGGAGCTGAACGACGCGGGCTGGTTCATCGGCAAGGTCGAGTTCCACCCCGACGGCGAGAAGCTCTGGGTGTACGACACCAAGAACGACGGCGACGGGTTCTACGTGGCCGTCGGCTACTCGTCCGGCGGTTCCTACCACGACCTGGGCACCTTCTCGGCGCCGGGCACCTCCGCCACCGTGGACAAGACGGTCAAGAACTTCGACATCCCGGACGGCGCGTACGTGGACATCACGGTCTACGACGGCTCGGGCCGGTCCGACTACATCGCCGCGGCGCGCGGCACCGGCGGGGCGGTCGCCTGACGGCATGGACGCCCCCATCGACCCGGCCTGGCTGCCGGACTCCGCCTTCAGTGCGGTCGGCACCCGGCGCGTGCTCGTGCGCGGAGCCGGGCCGCTCGTGGACACCGTGCGCGGCGAGACGGCGGCGGCCTGCGCGCGGTTCGGGGGCGCGCTCGTGCGCGAGGACTCCGCCGCCGATCTCGTGCTGGAGCTGACCGACGGGGGAACCGACGGCGCCGGGGACTTCGGGGACGAGGGCTTCGGGTACGTCCGCGAGGACGGCCGGACCACCGTCACGGCGTCCGCCGGGCGCGGGCTGCTGTACGGCCTGTTCCACGTCGTGCGGCTCGGCGAGGCGGCGTTCCTGGGCGACCCGGTCCACGAGGAGCACCGCCCGGCCCTCACGCTGCGGATGCTGGACCACTGGGACAACGTGGCCGTGCACCCGGTGATGGGCCAGGTCGAGCGGGGTTACGCGGGCGGTTCGCTGTTCTGGGCCGCCGGGCGGGCCCGCGACGGCCTGGACCGGGTGCGGGCGTACGGCAGGCTGCTGGCGGCCTGCGGCATCAACGCGGTCTGCGTCAACAACGTCAACGTCCACGAGACCGAGGCGCACCTGCTCACCGACCGGATCGGCGAGGTCGCCGCGATCGCCGGCGCGCTCAGGCCCTACGGCGTGCGCACGCACCTGTCGGTGAGCTTCGCCGCACCGGTCGTCCTCGGCCCGCTGTCCACCGCCGACCCGCTGGACGCCCGGGTGCGGGACTGGTGGGCCGGGACGACGGAGCGGGTGTACGAGGCGGTCCCGGACTTCGGCGGGTACGTGGTGAAGGCCGACTCGGAGGGGCAGCCCGGCCCGTTCGCGTACGGCCGCACGCACGCGGACGGCGCCAACCTGCTGGCCGCCGCACTCGTCCCGTACGGCGGCACCGTGCACTGGCGGGCCTTCGTCTACGACCACCGCCAGGACTGGCGGGACCGGTCGACGGACCGCGCCCGGGCCGCGTACGACCACTTCGTGCCGCTGGACGGCGACTTCGCCGCGAACGCGGTGCTCCAGGTCAAGCACGGCCCGATGGACTTCCAGGTGCGCGAGCCGGTGTCGCCGCTGATCGGCACGATGCCGGGCACCCGGCTCGCGGTGGAGGTGCAGGCCACGCAGGAGTACACCGGGCAGCAGCGGCACGTGTGCTGGCTGGGCCCGATGTGGAGCGAGGCGCTCCGCTTCCGGCCGGACGGCGAGGTGGGCGTGGGGCGGCTGGCGGACGGGCTGGTGGCGGTGTCCAACGTGGGCGACGACCCGTTCTGGACCGGCCACCCGCTCGCCCAGGCCAACCTGTACACCTTCGGGCGGCTCGCCTGGGACCCGGCGGCGGACCCGCGCGCGGTCCTCGACGAGTGGATCGCGCTGACCCATCCGGGAGCCGGGCGACGCCTGTCCGAGGGCCTGCACGCCGTCCTCGACGACTCCTGGGCGACGTACGAGAAGTACACCGCCCCGCTCGGCGTCGGCTTCATGGTGCAGCCCGGGCACCACTACGGGCCGAGCGTGGACGGCTACGAGTACAGCCCGTGGGGCACCTACCACTTCGCCGACCGCGACGGCGTCGGCGTGGACCGCAGCGCGGGAACCGGCACCGGGTACGCGGCGCAGTACGCCGGTCCCTGGGCGGAGCTGTTCGAGTCGCCCAGGACCTGCCCCGACGAACTGCTGCTGTTCTTCCACCACGTGCCCTACGGCCATGTGCTGCACAGCGGGAAGACCGTGATCCAGCACATCTACGACACCCACTTCGAGGGCGTCGAGGAGGCCGAGGAGGCCCGCCGGGTGTGGACGTCCCTCGCGGACCTGGTCGAGCCCGCCCGGCACGCCCGGGTGGCGGAGCGGTACGAGGAGCAGGTGCGGTCCGCCCGCGAGTGGCGCGACCAGGTCAACAGCTACTTCCTGCGCAAGTCGGGGGTGCCGGACGAGCGGGGACGGACCATCCACTGAGGGCGTGGGGCCATGAGCGGCCGATGCCGGTGATGCTCCCTCACCAGGCTGCACGAGTGTTCTCATACGACGAGTTGACCTCGCCGGAGCGCGGCGGCGGCACTCGTTCCCCGTCTCAGCTGGCGGTCATGCCGTGAACTCCTCCCGCGTTTCCTCGATCACCGGTCGGCTGCTGTGCAGCAGGGAGAGCAGCAGGGGTGCGGCCAGCAGGGCGGGCAGCGCCTCGGTCAGCAGGGCGGTCAGGGCGGCGGTCAGAAGCAGCAGCGAGGCGGCGCCGAGGGTGGCGCGGCCGTGCCGGAGCAGGAAGTACGCGGCGAGGCGGGCGGTGTCGCGGGTGCGGAAGGTGAACAGGGAGGTCAGGACGAGGGCGTGCGCGCCCCACACCAGGGAGCCGGCGCCCACCAGCGCGAGCAGCGCCGCCCACCAGCCGGGCAGGCCGGTGGCGCCGAAGTGGGTGAGCGTGAAGGCGATGACGGTGAGCCAGGCCAGCAGGGGCGCCCACAGCCGGAGCGCCGGGAGGGCGCCCAGCCGCCAACCGCGTGCGTAGGCGCGGGCCGGGTGGAGTTCGGTGAGGTCGGCGCTGCGGTGGTGCAGGGCGTACACGGCGGCGGACAGGGCGGGCCCGAGCGGCAGCAGGCACAGGGCGGCGAGGGGGAGGTTGGCGGGGTCGGGGGCGAGCAGGAAGAGACCGGCGAAGCCGGGTGCCGAGGCGAGGAGCAGCAGGGCCTCGACGGTGAGCAGGGTGTGGATCAGGGCGGCGGCGCGGGAGAGGACGCCGGTGCCGAAACCGGCGGTGCGCGCGGTGCTCACTCCGGGTCCCGGCCGCTCTCCGGGTCCCGGCCATGCTCCGGGGCCCGGCCGAGCAGGCGGCGCTCGTCCCACCAGGTGGGGGTCTCGTCCTCGACGGGGCTCAGCTCGACGAAGGCGACCTCGTGCCGGGCGAGGGTGAGGGGCAGGTCCACGCGGCCGTCCTCGACCGGCAGGCTCCGATGGGTGCGGGCGGGTTCGGCGGCCTCGTGGAGGACGTCGAGCTGGTGGGGGCGGGGCGAGCGGGGGCTGCCCATGCGACGCCAGGCGGTGTACGCGTTGCCGTGCTCCTCGTCGACGGTGAGCCGCCGGACGAACGCCTCGCCCCGGCCGGCGATCGCGTCCTGTGCGCCGACCGGCAGGGACAGCCGCAGTGCGTGTGCCTCCGGCCCGGCTGTGGCGCCCGTCGGGTCGACGGGCGCCCAGGCCAGGACGGTGACCCGGCCGTCCGGGTGCCGGGTGACGAGGTGGTCGTCGCCGCGGGTCAGCAGGTCGGGGCCCATCCGGGCGAGGAAGGCGTACAGGTGGAAGGCGGGCTTTTTGACCTGCCGGAGGGTGAGCAGCCCGAAGCCGCCGTGGAACAGGGCTGTGGGGACGCCGGTCTCCTCGAAGACGTCGCTGAACGTCCAGTACGAGAAGGAGTCGACGAGGTCGCCGCCCCCCGCCAGGACCGGGGCGAGGTAGGCGGCGTGGAAGGCGGTGTCGTGGACGTGGTTGTCGGGCCGGTAGGAGGAGTTGAACTCGCTGATGTGCACGGGCGTGTCCGCGAGCCGGGTGCCCTTGAGGGTGCGGCGGGGCTCGGCGAACTGGTCGAGCAGCCGGCCGGCCGGGGCGAGCGTCTGGTGCACGCCGAAGGGGACGTGCTGGGCGGGCCCGGAGCTGTAGGCGTGGCGGGAGACGAAGTCGACGGGGACGTCGCGGCGTTCGGTGAACGCGGCGAACCGCGCCAGCCAGTCGGGCCCGGCCCCGGGCGACACCGCCGGGCCGCCCACCTGGAGTCCCGCGTCCACCTCCTTCACGGCGTGCGCGGTGGCCTCGTACAGGCGGTGGTAGGCGTCCTGGTCCGCGTGCTGCCAGAAGTCGGGCAGGTCGGGTTCGTTCCAGACCTCGACGGGCCAGGTGCGGACCTCGTCGAGACCGTAGCGGTCGACGAGGTGGGCGAGCGTCGCCTGGACGAGAGCGGTCCACTCGGCGAGGTCGCGGGGCGGGGTGACGTTGCCGCGCCACCAGAAGACCGTCTGCTCGCCGCTCGCCAGGCCGCCGGGCATGAAGCCGAGTTCGAGGAAGGGGCGGACGCCCGCCGCCAGCCAGGCGTCGACGACCTGGTCTACGTGGGTGAAGGAGTGGTGGACGTACCGGGTGCCCCGGTGGGTGTAGGGGCGGTGGACGGCCATGCCGTCGCTGAACAGGCCGTGGCCGCGGATGAACCGGAAGCCGATCTCGCGCTGGAGCAGGGCGAGGGAGTCCTGGTGGTCGCGGCGCAGGGCGAGGTCGAGGCGGCCGGTGCCGACGCAGGTGCGCCAGGCGTCGGGGAAGGCGCCGGCCGGGTCGGCCGGAACGTGGACGCGAGCGGTCACCCCTGCTCCTTCCTGAACCGCTCGTGTGCCTTGTTGTGGACGTCGACCAGCCGGTCCATGTTCTTGGCCTTCAGCTCGGTCAGATAGGCGTCCCACTCCGACACGGGGCGCTTGCCGAGGATGAACCGGAGGGTGTTCTGCCGGACGTGGTCCTTGAGGGGTGTGTCCCAGAGGGTGGCCTGTTCCTGCTCCACGGACTGGAGCGGGTGGGCCGGGTCGACGGGGAGTTCCTTGCGCCGCGACATGACTTCCTGGAACTTCTTCTCGTCGGGGCTGAAGGCGGAGGAGACCAGTTCCCAGCTGCCGCCGTAGGAGAAGACGCCGTTGTAGAAGCCGTAGTCCTTCTGGAGGTCCTTGGGGGCGTCCGGGGCGGAGCCCATCAGGCTGATGCCGTCGGCGACCCGGTAGCTGCCGCCGGACTCGGTGTAGGTGACGCCCTCGACGCCCCACTTGGTGAACTTCTGGCCCTCGTCGGAGTACCAGAGCCAGTCCACGAACTGCATGAGGGCGACGAAGTCGTCGCGGTCCAGGGCGTCGCTGGAGATCATCATGCCGTTCTCCAGGCGGGAGCCGCCGAGCACCACGGGGCCCGCCGGTCCGAGCGGGACGGGGATCATCTCGATCGTCGCGCCCTTGACCTGCCGCTGGAGGTTGTACCGGTAGTTCTGCACCAGCTCCTGCGGGTTGGCGCTGATCGCGAAGGACTTCTCGGAGAGCAGCTTCTTGACCGCCTCGTCGTCGCTCTGGGTGAAGCCCTCGGGGTCCACCAGCTTCTCGTCGACGAGTTGGCGCAGGTACTCGATCATCTGCCGGTAGCCGTCGGTCGCGCCGGTGAAGACGAACTGCCCGGCCTTCGCGTCCCAGCTGGTGTTCAGGTACGACCAGCCGGCCCGGACGCCGTGCGCCTGGCCGATGTAGCCGAGGAGGGCGCCGCCCGGCTCGGGCTGGTTCCAGCGGTCGGAGAAGGGGTGGCTGCCGGGGTACTCCGACTTGAGCGCCCGGAAGACGTCGGCCGTCTCCTCCAGCGTGGACGGCAGGCTCAGGCCCAGCTTGTCGAGGACGTCGGTGCGCAGCGCGAGGGAGTAGTTGGCCTTGGCCCGCTCGTGCATGCCGGGCAGCAGGTAGTACTTGCCGTCGGACTGGCGCAGGGAGTCCACCTCCGGCGTCAGCTTCCATCTGCGCACCTTGTCGCGGAAGTTGGGCATCAGTTCCACGTGGTCGCTGACGGCGAGGACGGAGCCCGACGCCACGAACGGGGTCTCCTGCCCGGGGTAGGTCTTGGGCAGGAGCAGCGGGGCGTCGCCCGCGCCGATGAGCAGGCTGCGCTTCTTCTCGTAGTCGCTGAGCGGCACGTCGGTGCGCCTGAAGCTGACGCCGGTGCGCTTGGTCAGCTCCTTCCAGAGCAGCCAGTCGTCCTTCGGCGGGTAGTTGGGGTTGCTGAGGTGCAGCAGCGAGAAGGTGAGCGGCTTGGCCGCCTTGAACCGCTGGCCGGTCCGGTACTCCTTCATCGCACCGTCTCGCTTCTTCGACAGGTCCTTGGAGTCCCCGCCGTCGTCGCCGCTGCCGCAGCCGGCGAGAGCGGCGAGGCCGGCGAAGCCCGCGGCGGCCAGGATCTGCCGCCGGGAAAGGTGTGCTGCGTTCTTCACGGTTGCTCCCTCGGTGTGGCTGGGACTCAGCCCTTGACGGCGCCGAGCATCACGCCCGACACGAAGTAGCGCTGGACGAACGGGTACACGCAGAGGATGGGCAGGGCGGTGAGCACGATGGTGACGGCCTGGATGTTGGCCGCGACCTGGGTGAGCTGCTCGGTTCCGGCGCCTGCCGCGGTGCCCCCGGTGGCGCCCGCGATGAGGTTGCGCAGATAGACCGTGACCGGCATCAGTTCGATGCGGTCCATGTAGAGGAAGGCGCCGAACCAGGAGTTCCAGAAGGACACCGAGTAGAACAGCACCATGGTCGCGACGACCGCCTTGGACAGCGGCAGCACGATCCTGAGGAGGGTGCCGTACGTGTTCAGGCCGTCGATCTGGGCGGCCTCCTCCAGCTCGTCCGGCAGGCTCTCGAAGAAGGCCTTCATCACCAGCAGGTTGAAGACGCTGATCGCGTTCGGCAGGGCCAGCGCCCACACCGTGTTCTTCAGGTCGAGGCTGGTGATCAGCACGTAGGTGGGGATGAGTCCGCCGGAGAAGAACATGGTGAACACGGCGATGCCGACGAGGACTCCGCGCCCCTTGAGGTGCTTCTTGGACAGCACGTAGGCGTAACACGTCGTCAGGACCATGGCGACGGCGGTGGAGACGACCGTGTAGAAGACGGTGTTGCCGTAGTTGCGCCAGAAGGTGCCGTCCTGGAACACGATCTTGTACGTGGTGAGGTTGAAGCCCTTGGGCCACAGCGTCACCTCACCGGCCCGGATCTGGCGCTCCCCGCTGAAGGAGCGGGCGACGATGTTGAGGAAGGGGTAGAGCGTCACCACCACGACACCGGTGAGGATCAGCCCGTTGACGCCCTGGAAGACCCGGTAGCCGCGGGTGGGCCGGTCGACGCTCACCACAGGCTGGTCCCCACCGTGCGGCGCGAGAGCAGGTTGGCCGAGGTGATCAGCACCAGGCCGATGACCGCCTCGAACAGGCCGATGGCGGCGGCGTAGCTGAAGCTGTTGGACTCGACGCCGGTGCGGTAGAGGTAGGTGGAGATCACGTCACCCGTCTCGTAGGTCAGCGGGTTGTAGAGGAGCAGGATCTTCTCGAAGCCGACCGCCAGGAACGTGCCGATGTTGAGGATCAGCAGCGTGATCATGGTGGGGCGGATGCCGGGCAGGGTGACGTGCCAGATCTGCCGCCAGCGGTTCGCGCCGTCGATGCGGGCCGCCTCGTAGAGGTCGTCGTCGATCGTGGTGAGCGCGGTCAGGTAGAGGATGGTGCCCCAGCCGGCGGTCTGCCAGATCTCCGAGCCCACGTAGATGGTGCGGAACCACTCGGGTTCCTGGATGAACCGGACCGGGTCCTGGCCGAACCAGCCGAGCACGTGGTTGACCGGACCGTCGGTGGCGAGCATCTGCAGGGTGATACCGGCGACGATCACGATCGACAGGAAGTGCGGCAGGTACGACACCGACTGCACGAACCGTTTGAGCGCCCGGGTGCGCACCTCGTTGAGGAGCAGCGCGAGCACGATGGGGATGGGGAAGCAGAAGACCAGCGTGAGCCCGCCGATCCAGAGGGTGTTGCGGAAGACCTGCCAGAAGGTGGGGTCGCTGAGGAACATCTCCACGTAGCGCAGCCCGACCCACTGCTCCCCCAGGATCGACCCGCCGGGTTCGAAGCGGCGGAACGCGATCACGTTGCCGATCATCGGCAGATAGCGGAAGACCAGGAAGAACAGCAACGGCAGCAGGGCCAGTGAGTACAGCTGCCAGTCGCGGCGCAGCGCACGCCGCCAGCCGGGCGGCGTGGTGGAGGTGCTCATGCTTCAGGCCTCCCCGTGGGGTGCAGACAACCGAAAGTTTCGGTCGCTCACCGGTAACTTCGCGGCAACTTAGAGGCACGGAGAAAGCGGTGTCAATGCCCGGTACAGAGCCGGATTTTGGAGCTCACGCCGCATCGTGGGACGGAGGACGACGGGTGATCGACACTCTGGGAAGGACCGCGAAGAGCTGTTACGGTCGGTCGCACCTTTCTGGACCGATGCCGCAACGATCGGTCGTCCGATCGTCCGGTCGTTCCCCGAACCCGCTGCGAGGTGCCGCCGTGCCCGCGTTCGACCTGCCGCCGACGGAGTTGGCGCACCATCGTCCGGCCCCCGACGAGCCCGAGGACTTCGACGCCTTCTGGCGCGAGACCCTCGCCGGAGCACCGCCCGGCGGACCCGTGGTGTCGGCGCACCCGGTGGACAACGGACTGCGGCTGACCCGGACCTGGGACGTGACCTTCCGGGGCTTCGGGGGCGACCCGGTGCGCGCCTGGTTCAGCACACCCGCCGGGACCGGCGACCGGCCCCGGCCCGCGGTCGTCGAGTACGCCGGGTACGGGCGCGGACGCGGACTCCCCCACGAGCGGCTGACCTGGGTGGCCGCGGGGTACGCGCACCTGCTGATGGACAACCGGGGCCAGGGCGACCAGTACGGCTGCGGCGGCGACACCGCCGACCCGCACGCGGACGCGCCCGGCGGTCCCGGCCCGGCGGTACGGGGACTGCTCAACCCGCACGACCACCACTACCGCCGCCTGATCACGGACGCGGTCCGCGCGGTCGCCGCGGTGCGGATGCTGCCCGGCGTGGACGCGGAGCGCGTCACGGCCGTCGGCAACAGCCAGGGCGGCGGACTCGCGCTGGCCGTCGCGGGGCTGGTCCCGGACCTCGCGGCGGTACTGGTCTCGGCGCCGCTGCTGTGCGGCATCCGCCGCGCCCTGGACCTCACGGACGCGGGGCCCTACGGCGAGATCGCCGCGTACCTCTCGGTGCACCGCGGTGCCGAGAGCGCCGCGTACCGCACCCTCGCCTACCTGGAGGGCGTCTCCTTCGCCCGTCGGGCGCACGCGCCGGCCCATTTCGGCGTGGGCCTGCGCGACACGGTGTGCCCGCCGAGCGGGGCGTACGCCGCCTTCAACCGGTACGCGGAACTGTCCGGGGCCGAGCCCCGCAAGGAGATCCACGCGTACCCGTTCAACGGGCACGAGGGCGGCGACGCGGTGCACGTGCGGCGCCAGCTGGAGTGGCTGGCCGCCGTGGTGCCGGCCCCGTGACACGGCGAGGGCCGCACCCCCGTCACCGGGGATGCGGCCCTCGACCTCCGTGCGCCGCCGCCTGGCTGCCAACGGCGGATCGGGCTGCTACTTGCGGATCAGGCTGCGCAGCACGTACTGCAGGATGCCGCCGTTGCGGTAGTAGTCCGCCTCACCGGGGGTGTCGATGCGGACGACCGCGTCGAACTCGACGCCGGTGTCGGTGGCGACCTTCACCGTGCGCGGGGTGGTGCCGTCGTTCAGCTCGGTCACGCCGGAGACGGAGAAGGTCTCCTGACCGGTCAGACCGAGGGTCTCGGCGGTCTGGCCCTCCGGGAACTGGAGCGGCAGGACACCCATGCCGATGAGGTTCGAGCGGTGGATGCGCTCGTAGGACTCGGCGACGACGGCCTTGACGCCGAGGAGCGCGGTGCCCTTGGCCGCCCAGTCTCGGGACGAGCCGGAGCCGTACTCCTTGCCGGCCAGGACGACGAGCGGGGTGCCCTGCTCGATGTAGTTGCGGGAGGCGTCGTAGATGAACGACACCGGCCCGTCCGCCTGGGTGAAGTCGCGGGTGTAGCCGCCCTCGGTGCCCGGCGCGATCTGGTTGCGCAGGCGGATGTTGGCGAAGGTGCCGCGGATCATGATCTCGTGGTTGCCGCGGCGCGAGCCGTAGCTGTTGAAGTCGCGGCGCTCCACGCCGTGCTCCGTGAGGTACTTGCCGGCCGGGGTGTCGGCCTTGATCGCACCGGCGGGCGAGATGTGGTCCGTCGTCACCGAGTCGCCGAGCTTGGCGAGCACCCGGGCGCCGGAGATGTCCTCGACCGGGGCCGGCTCCATGCCCATGCCCTCGAAGTACGGGGGCTTGCGCACGTAGGTGGACTCGGCGTCCCAGTCGAAGGTGTCGCCGGTCGGGATCGGCAGCGCCTGCCACTGGGCGTCGCCCGCGAAGACGTCGCTGTAGGACTTGGAGAACATGTCCTCGCCGATGGTGTTGGCGACGACGTCGTTGACCTCGGCCTCGGTCGGCCAGATGTCCTTCAGGAAGACCGGGTTGCCGTCCTGGTCGGCACCCAGGGCGTCCTTGGTGATGTCCACCTTCATGGAGCCCGCGAGGGCGTAGGCGACGACCAGCGGCGGGGACGCCAGGTAGTTCATCTTGACGTCGGGGTTGATCCGGCCCTCGAAGTTGCGGTTGCCGGAGAGCACCGAGGTGACGGCGAGGTCGTGGTCGTTGACGGCCTTGGAGACCTCGTCCGGCAGCGGGCCGGAGTTGCCGATGCAGGTGGTGCAGCCGTAGCCGACCAGGTTGAAGCCGACCTTGTCGAGGTAGGGGGTCAGGCCCGCCTTCTCGAAGTAGTCGGTGACGACCTTGGAGCCCGGGGCGAGGGTGGTCTTGACCCACGGCTTGCGGGTCAGACCCTTCTCGACCGCCTTCTTGGCCACCAGGGCGGCGGCGACCATGACGTACGGGTTGGAGGTGTTGGTGCAGGAGGTGATGGCCGCGACCGTCACCGCACCGTGGTCCAGCTCGTAGGTCGTGCCGTCGGGGGCGGTCACGGGGACCGGGTTGGACGGGGCGCCGTTGGGGGTGACGGCCGGGGAGTCGGAGGCCGGGAAGGACTCCTTGCCCGCCTCGTCGACGACGTCCACGTAGTTGAGGACGTCCGACTTGAACTGCTGGGCGGCGTTCGCGAGGACGATGCGGTCCTGCGGGCGCTTCGGGCCGGCGATGGAGGGCACGACCGTGGCGAGGTCCAGCTCCAGCTTCTCGGAGAAGTCCGGCTCGGCCTTCGGGTCCAGCCAGAGACCCTGCTGCTTGGCGTACGCCTCGACCAGGGCGACCTGCTGGTCGCTGCGGCCGGTCAGGCGCATGTAGTTCAGCGTCTCGTCGTCGACCGGGAAGATCGCGGCGGTGGAGCCGAACTCCGGCGACATGTTGCCGATGGTGGCGCGGTTGGCCAGCGACGTGGCGGCGACGCCCTCGCCGTAGAACTCGACGAACTTGCCGACCACGCCGTGCTTGCGCAGCATCTCGGTGATCGTGAGCACCAGGTCGGTGGCGGTGGTGCCGGGGGTCAGCTCACCGGTCAGCTTGAAGCCGACGACGCGCGGGATGAGCATGGAGACCGGCTGGCCGAGCATCGCGGCCTCGGCCTCGATGCCGCCGACGCCCCAGCCGAGGACGCCGAGGCCGTTGACCATGGTGGTGTGCGAGTCGGTGCCGACCAGGGTGTCGGGGTAGGCCTTGCCGTCACGGGTCATGACGACGCGGGCCAGGTGCTCGATGTTCACCTGGTGGACGATGCCGGTGCCCGGCGGGACGACCTTGAACTCGTCGAAGGCGGTCTGGCCCCAGCGCAGGAACTGGTAGCGCTCGCGGTTGCGGCCGTACTCCAGGTCGACGTTCTGCTTGAACGCGTCGTTGGTGCCGAACTTGTCGGCGATGACGGAGTGGTCGATGACCAGCTCGGCCGGGGCCAGCGGGTTGATCTTCGCCGCGTCGCCGCCCAGCTCCTTGACGGCCTCACGCATGGTGGCGAGGTCGACGACACAGGGCACGCCGGTGAAGTCCTGCATGATCACGCGGGCCGGCGTGAACTGGATCTCCTGCGACGGCTGGGCCTGCGAGTCCCAGCCGCCGAGGGCGCGGATGTGGTCGGCGGTGATGTTCGCGCCGTCCTCGGTGCGGAGCAGGTTCTCCAGCAGCACCTTCAGGCTGTAGGGAAGGCGCGCGGAGCCCTCGACCTTGTCCAGCCGGAAGATCTCGTACGACTCGTCGCCCACCTGCAGTGTGCTGCGGGCGTCGAAGCTGTTCGCCGACACGACAGTCTCCTTCATTTATGTGCGCGTACCACCGCATCCTGCCGCCACGCCCTCTTGGCCGATCCGCTAAGGTAAGGCTAAGTTAGGTAACCCTTACCGCCAGACCCGGAAGCGGCGCGCGGCTGCGGTGCGCCTCGGCAGATATCTCGATGTCGAGATAACTCTAGTACATGGGGGCGGTCCGGTCATGTCCGGGCGCCGTGTGGCGTGCGCCCCACTCCGGGTGACCCGTACGGCCGTCACTACGCCGGACGGGGGTATCCGATGCGTGCCGGACCGAGCCGGCGCGACACGGAAAGGGGCACGGCCGCCGCTCACGTTCCGCGCCGGATGTCGTGCGACATCGATGGATTTGCCGGGACCTTTCGGATGGCGCCGCACGACGACGAGCAGGCGCCGCTGAGGCGTGACCGGGGGTTACTTGACGTCACGTCACCCGAACGGACCCCCCGAGAGGTGCGATCTCATATCTGAGATAGCCTCAACCTCATGGCAGACGACTACCTCGTACGCATCGGCAGGCTCATCCGTGACGCGCGGCAGCACCGCGGCTGGACGCAGTCACAGCTCGCGGAGGCGCTCAACACCAGCCAGAGCGCCGTCAACCGCATCGAACGCGGCAACCAGAACATCAGCCTTGAGATGATCGCCCGGATCGGCGAAGCGCTGGACAGCGAAATCGTCTCCCTGGGCTACGCGGGTCCGATGCACCTGCGCGTGGTCGGCGGCCGTCGCCTCTCCGGTGCCATCGACGTCAAGACCAGCAAGAACGCCTGCGTGGCCCTGCTGTGCGCCTCGCTGCTCAACAAGGGGCGCACGGTGCTGCGCCGGGTCGCCCGCATCGAGGAGGTCTACCGCCTCCTGGAGGTGCTCAACTCCATCGGTGTGCGCACCCGCTGGATCAACGACGGCACCGACCTGGAGATCGTGCCGCCGGCCGAGCTGGACATGGAGGCCATCGACGCCGAGGCGGCCGTCCGCACCCGCTCCATCATCATGTTCCTCGGCCCGCTGCTGCACCGCATGGAGCGCTTCCGGCTGCCCTACGCCGGCGGCTGCGACCTCGGCACCCGGACCATCGAGCCGCACATGATCGCGCTGCGCCGGTTCGGCCTGGACGTCGCCGCGACGGAGGGCCACTACCACGCGGTGGTCGACCGCACCGTCCGCCCGGACCGCCCGATCGTCCTGACCGAGCGCGGCGACACGGTGACGGAGAACGCCCTCCTGGCCGCCGCCCGCCACGACGGCGTCACCGTCATCCGCAACGCCTCCTCCAACTACATGGTCCAGGACCTCTGCTTCTTCCTGGAGGCCCTGGGCGTCCGGGTCGAGGGCATCGGCACCACCACCCTCACCGTGCACGGCATGCCGGTCATCGACGCCGACGTGGACTACTCCCCCTCCGAGGACCCGGTAGAGGCGATGAGCCTTCTCGCCGCCGCCGTGGTCACCGAGTCGGAGCTGACCGTCCGTCGGGTCCCCATCGAGTTCCTGGAGATCGAGCTGGCGGTCCTGGAGGAGATGGGCCTCGACCACGACCGCACCCCGGAGTACTTCGCCGACAACGGCCGCACCCGCCTGGTGGACCTGACGGTGCGCCCCTCCAAGCTGGAGGCGCCCATCGACAAGATCCACCCGATGCCCTTCCCCGGCCTGAACATCGACAACGTCCCCTTCTTCGCGGCCATCGCCGCCTCCGCCCAGGGCCAGACCCTCATCCACGACTGGGTCTACGACAACCGCGCCATCTACCTCACCGACCTGAACCGCCTCGGCGGCCGCCTCCAGCTCCTGGACCCCCACCGCGTCCTGGTCGAGGGCCCCACCCGCTGGCGCGCCGCCGAGATGATGTGCCCGCCCGCCCTGCGCCCCGCCGTGGTCGTCCTCCTCGCGATGATGGCGGCCGAGGGCACGTCGGTGCTGCGCAACGTGTACGTCATCAACCGCGGTTACGAGGACCTCGCGGAGCGGCTGAACTCGATCGGGGCGCAGATCGAGATCTTCCGGGACATCTGAAAGCTCTAGGAAAAGACAGCGCGAAACCCCTCCTGACCCGTACTTATGCACGCCAGGAGGGGGTTCGGCTCGGTCTGTGGGACTTCTCAGGGACTTTCAGGTCGAGCTCCGGGAGACCGTCGGTTTTCAGAGGCTGAGGACGGATTGCCCGGCGCTGCACGTGTCGGGCACGGGCAGGGCACCGGCCGTCGCTCTTCACGGCAAGCAAAGATCCCCAGAAACCCATCTATCGCTCCTGCTTCCATCTTCATGAACGTCGGGCTCTCGTGGTCCGCGCTTACGCGGAGATCGGGCCATGGGTCCGCTCAAGGGGTAGCGGCCCCTCCGGTGAGCGTGAACAAGACGAAACCGCCAACGGCGGCCACGCCGTACGCAGCGCCCTTGGCCACCTGGCCGAGGGCATGGGTGTCCACCGGGGACTGCAAATCGTTCGTGACGTTGCGCCTGAACGCCAAGACCGGCCGCGTCGTCGCCATGGCCTCCAACCCCGACTACGACCCCAACGCCTGGGTCGGCGGCATCTCCGCCACCTCCGGCCACCTGCAACGAGTAGTCCATCCGGATCTCACGGAACGTCAGCGGTAGTACTCGCGCCGCAGCTCCGCCTCGAGCCGCATCCGTGGCCCGCGTAGCTCGAAAATCGTTCCCAGAGTTCAGGGAACCCCCGCAGTTGATCCGTGACGCGAATGCTGACGAGTTCGACGACCTGAGGGCGTCCCGATTCCAGGAGCACCTCTATCAGGCGGGCAGAGCGGACGATGACTGCCTCCGTCAACTTTTCCAGCGCAGGCCGGAACACCGGGTGCACGAACCCGTAACTCAGCATGGAATACATACCGGGATCGGAGCACTCACCGTTCGTAATTTCCAGTTCTTCCGCTTCGAGCTCAGACACGAAGGGGCAATCCTCCGGGACATGCTCCCAGATGCTGTGCCGCACGAATTCACTGTCCGAAGGGTCCATCTGTGGCATCCGCAGTTCGTCGTCGACGGGCCCAATGAGTGAGCCCAGGGAATCTGAGCAGTTACGACACGATCCCTGTGCTCCGGACGCCTCTTGGGCACAATTGCCCAAATTAGATGTTATGCGACACTCGGCTGGTACTGGGGGTCAGAGACCCCGAAGGGGTCCACTATGTCTTTGAACATCTCCCAGGCACCACGCCCCCAGCCGTACGCCCTGACATACGAAGGAGCCTGGCCAACCGTGAGAACCCCACCTGGCACGCCCAGGATACGTGGCATGTTCGGCTTGTTCGCCAACCGAGGAGCCTTGAACCCGCGGGGGCCCTCATGGAACTGCCCCCCTCCATAGCGGCGTACAGGCCCTTGCCACCCGGTCGACCTCCGGGGGCGCCGCCCGGCCAGTCGCCCCCCAAATGCACAGCCCGACCCCGACCAGCGTCAGCAGGGTTCCGAAGGCTCCCAGGCCAGTGGCCACAGTGAGGTGGCCGGCTCGTCCTGTACCCGGCCGCGTACGTCGGAGGCCGCAACGCTCCCCGACCGTTCGTCCAGGAAGTAGCGCGAGTCGTTCGCGTTGGCCCGATGATCACCGAGAAGGAAGAGTCGCCCCCGGAACGGTCACGTCGTACCGGGGTCCTGCCAGAGCGAACTTGTCGCGCAGCACATACGGTTCGTCGATCTCCTCGCCGTTCACCGCGACTCGCGTCCCGTCACGGGACTCCACACGGTCACCGCCCAGGCCGATCACCCGCTGCAGAACCGGCGCGTCTCCGTACCGCTCCGGCACACCGACGAAGACGACGTCGCCCCGGCGTATTCCGGCTTCGTCTATGCGCTCGATGGTCAGCTGCTCGCCCGGACGACAGGCGGCGACCCTGAGTCCGCGGCCCGCACGTTGCGGCTGCACGAACCTCCCTCCCTGCCTGTCTCTGCTCAGCTGCCGGGAACGGAGCGGCCCGGCTCGAACTCCGGGTCGAGGTTGTACCGCGCGATTCCGAAAGGCCCGAATTCCTCCTCCGTAAGCACCCGGTAGAGAAATTCAGAAGTCGACATGTCGTATGTGCGCCACTCGCCGACATCACCTCGCGCCAGAACGGAGTAAGCGCCAGGGTTCTGCGCGTCCAAAAGCCAGGCGTATTCATCGGCCCATTCGGTCGCCGCCCACACGATGACGCCCTTTTCTCCAGGAGAGTAGACCGGATGTACATCATCATTTCCACCCGCCACAAGGGAGGCCCGCCACTGCGCGAGAAGGTCGAAGGCGTGGGGGCCCGAAGGCCCGAAAAGGTAGACGGTCTCGCTAAAGGTACCGCCACCGAAATTCTCGAAGAGCACCTTGTAGTCCGCCGGTAGCGGAACCTGCAACTCCCCTTCGATCGACTCCCAGTCGACGGACAGCCTCAACGGCTCCCAGCCGGTCAACTCGATCAACCGCTGAACCCACATGGAAAACCTTTCAGAACTGGTTGGAGACGGAGCGGATCCCGAGGGCTTCGATCACAGCGCAGTCACTGTCCACGACATAGGCACAGAGGGGCAGGGGCCTCGGATCGTTCGGTCTATAGCCCACACCTACCACCCACCTTCAGCGTCCAGACGAACGGACTAGGCGGTTTCGTTTGGATCAGCGGGCGGACCAGAAGAAGATGCCGGCGATGTGGAGTCCGGCGAGATAGACGGTCGCGGTCTTCTCGTAGCGGGTGGCGATGCCGCGCCACTGCTTCAGGCGGGTGCCGCCTGCCTGTCCGCACTGCCGCCGGTTGGCCTGCTGATCGGCCCGTTCCGGGATTACCGCGCGGATAGCGCGTCTGCGCAGGTGGTCGCGGATCGCACGGGAGGAGTACGCCTTGTCGGCGAGGACCACCTCCGGCCTGGTGCGGGGCCGTCCTCGCCGACGGGGAACGCGCAGGCGGGCATGACATCGGTGAAGGCGGGAGCGTCGCCGGCCTGCCCGGCGGTGAGGACGAACGCGAGTGGCCGACACCGGCCGTCGGCCGCGAGGGGGATCTTCGTGGTCAGTCCGCCGCGGGACCGGCCGATGGCGTGATCGTCCGGCTCGCCGGCCGGGGCCCCTTTTTGCGGGCCCCGGCCGCGTGCTGGTGAGCGCGCACGATGGTGGAGTCCACCGACACGGCCCGGCTGACGTCCTCGTCCGCGTCGGCCTGGGCCACCAGGGCAGTGAACACCCGCTCCCACGTGCCATCGACGGCCCACATCCGCAGCCGGTTGTAGACGCCCTGCCAGTTGCCGTACCTCTCCGGCAGGTGCACCCACTGGGTACCGGTCTGGAACTTGAAGGCGATCGCGTCGATCACCTCACGATGGTCCCGCCAACGGCCACCCCTCTTCGGCGTCCGGTCCGGGAGCAAAGGCTCGATCCGCGCCCACTGCGCATCAGTCAACGGCACACCCGGACCAACGACCTGCTGATCCAAACGAAACGGCCTAGTACTGCAACGGTGCTTGTGCTGATTGCTGACCAGTTCAGGGACTGTGTCCACGTCGCTTGTAGTGACTGATGCGGGCCTGGTGCTGACGTCTTCGTCGCCGGGTCGACCAGTGCAGGATGTGGTCGACCTGGGTGGGGCGGCGGTCGGTGAGTCGGGGGATCAGGCGTCGTATCTCGACCGCCCAGCGGCTGCCCGCGATGCGGATCAGCTCGTCCAGGGTGGTGCCGACGGGGCAGTAGGCGATGTAGTAGGAGATCTCCTCGGGCCTGCTGACGCTGCGGCGGGCGAGAACCCAGTGTCGGCGGTCCTCATGGACGGGGTGGTCGACGGCATACCGGGTGATGACGGTGTCGTGCGCCGTAGGCGGCATCCGCGGTCACCCACCGGAACGGGACCTTCTCGGCGATCGCCCGGCGGACCATCGCCTTGGCCATGGCGATGCCCGCCCGACGGCAGCGGTCCCGGTCGTCTGTCCAGGAGGTGGGCAGATACAACCTGCGGTCGATCAGGGTGCGTCCGCGGCTGGTGGCACAGGCGAGGTACACGCGCACCCCACACACGAGAAGCACGGGATTCCGCGGCACCGCCCAGGCGGTCCGCGAGTTGCCGCGGGCAGGCGGCCATGAGCCAGCCGTAGCTGCGCAGCCACGAGCGGCTCTCGGCAACGTGTCCTCAGGAAGCAACCAGGGGTCCCAGTACCTCCTCGAGAGCGTTCTTGCCCACCGTGTAGTTGTAGGCCACAAGACCGAACGAGAGGTTGAGCCCTGTGGCGAAAACCTTCAGGAAAGCAAGAGCGGCTCAGAACAGTGAGCCGTCGCCCCGCAGTCGGCGTCGTAGGAACGAGGCGAAGGTCTGCTCCTCCAGGTGGGTGAGCGAGGTGCCCCCCGGCTCGATGTAGGCGACGCGCCACTCCTGCGGGTCGGCTGTCAGGGCGAGCCAGCCGAAAGCCCTGCCCTCCAGTTCGCCCCACTGCAGGAACATCGGGTCCTCGGTCAGCCAGGCGGCCTCGGCGACGGGAAACACGCGCATTCCGGCGATCACCCCGCCGGGGAACTCCCGCATGGCTGTCAGTTAGTCCTCCGGGAACACGAGGTCCGGCGTCTTCGTCTTCTCCGCGGCCCCGTCGACGAGTTCCCGCGCGTACTGCCGGACGCCCGGAACACCGATGTTCCGGATCCGGGCGACGAGCTCCTCCACTGCGCCGATGTCCGGGTTCGACAGCGCCGTGGCTGTCGCCCGCATGTCGTCGGCGACCTTCCAGAAGGAACCGGATTCGTATTCCTCGATGGTCTCGAACGCGGGGACCCCCTCGGGACGCCCGAGCAGCGCCCGCCCCACGAACTCCGAGACAGAGAAGGGAAGGTCGAGCCACAGCTGGAAGTCGTCGTCCGTGACGACGGTCGTCCAGTCCGCGGTGTTGCTTGCGGTGGTGTCCCACAGCAGCACGCCGTCGGTTGCGCTGCGCCCCCACGGCACCATGCCGCCCGGTTTCGGGTAGAGCGGCAGCCACAGCCGCTGGGCGCGGCTGCGGAGCGACAGCTCCATGTCTCCAATGCGCATGGAGGTGGGCCGGACGAACTCCTCGAGGGAGCGCACGGGCAGAGCGTCGGGTCGTTCGAGCAGCACGGACCCTGCCAAGACCCCGGCCGGTATGGCCTGGACCAGGAGCTCGTAGCCCTCGGGAACGACCTGGCCGTGATCGTCCTCCGGTCGTGCCGAAGCCTCGAAGCCGAGTAGTCGGACGACGTCGAGATGATGCATGTGTTTCACCCGGTTCAAGATGCATATCGGACGGACTGGTAATACACCCGTTCGCCCAGCTTGAGCAGTCTCTCGATCTCGTACTCCATCGACCGCATCTCCTTGTTTCGTCATCCAGGCCTGGGCATCCATCTGGAGACCCTGCGCACATGGGTCCGCGACGAACGGAGCCGAACAGCGGACGGCGGACGGCGGGGGTGACGCCGCAGGGCTTCGGCATAGTCGGCGGGCGCCCGTTTTGTGCTCACGCGAGGCCGAGGAGCGCGAGGGGCCCGGTCCGTCCGACTCCAACCTCGACACGGTCACCGCCTCGACGCGGTGTCCGTCCCGGTGCAGTTCGGTTCTGGTCCTTCGACGTCTCGGTCCGTGTCAACCCGCCGGGTCCTCGTAGACGAGCCGGCCGATCTCGCGGCCGGCATACGGGCGTGGCCGCCCGGGGGGAAGCGCCGGCGCGACGGCCCGAAAAACGTTGCGCAGCGCGTCCCCCGTGTAGTCGGCAAGGCGATCCGTGGCCCTCAACCACACGCTTCCCGCGGGCAGCCTTTCCGTCTCCGCGAAGGCACCCGAATCTCGCAGTCCAGCGACGCCGCCGAGACGATCGGCGATACGGGCGGAGCACACGGTCACCCAGGGGTACCCGCGGAGCACGTTCTCGCTTTCCTGGATTCCCTTCAGCGGGCTGAGCCCCAGGCGGTCCTCCAGCATCGTTTCTCCACCGTGACCGCCGTCATCGGTGACACAGCCGAAGGTGATGGGATCCTTCCGCGCGAAACGTCTCAGATGTTCGACTGCGGAAGCCACCTCCAGTGACGAAATGATCCCCCGACACGAGTCCGTACTGGACTCCCCGACTCCGTATTCCACTCGCAGCCGATGCCATTCACCGTCCTCGCTGACGGACTGCACGGAAACTTTGGCCTGACTCGCCCCGTACCGGCGACCCTGTTCGCTCAGTTCCAGGATCCAGAGTTCACTGTCCGCGGGCCGCTTGGCCACTCTCGCGAGGAATTTGCTCCAGTTCTCCTCGGACCAGGCCTTCCGGGCCCGGACCCGTCCCCACAGCGGGCCCTGCTCGGTCAGCGAAGCCCATGTACCTCCCGGAGGCCCCAGTACACTCTCGCCCTTCTCCGGAATGCGCAGTTCGGGACCGTTTCGCAGGCTGCTGAGGAGCGGGGCGAAAATCCCCTCGGCTGCCGTCTCGAACCACTCGACCGCAAGCCCCGAGATGTCCGTCTCCGATGCCCTCAGGTCAATTTCGACTCTCACTACTTGCTCCTTACTGACAAAACAACCTGGCAGGCCATTCCGTTTCGGGACGGCCTGCCAGATGATGCATCGAAAGTCGCACTCTGCAGTCAGAGTGTTCCGGAACGCGTTACCGCATCATACCGGAACCCATGATCCGCGGATCAGAATACGGGCACGAAAGGTACTGCCGGAATGGCAGGGAATGGGGTGAAGGGTTTACTCGGATCAGTCTCCGGCATGCGGAGATTGTCGTGCAGCCAGTCACGGATCTTCTCGGTCACGGGGACCTCCTGCGGCACTGACTTCGGCTCCGGTTGCTTCACTCGGTCGGCCCTTCCTGGAAGGCGTCAGCTGACACCTATTCGGACTCGGCGACCTCCCGCGCCCGCGCGGCGTCCTCGTGGACGACGGGCAGCGGCGGGTGGCCCGGCTCCTCGTCGAACTGCTTCGGCTTGCCGGGCCGGATCACGGGCGCCAGGGCGCCCCACACACGAGCCGTACGTTCCTGGTCGTACTCGGCGAAGTCCGGCGTAGCGAGCAGCCAGACTCCGCCCTCGGCAAGCTCGTCCACCTCGTGGAACGCGCCAGTGGCACGGAGTTCCGCGGCACCGCCCAGGCGGTCCGCGAGTTCCCGCGGGCAGACCGTGAGCCAACCGTAGCCGCGCAGGTACGCACGGCTCTCGGGCAAGGTGTCCTCGGGAAGCAGCCAGGGAGGCCCCAGCACCTCCTCGAGAGCGGTCTTGCCCAGCGTGTAGTTGTAGGCGATGTGTCCGAACGAGGGGTTGAGCCCTGCGGCGGAGCCCTTCAGGGACTCGAGGAACCGACGCTGGAATTCTTTGTCGGCAATCGATTCCTGCGGAAACTCACAGCCCAGTCTCACCCATGAGTCCATGTCTTCTTCGCGTTCCGCGGCAATGCGGGCAAGGCGAGTTTCAGGGCTGCCATTCTCACCGATTCGGGAGATTCCGACCGAAGCGGAGAAGAATTCCTCGCCAAGAGCAGCGCGGAACCACGCAAGGTTCGCCTCGGAGATCACTTTGGTGGTGGCACGCAGGCCTCTGGCTCCTCGGGTTGTCACTTGACAGAATCCCCAGAGGGAGCCCGGGGCCCCGCAGGCTGTGCCACCCCGGATGGTGCGCGGGTCGAGAGCGGGTCCGTTCAGGATTTCCTGAATCTCCTTTTCGAAGATGGTCAGGCATCCCGAAAACCAGTTCTTTGCCTGCTGCGCGTAAACAGCGGACGACCGGAACTCGACGTTCAGTTCACCTCTCAAGATGAACCCCTTCGCCATCTCCCCCACTCTCTTCCCGCTAGGCGGTTTGGATTTCCGCTACCTTACATGACCGTGCTCAGCACGCTCCGCCGACCACGAATGCGAGCCCTTGGGAGAAGATTCTTCCGACGAATCCCAGGACCCCGAGGAAGCCCACTGTGGTACCGGCCTTCTCACCGTCGAAGTTCCAGTCCCACGAGACCTCTCCGTCCCCGCCCGGGGCCGCATGGGGCATGGGCTGGGCCTGGCGGAGGGAGAGGGCCGGGGCGACGGCGGTTCCGGGTCATCGTCGTCGTCCCGGTTCACGTCGTACGTGATGATCCCGCCCTGGGTGGAACGGGCCGTGATCTTCTTCTTCGGGTTGCCCGTGCTGGGCTTGCGTCCCAGCTCCGGGACGATGTCGGCGCCCGCGACGACCTTCCGGTTGTCTCCCTTGTCGCGCAGCGTATGCGAGCGTGCCAGTGGCCCGGCGGCTCGGTGGGCCTGCGGGTCGTCGGCGGGCCTGGCGATGCCACCCCACCGACCCCATCACTGCGGTCCCTCGTCCCCATCGACGCCGCGGTCTCATGGAGGACCCCGAGTCGAAGTTCTACAACTCCATGTACAGCGCAAACGGGACTTCCGGCTGACCGAATCCGGCGATCGCGGCAGCGAACGTCCCATCGACTACCCCGCCCAGTACGCCAAAGCACTCGTCATCAGCTTCAACCGATGACCCGCCACGGCAGGTTGCGTCAGGCTCGGCCACCTTGGCGTTGGGGGTCCTCTGGGACTTTCCTGGGACTTCCGGCAGCATCAGCCAGCACGAGCGTGAAAGAACCGAAAGGACGTTCATCCAGGTCAACGATCTACGGCAGCCAGACGCCACAGGTCACGACGTTGGCTGGTCTCCTCCGGGACATTTGAGAACTCCGGGACAGGTGACGCGAAACCCCTCCTGAACCGCACGTGTGCAAGCCAGGAGGGGTTTCGGCCGGTCAGGCCACCGACCACCGCCGAGCCCTGCCGTGCAGGGTCAGGTAGAACGTGCGGAGGGATTCCTGGGAGCTTCCCACCGCGAAGCAGTTCCGGACCTTGCCCAAGGGGTTCCACACCCGGCCGTCCGGCATCCGCACCCCGGCCGGTTCCCCGAAGTAGGACCGCTGGTCGGCCTCGAAGTCGATCCACGTCGCGCCGGCACGTCGCACCAGGACCTCTCCGACGTAGGCCCCGAGGCCGAACAGCGCTTCACGCACCCTCACCTCTTCCACCCCGTTCTTGCGCAGCCCGTCGACGAGGAAGTCGACGACGCGGAGGCTGGCCACGGAGTAGTCCAGCGGAAGCCTGTTCCGCACGGTCGCACGTCGCACGAAGGCCGCGGCCGTACTCCGCATCTCCTCCGCGCACGGCACGCGTTCGCCCACATCACCCATAGGCCCGCTTCCCCTCCACCCGGTCATGCGGAAAACGTCCATACGCCTTCCACATGACCAAGCGCAGACCCACTCACAGCCATCACGGCTTCCGGACGTGCGTAATCCCACACGAGTTCGCGCCGCTTCCCGTACAACCTTCTCGACCGCTGCGCGTCGGTCCGCGTTACGCGTATGGGCCGGACCAGGGTGTCACCGCCGCATCCGCGCTCCGGGGGCGCCGCCCGACCAGGTGGCCCCCGATGCCCAGCGCGATCCCGACCAGGGTCAGCAGGGCTCCGAAGGCTCCCACGGCCAGTGGCCACAGTGCCGCGGCCGACTCGTCCCGGACCCGGCCGCGTACGTCGGAGGCCGCAACGCTCCCCGACCGAACTTGTCGCGCAGCACATACGGTTCGTCGATCTCCTTGCCGTTCACCGCGACTCACACACCGTCACGGGACTCCGCATGGTCACCCCCCAGACCGATCACCCGTTGCACAACCGGCGCGCCCCCGTACCGCCCCGGCACACGGACGAGGACGACATCGCCGCGACGTATCCCGGCTTCGTCGATGCTCTCAACGGTCAACTCCTCGCCCGATAAGTGGGCCGCTGTCAGAGCGAGCCGGCCGAAAGCCCTGCCCTCCTGGACGGTGCCGCAGTCCTGCCGCGCACGAGCGGCCGTGCCGAGAAACCCGGCACGGCCGCTCTCAGTCGGGCGCGGGTGTCAGAGCTGTCCGGCGACGCCGACCACTCGATAGACGCACACCAGGATGATCGCCGCGCAGACGACCTTGGACAGCAGGCGTCGCGAGAGCGATGTCACGGCCACCGCCGCCGAAAGGGCGGCAATACCGACGCACAGCAGCGCTCCGAAAGCCCCGTCGTTGTCCCGCCGTCCCGGGAACGCAGCCGGGTTGTCCGCTTCGACCGTCATGGCGAAGCTGAACAGCACCAGGGCCGCCGCCACCGCGTACAGCACGACGGCACCGCAGGACTTGGCGATGGAAGACGCTCGCATCGTGGTCATCCGATCAGCCCCCTAGCATTCCCTGTCTGTCGACGATGAGCTGCCCGTACTCCTGCGGAGCGGGATCCGTCAGATAGTAGTCCGGGCCGCCGTTGTAGTACGCGCCGATGTTCCTCACATCGGCACTGGTCAGTGCGTTCCCGCTTCTCATGCCCGCGATCTTGTCCCGCGCCACGGAGAGATAGCGGGCGGCGATGAAGATGTTCTGCGCCGGGTCCTTGAGCGACTCGATGACCTTGCTCTTCTGGAACTGGCTCATGTTGCCCGAGTCGTAGCCCAGCAGATCCCCAGCGGTGTCCACCTGCATGCTCACCTCGCCGAACGACGTGTTGGGGTCGCCGGTGAGGATGTTCTTGGCGTCGTCCGCGCTCGGCGGATCACCCCCTACCTCGTTGTATACGACGCCCGCAAGCAGGTAGGCGGGCAGATCGTACCTCTTCGCGGCGGCGTTGATCACGTCACCGTACTGGCCCACGAAGTTCGCCTTGTAGGCGAACACGTCGGTCTGCTTGATCAGGTAGAGGAACGCGTCCCAGTCCGACCAGGAGGTCCGTCCCGCCGTGTCGAACCCCGCGGCACCCTTGATGAGGTTGAGGTGCTCCTGGGACATCTGCATCACACCGGCCGCCATGCAGGCGTCCTTGACGTGGTAGCCGTAGCTCGAGCAGTCCGGTGTCTTGTCCACCATCGTGCTGTCGGGTCCCGTGGAGGTCGGGGACGCATTCACGTCCCAGCCGCCCGCGTCGTTCATCCTGCAGGTGTAGCCGGACTCGTTGCATTCCGCGGGCCGGTGACCGTCGTACTCGACGAAACTGGTCGGGTTGCCGCCGGTGAACGCGTACCGGTTGCCGGTGAACGGATCGGTTCCCAGACCCATGTCCGCGAGGGCGCCGTTGTACATGTCCCGGGTGGTGAAGCGGTTGAGGCCCGGGTCGTAGTCGCGGAAGCCCATGTCGTAGGTGCCGGACTGGGCGTCCCAGCGCTTGGAGTTGTAGCGGTAGGGGTTGTAGTCCTCCTTGGTGGGGTCGGTGGTGTCGGGCTTGTCGATGCCGGTGAACTCGGACTCGTCGTTGGAGCCGTAGGCGGTGTAGCCGTAGGTGGCCTTGGTGTCGCCGTTGTCGTCCGTCAGGGTTTCGACGTCGGTGTGGCTGTTGTAGCCGTAGTAGCCGTCCTCCGTCGTCCCGTCGGTGTTGTGCTTGATCTGCGACAGGCGCTGGCCCCACGGGCTGTACTGGTAGGACTTGGTCAGCTCGCCGGCGACCTTCTCGTCGAGGACCTCGCTGGACAGGCCGAGGTACTCGAAGTCGGTGGTCTTGCCGTCCGCCGTCTTCGAGGCGGTGCGGTCCAGCGGGTCGAAGGTGTACGTGGTCGACTTCATCGCGCCGGTGTCGTCCATCTTCTGGGACTCCACGACGTGGTCGAAGCCGTCGTACACGCTCCGGGAGGTGACCTGCCCCTGCGACGTCACCGACTGCTGGCGACCGAAGGGGTCGTAGGTGTAGTCGGCCGTGACGCCGGAGGTCGTCGCGGTCAGCAGGCGGTTGCGGTCGTAGTGGTAGGCGGTCGTCGTGCCCTTGACCGTCTGGCTGACGACGTTGGCGTTGTCGTCGTGGACGTAGGTTTCCGTGCCCGCGCCGTTGCCCGCCTTGACGGACTTGGTGAGCCGGCCCGCCGGGTCGTAGGTGTAGTCGGTCGTGGAGTCGAGGTACGCCGCGTGGTTGTCGGCGTTCATCTTCTTCGCGACGTCGCGCGCCTTGTTGCCGTTGGGGTCGTAGGCGTAGGTGTGGGAGGCGACCAGCGTGGTGCCGTCCGCCTTCTTCTCCGTCGTCGACTTCAGGGCGCCGTCTAGGTAGTAGGTGTGGTCGACGGTGTTGTCGTTGGCCTTGGTCTCCTTCAGCTTCGTGCCGCGGGCCGTGTACGTGTACGACGTCACCTTCGGGTCGGTGTCCGTCGCCGTCTTGCCGACCGAGACGGTCTTGACCAGTTCGCGCAGGTCGTAGGTGTACTGGGAGAACTGGCTGGGGTGGGTGACCGTCTCCGGCTGCCCGTTCGCGTCGTACGTGTACGACGTCGCCTTCTTCTCCGTGCCGGACAGGGACTCGGTGACCTTCTGGACCTGGTTGAGGCCGGTGTAGGCGACCGCGTATGCGTCGGTCCGCGTCCCGGACGACGTGTCGTCGATCGAGGTCAGGTTGCCGTTGGCGTCGTAGCCGTAGGTGAATGTCTTCTGCTCGGTGTCCGTGTCGGCGGAGTTGTCACGGACCAGCTTGACCGCGTCGGCCACCGCGGTGCCCGTGCCGCTCTGTTCCAGCTTCAGTTCGGTGTCCTCGCCCTGCTTGAGGGCGTAGTCGCCGAGGGCGACCCAGGTGCCGGGGCCGGTCGTCTGGTTCTTGGTGACGGCCGCCTCGGTGGTGGTGCCGTGGGTGAGGGTGTACTCGGCAGCCGTGGCGGCGCCGGTCACCTCCGGGTACTTCACGTACGCGGTGTACGTGCCGTCCTCGGGGATGTTCAGCGTCCACGTGAAGGCGTCCGTGCCCGTGCCGGCGGCGTGGGTACGGTGGTCGTAGCCCTGCTGGCCGGTGCTGTCCCCCTGCGTCCAAGTGCCGGTGGTGGCGGTGTTCTGGGTGTCGGAGTTGTCCGCCAGGACCACCGACCTGCCCATCGGGACACCGTCGTCGGAGCGGGACTCGAGCTTGCCGTCGGGGTAGTACGACCACGTCATCGTGCGGTTGGAGGAACCGCCCGCCGATGTGAGGGTGCGGGCGGTCTGCCGGCCCAGGTCGTTGTAGTCGTAGGTCGTGGCGATGTCCCACGGGTCCGTGGAGGACCTCACCCAGCCGTTGTCAAAGTAGTCGAACGCCGTGGTGTTGCGGACCGTCTGTCCCTCGGAGGGCGGCAGCGAGGTCTTCGCCACCCGGCCGACCTTGTCGTACACGGTCTCGGTGTAGACGTTCGGGTCGTTGTGGCGGGTGTCCGCCGGGTCGTAGGGCTGGTACTGCTTGACGGGCCGGTTCAGCGCGTCGTATTCGGTGCGGGCGGTGAAGGCCGTGGTCGTGTCCGCCGCGACGGCCCGCGGGGTGATCACCTTGGTGGTGTTGCCGACCTCGTCGTACTCGTACCGGGTCGTGCGGTAGGTGATCGTCGTGGTGCCGCTGTGCGGGACCTTGACCTCTGCGGTCTTGCCGCGCTCGTCGTAGGTGATGAGCGTGGTGTTGTTCTCCGCGTCCGTGGCGGAGGTGACCAGGGAGTCCTTGTCGTAGGCCCGCTTGGTGGTGTTGCCCGCGGCGTCCGTGGCCGAGGTGACGCGGTGGTTCAGGTCGTAGGCGGTCTTGGTGGTGTAGTCGGTGGTGTCGGCCGTGGCGTTCTTCTTCGGGTCGACGACCTTGGTGGTGTTGCCGACGTTGTCGTACGCGTAACTGATCGTGTCGCCGTCCGCGTTGACCACGGAGGTGAGCTGGTAGATCTCGTCGTAGTGGTTCGTCGTGACGTGGTCGGCCGGGTCCGACGTGGTCAGCGTGCCCTTGGGCTCGGTGGTCGCTTCGAGGTGGCCGACCTTGTCGTAGGTGTAGGTGCTCCTGCGTTCGTCCGAGGTGGTGGTGTCCTTCGGCGCGGTCGCCGAGGTGATCTGGTCCGCGGCGTCGTACACGGCGGTGGACACCGCTCCGTTGGGCGCCGTCGACGTGGTGACGTTGTCGTTGGCGTCGTACTCCGGGGCGGGCGTGGTGATCAGGTCACCCTCGTCCTGGGTCTTCGGCACCGTGCTGACCAGGGGGCGGCCGAAGGTGTCGTAGGTCTGCGTGGTGACCTTGTCGTAGGCGTCGGTCACCTTGGTGACCTGGCCGCGTTCGTCGTAGACGAACTCCGTGGCGTGGGCCAGCGCGTCGGTGATCGTCTCCGGGTTGCCGGTCGCGTCGAAGGCGCTGTACGTCGTCGGGTTCCCGTTGGCGTCGACGGCCTTGGTCAGCTGTCCGTAGGAGTTGTACTCGTAGGCCGTGGTGTAGTCGTCGGCCGTGGCCGTCGCGACGCCCTTGGGGTCTGTGACCGTCTTCAGGTTGCCGAAGGTGTCGTAGCCGAACTGCCAGGCGCGGCCCTCGGGCGAGGTCTTGCGCCACAGGTCGGCGGCGTAGCCGTCGGCGCGGGTCTGGTATTCGTATGTGGCCGCGTTCGCCGGGTGGGTGCCGGGGGCGCAGTCCGTGGCCGGCGGGACGCCGTTCTTGTTGTTCTCGGCGTCGCGGGACCAGAGGGGGTAGCCGGTCTTCTGGTCGTAGCAGTAGGCGGTCTTCGCGCCGTTGGCCTCCTCCAGGTAGGTGACGTTGTTGTCCGCGTCCCAGCTCATCTTCGTGGTCTGGGACTTGGCGTTGGTGGTCTGGACGGGGCGGCCGTAGTCGTCGGTGACGTACCTCGTCGCGTGGGACTCGGCGTCGGTGACGGTGGTGTCGGTGAACTTGGGGTTCGCGGTGTCCGCCGCGTAGGTGAAGCCCGTGTTCCCGTCGAGGCGGTCGGTGACGGTCTTCGTCCACCAGTGGTACGTGGGGTCGTCGCCGGTCTTGGGGGCGTAGTACGCCAGGTCGGTGCCGTGACCGCGCGGGTCCGTGACGTCGACCAGCTTGACGTTCTTGTTGCCCTGGGTGGCGTCGTAGGTGAAGGCGAACACCTTCGGCTGGGCCGAGCCCGTGCCGTCGGTCAGCTTGGTCAGCAGCGCCTTGTCCGAGTACTCGAAGGTCAGCTTGCGGCCCGAGATGTCGGTCATGGACCGGACGTGGTCCGCGACCTTCGGGAAGGGCGCGTCAGTCTTGTCGTAGTAGTCGACCGTGAGCGACTTCCGGCCTGCCGGGTCGGTGATGTACTTGAGGAACTTGGTCGGCTTGTTGTTGGACTTGCGTTCCTCGTAGGTGTACGTCTGCGTGTTGCCGTTCTTGTCGACCGTCGAGGTCAGATAGCCGTCGCAGCCGAAGAGGAAGCGGGTGCCGTCCGGGCGCAGCAGGGTCCAGGCGTCCGGGACGGGGTCCTTGCTGGGCGTGCAGTCCAGGCCCGGCTTGGCCGACAGCCGGTAGTGGACGCCGGCCGGGGCCTTCCAGGTGCCGTCGTCCTGCAGGCGGAAGACGTGTGTGGTCCCGTCGCCGTCGGGGAGGCGGACCTCGGTCGGGTTCGGGTTGGGGTGGAAGTCCAGAGGTGTGCCCAAGCGGATGGGACCGGCGAGTTGTGCGGACCAGCCCGCGCCCGAGACGGTGTCGGAGGTGTCGAGGGAGTTGTAGGAGAAGCGCGCGAACGTGGTCAGGCCGCGGCCCGGGTTGGTGAACGCGTTGTAGGACCACACGCTGTTGCCGGAGGCCAGGTTGTTCATGACCGTGGAACCGGCGCCGGTGTTCTTGCCGGTGTAGGAGTAGAACTTCTCCAGGCCCAGCTGGTTGGAGGTGGGGTCCTCGACCGCCACGCTCTGCTTCAGCGACGGGATGCCGTTGGTGCCGGCCGACAGCCAGCTGCCGTCGGCACTCTTGCGGACGTCCCAGCCGAGCACGTACTCGCCGCGCTTGTTGCCCGAGTCGGAGTTGACCGGTGTGGAGACCTTCGCCCGAATCGTGGCGGACTTGCCGGGGAGCAGCGCCGGGATCGGGGTGGCGAGTTGGTTGCCGCCGGTGGTGACGTCCGTGCCGTCGGGGAGCTTCCAGGTGTAGGACAGCTCCCGCTCGCCCGCCGCCCACTGGGCGGAGGTGGTGTTGGTGACCGTGAAGTCCACCGTGTAGGTGGTGTTCGGGGTCATCCGGGACGGGGTCTGCGGGGCGTAGTACGTGTCCTCGGTGGTGGAGTCGACGTAGATGACCTGCATGTACGGGCGCAGCTGCGGGTCGGCGGCCTCGGCGGACAGGAACAGGGTGCGCTCCTGCGGGCCGGAGGCGGACTCATCCTTCAGCTTCACCGCGACGCCCTTGTTGCCCGCCGGGTCGTCGATCCAGCTCTGCATCAGGCCGGTCGCGTCCCACCAGTGGCGGCCGACGTCCGACACGCTCGCCACGGTGTCGGAGACGGCGGCGGACATGTCACCGCCGGCGCTGCTCCAGGCGGTGGTGGAGGTGGCGTTGTTCCACGTGGCCTGGGTTTCGGAGAAGTCCCGGGTGAGGGCGTGGAGTTCGTAGATCGCGCCGTCGGTGTCGGTGGTGGTCTCCGCGCCCCACATGTACATGCGGTTGTTGATCACCGTGGCGGTGGACGGGATGTCGTCGGTGGGGAACTTCAGCGCGGCGCGGGTCTTGCCGTAGGTGCCGGAGTTGTTGCCGACGCTGAGCCACTTCTGGTCGACGTCCCAGGAGCGGATGGTGTCCTGGTTGGTGGACGGCTGGGCGGAGGACAGGGTGGTGTCGGTGACGCCGCCCTGGCTGCCCTGGATGATCCTCATCGTCCGGCCGGCCTTGGGGATGCCGACGATGCGGGTCGGGGATCCGAGCAGTTCCCCGCTCTTCGTCTTCACCGCGATCTGGTAGTAGTACGACTTGTCGATCTCGTTGGCGGCCGAGTCGGGCGTCGGGATCGCGGTGGTGTCCGTGTAGGTGGTGTCCGACGCGCTGACCGGCGCGATCAGGGTCGTCGCGGACGGGGTGAAGGCTTGCTGGGTGGAGCGGTGCAGCTGGTACTCGGCGATGTCCAGGCCCGCGTCACCGGTGGTGTTGGAGTACGCCTTCCAGGACAGCTCGGGGCCCGTGGAGTGCACCACGGTCGGCGAGTTCAGCGAGGTGCCCACCTTGCCGTAGGTCACCGTCAGCCGCGGAATGGTGGACGTCTCGCCGCCGTAGGCGCCGTCACCGGCCTCGTAGCGGGGGCCGCCGAGTGGGCCGGTGGACGACTCGTCCTTCGCCATCAGCACGAAGCCGTGGTTGTCGGCGGTGCCGCTCACCCACTTCTGCACCGTGTCGGCGACCGGGAACTCGTGCCACTGGTTGTACTCGCCCTTGTTCTTCACGATCTGGGCCGGGTTCACCAGCCGCACCGCGTCCGCGAGCACCGCTGTGGAGGACGAGGCCGGTCCGTCACCGAGGACGACCTTGCCGACCGTGCCCTTGGTGAAGGGCAGCTGGCCGCCGCCGTTCAGCGATGTCCACACCCCGTCGGTACCGGCCGACTGGTCGACGGTGAACGTCTGGGTGCCGTCCCGGTGCGTCACCGTGTACGGGGCGTTCGTCGCCCGGTCGGTGGCCGCGACGTAGTGCACGTCCACCCGGTAGGTGCCGGTGTCGGTGACCTTCGGCTGCCAGGTGTAGGTGTCCCCGGCGACGGTGTCCTTGTTGTAGTGGTAGTCCTGCCCGATCGCGTACTGCGTCAGCGTCGAGCCGGACGTCGGCCAGGAACCCTTCGCCGCCGTGGTGCCCGCGTCCCCGTCGTCCACCTGGACGCTGGTGCCGGACAACTCGCCGACCAGGCCTGACGTGTTGGACCAGGTCGCCGTCGACTCGTCCCAGGCCCCGGTCGCGCGGTGCGCCTCGATGGTGACGTCGTTGCCGTTCGTGGTGTGCGACTGGTCGAAGTAGACGCCCAGCCGGGCGCCGTCGACCTTCACCCCGTCCGGGATCTCGTCCAGCGGGAACTTCAGCAGCGAACGGGAGGTGGCCGACGCGGACGTCTTGCCCGCCGCCAGCTTCCAGGAGGAGTTGAAGTTCACGCCCGGCTGGTCGGACAGGACCATCGTGTCCTGCGAACCCGACGGCGACGGCGCGATCGTGATCGTCGGATCGATCACGACCGGATACTGCCGCTCCTTCGCCGCCAGCCACTTCGTGTCCGGCGTGACGGTCAGCTTCCAGCCGTCGCCGTCCCGCTGGAGCTTCTGCGTGACACCGGCGCTGTACGCGTACCCGTACGGCGACGACGCCGACTTCTTCGCGTCCGTCATGTACGGGGCCGGTATGACGAGCACCGGCGTGTTCGGCAGCTCTCCGAAGAACGCGATCGAGCCGTCCTCGCGGGACTTCGGCGTCAGCCCCTGCGTGTCCAGCGTGAACGTGTACGTCACGGGACCGGCGGGCCGCTCGGACAGGGTGATGTTCTCCTTCACCCGGCCCGGACCGACCACGTAGGAGAGATCGGCGTCGCCGACCGCGTCCTTGTACATGACCGTGGCGTCCTTGGCCTCGGGCTTCAGCCGTCCGTTGGTGCCCTCCAGACCGAGGGTGACCGACTGGCCCCCGTCACCGGCCTCGAATCGCAGCAGCCGGCCCGGGTCGGACCCGAACCAGCTGCGACCGGTGTTGGTCTTGTTCGCGAAGTCGAACCCCTTGGCCTCGGTCTCGGCCACTCGGGTGTCGATCGCCTTCCAGGACTTGCCCGCCCGCTCCTTGTAGGAGGTCGGCGCGGCCGTCAGGTCCGCCTCCACCCGCCCGTCGGACAGCTGCCAGAAGCGCGCCGTCGGGGTACGGCGCGAGGTCAGTTCCTTGACCCGCTTCGCCTTCGGCGCGTTCTTCCCCTTGGGGAGCTTCTGCCGGTCGGCCATGCCGAGACCGTCGTACGACGGCGGCTCCGGGGTCTCCTTCTCGTCGTCCCCGAGCCAGTCGGAAACGGTGTCGAAGAATCCCTTGTCACCACCCTTTCCGGAATTCGACGGTGGGGCCGCGTAAGCGACCTGTGGCAGTAGCGTGCCCGCAATCGCCGCAGCCACCAGACAGGAGATATATCTCCTGTAAGGCACCTTCACGTGCATACCTTTCGCCATCGGCAGCCCACCCCGCCGAACGCGAAACGGGCGCGCCGAACGAGCCGTTGTGGAGAGCTCCACAACGGCTTTGTGAATAGCTGTGCAGCACCCGGCGAGCAGGCGAAACGTCGGCTCGCGGGGCGCGGCGGCGGGATTATTGACCAGCTGACTGACGGCATGTCAAGCGAAGGGTCATTGCAGGCAAAATACCCCTCGAAACGCCACCGCTTCGCCCGGGTTTGTCTCCTCGATAGCGTGGCCGGCGCTTCGCGGTGTATAACCCCCGGCAATCGATCCGGACCGTCGAAAGCCGAGCCCCGTACATGTCAGTCAAGCAACCAACGAAGAGCACGGAGAGTGGGGAGAGCAGGGAGAGCACCATGACTGGTGGCACCCGGGCCGGGGTGCTGACCGCCGCCGTCCTGCTGCTCGCCTGCGCCGGGCTCGTCGGCTACGGGCTGCTCGACACCGAGGACGAGCCGAAGCCCTCCGCGACCCCGACCGCCGCCGTGACCTATGAAGTCACCGGCGACGGCACGGCCGAGATCTCCTACCTCGGCCAGGACAAGGACGGACGGGCCACCGTCGTGCGGAACGCCGAACTGCCCTGGAAGCACACCGTCCAGGTGCCGCTCGGCAAGACCCCCACCGTCGCCGTCGTGCTCGGCGAGAAGGGCGGACAGGCGGCCTGCACGCTCGCGATCCGCGGCAAGCACGTCCAACGGGCCACCGCCATGGGGAAGTTCGGGCGCGCCACCTGCACGGGTTCGCTGCCCGCCGACGGCAACTGATCACGACGTACACACTTCACGAGGGGTGGGCATGAGCCCGAGGGGAATCCGCGCACGGCGTTCGAGGGTGCCGAAGCGCACGATCTGGCTGGCGGCCGGGATCGTCGTCCTGGCAGGTACCGGGGTGACGGCGGTGTCCGTGACCGGAGGCTCCGGGGAGACCGGCGCCGACGACGCCTCCCGTCCCGCGCAGGCGCACACGCTGGCGCTGGACGGCAAGGACCCGAAGAGGCGCGAACTTCCGCGCACGGACACGCAGTTGTTCGCCCTCGTCGGCGTCTCCTGGGAGGACGACGCCGACGACTTCGAGGGCACCGCGCAGATCCGTACCCGCAGCGCGGGGAACGGCACGTGGACCGACTGGCGCAACCTCGACTTCGGCATCCGGGCGCCGGAGACGGAGGAGGGCGACGCCTCGCGCGTCCGCGGTGCCTCGGAGCCGTTGTGGGTGGGGCCTTCGGACGCGGTCGAGGCCCGGGTGGTGGCCAACGGCAAGGAGACGGCCGTGCCGGACGCGCTGCGGCTCGACATGATCGACCCGGGTGACGAGAGGGGCGGCAAGGGCCAGGACAAGGGCAGCAGCGAGGGCGGCAAGGGTCAGGACGGGAGCAGCAGGGGCGGCAACGGCAAGGGGAACGGCCAGGGCAAGCCCTCCGCCGAGCCCGGCACCGGGGAGAGCGCCACCGCGACGGCCAGTGCCCCGCCCTCCGGCGGGGACGCCGAGCCGACCACCGCCCCCGAGCAGTCGACCGAGCCGACCCAGAAAGCCACGGACGCCCCGGCCGCCGAACAACCGACCACTTCCGACGCCCCTGCCCCCTCCGAGGAGCCGGCCCAGGAGCCGACGGCCGAGCCCAGCGCCCCGACCCCGACCCCGACCGAGGAGCCGACGACCTCCGCGCCCAGCAGCCCGGACGAGCAGCCGACGGCACCGGCGCCCTCGGCCGGTCCGACGCAGGAGCCGACGGAGGATCCCACCACCCCGGCGCCGAGCGAGGAGCCGACCTCGGAGCCCACCGTACCCCCGACCGGCGAGCCCACCGGGGGGCCGAGCGCCCAGCCGGAGCCGACCGGGTCCACGTCACCGGCCACCCCCACCGCCCCGGCGATCGTCAGCCGCGCCGAATGGGGCGCCGACGAGTCGCTCGTCGCCAACCCGCCCTCCTATCTGGACAAGGTCGACGCGGTCTTCGTCCACCACACGGCGGGCACGAACGCCTACGACTGCGCCGACTCGCCGGCCATCATCCGGGCCATCCTCACGTACCACGTGAAGACCAACGGGTGGAACGACATCGGCTACAACTTCTTCGTCGACAAGTGCGGCACGGTCTTCGAGGGCCGGGCGGGCGGCGTCGGCAAGCCGGTCCGCGGCGCCCACACCTACGGCTTCAACGGCTACTCGGCCGGTGTCTCACTCCTCGGCGACTACGAGAACGGCGGTACTCCCGGCACCGCCGCGAAGCAGGCCATCGCCGACCTCGCCGCCTGGAAACTGAACCTCGACGGCGTCGACCCTGAGGCCGAGGTCACCCTCACCGCAGCCGGCGACACCGGCATGTACGAGACCGGCGAGAAGGCCACCCTGCACACCATCTCCGGCCACCGCGACGGATACGCCACGTTGTGCCCCGGGCAGGCCCTCTACGACGCCCTTCCCGCCATCCGCACGGCCGCCGGCGCCTCACGCTTCACCACCCCATAGGCCGGCCCGCACCGGTCCAGGAGTGCCCCAGCCGCATCCCCGAGCCCGGATCCGTGTCCGTACTCGAATTCTTACTCGTACTCGAAGAAGGAACCCCTTCGTGCTGCCCGAACACGCCACCCTGCCCATACGCCCCCACAGACTCGCCCTCGCCGTCGCCACGTGCGGTGCACTGCTCCTCACCACCGGCTGCGGTACGGACGAAGGCGGCACAGCGGCGGAGCAGGTGGCAGCAGACGCGGGACCGGGCTCGACCGGACCGAGCGCGACGGCCACGGCCTCCCCTGGTGCGTCCGAATCCGCGTCCGCCTCCCCCTCGGCGTCGGCGTCGGCGTCGGCGTCGGCGTCGGCCACAGCGAGCGGCAGTGCCTCACCGACCACCGGGGCGGCCGCCTCGAAGGCCGGTGAAGCGGGCGACGGCGACACGGCGGGAGGAACGCGATCCGGATCCGGTTCCGGCACAGGTACCGGTACCGGCACTCAGCCGGACCCGGCACCGGGCGCGGCCGCCCCGGACTTCCCCGTCCCCGTCGAGGTCGGCAACGCCACGCAGTTGATCACGGTCAAGGCCCGTGGCTCCTACGCCACGGTCACCGCGTGGGCGAAGGGATCCGCCGGCTGGAAGGCGCAGTTCTCCACCGAGTCCGGACGGGTCGGGTCCAACGGTGTCACGAACGGGGCGACACGGCGGCAGGGCACCTGGACCACCCCCACCGGCACGTACACGATCACCGAAGGGTTCGGCGTGGAGGCGAGCGGCACGAGCGTGCCGTACCACGTCGTCACGGACGACGACTGGTGGGTGGAGGACCCCGAGTCGGAGTTCTACAACTCCATGCACAGCGCACAGGGCGCGGACTTCCCGCTGACCGAATCCGGCGACCGCGGCAGCGAACACCTCATCGACTACCCCACCCAGTACGCCAAAGCACTCGTCATCAACTTCAACCGGTGGCCCGCCACCCCCGGCCGCGGCGCAGGCATCTTCCTCCACGTCAACGGCAGCGGTGCCACAGCAGGTTGCGTCTCCGTCCCCCGGGCCACCATGGACCGTTTCATGAACTGGGTCGAACCGTCCGCCCACCCCCGCATCGCCATCGGCTGACACTCCTGCGTGAGGAACGGACGAAAGAGTCGTCCTGCCCGTGGGAATCCTCTGGGACTTTTCTGGGTCTTCCGGCCGCATCAGCCAGCACGAGCACGAAAGAAGCGAAAGAGCCTTCATGCAGGTCAACGACTTACGGCGGCCAGACGCCGCAGGTCTCGGCCTTGGCTGGTCTCCTCCGGGACATCCGAAAGGAGCTTTTCCGGGGCGCACGGGGTGCGACGCAGGCGGGGCCGGAGGGACGTGTCGCTCCTCCGGCCCCGCCGTGCTGCCTGGGCCCCGCCGGCCTCCGCGCGGGACCGGTTGTCCCGGGGGCTCAGGCGGTCGGTGGGTCCGCCGGTCAGTAGGCGGAGTCGACGTTGTCCATGGAGCCGTACTTGTCGGCCGCGTAGTTGCAGGCGGCGACGATGTTGGCGACCGGGTCGGTGATGGAGTCCTTCGTGCCCTTGACGTGGTAGGCCTCGAAGGTGGGCTGGATCGTCTGGAGCAGGCCCTTCGAGGGGATGCCGTTCTGGGCGTTGACGTCCCAGTTGTTCTGCGCGTTCGGGTTGCCGGACGACTCGCGCATGATGTTGCGGTGCAGGCCGTCGTAGGTGCCCGGGATGTTCTTGGCGTCCATGACGTCCAGGGCGGTGCGGATCCAGCCGTCGAGGTCGTCGCCGTGCTTCTTCTCGCCGGCCTTGACGATGGCCTTGATCTTGTCGGTCTGGGCCTGGGTCTGCGCGGTGGACGTCTTGGCCGGCTCGGCGGCGTGTGCCGGGCTCGGGGCGAGGGTGAGGGTGACGGCGGCGGCGCCCGCAGCGGCGAGGGAGGCCACGGCGGACTTGCGGAAGCTGGGGCGGCGCATGATGGCGTGCACGGGTGTACCTCTCCATTCGGGAACGTGATGGGGAGGCCGACGGGGGGTCGGCGACGCGGTGTCCGCGCTGGACGCGGCTTCGCGTCATCAGGGCCGGTGTCTGGATCACGGACGGGCTCTTCCCGTCCGGTCCCGGCGCTCGGCTCCCCGGTACGCCGAACACACTGCGGAACGCTCCGGCGCCGCGACAAGTGTGTGACCTACTACGCCGCTTCGCAGATCGGCCGCCCGACTCGCCCGGACGGCCCACGACCACGCGGGCGAGCGGCCGTCGGCATCTACTAACCCCGGCCCTGTGTGACGTGGGTCCTGTGCGCGCCCTCACAGAGCCGGTCACCCACCGGTCGCCGCTCGTCACTCTACGGAGACGAGCATCTCACTCGATGAAACAACACAGTCACCCCCCGGGGTCGCCTGGAAGGCCGACGTGCAGCCCGCTCACTCCGGGCACAGCGTTCGGGACGCCGGACCCGCGGGGACGTCCTCGCGCCACCGGTCGGCGGTGAAGGCGCCGTCCGCCCATGCGCACAGGGAACGAACCGGGTCCATGGTCGCTGCGACGTTCCACAGCCGCGCTGTGCCGTCCTGGGCCCAGCTGACCAACGTGTCACCGCCGGGGGTGAAGGCCACGCCGGTGACACCCGCGCCGTGTCCCTCCAGCGGAGCGCCGATCCGGCGTTCGGTGGCGACGTCCCAGAGCCGGACCGTGTGGTCGTTGCCGCCGGTGGCCAGGGTTTTCCCGTCGGGGCTGAACACGATGGACGTGACGCCGCCGTGGTGGCCCCTCAGTGGGGCGCCGATCCGTTCGCGGGTGGCCGCGTCCCAGAGGCGGACGGTGTCGTCGCGGCTCGCGGTGGCGAGTGTCGTGCCGTCCGGGCTCCAGGCCGCCGCCGCTATCTGGGCGGTGTGATCGCCCGGTGTCTCGCCGATGCGGCGGTGCGTGGTCATGTCCCAGAACACCAAGGTGTTGTCCTGCGTGGTGGTGGCGAGGGAGCGGCCGTCCGGGCTCACCGCGACGCTGACGGAGCGGGCGGCGCCGAGTGCCGTGCGGGTGGGAGGCCGTGCCGTCAGATCCCATACGTGTACGGAGTCCGGGCCGCCGCTGACGAGGGTTCTGCCGTCGGGACCGAAGGACAGCGCGCCGACGTCGCCCGCGCCGAGCAGTGGTTCGCCGACGGGCCGGCGGGACACCACGTCCCGGAGTCGCAGGCCGTCGGACCCGATCGCGAGCACGGCACCGTCGGCGCGGAACGCGAGGCTGGGGCTGAGGCTGCCGGCAGCGCGGGCGAGCGGCTCACCGACCCGGCGTCGTGTGGTGAGATTCCAGAGGCTCACGGTCTCCTCGGCGTCGGCGACGGCGAGGGACCGCCCGTCCGGGCTGAGCGCTGCCGCCCACTGTTCTCCCGTGTCGATCGGTGCTCCGGCCTGCCGTAGTGTGCGGATGCCCCAGAGGCGGACCGTGGTGTCCGCGCTCGCACTGGCCAGGACCGATCCGTCCGGGCTGAAGGCGACGGACTCGACGGTACTGGTGTGGGCGAGGAGCGGGCCGCCCACCTCGGCGCGCCGGCGGAGATCCCACAGCCGCACGCCGCCGTCCTCGTACGCGGCGGCGAGCATCGAGCTGTCGGGGCTGAAGGTGATCGACCTGACGCCCGTGGAAGGGGAGGCGATCGGCTCGCCGACCGGGGCGCTCGCCTCGATGTCCCACAACCGGAGGCTGCCGACGAGGTCGGCGGTGGCGAAGGTTTTGCCGTCGGGGCTGAAGGCGAGTGACGTGACGACACCGTCGCCGCCCTTCAGCGCTCCCCCGACCGGTGCGCCGGAGGCGGTGTCCCAGAGCTGTACGCCGTTCCGGGACCCGCTGGAGCCCACCCGGCTGCCGTCCGGGTTCGTGGCGAGGAACTGTCCCAGACCGTCGAGCGGCTGCCCGGTCCGGCGGTGCGTCGCCAGGTCCCACACCCGTACGGTCCCCGAGTCGGCCTCGTCGACGGTGACGAGGGTCCTGCCGCCGCGGCCGAAGACGACCGAATGAACCGTCCCGGAACCGGCGTTGAAGGGGGCACCGATCTGCTTGCGGCCGGCGAGGTCCCAGAGTCGGACGGTGCCGTCGAAGCCGGAGCTGGCCAGTGTCCTGCCGTCCGGCGCGAAGGCGATCGAGGTGATGCCCTGGTGGTGTCCGATGAGCGGACGCCCCGTCATCCGCTGAGTCCCCGTCCGCCAGAGTCTCACCACCCCGTCGCTGCCGCCGGAGGCAACCGTCCGGCCGTCGGGGCTGAAGGCCACCGAGTCCACGGGCACCGAGTGGGAGAGCACTCCGGACGCCGGATTGACGGATGCGTCGAGAACGGCGAAACGGGTCTGTGGAGAGGGGTCGATGCGCCAGGCGGCCAACGCCTTCAACCGGGCGGCGAACGGGTCGCGGTCGGCGAGCAGGGAGCTCTGGGTGATGAGTTGTTGGACGACGGCCTGGTCGCGCTGCCGGGTGGCCTCGGCACGTGAGAGGACCGCGACCACCGACAGGGTGCTCGCGACCAGCAGCAGACAGCCCAACGCGGCGGCGACGATCCTGGCCGTCCGCAGATTGCGCCGGGTGTCGCGGAGTCCTTCCGACCGGAGTTCGTCCTCGGAGAGGCCGCGTACGACGGACGCGACACCGAAGGCGACACCGTCGACGTCGGGAGAGGACCCCGCGTCGCCGCCGGGGCGCGGGTCCACGGACTTCCAGACGGGTTGCCGCTCGAACTTCCCCGCCAGCCGGGCCGGCAGCGCCGTCGACCGCTCGGGATCCCAGTCGCCCCGCCGCTCGTCCCACACCAACTGCCCGGCGGTGACGACGAGCAGGATGGTGTGCACCGACTTGTGCTCCAGCCACCACGCGATCTCCCGGTCGACCCACGCCGAGGACCTCGCCTCGGGTGACGCCAGGACCACGAGCCAGTCGGAGCGGGCGAGACCGGCCTCGATCTTGCCCCACAGCTCCGGCCCGATCGATACTCCTGTCTTGTCCAGGAAGACCCTGATGTGCGGCGGCTTGTACCAGGGGCGGGACTGCTTCTCGATCGCGTGCCGCAGATGAGGCAGCCATCGCCGGTCGCGCTCGCCGCTGTAGGACAGGAAGGCGCCGTACCCCAGCTCGGTCCTGACCGGTCCGCGCCCCCGCGGCATCCAGCGCGTCCGCATCAACCGGTCGGCAGGTAGTCGTGACCGTCCCACCGCAAGGTCACCTTGGCGGTGGCACCTTCGGCACAGGAGGGATCGCACCCCTTGATGGACTGGACGATCGTGTATTCGCCGTTCTTTCCGGGGCCGACCGGCCTCGCGTAGTAGAAGGCGAATCTGCCGCCGCTGTAGTACTCGTCCGGGCTCCGCCAGCCGATGTCGGCGAATCCGTCCGCGGTGGGTACGAGCACCAGGACCCCGTCGTAGCGCCCCGGGTTGTAGATCACGAAGAGGTTCTTGGTCGAGTCGGTTGCCGGAGCGGCGAATCGCAGCGGGTCTTCCATGCTCCAGTTGGCGTCCACCTCGACAGGGGCCAGCGCGCGCCCGCTTCCGGTGACGGCCGCGACGCATCCGGCCGGCGGGTCGGACGCGGGGCGCTGGACCAGGAACACCCGGACCGGCCCCAGCTCCGGATGCCGGATGTCCCGGTGGTCGAGCGTCTTCCCGGCGCATCCGGCGGCGGCCGGCGGGTTCGGCGGAAACGAGGCGTCCGAGGGAGCCGACGCGGTCGGCCTGCCCTCAGCCGCTCCGCTCCGGGGCGTCCCGCCCTCGTCGGTGCATCCGGCGACGAACACCGCCGCCAGAGCCGACATCAGCAGGGCAGTCCGAGCCGCGGCCGAGCCGCGCCGGGACAGCTGTCGACGTAACCACGGCGATGAACTGGGAGACATGTCGTTCCCTCTGCTTCGAGGTGAGACCGGCCACGGCTGGAAGGATCACGATTCCCGTCCAGCGGCAACACACAGTAGTGGACTACGTCCTCATGCGTGAGTGCACGCCTGAATCACCCTCCCCCGGCCCGGAATTCGGCGGTGCCTGTGCTTCCCGCCGCCCGCCCGGCCGGAGCAGCACCAGCAGGGCGGTCAGCGCCGCCACCCCGGCCAGGACCAGGAGGACCACCCGGTCGGACACCGCCGCGCCGATGTCGGACAGTCGTTCCTCCAGGGCGAACTCCGTGTCGGTGTCCAGCACCGACGGCAGCGCGGAGGTGCCGTCGAAGGCCAGGAACGCCACCCCGAGCGCGATGAAGAACAGACCTCCGATGAGGGTGGTGCTGTGCAGGGTCAACGGGCCCGCCCGGAAGGTCCGGCCCCGCAGCCAGCGCCTGCGGCCCAGGTCGAACCGGTCCCAGAGCAGCGCCAGTACGAACATCGGGACCGCCATTCCCAGCGCGTAGACGGCGAGCAGCACCCCGCCGTGCAGCGGGTCGCCGTCCACGGCCGCCACGGTCAGGATGGAGCCGAGGATCGGTCCCGCGCAGAATCCCGCCAGCCCGTACACCGCGCCGAGGGCGAACACCGACAGGGCCGAGCCCGAACGGCGTCCGCCCGCGGCCCGCGCCATCCGGCGGGAGCCGAAGCCCAGCCCGGCGATCTGGGCCACGCCCAGGGCGATGACCGTCCACCCGCCCGCCGTCACCAGGACGTCCCGGTGTCCGTAGAAGAGGCGGCTGGCGAACGAACCGGCCACGCCGAGCGGTACCAGCGTCGTGCACAGTCCGGCGTAGAACAGGCCGGTGCGTGCCATCAGCCGGGTGCGGCTGGTGAAGGAGTAGGCGAAGAAGGCCGGCAGCAGCAGTGCGCTGCACGGGCTGAGCAGGGCCAGCAGGCCGCCGAGGAAGGCCATCGCCAGGCCGGCTTCGCTCATCGCCCGGCCGCCTTCGCCGTCTTCGCCGCGGTCTCGACGGCTTCCTCGAAGGTTTCGGTGGGCTGGGCGCCCAGGATCGGCCTGCCGTTGACCAGGAACGCCGGGGTGCTGGTCACGCCCAGGGTGTAGCCCTCTTCCTGGTCCTCGCGCACGGCGCCGCGGGCCTCGTCGGAGGCCATGTCGGCCTGGAAACGCTCGATGTCGGCGATTCCCGCCTCGCGGGCCATGGCGATGAGGTTCTCGGCGTCGAAGGCGCCGGTGTTGCGTTCGCGCGGCTTGCCGTAGGCGACGTCGTGGAACTCCCAGAACTTGTTCTGCCGCCCGGCCGCCCAGCCGGCCAGCGCCGCCTGTTCGGACTCCTCGCCGAAGATGGGGAAGTTCCGCCACTCGATGCGCAGGGTCCCCTTGTCCACGTACGAGCGCAGCAGTTCGGGTTTGGTCTCGCGGGCGAACCGGCCGCAGAACGGGCACTGGAAGTCGGAGTACTCGATCAGCACCACCGGAGCGTCCGCGCGTCCGACCGCCAAGGGGTCGGACGCGTCGCGGCGGGCGAGGGCGAGCAGGCCCTGGTCGGCGGGCGCGGGGGCGGCGGAGCCGGTGACGGCCGCGGGTTCGCCGGCCTTCTCCTCGCGGTGGTCCGAGTCGTCGAGCGTGAGGGCGAAGGCGGCGGTCACCGCGGCGGCGGCGAGCACCGCCACGGCAGCGACGGTCCGCCCGCGGCTGCGGCGGGACGGGGACGAGGACGGGGAGGAGGAAGGGGTGGATCCAGTCATGGGGTACCTCAGACGGGTGAGGAGGGAAAGGAAGAGGAAGAGTGAGGGGTGCGCAACCGGGCCGCGGGTCAGGCGGAGGGCGTGACCGGGCACTCGGTCTCGGCGGAGAGGCGGCGCAGCGCGGCTTCCGCGAGCAGGCCCGCCGACAGCACGGCCAGCAGCGGTTGCAGCGGAGCCCAGTAGCTCAGGGCGCCGGAGGCTCCGAGGAGCACGAGGACGAGTTTGTTGCAGACCGGGCAGCCGACGGCGAAGAAGGAGAGCACCCCGCCGATCGCCCCGAGCCGGCCGCCGTCGGCGGCGTGCGGCTTTGGGGAGGACGACGGCCGGCGCACGTAGGTGGTCAGGACGATGCCGGCCAGTACCGCCGTGACGGCCAGCGCCGGGTAGTTCCACCACTGCACGGGGACCGACCGGCCGAAGAGGGGATTGGGCACCACGTCGGTGGGCACGCCGACCAGGACCGCCGTGGCCGGCGCAGCCGCGCCCGCCACGATCCACTGCCGGGACCGCCAATCACGCAGTGCCGTACCCGCCCGCCGCCAAGAGCGCGGGGAAGAGGACATGCCGAAGAACTCCGTTTCCGAGGATGCAGGGACGCGGCCGAACGGGCCGGTCTACATCCGCAGAACGGAGTGGAGGGTCGGTGGGGGCGGATCAGGGCCGCCGGCGAACACGCCGAAGTGCTGTGGCACGAGGGGCGCGGGATCGGTGTGCGGCGACGTCGCGCGCGGGGAGGCGGCGGACGGCGGCGGGTTCTCGGCCCGCTGGACACTGGAGTCGCCGACCGCCTTCTTGCCGCACGGTGCGGCGGCGCCGTCGGAAGCTTCGGCCGCGGCGGCGGTGTGTACCCGCTCCGCGGTCGCCGCGGGCGTGCCGCGCCCTCCGCTTTCCGCGTGCCCGAAGAGGCACAGCAGCCCCACCACTGCCACGAGCAGGGCCAGCACACCGCTGAGGTGGGCGTGCGCCCGCCCGGGTGCCGCTCGCTTCATGGCCGCTCCTGCGCTGTCCGTGGTCACGGCCACCCTAGGTCACGCGCCGCCAGGCCCCGTACCGGGCCCGGACGCTCCGTCGGGCTGCGCTTCTTCCCCCGTTCGCGCGACCTGTGACGCTTTTCGTACAGGACGGCGACCGAACCGGTGTGAATTCGAGATTGGGTAAGTATCGCAGAAATCGTTCACTCGACTGCCGCGCATCCGACGGAGTAGGCAGACGTTACTTCGGATATGACCGAGGAACGCGGGGAATTCACGGCGCTTGGCCAGTACACCTACAGGCCCGGCAGAAATCACTGTCCGTCACCGAGCGACGGAACTCTGACCAGAGGCGGGCACCCCGTCCCTCTCCGGGTGACCGAGCCCGTGCTGCAGCGGTTCCTGGACGTCATGACCGAGTTGGAGACCGGCCTCGCCGAGCGGTGGGGCCGGGCGCAGGGCTCCTTGACGTACACCCGGGCGGAGTGACCGGCACCTCGTGTACGAAGAACACTACGGAGACCACACTCACCCCCGCATGCCGTACGGCGAAGGGCCGTTCCGCACCACGGGCACCGGTCGGCACCGCGCACCCGAGGCGGCCTCCCAGGAGACCCTGGTCCCGCCCGAACCCGGTTGGGACCCGGCCGAGGAACTCGCGTTCCTGCTCCAGGACGCGATGGAGCAGCAGACCGGAGCACCCTCCGCGACGGACACCTCGGCGCTCGCACCCGCCCCGGGCACACCGCTGAGCAATCTGCAGGAGATCACGGCGGAGCTGCCCCCGTTGAGGGAGTCCCCGACGAGTCACCGCAGGGTCCGCAGAGGGAGAAAGGTGAGCCGGCTGCGCGCCGCGAGCCTGTTCGTCGCCGCGCTCGCCGCGGTCATCGCCGCCTCCGTGAGCCTGTTCGGCGGCATGGTGGCCTACGAACCGTTGCGGCTGGCCGCCGTGACCCGCACCCGCGGCAGCGTCGTGTCCTGGTGGCCGCTGCTGGTGTACGGGCCCTGGCTGGTGGCCTCGCTGGCGGTGCTGCGGGCCGCGCTGCACCAGCGCCGCGCGGTGCACTCCTGGGCCGTGGTCCTGCTGTTCTCGGCCATCGCGATGCTGCTCTGCATCGCGGAGGCCCCCAGGACGATCAGCGACGGCGCGGCGGCCGCCCTGCCCGGACTGGCCTCGCTGGTCTGCTTCCAGCAGGTCGTCCGCCAGATCACGCTCACCCGTCCGCCCCGGCGGGCGGTGCCACGCCACCGGCAACGCGCCGCGGTCACTGCGGGTGACGATCCGTCGGGCAGGGCGGCCGCCGATCCGGTGTCCCTTCCGCAGCAGCGGCAGAATGCCGTGCGTTCGCCGCGGCCCGGCGCGGGGCCCGGAAAACGAACCTGATCCGGAGCGGAACAAGGTGGTCGTCGCGCTCTGCCGTCTCCTCCGGAGAATGTGAAGAAAAGGAAATGCGGAATGCGTTGCGGATCGCGCCCGGACCGGTACGGAAGGGGACCGCGCGGGTCAGCCCGCCACGAGGGTCACGTCCTGTCCCTGCCGGGCGTGGAAGCTCGGGAGCGGCACGATGCCCATGGGGCGCAGCTCCATCAGGGTGGCCTCGACGTGGGCCGCGCCGGGCTGGAGGACGACGGTGTCGGGCGTGCCGGTGTTGACCCAGCGGTGCTCCAGGCCGTCGCAGACCGCGCGGGTGCCGCCGACGCCGTAGCGGGCGGACGGGTCGCTCTGGCTCACGGTGGAGCTGACGAAGACCGGGCCGCTGCCGCCGGCGCAGCGGTAGGTGCCGGAGAGGGTGACGCTGCCGTCGGCGGCGATGCGGCCGGTCGGGTCGACGGTCACCGACTCCGCGACGAGGCGGGCGTCGTGGGGTGCGGCCGTGGCGGCGGGGGCGGCGAGCAGGAGCAGGGCGGCGCCGGCGGCCGTGGCGAGGGCGGCGGGGCGTACGGGCATGGGGAACCTCCCGGTCGGTCGGAATGAGGGGTTCCACTGGTACCGGGCGGAGGGGCCGGCGGCAGTGACCGTCACCCCTTCGGTGGCGAGTCCGGGCCGGCCGTCGTGGAACCGTCGCCGGCTTGTCCGGGTGTTGTCACGCTTGCCGCCCGGGTCTTGGCGATGACTTCCCGGCGGGCGCACCGTCTGTATACGCGACGGTCCCGAGGACGGGACGGTCTTCCGACGTGGAGGTGCGCCATGTGTGTCCACCGGCCTTCCTGCCCCGCTTCCGACTCGCCCGAGGCGCGCGTCGTCACCGCGCACGTCGTGGCCGCCCATCCGGAGCAGGGGTGGAACCTGCTGTGCGACGGCACGGTCGTCTTCGACGACACCGGCGAGCTGCTCCCCGACGGCCGTGTGGTCGCCCCGTGCCGGGTGCCCGCCGGGCGTCTGGTGATGGCCGCCTGAATCCGTCCGGCAGGACTCAGTCCTTCTCGGCGACGAACTCCCGCAGCAGGGTGGCGAGCAGCTCCGGCTGGTCCTCGGGGATCAGCGTCCGGGTGTCCTCGACCTCCACCAGCCGTCCCCGCGGGAGGAGTTCGGCCAGGCGTCGGCCGTGGGCGCGGGGCATCATCAGGTCCTCGGTCGCCCAGACGACGAGTGCGGGCCGGTCGAACCTCCGCAGGCCCTGGGCGGCTTCGAGCAGTTCGTCGCGGCGCACGTGCGTGCCGTAGTGCCGGAAGTCGCGCCGGATCGCCGGGTCGGTGCGCAGCGGGCGCAGCCAGCCGTCGACGACCTCGTCGGGCACGGGCCGCTTGGTGAGGGCGCCGATACCGACCGGGAGGCGCCGCAGCGGTCTGAGGCCGAGGGTGCGCACCAGCAGGGAGACGCCGCCGGGGGCCCGGCAGGCGATGCCGATCAGCTTCCCGGGCAGGCCCGGCGGGTAGTTGTCGAACGCCTCGCACGCGACGAGCGCCAGCCGTGCGAGCCGCTCCGGGTGCCGGGCGGCCACCGTCTGGGCGCGCCCGCAGTCGTTCTCGACGAGGGTGACGTCGGTGAGGTCGAGGCGGTCGAGGAACTCGGCGATCAGCTCGTTGACCAGGTCGGGTGTGGGTGGTCGGCGCATCGGGCGGCGGTGGGCGCCGTAGGGCAGGGTCGGCGCGATCACCCGGTGGTCGGTGCGCAGGTCGGCGAGGACCTTGCGCCAGACGGTCGCGTCGTGGACGAGGCCGTGGAGGAGGACGACGACCGGGCCGTCGCCGCCGGTGTCCTCGTACTCGATGGTTCCCGCGCTCAGTTCGATGTGCGGCATGCCGGAATGCTAGGGCCTGTCCGGCGGGCTAGGGCAGTACCGCGAACCCGTCCAGTTCCACCAACGCCCGTTCGTCCCAGAGCCGTACGACCTCCACGACCGCCATCGCCGGGTAGTCGCGGCCCGCCAGTGCGCGCCAGGTGCGGCCGAGGTCCGCGGCGTGGGTGCGGTAGGCGGCGACGTCGGTGGCGTAGACGGTGACGCGGGCGAGGTCGGCGGGGGTGCCCCCGGCGGCGCGCAGGGCGGTGAGGAGGTTGGTGAGGGCCTGCTCGAACTGGGCGGGGAGGGTGTCGCCGGTGACCTTGCCGTCGGTGTCGAGGGCGGTCTGGCCGGCCAGGAACACGACGCGGCCGCCGGTGGCGACGACGGCGTGGGAGAAGCCGGTGGGCGGGGACAGTTGGGGTGGGTTCACCCGTTCGGCGGTCATGCTCCGGCCTCCTTGCTCGTGGCGTCGGTCGGGGACGGCTGGTGCGTCCGGTACAGCTCCTTGGCGACGATGCCGCGCTGGACCTCGCTGGCGCCCTCGTAGACGCGCGGGGCACGCACCTCGCGGTAGAGGTGTTCGAGGAGGTGGCCGCGGCGCAGGGCGCGGGCGCCGTGCAGCTGGACGGCGTGGTCGACGACGTACTGGGCGGTCTCGGTGGCGAGGAGTTTCGCCATCGCGGCGCGCTTCGGGACGTCCGGCGCGCCCGCGTCGTACGCCGTGGCCGCCGCGTACACCATCAGGCGGGCCGCCTCGGTGCGCAGCGCCATCTCGGCGACCTGGTGGGCGACGGTCTGGAGGTCGCGCAGCCTGCCGCCGAAGGCCTCGCGGGCGGTGGTGTGGGCGAGGGTCGCGTCCAGGGCGGCCTGCGCCATCCCGACGGCGAAGGCGCCGACGCTGGGGCGGAACAGGTTGAGGGTGTCCATGGCTACACGGAAACCGCGGTCGGGTTCGCCGAGCACGTCGTCCGCGGTGACGGGCACGCCGTCGAAGGCGAGGGCGCCGAGGGGGTGCGGCGAGAGCATGTCGAGCGGGGTGCCGGTGAGGCCGGGGCGGTCGGCGGGCACCAGGAAGGCGGTCACGCCGCGGGCCCCGGCGCCGGGGGTGGTGCGGGCGAACACCGTGTAGAAGTCGGCCTCGGGGGCGTTGGAGATCCAGCACTTGTCCCCGGTGAGCCGCCAGGCGGAGGCTCCCGCGCCGGGCCCGGTCTCCGGTTCCGCCCGCAGCGACAGTGCCGCCGCGTCGGAGCCCGCGTCGGGCTCGCTGAGGGCGAAGGCGGCGACCGCGGTGCCCTCGCTCACCCGGGGGAGCCAGCGGGCGCGCTGGGACTCGGTGCCGTGCGCGTGCACGGGGTGGGCGCCGAGGCCCTGGAGGGCGAGGGCGGTCTCGGCCTCCGTGCAGGCGTGGGCGAGGGACTCGCGCATCAGGCACAGGTCGAGCGCGCCCGAGGTGAACAGGCGGGGCAGCAGGCCGAGGGAGCCCAGCTCGGCGACCAGGGGACGGTTGACGCGGCCCGGCTCGCCCTTCTCCGCGAGCGGACGCAGCCGTTCGGCGGCGAGGGCGCGCAGCTCGTCGCACCAGGTGAGTTGTGCCGGTTCGAGCGAGAATGCGGTCATCGCCGGTCCCTTCCCCTGCTCCCCTGCCCGCCGGACGGGCCACCGGGTCACGATCGAGGTTATCGCGCCCCGTTGACTGTCGTCACCAACACGATACACTCGTTGCGCGAGCCCACCACGACAAAGGGGGCGAACCGCCATGGCCGATCCTCGCCGCGCGGACCCGCACCGCTCCGCCCACGTCGACACCTTCGCGCGCGACCACCTGCCGCCCCCCGAGCAGTGGCCGGAGCTGCTCTTCGACCTGCCGGAGCTGCGCTACCCGGAGCGGCTGAACTGCGCCGCCGAGCTGCTCACCGGGCCGCCCGACGACCGCCCGGTCTTCCGCACCGCGTCCGGGGACACCTGGACCTACGGGGGGCTGCGGGACCGCGTCGACCGGATCGCCCACGTGCTCACCGGCGACCTCGGTGTCGTCCCGGGCAACCGGGTGCTGCTGCGCGGCCCCACCGGCCCGTGGCTGGCCGCGTGCTGGCTGGCGGTGCTGAAGGCGGGCGCGGTGGCGGTCACCGTGCTGGCCCAGCAGCGCCCGCACGAGCTGCGCGCGATCTGCGAGATCGCCCGGGTGCGGCACGCGCTGTGCGACGTCCGGGCCGTCGACGACCTCGCCAAGGCGGAGATCGCCGGCCTGCGGATCACGGCGTACGGCGGGGACGCGCCGGACGACCTGCACAGCCGTACGACGTCGGACGCGGTGCCCTCGGCGCCCTACCGGGCCGTCGACACCGCCGCCGACGACGTGGCGCTGATCGCGTTCACCTCCGGCACCACCGGGCGGCCCAAGGGGTGCATGCACTTCCACCGCGATGTGCTGGCGATCGCGGACACCTTCTCCGCGCAGGTGCTCAAGCCGCGCTCCGACGACGTCTTCGCGGGCAGCCCGCCGCTCGGCTTCACCTTCGGGCTCGGCGGGCTCGTCGTCTTCCCGATGCGGGCCGGGGCGAGCGCCCTGCTGCTCGAACAGGCCGGCCCCAGGCAGCTGTTGCCGGCGGTCGCCGAGCACCGGGTGTCGGTGCTGTTCACCGCGCCGACGGCGTACCGCGCAATGCTCGACGAGCTGGACGGGTACGACGTGAGCAGCCTCAGGCGCTGCGTCTCGGCGGGCGAGAACCTGCCCGCGGCCACCTGGCGGGCCTGGCACGAGCGCACCGGACTGCGGATCATCAACGGCATCGGCGCCACCGAGCTGCTGCACATCTTCGTGTCCGCGGCGGACGACGACATCAGGCCCGGCACGACGGGCGTTCCGGTGCCGGGCTGGCAGGCGCGCGTGCAGGACGCGCACGGCGCGCCCGTGCCCGACGGGGAGCCCGGACTGCTGGCGGTGCGCGGTCCGGTGGGCTGCCGGTACCTCGCCGATCCGCGCCAGCGGGAGTACGTGCGCGGCGGCTGGAACGTCACCGGGGACACCTACGTCCGCGAGCCCGACGGGTACTTCCGGTACGTGGCACGCGCCGACGACATGATCATCTCCGCCGGGTACAACATCGCCGGGCCCGAGGTGGAGGACGCGTTGCTGCGCCACCCGGACGTGGTGGAGGCGGCGGTGGTGGGCCGTCCCGACCACCACCGGGGGCAGGTCGTGGTGGCGCACGCGGTGCTGCGGGAAGGGGCCGCGCGGGACGCGGACGCGCTGCGCGCGTTCCTGCGCTCGGAGCTGGCGCCGTACAAGTGCCCGCGCGAGATCCTCTTCCTGGACGCGCTGCCGCGCACGGCGACCGGCAAGCTTCAGCGCTACCGCCTCCTCGACCCGACCGGGCCGGGCGTGACGCCGACGACATAAGATGATCAATGTGTCCGACCAGCACGTACAGCCCGCTCCGAGGTCCCTCATCGTCACGCTCTACGGCGCGTACGGCCGCTGCGCGCCGGGCCCGGTGCCCGTCGCCGAGCTGATCCGGCTGCTGGCCGCGGTCGGGGTGGACGCGCCCTCCGTGCGTTCGTCGGTGTCCCGGCTGAAACGGCGCGGGCTGTTGCTGCCCGCCCGTACGGCCGAGGGTGCGGCGGGGTACGAACTCTCCGCCGAGGCCCGTCAGTTGCTCGACGACGGGGACCGGCGCGTCTACGCCACCGCGCCCCACGGGGACGAGGGCTGGGTGCTCGCTGTGTTCTCCGTGCCCGAGTCGGAGCGGCAGAAGCGGCACGTCCTGCGGTCACGCCTGGCCGGTCTCGGCTTCGGCACCGCGGCGCCCGGCGTGTGGATCGCCCCGGCCCGGCTGTACGCGGAGACCCGGCACGCCCTGGGCCGCCTCGGCCTGGACTCCTACGTGGACTTCTTCCGCGGTGAGCACCTGGGCTTCACGGCGACCGCCGAGGCGGTGGCCCGCTGGTGGGACCTGGCCGCGATCGCCAAGGAGCACGAGGCCTTCCTCGACCGCCACGCGCGCGTCCTGCACGACTGGGAGCGCCGGGCGGAGACGCCGCCCGAGGAGGCCTACCGCGACTACCTCCTCGCTCTGGACTCCTGGCGCCACCTGCCCTACGCGGACCCCGGGCTGCCCGCCCGTCTGCTGCCCGAGGACTGGCCCGGCACGCGCTCGGCGGCCGTCTTCCGGGCACTGCACGAGCGGCTGCGCGACGCGGGCGCGCACTACGCGGCCATGGGGCCGACGTCACCTCCCGAGCAGCGAGCACCCCACGCACTGTGAGTCGCGTCACATTCTGAGGGGATCAGCGAACCCTCAGCCTCCTCAGACCCTCTTCTCAGGTTTGTCCCCTAGCGTGCGGACGCATGAGTCTCGCACGCAACTTGAACCGGGCCCTCACCGCCACCACCGGCCTCCAGGTACGGAGAGCACCCCGGGCGGCGAACGGGAGTCCGAAGGAGAGGCAGGGCCGGGCGGCCCCGTACCGATGTCCGTCGGCCGGGGAACTGCCCACCGACCGGTTGCTGCGACGGCCCGTCTTCATCATCTCGTCCATCCGTTCCGGCTCCACTCTGCTGCGCATGATGATGGGTGCCCACCCGCGGCTGCACGCCCCGCACGAACTGCACGTCGGCAAGCTGGAGGTCGCCTGCACCAACTGGCACTCCGAGCGCGCGATGGGCGAACTCGGCCTGCGCCGCGGCGACCTGGAGCACCTGTTGTGGGACCGCGTCCTGCACCGTGAACTCACCAAGTCCGGCAAGGACTTCGTGGTCGAGAAGACACCGGCCAACGCCTACATGTACCAGCGCCTCAAGGACTGCTGGCCCGACGCTCGCTTCGTCTTCCTGCTGCGTCACCCCGAGTCGATCGCCCGCTCCTGGCACGAGAGCGACCCCGTCAAACGGCCGCACGACACGGCCGTCACGGACGTGCTGCGCTACATGACGGCCGTGGAGGAGGCCCGGTCGGCGGACGCCGAAGGCTTCACCGTGCGCTACGAGGACATCACCGGCGACCCCGAGCGCGAGATGCGCCGCCTGTGCGCGTACCTCGACGTCGACTACGCGCCGGCCATGCTCAACTACGGCGAGAAGAGCGGTGCGGAGCTGGTCAGGGGCCTGGGCGACTGGCGGGAGAACATCCGCACCGGCACCGTGCAGCCGGGACGCGCGCTGCCCGGTCGGGACGAGATCCCCGAACGGCTGCGCCCGATGTGCGCGGCCTGGGGTTACCCGTCCTGACGCGGGCCGTGCAGCGTGAGCCGCGGCTTGGGGGCGTCGGTGCGTCCGGTGCGCGGCGGGCGGCTGCCCGCCCGGTACGGCGCGGGCCAGCGGGCACCCGGTCCGTCGTAGCCCTGCTCGGCGGCGGCGTGCAGCGTCCAGTGCGGGTCGTAGAGGTGGGGCCGGGCGAGGGCGCACAGGTCGGTGCGCCCGGCCAGGATCAGCGAGTTGACGTCGTCCCAGGAGGAGATGGCGCCGACGGCGATCACCGGGACGCCCGCCTCGTGGCGGATGCGGTCCGCGTACGGCGTCTGGTACGACCGTCCGAACTCGGGCCGTTCACCGGCGACGACCTGGCCCGTGGACACGTCGAGGGCGTCGGCGCCGTGCGCGGCGAAGGCCCGGGCGATCTCCACCGCCTCCTCGTCGCTGGTGCCGCCCTCGGCCCAGTCGGTGGCGGAGATCCGTACGGTCATGGGCCGCTCGTCCGGCCACACCGCGCGTACGGCGTCGAAGACCTCCAGGGGGAAGCGCAGCCGGTTCTCCAGTGAGCCGCCGTAGGCGTCGGTGCGGTGGTTGGTGAGCGGGGAGAGGAAGCCGGAGAGCAGGTAGCCGTGGGCGCAGTGCAGTTCGAGCAGGTCGAATCCGGCCCCGGCGGCCCGTTCGGCGGCGGACCTGAACTGCTCCCGCACGTCCGTCAGTTGCGCCCGGGACAGCTCTCGCGGAGTCTGGCTGCCGGGCCGGTACGGCAGCGGGGAGGGGGCCACGAGGGGCCAGTTGCCATCGGGCAGTGGTTCGTCCATGCCCTCCCACATCAGCCGGGTCGAGCCCTTGCGGCCGCTGTGGCCCAGCTGTACGCCGATCGCGGTGCCGGGCGCGCCGTCGTGCACGAAGTCGGTGATCCGCCGCCATGCCTCGCCCTGCCGGCCGGTGTAGAGGCCCGCGCAGCCGGGGGTGATGCGGCCCTCGGCGCTGACGCACACCATCTCGGTCATCACCAGGGCGGCACCGCCGAGGGCCCGGGCGCCGAGGTGGACCAGGTGGAAGTCGCCGGGGATGCCGTCGGTGGCCGAGTACATGTCCATCGGGGAGACGACGACGCGGTTGCGCAGGGTCAGGCCGCGCAGCCGGAACGGGGTGAACATCGGGGGCGTGTCCGGCGGGCAGCCGAACTCGCGCTCCACCTCGCCGGTGAAGTCGGCGTCACGCAGCCGCAGGTTCTCGTGGGTGACCCGGCGGCTGCGGGTGAGCAGGTTGAAGGCGAACTGGCGCGGCGGCTGGCCGAGATAGCGGTCCAGGTCCTCGAACCACTCCAGGCTGGCCTTGGCCGCCCGCTGCGTGGAGGCGACAACGGGGCGCCGCTCCTCCTCGTACGCGGTCAGCGCCTCCTGGAGGGTGGGCCGCTCCTCCAGGCAGGCGGCGAGCGCGAGGGCGTCCTCGACGGCGAGCTTGGTGCCGGAGCCGATGGAGAAGTGGGCGGTGTGGGCGGCGTCGCCGAGCAGGACGACGTTGCCGTGCGACCAGCGTGCGTTGACGACCGTGCGGAAGGTGGTCCAGGCCGACTTGTTGGAACGCAGGGGGCGGCCGCCGAGCGCGTCGGCGAAGATCTTGGCGCAGCGGGCGGTGGACTCGGTCTCGTCCAGTTCGTCGAAGCCGGCCGCCCGCCAGACCTCCTCGCGCATCTCGACGATGACGGTGGAGGCGTCGGGTGCATAGGGGTAGCCGTGCAGTTGCATGACGCCGTGCTCGGTCTCGGCGATCTCGAAGCGGAAGGCGTCGAAGGCGAAGTCGGCGGCGAGCCAGATGTAGCGGCAGCGGTGGGGGGTGAGCTGCGGCCGGAAGACCTCTCGGTACGCCGCACGGGTGGCGCTGTGCACGCCGTCGGCGGCGACGACGAGGTCGTGGGTGCGCGCGAGGCGGTCCGGGGGCGGTGCCTCGGTGCGGAAGCGGAGCTCCACGCCGAGGTCGCGGCAGCGCTCGTGCAGGATCTCCAGGAGGCGGCGGCGTCCCAGGGCGGCGAAGCGGTGTCCTCCGGAGGTGTGGCGGGTGCCTCGGTGGACGATGTCGATGTCGTCCCAGCGGACGAAGTGGGCCTTGAGGGCCTCGTAGACGGTCGGGTCGGCGTGTTCGATGCCGCCGAGGGTTTCGTCGGAGAGGACTACGCCGAAGCCGAAGGTGTCGTCGGGGGCGCCTCGTTCGTAGACGGTGACCTGGCGGTCGGGGGCGAGGCGTTTGAGGAGGGCGGCGGTGTAGAGGCCGCCGGGGCCGCCACCGACGATCGCGGCGCGTAGGGGGTGGCCTGTCTTCGCGGGCGGCTGCGGGTTCGTTGTGGTTGCTCGCGCCCCGCGGCGGAGCCGCTGATCCACACCGCCCCGCGCCCCTAGGTCGGCTGTGCTTCCCCGCGTTGACAACATCTCCCCTACCTCCCTTGCCACTTCGGGGGGCGCTTCTCCGTGAAGGCGGCGTGGAACTCGGCGTAGTCCTCGCCGGTCATCAAAAGGGCCTGGGTCGACGCGTCGAGTTCGACCGCTGCCGCCAGCGGCATGTCCAGCTCGGCGGTGAGCAGGGCCTTGGTCTGGGCGTGGGCCAGGGCCGGGCCGTCGGCGAGGCGCCGGGCCAGGGTGTGGGCGGCCTCGTCGGCGCGGCCCTCTTCGGTCAGCTCGCTGATCAGGCCGATCCGCTCGGCCTCGGGTGCGCGGACCGGGTCGCCGAGCATCAGCAGCCGGGTGGCGTGGCCGAGGCCGACGACGCGGGGCAGCAGGTAGGCGGCGCCCATGTCGCCGCCGGAGAGGCCGACGCGGGTGAAGAGGAAGGCGAAGCGGGCGGACGGGTCGGCGACGCGGAAGTCGGCGGCCAGGGCGAGGACCGCGCCCGCCCCCGCGGCGACCCCGTGCAGCGCGGCGATCACCGGGAACGGGCACTCCCGTACCGCCCGCACCACCTGGCCGGTCATCCGGTTGAAGTCGAGCAGCCGGGCGGTGTCCATGGACAGGGTGGCGCCGATGATCTCGTCCACGTCGCCGCCGGAGCAGAAGCCGCGCCCCGCTCCGGCCAGCACCAGCGCCCGCACCGACCGCTGACGGGACAGCTCGGCGAGCAGGTCGCGCAGGTCGGCGTAGGCCTCGAAGGTGAGGGCGTTGAGCTTGTCCGGGCGGGCGAGGGTGACCGTCGCGACGCCGTCGGCCACCTCGACGCGCAGGTGCCGCCAGTCGGGGGTGGGGGCGGCGGAGCCGGTGAAGGGACTCATGACACTCGAAGTTATCACCCTTCTGTGACTGTCGTCACGGGTGCGCGATATGCGGCCCGTGTCGAGGGCCGAAGGTCCCGGAAGGTGCCCGTCGAACGGCTCTGCCGGGCGGCGCCGTACCATTCATAAGGTTGAAAGCAGGACAGGACTCCCCTGCTCCACGAAACGGACCTGCCGTGCACGATCACTTCCCCGCACCCGCCTCCTGGCGCATCGCACTGCCGCACTCCGCCGCGGCGGTGCCGGTGGCGCGTGCCCTGGTGCGCAACGCCCTGGCCGAGCTGGAGCACACGGCCGACGGGGACACCGCGGAGCTGCTCACGGCGGAGCTGGTCGCCAACGCGGTGGAGCACACCCCGGTCGGCCCGACCTCGATCGAGCTGGTGGTGGAGCTGATGCCGACCGGCTGCCAGGTGGAGGTCCACGACCCCGACCCGTCGCCGCCGGCCGACCTCACCCGGCCGGACGTGGAGCCGCCCGACCCGTGGCGCGAGGACGGGCGCGGTCTGCTCCTGATCCGCGCCCTCAGCTCGTCCTGCGGTCACCGGCCCACCCGGTCGGGCAAGGCGGTCTGGTTCAGGCTTCCTGCGGTACCCGCTCCGCGTCGTCCGCACTGACGGCGGTCCTGGCCAGGCGGGAGTGCCGGCGCCCGTAGGCCGTGTAGACCAGCAGTCCCACCGCGAGGAACACCGCGAACTGGAGCCAGGTGGCACCGCCCGTCTCGTACATCAGGTACAGACAGAAGCCGATCCCTAGCAGCGGCGTCGCCGGGTAGAGCGGCACGCGGAAGGTGCGGGCGAGGCCCGGTTCGCGGCGGCGCAGGGTGATCACCGAGACGTTGACGGCGGCCATGGTGGCGAGGGTGCCGATGGTGCACAGGTTGACCACCGCGTCGAGCGGGGCGAAGGCCGCCGGGAGGGCGAAGACCACGCCGACGATCAGGGTGCCGGCGACGGGGGTCGCGGTGCGCGGGGAGACCTTCTCGAAGACCCGGGGGATCAGTCCGTCCCGGGACATCGACATCAGGATGCGGGTCTGGCCGTACATCACGGCGAGCACCACGGAGGCGATGGCGACGACCGCGCCGAAGGCGACCACGCCGCCGCCGACCGCGGAGCCGGTGACCCGGTCGACGACGTAGGAGAGCGCGGCGGGCCGGTCGCCGACCTGGTCGCCGCCGACGGCGCCGATCGCGGCGACGGCGACCGCGCAGTACAGCAGGGTGACCAGGCCGATGCAGACCAGGATCGCGACGGGGATGTCCCGGCGCGGGTTCTTGGCCTCCTCGCCGGCCGTGGTGATCGCGTCGAAGCCGATGTAGGAGAAGAAGGCGGCGGTGGTGCCGGCGCCGATACCGCCGAGGCCGGCCGGGGAGAAGGGGGTGAGGTTGCCGTCCTGGAAGGCGTAGAAGCCGACGGCGCAGAAGGCGAGCAGCACGGCCAGCTTGAGGACGGCCATGGCGGCCGTGGCGCGGGCGCTCTCCCGCACGCCGCGCACCAGCAGCACGCAGGCCAGGGCGATGACGATCACCGCGGGCAGGTTGACGGCGCCGCCTTCGCCGGGGCCCGCGGAGAGCACCTGCGGCAGCCGGAGCCCGAGGACGCTGTCGAGCAGTTCGTTGACGTACTGGCTCCAGCCGACCGCGACCGCCGAGACGGAGACGCCGTACTCCAGGAGCAGGCACCAGCCGACGAGGAAGGCGGTCCGCTCGCCGAGCCCGGCGTAGGCGAAGGAGTACGAGGAGCCGGAGACCGGGATCGCGCCGCCCAGCTCGGCGAAGGCGAACGCGGTGAACACGCAGGTGATCGCAGCGAGGATGAAGGAGACGACGACGGCAGGGCCGGCCTCGGCGACGGAGTCGGACAGGCCGACGAAGATGCCGGTGCCGACGATCGCGCCGACGCCGAAGCAGACGAGCTGGAACAGCCCCATCGTGCGCTTCAGGCCGTGGCCTTCGCGGTCCGCGCCGGATTCGGCGACGAGGAAGTGGGGGGACTTGACGCGGGAAGCGGGCATTGCGGGTGGTGCTCGTTTCTGGTGGTGCGGGGGGCGCGACGGTGGTCGCGGCCGACGGCACCGGAAGGGGTGGCTCCGGAGCCGCCGGTCAGCATAGGGCCTGGTGGGGGCAGGCCGCGTGGAAGCGTCAGGCGAGGGTGGCGACGAGTACGGCCTTGATGGTGTGCAGCCGGTTCTCCGCCTCGTCGAAGACGACCGAGTGCTCCGACTCGAAGACCTCGTCCGTGACCTCCAGGGAGTCGAGCCCGTAGGTCTCGAAGATCTCCTGGCCCACCTTGGTGCCCAGGTCGTGGAAGGCGGGCAGGCAGTGCAGGAACTTGACGTCCGGGTTGCCGGTGGCGCGCAGCACGTCCATGGTCACGGCGTAGGGCGCGAGGGCCTTGATCCGCTCCGCCCAGACCTCCTTGGGCTCGCCCATGGAGACCCAGACGTCGGTGACGACGAACCCGGCACCGCGCACGCCCTCGGCCACGTCCTCGGTGAGGGTGATGCGCGCCCCGCTGGCCCCGGCGAGCCGGTGCGCCCGGTCGACGACCCCCTGGGCGGGCCAGTAGGCCTTCGGGGCGACGATGCGCACGTCCATGCCGAGCAGGGCGCCGGTGACCAGGTAGGAGTTGCCCATGTTGAAGCGGGCGTCGCCGAGGTAGGCGAAGCCGGTCTCCCGCAGCGGGCGGTCGCTGTGCTCGGTCATGGTGAGCACGTCGGCGAGCATCTGGGTGGGGTGCCAGTCGTCGGTCAGGCCGTTGTAGACGGGGACGCCCGCGAAGGCCGCCAGCTCCTCGACCTTGGTCTGGCTGTCGCCGCGGTACTCGATACCGTCGAACATGCGCCCGAGGACGCGGGCGGTGTCCTTCACGGACTCCTTGTGGCCGATCTGCGACCCGGCCGGGTCGAGGTAGGTCGTGGACGCGCCCTGATCGGCGGCGGCGACCTCGAACGCGCAGCGGGTGCGCGTCGAGGTCTTCTCGAAGATCAGCGCGATGTTCCTGCCCTGGAGGTACCGCGTCTCCGTCCCGGCCCGCTTCGCGGCCTTCAGTTCCGCGGCCAGCTCGATCAGGCCGCGGAACTCCTCCTCGGTGAAATCCAGCTCCTTGAGGAAGTGGCGGCCGGCGAGGGCGGTCGGGACTGTCGCCATGGGGGCGCTCCAGAGGTGCAGGTCGGGGACTGACTCCTGGAAGTCTATACGAACTTCTGAATTTCTATACAGGGGCTTATACGGACCCTCGCTCCACCGGGCAGCTCATGCAGCGCGGCCCGCCCCTGCCCCGGCCCAGCTCGCTGCCGGGGATCTCGATCACCTCGATGCCCTGTTTGCGCAGGTGGGTGTTGGTGGTGGCGTTGCGTTCGTAGGCGACGACGACGCCCGGCTCGACGGCCAGGACGTTGCAGCCGTCGTCCCACTGCTCGCGCTCGGCCGCGTGCACGTCCTGGGTGGCGGTGAGGACCCGGATCTCGCCGAGGCCGAGGGCGGCGGCCATCGCGCGGTGCATGTGCTCCGGCGGGTGGTCGGTGACCTTCAGGTCCTTCTCCCCGGCGCCCGGCTCGATGGTGTAGGAGCGGAGCATGCCGAGCCCGGCGTACTGGGTGAAGGTGTCGCCGTCGACCATCGTCATCACCGTGTCCAGGTGCATGAAGGCGCGCCGCTTCGGCATGTCCAGGGCCACGATGGTCCGGGCGGACCCGGCGGCGAACAGCTTGTGGGCGAGCATCTCGACGGCCTGGGGCGTGGTGCGCTCGCTCATGCCGATGAGCACGGCGCCGTTGCCCATGACGAGGACGTCGCCGCCCTCGATGGTGGAGGGGTAGTCGGCCTGCCCCTCGGACCACAGGTGGAAGGTCTCGTCGCGGAACAGCGGGTGGTGGCGGTAGATCGCCTCGAAGTGGACCGTCTCGCGCTGCCGGGCGGGCCAGCGCATGGCGTTGATGGAGACCCCGTCGTAGATCCAGGCCGAGGTGTCCCGGGTGAAGAGGTGGTTGGGCAGCGGGCCGAGCAGGAAGTCGTCCAGCTCCATGGCGTGGAAGCGCACGGAGGTCGGCTCCGGGTGCGCGTCCAGGAACTCCCGCTTGGTCATGCCGCCGACCAGCCACTCGGCCAGCTCGTGGGCGGGCAGGGTCTCGAAGGCGGCCCGGAGGTGGTCCGTGGCCAGTACTCCGTACTCCTTCTCGTCGAAGACCCGGTCCAGGACGAGCCGCCGCGCGGCCGGGACGTCCAGGGTCTCGGTGAGCAGGTCGCCGAAGAGGTGCACCGCCACCCCGCGGTCGCGGAGCACGTCGGCGAACCCGTCGTGCTCGGCGCGCGCCCGGCGCACCCACAGCACGTCGTCGAAGAGAAGGGCGTCCTTGTTGCTGGGGGTGAGCCTTTTGAGCTCGAGATCCGGCCGGTGCAGGATGACGCGGGTGAGCCGCCCGGCTTCGGAGTCGACTTGGAATCCCATGTCTCCATCCTGACCACTCCGGCGCCCGTTCACCCCCTGCTTTCGCGTGCCCGTGACCACAGTGCGCCCTCCGGGTGCCCCTGTGCGACGGCGGGGCACCGCGGCGCCGCCGCGTAAAGCGTGGCGACGGCCGGAGCGCCCGGCCGCACGTCAGGGGGAGGCCCGTTGAGTTCCGACACGCTGAGTTCTGGCACGTTGAGTTCCGATGCCTTGAGTTCCGATGCCTTGAGTTCCGATGCCTTGATCACCCACTTCGTGGGTGCCTCGGCGCTGATCCTGGTGGCCGCCCACAGCGGTGGGTGGCTGGCCCGGCGCCTGGGGCAGCCGTACATCGTGGGCCAGTTGGCGACGGGGATCGCCCTCGGCCCCTCGCTGCTCGGCAGCACGGCCCCGGACGCGTACGCGGCCCTGTTCCCGGCGGCGATCGGTCCGGCGCTGACCGGGCTCGCGCAGTTCTCGCTGGTGGTGTTCCTGTTCGCGGTGGGCTACGAGCTGGACCTGAAGGTGCTCGGTGTCCGGGCGCGCAGCTCGGTAAACGTGGCGCTGGCCTCGTTCGCCGTGCCGATGGCCGTGGGCAGCGGCTGCGCCCTGCTGTTCGGGGACGCCCTGCACGACCTGGGCATGCCCAGGGACCTCTCCCCCGGCATGGTGGTCTTCGCGGGGGTCGCCCTGGCGACGACGGCGGTACCGGTACTGACGGCCATCGTGCGCGAGAACGGGCTGTCCCGCACGGTCCCCGGGGTGGTGGCCGTCTCGGCCGCCGGGGTGCTGGACGCGATCTGCTGGACGGTGCTGGCGGGCGCGCTGCTGAACGCGGGGGGTGCCGACGGCGCCGGAGGGGGGCTGGACTGGCCGTGGCGGGTGCTGCTCACGGTCGGCTACGTCGCCCTGATGGCGTGCGCGGCCCGTCCGCTGCTGCGCCTGCTGCTGTGGCGGACCCGGCTGGAGCCCTCGCTCCGGATGGCGCTGCTCATCGGCTTCGCGCTCGGCTCGGCGTGGGTCACGCACGCGCTGGGACTGCATGTGATCTTCGGTGCGCTGCTCGCCGGCGTGGTCGTCCCGCGTGCGGAGGGCGGCACGCTCGATCCCGACCTGCTGCGGCCGCTGCTGTCCGTGGCCTCGCTGCTGCTGCCGTTCTTCTTCGTGCTGTCGGGCCAGTCCGTGGCGCTGAACAGCATGACGGGCACGGGCTGGGCCGCCCTGGCGGTGGTGACGATGCTCGCGGTCGTGACGAAGATCGGCAGCGGGGCGGCGGCGGCCGGTCTGGGCGGCCTCGACCGGCACGACGCGTGGACGGTCGGCATCCTGCTCAACACCCGGGGGCTGACCGAGCTGATCGCCCTCAACGCGGGCCTGGACGCGGGCCTGCTGAGTGCCCCGCTCTACACGGTCCTCGTCTTCATGGCCCTGGCCACGACGCTCCTGACCCAGCCCCTCCTGCTGCTGAACGCGCGCTTCGCCACGCGCGAGCGCCGGCCGGAGTCGGCCCGGTCCACGGCGGTGAAGCCGTACGCCGGGTGACTCCGGCCGGCGCACGCCCCACCGCCGGGGGCCGGATCACAGCCGCGGGTCCACCGGCTCCGACTCCAGGGCCAGCACCCCGAACACCGCCTCGTGCACGCGCCACAGCGGCTCCCCGTCCGCGAGCCGGTCCAGGGCCTCCAGGCCGAGGGCGTACTCGCGGATCGCCAGCGACCGCTTGTGGTTCAGGAACCGGTGCCTGAGCCGGGCGAGGTTGTCGGGGCGGGTGTACTCGGGGCCGTAGATGATCCGCAGGTACTCGCGGCCGCGGCACTTGATGCCGGGCTGCACCAGGCGGCCCTTCTCGTCCCTCACGAGGGCGCCGACCGGCTTGACCACCATGCCCTCGCCGCCGCGGCCGGTCATCTCCAGCCACCAGTCGACGCCCGCCGCCACCGACTCGGGGTCGCCGGTGTCGACGTACAGGCGCCGGGTGGTCTGGAGCAGGCCGCTGCCGTCGTGCTCGACGATCCGGTCGAGGAGGGCGAGCTGCTCGTCGTGCGGCAGCGCGGCCAGGCTGCGGCCCTGGACGGCCAGGATCTGGAACGGGGCCAGGCGAACGCCGTCCAGGCCCTCGGTGGGCCAGCAGTAGCGGCGGTAGGCGTCGGTGAAGGCGGCCGCGTCGGCGGACCGGGCCCGCTGACGGTCGAGGAGGTCCTTCACCGCGACGCCGCGCGCCGCGGTGCCCTCGAGTGCCGCCAGCACGCCCGGGAACACCGCGCCCGAGGCGGCGCCCACGGCGGCGTACTGGGAGCGCAGCAGCCCGGAGGCCTTGAGCGACCAGGGCATCAGCTCGGTGTCGAGGAGCAGCCAGTCGGTGGCCAGTTCGTCCCACAGGCCGGCCTCGCCGATCGCGGTGCGCAGCCGGTCGAGGATCTCCTCGGTGAGCGACGCGTCGTCGAGGAAGGGGCGGCCGGTGCGGGTGTAGAGGGAGCCCGTGGGGCCGTCCACACCGAAGCGGGTGCGGGCCGCCTCCGCGTCGCGGCAGACCAGGACCACCGCCCGCGAGCCCATGTGCTTCTCCTTGCACACGACCCGCTCGACGCCGTCCGCCGCGTACTGCGCGAAGGCCTCCTTGGGGTGCTCCAGGTAGCCGTCCACACCCGAGGTCGCGGTCGGCGCCATGGTCGGCGGGAGGTACGGCAGCAGGCGGGGGTCGGTGGCGAAGCGGCTCATGACCTCCAGGGCGGCCGCGCCGTTCTCCTCGCGCACGGTGATCCGCCCGGCGTGCCGGGTCTCCACCACGCGGCGGCCCTGGACGTCGGCCAGGTCCAGCGGGCGGCCGTCGTGCCCGCCGGGTGCCTCGGTGCGCAGCGGCTTGGCCGGCTCGTACCAGACCCGCTCGGCCGGTACGTCGACGATCTCCCGCTCCGGCCAGCGCAGCGCGGTGAGCTTGCCGCCGAAGACGGCGCCGGTGTCCAGGCAGATGGTGTTGTTCAGCCAGGTGGCCTCCGGCACCGGGGTGTGGCCGTAGACGACGGCCGCGCGGCCCCGGTAGTCCTCGGCCCACGGATAGCGCACGGGCAGGCCGAACTCGTCGGTCTCGCCGGTGGTGTCGCCGTACAGGGCGTGGCTGCGGACCCGGCCGGAGGTGCGGCCGTGGTACTTCTCGGGCAGACCGGCGTGGCAGACCACCAGCCTGCCGCCGTCGAGGACGTAGTGGCTGACCAGGCCGTCGATGAACTCCCGTACCTCGGCACGGAACTCCTCGCTCTCGCCGTCCATCTGCTCGACCGTCTCGGCGAGTCCGTGGGTGTGCTGGACCTTGCGGCCCTTCAGGAAGCGGCCGTACTTGTTCTCGTGGTTGCCGGGGACGCACAGGGCGTGGCCCGACTTGACCATGGACATCACGCGGCGCAGCACGCCGGGGCTGTCCGGACCGCGGTCGACGAGGTCGCCGACGAAGACGGCGGTGCGGCCCTCGGGGTGGACGCCGTCGGTGTAGCCGAGCTTGCCGAGCAGGGCCTCCAGCTCGGTGGCGCAGCCGTGGACGTCGCCGACGATGTCGAAGGGGCCGGTGAGGTGGGCGAGGTCGTTGAAGCGCTTCTCGGTGACCACGGTGGCGTGCTCGGCCTCCGCGGTACCGCGCAGCACGTGCACCTTGCGGAAGCCCTCGCGCTCCAGGTGGCGCAGGGAGCGGCGGAGTTCGCGGGTGTGGCGCTGGATGACCCGGCGGGGCATGTCGGCGCGGTCGGTGCGGGTGGCGTTGCGCTCGGCGCACACCTGCTCGGGCACGTCGAGGACGATGGCGATGGGCAGCACGTCGTGCTTCCTGGCCAGCTCGATCAGCTGACGCCGGGCGTCCTGCTGCACGTTGGTGGCGTCGACGACGGTGCGGCGGCCGGCGGCGAGCCGCTTGCCCGCGATGTAGTGCAGGACGTCGAAGGCGTCGCGGCTGGCGCTCTGGTCGTTCTCGTCGTCGGCGACCAGGCCCCGGCAGAAGTCGGAGGAGATGACCTCGGTCGGCTGGAAGTGGCGCCGCGCGAAGGTGGACTTGCCGGAGCCGGAGGCGCCGATCAGCACGACGAGGGAGAGGTCGGTGACGGGCAGGGCGCGGGCCCGTACGGAGGTGTCTTCGGTGGTGCTCATGCGGCCTTCGCCTCCTTCCCGGTGACGGTAGCGGTAGCGGTCAGGGTGAACAGGGCCAGCTGGGTGGGCGGGCCCACCTCGGGGTCGTCGGGTCCGACGGGGCGGAACTCCACGTCGTAGCCGTGCCGTTCGCCGACCGCGACGGCCCAGGTGCGGAACTCCTCGCGGGTCCACTCGAAACGGTGGTCGCGGTGGCGGACGTGACCGGCCGGGAGGGTCTCCCAGCGCACGTTGTACTCGACGTTGGGGGTGGTGACGACGACGGTGCGGGGGCGGGCGGAGCCGAAGACGGCGTACTCCAGGGCGGGCAGCCTCGGCAGGTCGAGGTGCTCGATCACCTCGCTGAGCACGGCGGCGTCGTAGCCCTTGAGCCGCTTGTCGGTGTAGGCGAGGGAGCCCTGGAAGAGCCGGACGCGCGCCGCCTGCCGCTCGCCCATGCGGTCCAGCTTGAGCCGCCGGGAGGCGATGGTGAGGGCGCGCACCGACACGTCCACGCCGACGATCTCGGTGAACCGCGGCTCCTTGAGCAGCTCGCGCACCAGGTGCCCCTCGCCGCAGCCCAGGTCGAGGACGCGGGCGGCGGCGCGGGCGCGCAGCGCGGTGAGGATCGCCTCGCGGCGGTGCACGGCGAGCGGGGTCGGCTTCGGCTCCTGCTCGGCCTCCGCCTCGACCGCGTTGTCGATCTCCTCGACCTCGCTGTCGTCGGTCTCGGCAAGCCGGATCAGCTCCAGCCGGTCCATCGCCTCGCGGGTCAGGGACCAGCGGCGGGAGAGGTACCGGCTGGTGATCAGCTTCACTTCGGGGTGGTAGTACAGCCAGGCACCGCCGGCCCGCATCAGCTTGTCGACCTCGTCCGGGGCGACCCAGTAGTGCTTGGCGTCGTCGAGCACCGGGAGGAGGACGTACAGGTGGCGCAGGGCGTTCGAGAGGGTGAGGGTCCCGGCCTCCAGCACGAGGCGGACGTAGCGCGAGTCGCCCCACTCGGGGAACTCGGTGTCCAGCGGGACGGACTCGACGTCGACCGCCCAGCCGAGCGGCTCGAACAGGCGGCGTACGAGGTCGGGGCCACCGCGGGCGGGCAGGGCCGGGATCTCGACGCGCAGCGGCAGCGGCTCTGCGGCGCGCTCGGGGCGGGCCTTGCACACGCCGCGCATCGCGCTGGAGAAGACGTTGCTCAGCGCGACGGCGAGGAGCGACGAGGCCGCGTACGGGCGGTCGTTGACGTACTGGGCGAGGGCCGCGTCGGGGGCGCCGCCGCGGCCCTTGCCCTTGCCGCGCCTGACCAGCGCCACCGCGTCGACCTCCAGCAGCAGCGCCGCCGTGCAGCGCTGTTCCTCCGCCTCCGGGTAGAGCACGTGGGCCGTGCCGAAGGAGGTGGAGAACGCCTGCGCCTTCTCGGGATGCTTGTGCAGCAGGAAACCGAGGTCGGTCGCGGGGTGTTCGGGGGTGCCTGTGGTGGTGAGGGTCAGGAACATGGGCCTCTCCGGCCGGGTCGACGGTGCAAGGGATCAAGGGTGGCGCCGTACGTGCGGGAGCCCCCGGGGCGGTACCCCGAGGGCTCCGGCAGGACGACGGTCACACGATCGCACAGGGCGGGTGACCGGCGCCTTCGGTTATTCGGCCGTGCGGCAGGGACGGTTCAGGAGAGCTGCGACTGGACCTGGGAGGAGATCAGCTCCAGGTGGTCCAGGTCGTCGAGGTCGAGGATCTGGAGGTAGATGCGCTGGGCGCCGGCCTCGGCGTACCGGCCGATCTTCTCGACGACCTCGGCCGGGGAGCCCGCGAGGCCGTTGGCCTTCAGCTCCTCCACCTCGCGGCCGATGACGGCGGCGCGCCGGGCGACCTCGGCGTCGTCCTTGCCGACGCAGGCGACGAGGGCGTTGGAGTAGGTGAGCGCGTCCGCGCCGCGGCCGGCCGCCTCGGCGGCGGCGCGTACCCGGCCGAACTGGCGCTCGGTGTCCTCGATCGAGGCGAACGGCATGTTGAACTCGTCGGCGTACTGACCGGCCAGCCGCGGGGTGCGGGTGGCGCCGTGGCCGCCGATGAGCACGGGCACCCTGGCCTGCGCGGGCTTGGGCAGCGCGGGCGAGTCGGTGAGGTCGTAGAACTTTCCGTGGAAGTCGAAGGTCTTGCCGGTCTCGGTGGCCCACAGACCGGTGACGATGGCCAGCTGCTCCTCCAGGCGGCCGATCTTCTCCTTCGGGAAGGGGATGCCGTACGCCTTGTGCTCCTCCTCGAACCAGCCTGCGCCCAGGCCCAGCTCGACGCGGCCGCCCGACATCTGGTCGACCTGGGCGACCTGGATGGCGAGGACGCCGGGCAGGCGGAAGGTGCCGGCGGTCATGAGGGTGCCGAGGCGGATGCGCTTCGTCTCCCGGGCGAGTCCGGCGAGGGTGATCCAGGCGTCGGTGGGGCCGGGGAGTCCGTCCACGGCGCCCATGCGGAGATAGTGGTCGCTGCGGAAGAAGGCGTCGAAGCCGAGGTCCTCGGTGGCCTTGGCCACGGTGAGCAAGGTGTCGTAGGTGGCCCCCTGCTGGGGCTCGGTGAAGATACGGAGATCCATGTCTTCCATCCTGCCTGCTCGGCGCGGGGGTACGGCACAGGCTCCACGTCGCGGCGCGCGAGGCGCGGGGCCCTAGCCCGCCTCGCGCTCGGGTAAGTGCGCGTCGCGGTCCGCCAGTTTGCGGAGCATCTCCAGGACCCGGTCGCGCGACTCGTCGGCTGCGTCGATGGCCTCCATGCACTGCCAGTACGTCGCCTCGTCGTCGGCGGCGCAGGCGACGCCCACGAGGGCGATGCCGGTCTCGCCGAGCAGGGTGCCCAGGCGCATCAGGGCCTGCCGGGCGTCACCCAGTTCGGTGAGCTGGGCGGCGCGCAGCTCGCCCGGGGCCAGCTCCGGGGTGTGCAGCACTCCGCAGCCTCGGCCCGCCAGCTCGGTCAACCCGATGGCCTCGCCGCGCAGTTCGGGTGGTCCGTGGACCGCCAGCCGGCTGCCGATCGCCTGGGCCAGGGCCTGCACCTGCCACACCTCAGTCAGGACCTCCGGCACCTCGCCGCCGGCGGCCAGGGCACGCCCACTGGTCACGATGAGCCGCACAGCGTCCATGCGCTGCCCCCGTCTGTCCGACGCGCTCGCGGCGCGTCCGCCCGAACTCCGTTGTTCACTACCCAGAGTGAAGGCGTGTGGGACGAAAAGCCAGAGGAAGGCGGAAATCTTCGGACACCATCGCGATTTCTGGCCGGAATCTGACTGCGGAGAGTGATAGCGGAGTGGTTGACTCCCCCGGGTTCAGTCTTCCGGTGCGCCCGCCACCGGGAACCGGGACTCGTTGCGCTCGATCTTCGCCTCCAGCGCGGCCAGCGGGTCGACTCCGAGCACCTCGCAGAACTGGAGGAGGTAGGCCAGAACGTCGGCCACCTCGTCCCGGACCCGGTGGGCGGTGTCCGGGTCGGTCATGACCCGGGCCGACTGCTCGGGTGTCAACCACTGGAAGATCTCCAGGAGTTCGGAGGCCTCCACGCTCAGCGCGGCGGCCAGGTTCTTGGGGGTGTGGTACGGCTGCCAGTCGCGCGCGGCGGCGAACTCGGCCAGCCTGCGCCGCAGTGCCGCGAGGTCACGGGGATGATCGGTCACGGGTTCAGGTGTACCACTGTGACACCGCCCGCTCCGGCCGCCCCTGCCTGCCCCGCCTCCCCCACCGCCTCGACCGCCCACGACGCGTCGGCGACCGCTCCGACCAGGCGGATGTGCCCCCGGTCGCACATCCGCGCGGCCAGCCGGAGCAGTTCGGCGCGCTGGCGCACGTCGAGGCCGCGGTCGAAGCCGTCGGCGAGGACGGTGAGCGTCTGCAGCGCGGCGGGCACCTCGCCGGCCGGGTCGACCTCCAGCACACCGGGGCCGGTGAACAGCACCAGGGCGAGGGCGAGGTAGCGCAGCTCGCCGTAGCCGAGGCGGCCGAGGCCGGTACGGACGCCGTCGCCCCGGTCGAGGAGCGCGCGGACCACCCCGCCGAGGGCCGGTTCGGCCAGGACGTCCTCGACCGGGCCCGCGCATCCGGCCCGTACCGCCGCGACGAACTGCGCGTGCCGCCGGCCGCACTCGGCGCGGGTGCGCCACAGCACGTCGGCGAGGTTGTCGCAGCCGCCGAGCAGGCGCCCCGAGCCGGTGGGTACGGGCTCCCGCATCCGGCCCGGCCGCGGATCGCAGGCGAAGACGGAGCGCAGCGCGACCACCATCTGTTCGGCCGCCGCGAGCACCCTGCGCTGCCCGTCCGTCTTGCCGGCCACCCGCAACGGCAGCAGCGGGGTGCCGAGCCGGTCGTCGGGCAGCGGGGCGCGGGTCACGGGCGCCGACCCGGCCGTGTGCCAGGCCGCCTGCACGGCACGGCGGCCGGGGTCGCGCAGGGCCGTCTCGAGCAGCACGACGCCGTCCGCCGTCAGCCGCTCCCCCACGATGCGCAGTTCGGGCTCGGCCTGCACGGCGACGTCCAGGTGCACCGGCCCCTCGGCCCCGTCGGCCGTGCAGCCGATGCGAAAGCCCCGGCGGTGCTGCGCGTCGGGCCGGGCCCGCTCGGGCACACAGGCGCCCGGGTCCGGGAACACCGCGCCGAGTTCCGCGCCGCCGCCGAGCCGGGCCAGGGCGTCGTACGCCCTGAGCGCACTGGTCTTGCCGCTGCCGCTGGGCCCGGCGAGCACGGTGAGCGGCCCGAGCCGCAGCACGGCGCGCCGGTGCCCGGCGAAGGCGGACAACCGCAGCTGGGTGACGCGGGGACGGTCGGGGATCGGCGCGCCGGACGCCGGTAACGCGGAAGGCGCGGGTGACGCGGGGGACGCAGGTGACGCTGCCATATGCGGACCGTAGGACTCCGCCGGACGGCGAACCGTTTTGCCCGGACGGCTTTCCTACGATCGGGGGACCGGACGGTCAGGACCGGAGCGGACCGTCACACTCCCGGCACCCCCGCCGCACTCTCCATCAGCCCGTTCACCTCGGTGCCCGCCGGGGTCAGCAGGAAGACGTTGCGGTCCACCCGGTGCATCCCGCTGGCCAGGCCGAAGACGACGCCGGTACTGAAGTCCAGGACCCGCTTGGCGACCTCGCCCTCGGCGCTGGTCAGGTCCAGGAGCACCGGGATCCCCGCCATCAGGATCTCGGCGACCTCGCGGGCGTCCGCGAACACGTTGACCCTCAGGACGACGAACCGGCGGCGCCGCTCCGTCTCCGCCTCCGGCATCGCCCGGTGGCCGACCGCGGACGGCCAGGCGTCGCGCCCGCGCAGCGGAACTACCTGGGCGAGCCCTTCCCACTGTTCATCGGTGACGTCGTGGCTGTTCACCGGCTCCCCCGATTTCATTCGCCTTCATTGCCTGCACCAGCCAATTCTTACGCCAAGTCACCCGTTCGGCCCAACAGCGACACGGTTGGCGACGCTCCGTGTCCGGTGATTGTCCGGGGAGGGGCGGGGTACTCAGCGACGGCCACATCCGGCCCTCCCGGGCCGCCGACCAACTTACGGAGAGTCCATGGGTGCGCTGGACCTGCCCGAGCCCGTCACGCGCGAGGGGGCAGCGCCGAGGGTCGACACCGCCGCACTCCGGGACGCCCTGCGCGAGCGGGTGGACGGTGAGGTCCGCTTCGACGCCGGGAGCCGGGCCGCCTACTCCACGGACGCGTCGAACTTCCGGCAGACCCCGCTCGGCGTGGTCGTCCCGCGTACCCCGGAGGCCGGGGTGGAGGCGGTGGCCGTGGCCCGGGAGTTCGGCGCACCCGTGCTCTCGCGCGGTGGCGGGACCAGCCTGGCCGGGCAGTGCACCAACGCGGGCGTGGTCCTCGACTGGTCGAAGTACTGCACCCGGGTGGAGTCGGTGGACCCCGGCGCCCGCACCTGCGTCGTCCAGCCCGGGATCGTGCTCGACGACCTGAACCGGCAACTCGCGCCGCACGGCCTGCGCTACGGGCCCGAGCCCGCCACCCACGCGAACTGCACCATCGGCGGCATGATCGGCAACAACTCCTGCGGTGCCACCGCGCAGGCGCACGGCAAGGTCGTGGACAACATCAGCCGCCTGGAGGTGCTGCTGTACGACGGCACCCGCTTCTGGTGCGGGGAGACGGACGACGAGGAGTACGCCGAGATCGAGCGGCAGGGCGATCTGCGGGCGACCGTCTACCGGCGGCTGCGGGCGCTGCGCGACACCTACGGGGACGAGATCCGCCGCCGGTTCCCGGACGTCCCGCGCCGGGTCTCCGGCTACAACCTGGACTCCCTGCTCCCGGAGTTCGGCTTCGACGTGGCAGGACTGCTGGTGGGCAGCGAGTCGACGCTGGTCACGGTGGTGCGGGCGGAGCTGGAACTGGTGCCGGTGGTGAAGGAACGCTCCCTGCTCGTGCTCGGGTTCGACAGCATCGACAAGGCCGCCGACGCGGTGCCCGGCATCCTGCCGCACGAGCCGATCGCCCTGGAGGGCGTCGACGCCCGGCTGGTGCGCGACGAGCGGATCAAGCACCTGAACCCCGAGGCGCTGGCCGAGATGCCCGAGGGCAACGCCTACCTGATGGTGCAGTTCGGCGGGGACACCGTCGAGGAGGCCGACGCGCGGGCGCACCGGATGCTGGAGGCGGTGCACCGCTCCGAACGCGACGCCGACTGCGCGTTCCTGGACGACCCGTCGCACGAGGAGGACCTGTGGCAGGTCCGCGAGGCCGGGCTCGGCGCCACCGCGCACATCCCGGGCAGGCCCGACACCTTCGAGGGCTGGGAGGACTCGGCGGTCTCCCCCGAGAAGCTGGGCGACTACCTGCGACGACTGCGCGGCCTGTTCGAGGAGTTCGGGTACCTGAGCGACACGGGTCCGAGCCTGTACGGCCACTTCGGGCAGGGCTGCGTGCACACCCGGATCCCGTTCGACCTGTACACCGCGGACGGGGTGGCGACGTACCGGAGGTTCATGGAGCGGGCCGCCGATCTCGTCGTCGAGTTCGGCGGCTCGCTGTCCGGCGAGCACGGGGACGGGCAGAGCCGGGGCGAGCTGCTGGGGCGGATGTTCGGGGACCGGCTCGTGGAGGCGTTCGGGCGGCTGAAGGCCGTGTTCGACCCGCTGGACCGGATGAACCCGGGGAAGGTCGTCGCGCCGTACGGGCTGGACGACAACCTGCGGCTCGGCGGTGACTGGGCCCCGTTCGAGCCCCGTGACCTGCACTTCCGCTTTCCGCACGACGGGGGTTCGTTCTCCCAGGCGGCCAATCGCTGCGTCGGGGTCGGAAAGTGCCGGCAGCACACCAGCGACGGCACGGTGATGTGCCCGTCGTACCAGGTGACCCGCGAGGAGGAGCACTCGACGCGGGGCCGGGCCCGGCTGCTGTTCGAGATGCTCGACGGGCACGGGGACGGCGCGATCCGGGACGGCTGGCGTTCGGAGGCGGTGAAGGACGCCCTCGATCTGTGCCTGGCCTGCAAGGGGTGCAAGAAGGACTGTCCGGCGGACGTGGACATGGCCACGTACAAGGCGGAGTTCCTGTCCCACCACTACGCCGGTCGGCCGTGGCGCAGGCCGCGTTCGGACTGGTCGATGGGCTGGCTGCCGGCGCTCGCGCAGGTGGTGGGCCGCGCCCGGCTCGCGCCGGTGGTCAACGCGCTCACGCACGCGCCGCTGCTGTCGAAGGCCGCGGTGCTGGTGGCCGGAGTGGCCGACCGGGAGGTGCCGCTGTTCGCGGAGCGGACCTTCGAGCAGTGGTTCGCGGACCACGAGCCCGAGGGTGACGGCCGCCGCGGGTCCGTGCTGCTGTGGCCGGACACCTTCACCAACCACTTCCACCCGCACATCGGCCGGGCGGCGGTACGGGTCCTCGAACAGGCCGGCTGGCGGGTGGAGTTGCCGCACGAGCCGCTGTGCTGCGGGCTGACCTGGATCTCCACCGGGCAGCTCGGCACGGCCGAGAAGGTCCTCACCCGGACCGTGCGCGCCCTGGCCGGGCATGTCCGGGCGGGCGGCCTGGTCGTGGCACTGGAGCCGAGCTGCACGGCCGTGTTCCGGGCCGACGCGGCCGAGCTGTTCCCCGGCGACCAGGACGTGCTGCGGCTGGCCGAGCAGACGGTGACCCTCTCGGAGCTGCTCACCGGGCACTCCCCGGGTTACGAGCCGCCGAAGGTCCCCGACCGGTCCGCGCGGGCGCTGGCCCAGGTGCACTGCCACCAGCACGCGGTACTGGGCTGGGAGGCCGACCAGGAGCTGCTGCGCCGGGCCGGGGTGGACGCGGAACGGCTGGACTCCGGCTGCTGCGGGCTGGCCGGCAACTTCGGCTTCGAGCGCGGTCACCTGGACGTCAGCGAGGCGTGCGCGGAACGGGTGCTGCTGCCGCGGCTGCGGGAGGAGGACGAGTCGGCCGTCGTCCTCGCCGACGGGTTCAGCTGCCGCACCCAGATCCACGAGTTCGACAGCGGCGGCCACGAGGGCGTCCATCTGGCGGAACTGCTGGCCTCGGCCCTGCCGCCCGGCCCCGCGACCGGCCCGGGGACCCCGGGCAGCGCGTACGGGACCGCCCCGGGCGCCCGGCCGGCCGCTCCCGGTCCGCGGGCCCGGGCCCTGGCCCTCGCGGCCGCGGCGGCGGCCGCCGTGGGCACCGCGGCGGCGGCGACGGCGCTGGCCCGGAGCCTGCGCCGCCACTGAGCCCGGATCCGACGGACGGTCACCACCGCGGGTGCGGGGTGACCGTCCGTCGGATCCGGGCGTGGCGTCTCAGGCCCGGGACGACGCGCTGTCCTGACGGCTCGCCAGGGCCCAGATCACGAACACGTCGATCGCCATCATGATCACGGACCAGACGGGCGCGTACGGCAGGAACAGGAACTGGGCGATCAGGCTCAGCGAGGCGAGGACGATACCCGCCACCCGCGCCCAGGCCATGTCCTTGAGCAGACCGAAACCGGTGACGAACACGAGGGCGCCGAGGATGACGTGGACGATCCCCCAGCCGGTCAGGCTCATCTCGTAGACGTAGGTGCCGATACGGGCGTAGACGTCGTCCTCGGCGATGGCCGCGATGCCCTGGAGGACGGCGAGCGCGCCGTTCAGCAGCAGCAGTACACCCGCGAAGACGACACCGCCGGTCACCCAGCCGCTGGTGCGGTCCCCCGAGCGCTGGGCCCAGGAGGCGTCGCCGCCGTGGGACGGCCGGCCGGGAGTGGGTTCGGCGTGCTGGCTCATGAGCGGAGTCCTTTCTGTGTCCCCCGTACGGGGCAGCTGCCCACCGGCGCCCGACGGCACCGACAGGTCATTCAGAGCCTGCGGGTGGCCGCGCTCCCCGGCCACGCGGGTCCGCCGTACGGGTGAATCGCGCGCCGGGCGTGCGCATGCGGGCGCCCCCGGCCTCGCGTTAACTGAGCGGCACCCGCGGCCCCGGTGACCGACGGACCCGGGCGGGACGAAGGAGGGCGTGTGACGAGTCGGCCGCTGCCCCGGCGGGGCCCGCGCGGACGGGTTCCGTGACCGCGCCGGCGAACGCCGTCCCGGACCGGGCGGAGCGGTCCCTGCGGCAGACCCTGCTCAGCCCCGGCTACCGGCGGCTGTTGCTGCTGTGCGTGCTGCTGGGGGTGCCCATCGCGCTGGCCTGCTTCTTCTTCGTCGGGCTCCAGCACGAGTTGCAGCACTGGGTGTGGACCTCGCTGCCCGAGGCGGCCGGGTACGACACCCCGCCGTGGTGGTGGCCGCTGCCCGCGCTGGTGCTCGCCGGGCTGATCCTGGCGCCGATCGTGACCCGGATGCCGGGCGGCGGCGGCCATCTGCCGGTGAACGGCCTGGGCGGCGCGCCCGTCGGCCCCCGGGCGTTGCCCGGCGCGGTGCTGGCCGCGCTGGCCACGCTGCCGCTCGGCGTGGTGCTGGGCCCCGAGGCCCCGCTCATGGCCGTCGGCAGCGGGCTCGCCCTGCTGGCGGTACGGCGGGCGGGCGCGGGCGGCGACCAGCGGGCGAGCGCGATCCTCGCCACGGCCGGCTCCACCGCCGCGATCTCCACCATCCTCGGCGGCCCGATCGCGGCGGCGGTCCTGCTCATCGAGGGGGCGGGGCTGGCCGGCACCCAGCTGGTCGCCCTGCTGCTGCCCTGCCTGCTGGCCAGCGCGACCGGCGCCCTGGTCTTCACCGGCTTCGGGCAGTGGACGGGGCTGGAGATCGGCGCGCTGGGCCTGCCCGACCTGCCGCCGCAGGCCAATCCGGACGCGGGGGACTTCCTGTGGGGCCTGCCCACCGCCGCCCTGATCGCCGTACTGGTGACGCTGGCCCGCGCGCTGGGCCGCCGCACCGTCACCTGGACCCGGCGCCGCACGGCCGCCCGCACCGTCGCCTGCGCCACCGCGGTCGGCGTCTGTGTCGCCGCGTACGCGCTGATCACCGGCCGTTCCCCGGCCGAGGCCGCGCTGTCCGGCCAGGCCACCCTCGCCCAGCTCGCCGCGCAGCCGCACGCCTGGTCCGTGGGGGCGCTGGTCGCGCTGGTCGCGTGCAAGGCGCTGGCCTGGGGCATCGCGCTGGGCGCGCTGCGCGGCGGCCCGATCTTCCCGGCCGTCCTGCTGGGCGCGGCGACGGCCCTGGCCTGCTCCGGGCTGCCCGGCTTCGGCGCCACCCCGGCCCTCGCCCTCGGCATCGCCGCCGCGGCCGCCGCGGTGACGGGGCTGCCGCTGGCCAGCTCGGTCCTGGCGGTGCTGCTGATGGGCCGGGACTCCCACGACCAGATGCCGCTGATCGTCATGGCCTCGGTCGTCTCGTTCGTCGTGGCCCAGCTGGTGCGCCGGACCCGGCCGGAGGCGGGCGGGACGCCGGACGGAGCGCCGACGGCGGGAGCGGCGCGGTGAAGGACCACCGGACCGCACAGCCACGTCCCCGGCCTCGGCCGCGTCCCCGTACCGGCTGGGACGCCGTCCGGCCCTGGCTCGTACGGGTCGGGATCGCGGCCGCCGTGGTCGTGGCGTACTTCCTGCTCCCCCTCGACCAGCTGGGGCCGCAGCGGCCGTTGCTGAGCTGGGTGCTGTTCGCCCTGCTGCTGACCCTCGTGGCCCTGCTGCTGCTGCGGCAGATCCGGCACGTTCTCCTGGACCGTCCGGACAGCCGGCCCGGGGTGGTCATCTCGCTGCTGATCGTCCTGTCCGTGCACGTCTTCTCGGCCACGTACTACGCCCTCGCCAAGTCGCCGGGCGAGTTCAGCGGACTGCACACCCGGATCGACGCGCTGTACTTCACCGTGGTGACGCTCGCGACCGTCGGGTACGGGGACATCACCCCGCGCGGCCAGGCCGCGCGGGTCGTGGCCATCCTCCAGATCACCTACAGCTTCGTCTTCCTCACGGCCGCCGCGACCGCGCTGACCACCCGGATGCGGGACATGGTGGTCCGGCGACCCGAGCGGGGCGGCCGGTCCCGCTGACGGCGGCGCCGGGCGTTTACGCAGTCCCGAGGCCTGTTCGACGGCCGGGCGGGGCGCCCGCCGGGCCCGAGGCCCGCTTGTGCCCGCCCCCGTGGGAGCACTACTGTCGCCACGCCTTGGTGAACGGGAAATCCGGTGTGATGCCGGTGCGGCCCTCGCCACTGTGAATCGGGAAGTCCGGCTCCGGCCCTCGCGGGCAGCCACTGGATCGCTTGCGATCCGGGAAGGCGGAGCACGGGCGGTGGTACCCGTAAGCCAGGAGACCGGCCAAGGCGCGTCGTCCATCCACGAGGTGCTGGAGAGGGTCTGCTGAGCCATGCACATAGCCGAGGGCTTTCTGCCACCGGCGCACGCGATCGCCTGGGGTGTCGCGTCCGCGCCGTTCGTCGTCCACGGAGTCCGGTCACTCACCCGTGAGGTCAGGGAGCACCCGGAGAGCACGCTGCTCCTCGGCGCCTCCGGGGCCTTCACGTTCGTCCTGTCGGCCCTGAAGCTGCCGTCGGTCACCGGGAGTTGCTCCCATCCGACCGGCACCGGTCTGGGCGCCATCCTGTTCCGGCCGCCGATCATGGCGGTCCTTGGCACCATCACCCTGCTCTTCCAGGCGCTGCTGCTCGCCCACGGCGGGCTGACCACGCTCGGCGCCAACGTCTTCTCGATGGCGATCGTCGGCCCCTGGGCCGGGTACGGCGTCTACCGGCTGCTGCGCCGCTGGGACGTGCCGTTGATGGTCACGGTGTTCTCCGGCGCGTTCGTCGCCGACCTGTCCACGTACTGCGTGACCAGCGTGCAGCTGGCGCTGGCCTTCCCGGACCCGGGCAGCGGGTTCCTGGGCGCGCTCGGCAAGTTCGGCTCGATCTTCGCCGTCACGCAGATTCCCCTCGCGGTGAGCGAGGGCCTGCTCACGGTGATCGTGATGCGGCTGCTGGTGCAGTCCAGCAAGGGCGAACTGACCCGGCTGGGCGTGCTGCTGACGCGGTCGGGCGAGCCGAAGCAGGAGGCGGTGGCGGCCCGATGAGCCGGAACGCGAAGATCAACACCCTGCTGCTGCTCGCCGTGGCCGCGCTGGCGGTGCTGCCGCTGGTGCTGGGGCTCGGCGACCACAAGGAGGAGCCGTTCGCCGGGGCCGACGCGGAGGCGGAGACGGCGATCACCGAGATCGAACCGGACTACGAACCGTGGTTCTCCCCGCTGTACGAACCGCCGTCCGGGGAGGTCGAGTCGGCGCTGTTCGCCCTCCAGGCCGCGCTCGGCGCGGGCGTGCTGGCGTACTACTTCGGACTGCGCCGGGGCCGGCGGCAGGGCGAGGAGCGGGCGTTGGCCACTTCCGAGGCCACGGCGGCTGCGGGGGACACCCCCGAAGGGGCCTGAGTGCTGCCGATCGACGCGGCGGCGCACAGCAGTCGCTGGCGCCGCCGCCATCCCGTGGACAAGGCCGTGCTCGGTCTCGGCCTGACCGTGCTCGCGATCTCGCTGCCGCCCTGGCCGGGCGCGGCGCTGGTACTGGTGGCGGCACTGACGGTGCTGCTGGGCCCGGCGGGCGTGCCCGGGCGCCGGCTGTGGCGGGCCTACCGGGTGCCGCTGGGCTTCTGCGTGACGGGTGCGCTGCCGCTGCTGGTCCAGGTCGGGGGCCCGGACGGGTTCCTGACGGCGGCCGACGGCGGTGCGGTGCGCGCGGGCGGGCTGCTGCTGCGCACCTCGGCGGCCTCGCTGGGGGTGCTGCTGTTCGCGTTCACCACGCCGATGTCCGACCTGCTGCCGCGCCTGGTGCGGGCCGGGGTGCCGGCGCCGGTCGTGGACGTGGCGCTGGTGACGTACCGGATGAGTTTCCTGCTGCTGGACTCGGTGCGCCGGATCCGTGAGGCGCAGGCCGCGCGGCTCGGGCACACCAGCCGGGCGGCGGCCTGGCGTTCGCTCGGCGGGCTCGGCGCCACCGCGTTCGTGCGGGCCTTCGACCGGGCGGCCCGGCTCCAGACCGGGCTCGCCGGGCGCGGTTACGACGGCACCCTGCGCGTGCTGGTACCCGAGGCCCGGGTCTCGGTGCCGTTCACGGCGGCGAGCGTCACGCTGCTCGCGGCGCTGGCCGCCCTCACCCTCGTACTGGAAGGACCCCTGTCGTGAGCGAACCGGACCAGTCCTCTGAACCGGCCCCGGCCCTGGTCGCCCTGCGGGGCGCGTCGTTCGCGTACGAGGAGGGTCCGGACGTGCTGGCGGGCCTGGACTTCGCGGTGCGCGAGGGGCGCGCGCTGGCGCTGCTCGGCCGCAACGGCAGTGGCAAGACGACGCTGATGCGGCTGCTGAGCGGCGGCCTGAGGCCGCGCGCGGGGACGTTGACGGTCGACGGTGAGCCGGTGACCTACGACCGCAAGGGGCTGACCCGGCTGCGGACCGCCGTGCAGTTGGTGGTCCAGGACCCGGACGACCAGCTCTTCGCGGCCTCGGTCGGCCAGGACGTGTCCTTCGGTCCGCTGAACCTGGGGCTGCCCGACGCGGAGGTGCGCTCCCGGGTCGGGGAGGCGCTGGCCGCGCTGGACATCGCGGCGCTGGCCGAGCGGCCCACGCACCTGCTGTCGTACGGGCAGCGCAAGCGGACCGCTATCGCGGGGGCGGTCGCGATGCGGCCCCGGGTGCTGATCCTCGACGAGCCGACCGCCGGTCTCGACCCGGACGGGCAGGAGCGGCTGCTGGCCACCCTGGACCGACTGCGCGCGGGCGGCACCACCGTGGTGATGGCCACCCACGACGTCGACCTCGCCCTGCGCTGGTCCGACGACGCAGCCCTGCTCACCCCGGACGGTGTGCGCACCGGCCCGGCTGCCCCGACGCTGGCCCGCACCGACCTGCTGCGGCAGGCCAGGCTGCGGCTCCCCTGGGGCGTCGCGGCGGCCGGGCTGCTGCGGGCGCGGGGCCTGCTGGCGGACTCGGCGAGGGGCCCGCGGACGGCGGAGGAGCTGGCGGCGCTGGCGGAGTGACGGGCGCTGCCCGGGGTCAGCTCGCCGCGCCGCTGTACTCCGGTTCCCGGGCGTCCTCCGCCTGCTGGGCGCGGGCGCGGCGGCCGGGCAGGACGGCGAGGACGATCAGGGTGCCGGCGGCCATGATGACGCCGCCGACGAGGCTGGTCGTCGAGACGCCGTGGGCGAAGGCCCGGTTCACGGCGTCGGCGAGGGCCTGCGCCTGCTGGGGTCCGGCCGCCGGGCTGGTGGCGAGCCGCTCGGCGACGGCGAGTCCGCCGCCCACCGAGTCCTGGGCGGTGTCCAGTGCGGCGGCCGGGAGCCGGTCGCCCACCAGGCCGGCCAGTTCGTCCCGGTAGGAGGTGCCGAGCAGGGAGCCCAGGACGGCGATGCCGAGGGAACCGCCGAGTTCCAGCGCGGTGTCGTTGGCGCCGCCGCCGACGCCGAGTTCGCTCTCCGGGAAGGAGCCCATGATGGTGTCGGTCGCCGGGGAGACGCTGAGGCCGATGGCGAGGCCCAGCAGCAGCATCGGGGCGAGGAAGTCGGCGTAGGTGGAGCCCTGGTCGATCAGGACCAGCAGGAAGACACCGACGGTGCCGATCGCCATGCCGGAGCCGACCATGGCCCGCACGCCGAGCCTCGGGGTCAGCCGCCCGGTCACCGCGGCGCCGACGAACACGGCCCCGGCCAGCGGCAGCAGCCGTACGCCGGTCTCCAGCGCGCCGTAGCCGAGGACGAACTGCAGGAACTGCGTGGCGTAGTAGATGGCGCCGTAGGTGCCGAAGAAGAAGAACAGCACCGCGAGCATCGAGCCGCTGAAGGGCCGCAGCAGGAAGCGTCGCACGTCCAGCATGGGGTGCGGGTGGCGCAGCTCCCAGGCCACGAAGGCGATCAGGCCTACGGCGGCGACGACGGCCGCGGCGACGGGACCGGCGCCCCAGCCGAAGTGCGGGCCCTCGATGGTCGCGTAGACCAGGCTGCCGACGGAGACGATGGAGAGCAGCCCGCCGACATAGTCGATGCGGCCCGCGCCGGCGGCCTTCGACGGCGGTACGAGGACCAGCGCGCCGACGACGGCGAGGACCGCGACGGGGACGTTGACCAGGAAGGTCGAGCCCCAGGCGTGGTCCTCCAGGAGCCACCCGGCGACCAGCGGCCCGACCGCGATGGCGAGTCCCGAGGTGGCGGTCCAGGCGGTGATGGCCCGGGCCCGCTCCCCCTTCGGGAAGACCGCGACCAGCAGGGACAGCGTGGCCGGCATGACGACGGCGGCACCGACGCCCATGACCGCCCGGGCCGCGATGACCAGCCCCGTCTCGTGGACCAGGCTGCCCATCACCGAACCGCCCGCGAAGATCACCAGACCGGTGACCAGGGCGCCGCGGCGGCTGTACTTGTCGCCGATCGCGCCGAGCACCAGCATCAGCGCGGCGTACGGGACGGTGTAGCCGTCGATGACCCACTGGAGGTCGCTGCTGCTCAGGCCCAGGTCGGTGGTCATGTCCGGGGCGGCCACGATCAGGGACGTGTTGGCCATGACGACGATCAGCAGGCTCAGGCAGAGCACCAGGAGAGCCCACCAGCGCCGGGGGTAGGGCCCAGGCATCTTCTCGACGGGGGTGGTGGCGAGTAGGGGCATGGGGGCTCCCGGAGACAAGCGAGGGCGAGTTAATTGCCCATGAGTGAGCAGACAAGGGCAGCGTAGTTTGTTGCACATGGACGTGCAAATAAGGCGCCCACCGACCGGGGCGCCTGCTGAACGGGGAGGGTGGCCTACTCGGCCGAACGGGGGCCGGCCTACTCGGCCGGGACGGACTTCGCGCGCACTGCCGGGCCCACGACCTCGACGACGGCCCGCGCCCGCCGCTCCGGCACACCGGCCGCGATGAGCATGGCGGCGGCGGTCCGGGTGCCGTCGTCCTCCAGGGCACCGGTGTTGACCTGCTCCAGGAGCGCGACGACCATCGCCTCGAGCCCCGCGCTCAGCACGGCGGGGGGCAGGTGGGCCGGGAAGGCCCCGTCCCGCTGGCCGCGCTCCAGGATGGCGGTGACCTCGGCGCGGGCCGGGGCCAGGATCTCGGCCACGCGCTCCACGCCCAGGTCGTGCCGGGCCAGGGCCAGCAGCATGCGGTAGCGGTCGCCCACGGACCACATCAGCAGCGTGAAGTGCGCCAGCGCCCGGTCGGCCGGTTCGTCCGGCTGCGCCGCGTCGGCCATCGCGCCCCGCAGCACCTCGGACGCCTCCTCGGCGAGGGCCTCCAGGAGCGCCGCACGCCCCGGGAAGTGGCCGAAAAGGGTACGCCGTACGACACCGGCGGCCCGGGCCAGCTCCTCCAGCGTGGTGTCCGGGTTCCGCCCCAGCTCCCGGCGGGCGGTGGCCAGGATGCGCGCCCGGTTCGACCGCGCGTTGCGGCGCTGCGGCTCACGGGCGACGGGCTTGGTCACGGGAACCTCGGGGCGGGACGATGCGGGGGGCGCGGGGCGGGCGGCGTGGACGTGGTCGTACATTCTGGCACGGGGGCGCGCCAAGAAGGACACCGAGAAGAACACCGAGAAAGACACCGAGAAAGACGACGAGAGGGCGAGGTCTCCGCGATGGACACGACGTCGGCGGCCGTGGCAGGTGCCGTCACCTTCCTCTGGCTCGGCATGGTCCTGGCGATCTCCTTCCTGGAGGCGCCGCTGAAGTTCCGGGCCCCCGGGGTGACGATCCCGGTCGGGCTCGGCATCGGCCGCATCGTCTTCCGCGCCCTGAACCTCGCCGAGGCCGTCCTCGCCGCCGCCGTGGTCGTCGCGGTCGCCACCGGCGGCTCCTCCGCGGCGGTCGTGACGCTCACCGCCGTCGCGGTGGCCGACCTGGCCGTGCAGCTCGGTGTCGTACGGCCTCGCCTGAACCGCCGTTCCGACGCGGTGCTCGCGGGCGAGGACCCGGCGGAGAACCGCTCCACCGCGCACCTCTACTACGTCGCCCTGGAGATCGTGAAGGTCCTCGCCCTGCTCGCCCTGGGCTGCACCGTCCTGGCGGCGTGAGCGCTGCCCTGCCGCCCCCGGCGAGGGGCGGCAGGGCCGGTGGCGCGTCACGCCACTTCGGTCCGCGTGACTTCGGTTCGCGTGACTTCGGTTCGCGTCACTCCAGTCCGTCGTCCAGCGCGGTCATGAGCCGGCCGTCGGCCGTGTCGCCGGACATCTCCCAGACGAAGCCGCCCAGCAGGCCCTTGGACTTGACCCAGTCGGTCTTCTTCCCGATCGACCAGGTGTCGTCGAAGGACCACCACTGGCCGCCCGGACCGGTGTAGCCGAACGTGGACACGGACTCCTCGTCGTGGTGGACGGTCATGGACGGGTAGCTGCTGATCAGGTTGCTGTAACCGCGGACCCCGGCCTCCGCGGGGAACTGACCGGGTGCCGCACCGCCCGCGTCCTGCCACTCACCGGCGACGCCGCCCTCGCTGACGCCCTGCCAGCCGTGCCCGTAGAAGGGGAAGCCGACCGTCAGTTTGCGCGGGTTGACCCCGGCGTCGAGATACGTCTGGATCGCGTTCTCGACGCTGAAGTGGAAGGGGTAGGGGTCCTCCGCGTCGGTGTAGAGGTTGGAGGCGTGCCCGGTGCGGTTGGGCTCCCAGGAGTTGTCGCTGCCCGAGCCGTGGAAGTCGTAGCCCTGCACGTTGGCGTAGTCGAGGGAGTCGAAGATCTTGCCGAGGTCCCAGCCGGCCTCGATCTTCGCCGGGTCGGCCGGGGTGAACGCGGTGAGCAGCTTGTGCTCGCCGCCGAGCGCGTCGAGCTGGGCGCGGAACTCGGCGAGCAGGGCGGTCAGATTGTCCTTGTCCTGGGCGCCGTAGTGGTTGCCCGGATGCCCCTCGGAGCCCGGCCACTCCCAGTCGATGTCGATGCCGTCGAAGATGCCGGCCGCGGTGCCCGGACCGCCCGCGCCGTTGTAGACGGGCAGGTCGCCCTTGATCCACACGTCGATGCAGGACTCGACGAACTTCTTCCGGGACTCCGGCGTCGCGGCGGCGTCCGAGAAGAACTTCGAGTACGTCCAGCCGCCGAGCGACACGACGACCTTGAGGTGCGGGTACTTGGCCTTGAGTTTCTTGAGCTGGTTGAGGTTGCCGCGCAGCTTGCCCCAGCCGTCGTCGGCGACCCCGTCGACGGACTGGGCGGCGGACATGGGCCGTGCGTAGTCGGCGTCCGCGTCGCCCGCGCCGGTGCCCTCGTCGGGGTCCTGGGGGTTGCCGGAGGTGCCCTTGGTGACGCCGGCCTGGCAGGTGAGGTTGGTCGGGTCGAGGTTCTCGAAGGCGTAGTTGACGACGTCCAGCTGTTTCGCGGCGCCGGAGGTGTCGAGGTTCTTCACGAAGTACTGGCGTCCGTAGATGCCCCACTGCACGAAGTACCCGACCTTGAGCTGCTTGCCCTGGCCGGCCACGTCGTCGGTGGTCACCTGCACGGCCGCGGAGGCCGCCGAGGAGTTGTCGGCGGTGTCCCGGGCCTTGACGGTGAAGGTGTAGGCGGTGGCCGGGGAGAGTCCGTCGACCGTGGCGGTGGTGGTGTCGGCCCCGACGGTCTTCGCCAGGGTGTCGTCGCGGTAGACGTCGTAGGCGGCCACGGCCACGTTGTCGGTGGACTTGTCCCAGGCCAGGCCGACGGTGGTGGCGGTCTTGCCGGTGGAGCGCGGGTTGCCCGGCGCGGTCGGCGGCGTCGGGTCGGTCGCCGGGTCCACCGTCTCGACGGTGAGCGGTTCACTGGCCGGTCCGACGTTGCCGCGCTTGTCGGTGGCCCGGACGGTGAACGTGTAACTCGTCGCCGGGGTCAGGTCGGTGACGGTGGCGGAGGTGCCGCTCGTGGTGGCGACGGTCTCCGTGCCCTTCAGGACCTCGTAGGAGGTGACGGGGTGGTCACCGGGCTGGGCCGCGGCCCATTTCAGCGCGACCGTGTGCGCGGTGACCGCGGTCGCCTCCGGTGCGCCTGGGGCGGCCGGCGGCACGTCGGGAGTTCCGTCGCACTTGTCGCCGTTGACGGTGCAGCCGGTCGGCGTGCCCACCGGGCCGGTCGCGGAGAACTGGTAGCTGTAGGGCTCGGTGGTGCCGCCGGCCGGGACCCTGCCGTTGTAGTAGGCGTTCTCGACGGTCACGTGGCTGCCGGAGACGGTGGCTTCGCCGTAGAGGTGCCCGCTCACGGACACACCCGGCGGCAGGTCGAACTCCAGGGTCCAGGCGTCGGAGGCGGCCGTGCCGTTGTTGTGGACGACGTACTTGCCCGTCCATCCGGACCCGTTGCTCTGGGAGGTGAAGGTCGCCGTCAGCGTTCCGGCCTCCTGGGCGGGTGCCGCGAGCGCGGTGAGCGCCGCGAGCGGCAACAGCAACGCGGTCACCAGGGCGGCGATCCGCGTGCTGATCCTGGTCGGTGGTCTGCGCCTGTGGTACATGGCTCTCCCTGTGGTGGTGGGGTGGTACAGGGGTGAGGTGAACCGTGCGCGTGAGGGAGTTGAGCGCCCACAACGTAGAAGGTCTGGACCAATGCGTCAACCGTGCGCTCGTGGCTTGCCTGCGCACTGGTCCCGGTAGTCGAAGCTGTCCGAGATCCACTTCTTCCAGTCGGATTCGGACATGTTGTAGGTGATCCGCGCGCACAGGTCACCCGCCGGGTCCCGGAACATGTGCCAGACCCGGGCCGCCCTGTCGGCCCCCAGGGAGATGAGACGACCGCCGTCCCGGCTGAAGGCGACGGCCTCGACGGGCCCGGTGTGGGCGGGGATGCGAGCGGAGATCTCGTCGGCTCCGTGGGGGTGGATCAGGACGGAGCCGTCGTCGCCCGCCGAGGCGAACCAGCGGCCGTCGGGACTGTAGGCGACCGAAAGCACCGGCCCCCGGTGCACCCCCACTCCCACGAATGTCTCGGCACCGTGCTCCTGCCGCCAGACCGTGCCGTCCCGGGTTCCGAGGATCAGAGTGCGCCCGTCCGGGCTGATCACCAGGGCGGTGACGCTGTCCTGGGCCTCGAAGGTGCGAACCCGTCCGGCCTTCGCGTCGGCGACACCGCCTGTGTCGCCGCAGGCGTACGCGACCTGCATCCCGTCCTGGCTGACGGACAGATGCTGCGCCGAGCACCTGATGTCGATCGAGGCGCTGGCCGTACCGGCGGCCTCGGCGTCCAGGTCTTCGAAGAGGAGTTTCCCCGCGTACGAGCCGACCACGATCTGCCGGCCCCAGGGCATGAAGGCCCCGCTGCTGACCGGACCGACGGATGAGTCGAGGGTGACCGTGCGCACCTCGGACCCCTCCTCCCACACCCGGACACCGTCGGCACTCACGATCAGCAGGGAGGTGCCGTCCGGCGCGTAGGACAGGCTTCGGGCACCCTGCGGGAGGTCCAGTGTCGCCACTTGGGCGCCGGTCCCCTGGTTGAAGACACGCACCCCTTCAGCGCTGCCGACCGCCACCTTCTTGCCGCGGGGGTCGACGGCGAGGGCCTCCGGGGCGCTCGCGTCGGCGGGCCCGGTTCGCAGGAGAGCGTTCCTCGCGTCCCAGCGGCGCAGTGTCGCGTCCTCCCCGAGCGAGACCAGTTCACCTCCGCCGCGCGAGAAGGCGATGAAGTCGACGGGACCCGCGTGGCCGGTGAGCGGAAAGCCGATCGCGGACCCGGCCGCCGCGTTCCACTGGCGGATCGTCCTGTCGGCTCCCGCCGTGGCGATGCGGGAGCCGTCGGCGGAGAAGGTGACGGCCCGTATCGCGCCTTGGTGACCGGACATGGCCCGGCCCACCTCCTCGCCGGAGTCCGGGTCCCGGAGTTGCAGTCCGCCGTCGTCGGTACCGACGGCGAGGGCGCCTCCGTCCGGCGCGAAGGCGATGCTGCTGACCAGGTCGTGCGGGTACGGAATGACGACCTCACCGGCGTCGTCCGCGTCGAGACCTCGGACGTGGACCTCTGTTCCCCCGTTGTTGAGCGCGTCGAAGGCGAGCTTTCGGCCGTCGGGGCTGAAGACGACCCGGTCGCCCGTCACGCCCAAGGGTTCGCCGAGTCTCTTTCCGCTGCCGGTGTCCCAGATCCGCAGGCCTCCCCCGGCCACGGCGACGGTCGTCCCGTCGGGGCTGAGCGCCATGGAAGCGGTCGTGCGGCGGTCCTTGGCGAATTCGTTGATCTTCTTCCCGGACTCCACGTCCCAGAGCACGACGGCCGTGTCGTAGGCAGCGGCAAGTCGTCTCCCGTCGCGGGAGAACGCGAGGGCGAGAAGCCCCGAATCCGGGGTGTCCCTGGCTTCCAGGGCGGGTCCGGAAGGGCGGCCGGTGCCGGGGCTCCAGAGCGTCGGCTGCCCCTTGCCCCCCAGGGCGGCCCGCCGACCGTCGACCGTCATGGCGGCGAGGCTGCCGGCCTCGCTCCCGACTTCGGTGACCTTCAGCAGGTTGGGGCGGGAGTAGGCGGCATCGAGCGCGGCATCGTAGGCGGCGCCCTCCACCGACGGTTTCCCCGCGAGGGATCGTGCCGCCATCAGCCGTCGATAGGCTCTGACGTCGTAGCCCGTCTCCGCATTGGCCAACTCGGCCTGCGCCTGCTGGATCGCGCTCATGACCGTGGCGTCACGGGCGTTCGCGTTCGCCCGGTTCCTTTCGGCCGTCGCGAACCAGAACTGGATCCCGAAGGAAACGGCCAGGGTGAGGATCAGTGCCATGGCCAGCGCACCCACGAGTACCAGTGTCCGGTGCTCCTTGACCTCCGCGTTGTCCAGTGCGCGTTTCGAGGAGCCGTGGATCGGGGCCGCCAGTGTCGCCACCGCGTCACGGAATTCTCCGTGCCACAGGGAGAGGCGGTCGGCGTCACGGGACCAGGTGAGGTCCTGCCACAACGGTTCCGCCTCGAAGTACCCCGACAGACTCCGCGGCAGGGCATCGGTCGCCGACCAGTCGAAGTCTCCCGCTTCGTCGTCCCACCGGATGGTCCCGTCGGTCAGCGCGATGAGGAAGGTGTCGCTCGTCCGGTTGCGCTGCCAGAACTCGATCTCCTTGCCGACCCACTTGGACTCCGCGGCGGCCGGCGAGGCGAGCAGCACGAAGTACCGCGCGTCGGCGAGCGCCCGCTCGATCGAGGCGCCGAGGGCGTGGGAGGCGGACAGGTCCGTCTGGTCCCGGAAGACGGTCAGTGCCCGGATGCGGTACCACTTCCTGGCGAGGCGGGTGAGTCCGCGCTGGATCGACGGGGCGAGCCGGGAGTCGGCTGCCCGGCTGTACGACACGAAGGCGTCGATCCGCCTGCCGTCGCCGCTGCCCATCCCTACGGTCGGGCCGTCCGCCCGGCGTCGCGCCGCAGGTCGTCGGCCTCGTCGCGGGGCCCGGGTACCTGCCCGATCAGCGCGTCGGCCTCGCGGACGCCGGCCAGCCGCGCGAAGCCGGCCGCGTAGCCGTGGATGTGCTGCTGCACACGCTGGAGTTCGGCCCGGCAGGCCGCGTTGTCCGTCCAGGTGGATTCCGAGCCGTCCGGATGGGCCAGTTCGAACTCGCGCAGCCGCGGGTGCCACTTCGACAGGAACGGCCTCAACTCACGGTTGAGCATGGTGATCGCCAGGTACTCCACCGTCTGGCCACTGGGGACGACGGGAGAGGGGCGGGTCACCTTCAGTGTCTCCCGCGTCGTGGCGAACAGCCCGTACATCGAGGTGAGGGCCTCGCGGACGACGCCCTCGTCGTCGGCGAGGGGTTGGGTGGACACCCGCGTCACCGTTTCGACGAACATGTGCCAGGCGACCTGACGCGAGTCGTTGTTGACCGCGAAGGTCAGCTCGCTCAGCTGCGGGATGGTGACCTTCACCTCGGTCAGGCGGGCCGCCTTCCGGTACCACTCGCTGGCCAGCAGCGCCACCACGGCCGCGAGGGCCCCCGTAACGGCGAACAGGCTGCGGCTGGTCACGCGGGTCAGACTGTAGAGGACCAGACCGGCGATCGCGCCCGTGACCGAGGCCAGCACCAGCCGGAGCACCGCCCGGCGGACGACTCCGGCCTCCCAGCGCGGTCGGTCACCAGGCCGCACAGACAGCTTCCTCACCCGCCCCCCCCTCGAATGTCCGGACTGGGAGAAGATATCGCCCCGCAGCGGTCGGGCGAAGTCGAACACGGGGATTCCGACCTGATCGCGACGGACCCACGTGTTGCGGCAACGCACCTTTAGGCCCGAGCACTTGACGCGGAACGAGCCGTCGTCACCTTGTTCCGTGCAGCCCGTGCAGCCCGTGCAGCCCGTGCAGCCCGTTCAGCCCGTCACCCACACACCCGCGCGCGCGGCGATGCTCGCCGCGCGGGCCGCACGGTCGGCGTCGGCCTCGGTGAGGGGCCGGCCGGTGTTGAGCAGCGCGTAGTAGAGCGGAGCGGAGACGGCCGCCACGACTCCGTGCGGGTCGGTGCCGTCCGGGACTTCGCCCCGGGCGACGGCGTCCCGCACACAGCCGGCCCATTCGTCGACGCGTACGGCGTAGAAGCGGTGCAGGGCCTCGGCCGCCTGCTCGTTGCAGAGGGAGGCCGCGATCAGCGCCTTGAAGAGCCGCCCTTGGCGGGGGTCGTCGAGCGTCCTGACGACGAGGCGCGCGTTCGCCCGCAGATCGTCCTCCAGTGCGCCCGTGTCGGCACGGGGCAGCGACTGGTCCGCCATGTCGGCCAGCAGGTCGGCGGCGAGACCGCCCGGGGTCCCCCAGCGGCGGTAGACCGTCGTCTTGCCGACGCCCGCGCGGCGGGCGATCTCCCCCAGGTCGAGCGTGTCGAAGCCGTCGGCGGCGAGCGCGTCGCCCGCCGCCAGGAGGACGGCCTCGCGGATACGGGCGGTGCGGCCTCCGGGGCGCTGGGTCCCGGGGGCGGCTGGGTCCGGCATCACGACTCCCTCGTCTCTCTCACGGCGCGCTCATGACGCCAGACCTACACCTTATCGGAACCACAGTTCCTTTACTGCCCGGCTTCGTGCTACCTTCCGGAACCGTAATGGAACCTCAGACCCATTAACGATTCTGGAGGGAACACCATGCCCACCACCACAACCACCGCCACCGCCACGGCCACCGCCGGGGCAGGGGTCACCGCCGACGCGGGGGCCGATCCGCAGCGGCTCACCGGCCGGTCGAAGCTGGTCCTCGCGGTCCTGCTGGTCGCTCAGTTCATGCTGGCCGTCGACTTCTCGATCCTGAACGTCGCGCTGCCGGCGATCGGCGACGGACTCGGCTTCACCCTCTCCGACCTGCAGTGGGTCGCCACCTCGTTCGCCCTGTCGGCCGCGGGCTTCACCCTCTTCCTCGGCCGTATCGGCGACCTGGTCGGACGCAAGAGGATCTTCATCGGCGGCATCGGCCTCCTGGGCCTCGCCTCCCTGCTCGGCGGCCTCGCCACCAGCCCCGAGGTGCTGCTCGCCGCCCGGGTCGCCCAGGGCCTGGCCACCGCCGCCGCCACCCCGGCGGGCCTGTCCCTGCTGACGACCTCGTTCGCCGAGGGCCCCCTGCGGCGGAAGGCGCTCGGCATCAACGGCGCGCTGATGTCGGCCGGCTTCACCACCGGAGCGGTCCTCGGCGGTGTCCTGACCGACCTGCTCTCCTGGCGCTGGGCCTTCTTCGTCAACGTGCCCGTGGCACTCGCGGTCGTACTCGTCGCCCCGGCCGTCATCAAGGAGTCCAGGCCCGCCACCCGGGCCGGCCTCGACCTGCCCGGCGCGCTCACCGTCACCCTCGGTCTGCTCGGTCTCGTCTACGGCATGACCCAGGCCGGCGAGTACGGCTGGACCCACCCGCACGCGCTGGCCGGGCTGGCCGGGGGCGCGCTCCTGCTCGCCGTGTTCGTCCTGATCGAGCGCAGAGTGGCGGCGCCGCTGGTACCGCTCGGGACGCTGGGGCGCCGCAACGTGGCCTGGGGCAACGTGCTGGGCCTGCTCGCCTTCGCCACCGAGACCTCACTGGTCTACCTGCTCACCCTGTACCTCCAGAAGACCCTGGGCTTCTCCGCCCTCGCGGCCGGGGTCTCCTTCGGCGTCCTCGGTGCGGGCACCGTCGTCGGCGGGCTGGCCGCACCCAGGCTGCTCTCCCGTACGTCCACGCTGAAGGTGCTCGCCTTCGGCGGCCTCGTCCAGGCGGGGTCCACCGCGGCCCTGCTCTTCCTCGGTACGACGACCGGGGCGTCCCTCGCCCTGCTGCTGCCCGCCACCTTCTTCGGCGGCGTCGGCAACATGCTGGTCATCGTCGGTTTCATGGTCACGGCCACCAGCGGACTGCCGGACGCCGAACAGGGCCTGGCCACCGGGCTGGCCTCCATGTCCCAGCAGGTCGGCATCACCATGGGCACGCCGGTCATGTCCGCCGTCGTCACCGCCGTCACCGCCGGGGCGGCCACCGCCTCCGCCGTCCACCGGGGCGTCACGACGGCCATCGCCGTCAACGCGGCCCTGGTCCTCCTCGGCGTCGCCGTCGCCGCGCTCTTCCTGCGCGGCCGCGCCGACCGGCCGTCCGCGTGACGCCCCGCGGAAGCCGGCCGGTGCCGCAGACACCGTCGGCACCGGCCCTGGCCCCGAGGAGGGCTCAGCGTTTGAGCGTGAAGGTGAAGTCGCCGGACAGCTTGCCGCTCAGCCGGACTGCCGAGACGAGTCCGCCCTCCGTGATCAGCCTCTCGGCCTCGGCCCGCGAAAGACCGCACCCTTCAGCGATCAGTCGCACCGGCCGGACAGGGATCCGCGCCGCGAAGCGGACCGAGACGTCGATCACCTCGCGGTCCAGGTGATCGGTTCCGCCGGTGTCGAGGCGCCAGGCGTCGTCCCAGTCGAGGGCGATGCGATTGCGGCGCCGCACGATCGGATCCCGCAGCAACTCGGCTGCCAGACCGGGGTCGTTCGCATGCAGGCGGTCCAGCAGCTCGGGCCGTACGGAGCGTACGTTCATCCGCTCCAGGACCGTGAGCCTTGCCGTGTCCCCGCAAGCGGTGCAGAGCACGAGGAGCCAGGCGTCGAGGAGCTTGTGGTGCGCGTTGACGCGGAACTTGCCGCTTGCCCGGAAGTGTCTGGACGCACACGTGTGGCAACGGCGGAGGACGAGGGGCAGGCAGGTGGGCACGACGACCCAGTTGTTGAGCACAGGGGTACACCGGTTTCAGTGAGAAGACCGCAGCAGAAAGGAGCGCGTGGCACATGTGCGGCGCGCGACAGATCAGCACTCGGGGGGTCTCACACGGTGTACAACGGCACGTCCTTGCCGGGGCGACTCGGTCCGGCAGCACGGTAGTTGCGCACGGCGGCGCTGTTCCAGCGGTTTTCGGGCCCCTCACCGCGGGCCGGGTTCGTCGGGGCGGCCGCCGAAGGACGGCAGGACCAGGGCCGAGTGGGCCGGCCGGGGCTGCGGGGCGGGCATGGCGCTGAGGGCGCGCAGTCGGGCGTTGCGCTGCTCCAGGGCCTGGGGGGTGGTCGGGAAGAGGGTGGCGCCGCCCTCGCCGACCAGGTCCTGGTTCAGGGTCACGAAGTCACGGGTGGTGTGCTCGTAGGCGGCGAAGCCCTCGGCGTGGTCCCGGTCGGCGAGGGACCCGGCGAGCATGTAGGCGCCGACGAGGGCGAGGCTGGTGCCCTGGCCGGTGAGGAACGAGGGCGCGTATGCGGCGTCGCCCAGCAGCGCGACCCTGCCCTCGGTCCAGCGCGGCATCCTGATCTGGCCGACCGCGTCGAAGAACACGTCGTCCGCGTCGTGGAGGGCGCCCAGGATGCCCGGGACCTCCCAGTTGGCGTCGGCGAAGACGTCGGCGAGCAGGGCCCGTTGGGCCTTCGGGTCGCCGAAGGCGTCGTAGGGCGGGTCGGGCCGGGCGAAGTTGAGGAAGGCGTGGACCTGTTCGTCGTCGCCCACCGCGTAGACGGCCGCTGCCCTGCCCGGGGTGTTCCACATGACCGTCTCGTGGGAGAGGCCGAGGGTGTTGGGCATGGTGAACACGGCGAAGCAGTAGCCGAGATGGCGGTGGAACTGCTCCTCGGGGCCGAACAGCATCTCGCGGGTGCGGGAGTGCATGCCGTCCGCCCCGAAGACCAGGTCGAACCGACGACTGCCGCCGCCGTGGAAGGTGACGTCCACTCCGTGCCCGGACTGGTCGAGGGTGTCGATGGAGTCGTTGAAGAGGAACTCCACGTCGTCCCGGACCGCCGTGTACAGCGCGTCGGTCAGGTCCCCGCGCCGTATCTCCAGGTCCCGTCCGGTCACCCCGCCGGTGACGGCGTGCGGGTGGAGCGAGGTCACCTCGTCGCCGTTCCCGTCGAGGAAGGTGATCCGACGCAGGTCGATGTGCGCGTCGCGCAGTTGCGGCAGGATTCCCATCTTCTCCACGACGTCGAGTGCGGTGCCGCGTACGTCGATGGGGTAGCCGCCGCTGCGGAGGGTTCCGGCCCTCTCCACCACGGTGACCTCGTATCCGTGGCGGTTGAGCCAGAAGGCCAGGGCGGGTCCGGCGATGCTGGCCCCGGAGATCAGGACGCTGCGCCTCGGTGCGGTGCGGGTCATGCTTTGACTCCTTTGCTCATGGTGCGGGTGACGAACAGCGCCGACAGCACGACGATGCCGGCGATGACGAATCCGGTGACGTAGGACGATTCGGCCGCGATCTCCGACCCGGAGGGGGTTCCGGCAGTGAGGAGGGCGCCGCCGAGCTGGCCGCCGACCGCGGAGCCGAGCACGCGGCTCACCAGGATCAGGCTGGTGGCGATGCCGGTGTCGTTCGGGTCGACGGCGGTGGCGGTGCTGGTCATCATCGCCGTGACGCACAGGCCGTTGGCCAGCGCGATCAGCACCTTGCCGACGACGAGGTGCCAGATCTCGGTGTGGACGGCCGCCACGGCGAGCAGGCCGACGGCCATCATGACGACGCCGGTGTTGACCACGGCGCGCGAGCCGAAGCGCCGGTCCCCGATCCCGCCGAGCGGCCCGGCCAGCGTCGCGGCGATGGCGCCGGGCAGCAGGTAGAAGCCGATCTCGGTGGCGCTGGCCCGGAATCCGTAGCCGTCGCCGCGCTCGTCGAGCAGTTGCGGGACGAGATAGACCGCCATCGTGGTGCCGAGGCAGATCACGAAGGTCAGCACGCACGCCTTCCATATCGCGGGCCGTGCCAGCATGTTCAGGTCGATCATCGGTGCGGCCGCTCGCCGTTCGACCCGCACCCATCCGGTGACGAGGACGGCCAGCAGGACGACGAGGGCGACGAGGGCGACGAGCACCAGTGGCGCCGAGCCGGCTTCGGGCGCCAGCGCGAGGACGAGCATGAGGGTGACCAGCATCCCGCTCAGCAGCAGCAGGCCGGGCCAGTCGATCCCGGCGCCGTCCGACCGGCCCGGCGGATCGGCCGGCATCAGCCTGTTCACCAGCAGGGTGGACCCGACGACCGCGATCGTCGGCAGCGCGAACATCCAGTGCCGGGAGAGCTGTTCCGCCACCGGACCGGCCGACAGCATGCCGACCATCGACCCGCCGACGAAGAGTCCGCTGACCACGCCGATGGCCACCTTGGACTCGCCGGCGGGGAGGTGTTTGCGGACCACGATGAACGACAGGGGCAGCGCGCCGATCATCGCGCCCTGCAACACCTGTCCGACCAGCAGCACGGGCAGGTTCGGCGCCAGGGCGGACACCGTGCCACCGAGCGAGACCACCGCCATCAGGCGGATCAGGACCTTCTTCCCCCCGTAGCGGTCGCCGAACTTGCCCGCCAGCGGGGTGATGAGCGCGCCGGTGATGAGGAGGACGATGCTGAGCAGTGCTCCCTCGGACTGGCTCATGTCCAGTTCGCGTTCCAGGAGCGGGATCGTCGGTGACACCACCGACTCCAGGGCACCGGTGGACAGTGCCAGTATGCCGAGGGCGCCGACAGCGGCCTTCCCGATGGGGACCGGGGGAGCCAGGGTTGTGGTCATGAGCATCCTTTCCGTCATGGCCGCAGGAGGGCCGTCGATGGAGCGGTCGAAGGAGCCGTTGCGGGGGTGGGAGAGGGAGGTCCGGTGGTGGCCGGGGCCGCCCGGCCACCGAGAGCCGTCACGGCCAGCGCGACGCAGGCCGCCGCCGCCACCGCGAGGCCCTCGTGCACCCGGCACAGCAGCGCGCCGGCCGCCGCTCCGGCGACGATGAGTGTGACGGCGGCGGTCCGGCGCAGGGCGCCCCGGCCGCGGGCGGCGCCCAGTCGGGAGTCGGCCGCGAGGCCGGTCAGCGTGGAGGTCACGACGACCGTGGTGACGTCCTTGACGGCCAGGTGGCGGGCGGTCGCCGCCTGCGCCCCCATGGCCAGGGCGAGTGACGACGCCATGCACGCGCGGGCGCCGGAGGTGTCGGCGCCGACGAGGGCCAGGCCGAGGGCCGTCGCGGTCAGGGCCGCCCCGACGCCGCCCAGCAGCGCCGTGCACCGGCTGCCCCAGCCCGGGGCGGCGGTGCGCAGGACCCGCCCGGCCGTCGCCGCGCCGGCGAGGAAGGACGCCAGCGCCACGACCGGCCCGAGCACCGGCAGCCCCGTGCCGCCGCCCGTGGCCGCCATGCCGAGGATGACCACGTTGCCCGTCATGTTGCCCGCGAACACCTGGTCGAGGCGCAGGTAGCCGACGGCGTCGACGACGCCGGTCGCGAAGGTGAGGGCGAGCATCAGAGCGGGCTGCGTCACCCGCCGCGGCACGTTCATCGTCCGGCCGCGTAGCCCTGGGCGCCGCGCGGGTTCGCGGCGGCCCGGAGGACGCCGGTGTCCGGATCGCGTGTGACGACGGACAGGCGGCCCTGGCTCCACGGCCCGGAGACGGTCACGTCGTGGCCGCGTGCGCGCAGTTCCTCGACGACCGCCGCGCCCGCGCGCTCCTCGATCACCAGTCCCCCGGGCGTCCAGGTCCGCGGCCAGAACGAACTCGGTACGGCGGTGGTGTGGAACGCGGGCGCGTCGATCGCCTCCTGCGGGTCCATGCCCAGCGCCAGCGTGCGCACCAGGTAGATCAGTTGCCACTGGTCCTGCTGGTCGCCGCCCGGTGTGCCGAGGGCGGCCACGGGGTTGCCGTCGCGGAGCAGCAGGGTCGGCGTCAGGGTCGTACGCGGCCGTCGGCCCGGTGCCAGGCACGACGGGGCGGCCGGGTCCAGCCAGGTCATCTGGAGTCTGGTGCCGAGCGCGAAGCCCAGGTCCGGAACGGCGGGCGAGGACTGTAGCCAGCCTCCCGACGGAGTGGCGGAGACGATGTTCCCCCAGCGGTCGACGACGTCGATGTGGCAGGTGTCGCCCCGGGTCTCCCCGGTCTGCTGCACGGTGGGTTCGCCCACGCCGTCGGCCTGCCGGTCGGGCCCGCGGGTGACGAGCGGCGGCATGTACGGCGTGACGCCGATGTGGCCGGGCCTGAAGGCGGTGGAGGCGAGCGGGCGGATCAGACTCGCGCGCTCCTTGCCGTACCGGGGGGACAGCAGCCGGCGCAGCACGGCCTCCGCCTCCGCCGGGTCGAGGTGACCGTAGTACGCCTCCCGGTCGGCCATGGCCAGCTTCAGGGCCTCGGTGAGGGTGTGGATGCCCTCGGCGGTCGACGGATCGAGCCGCGCGTCGTCGAAGTGGTCCAGCATGGTGAGGGCCTGCAGCAGCACGGGTCCCTGGGACCACAGGCCCGCCTTCGCCACCGTGGTCCCCCGGAACCGAGCGGTGACCGCGGGCTCCAGGGACGGGTGGAAGTCGGTGAAGTCGGCGGCGGTGACGACTCCGGCGTGATCGCCGCCCGAGGAGTGCCGGTGCGGCACGGCCGCGAACCCGGCGACGGCCTGCGCGACGAACCCGGTGCGCCAGGCGCGCCGCGCGGCGTCGATCCGCCCGGTCCTCGTCCCGCCGCTCCCCTCGGCCACCGTGCTCAGCCGGCGCAGGGTGCGGGCGTAGGCGGGGTTGACGACAGTCGCGTACGGCGCGGGGACGCGGCCCTCGGGCATCCACAGCGCGTACGAGGTCGGCCAGTGCGTGCGGAAGAGCTCCTCGACCGTGGCCAGGACGCGCGCCAACTGCGGTACGACCGGTACTCCGTGCTCCGCGTAGTCGATGGCGTGGGCGAGGACGTCGGTGAGTTCCCAGGTGCCGAACTCGGCGAGCAGCCAGAGCCAGGAGTCGACGGCGCCCGGGACGGCGGCGGCGAGCGCTCCCGCGCCCGGGACGTGGTCGAGCCCCTCGGCCCGGAAGTGCTCGACGGTGGCTCCGCGCGGGGCGTGTCCCTGGCCCGCCAGCACGAGTGGCGACGGGTCCGCGGCGGTCGCGAGCACGGCGACGAGGTCACCGCCCGGGCCGTTGAGGTGGGGTTCGGCGACGTGCAGCACGAAGGCACCGGCCACGGCGGCGTCGAAGGCGTTGCCGCCCCGCTCCAGTACGGACTGGGCGGTCGCGGTCGCCAGCCAGTGCGTCGACGCGCACATGCCGAAGGAGCCGCGGAGGGTGGGGCGGGTGGTGTGCGCAGGGGCGTCGGGCGGTGACGGTGGTCGACCGGACATGTCAGTCACAATCCGTTCGGGTGGTGGGCGGCCTGGTGGTCGGCGTGAGGGGCTGCGTGGTGGGCGGCGTGGTGGGCGGCCAGGACGTCGCCGCCGAAGTCGGTCTCCGGGTCGCGCCACACGGCGTGCGCGTGGTTGACGCCGCGGTGGACGTTGGTCCACTCGATGAGCAGCCGGGGGCCCTGAAGCCGGTAGTAGTGCGGCTCGCCCGGCGCGGTGGGGCCGGCCCAGGCGAGGTGTACGGCGTCCAGTGCGGCGGGGTCGTCGTAGCGGGGCAGGGGGGACACCCCGTCCGGGACGCGGTCGAGGTAGGCGCCGAGCAGGGCGCGCAGCAACTCCCGTTGTGCCGGGTCGAGTTCCGCACCCGGCACGCCCTTGGGCGCCGGGGTGAGGGCCAGCGCCCGCCGTTCGTCACCGTCGAGTCCGGTGGACGGCTGCTCGGCGCGGTCCGGGATGTGGGTGCCGGGGCGCCAGAGTTCGCCGCGCCTGATCACGCGGTCGCCGACGCGGGCGCTGTTGCCCGCCACGATGTCGTTCGGGGCGCGGGGCAGCAGGACCGCGCGGGCGGCGGCCTCGGGGCGCAGGGAACGGACCAGTTCGCGCGCCATGTCCTCGGCCGTCCCCAGCGGGCGCAGTGTCGAGCCGCCCAGGAGGGGCGAGGCGGCGGGGTCGGCGCCCAGGAAGCAGGGGGTGGTGGCGGCGACGCGCCCGTCCACGACGAGGTTGTTGAGCGAGACGTGGTGGCCGCCGAACCGCCAGCCCCACGGCCGCGGCCCGCCGGGGTCGCCGAAGACGCGCAGGTAGTACATGCCGGGGTCGCGGGTCCGTTCCCTCCCCCAGTTCACCGAGAAGCCCTCGACGTGGTCGAGCACGTTCTCCAGGCCGAGCACGGTGGCGACGGTGACGTATCCGGCTTCGGACAGCCCGCTGGCGACCAGTCGCATGGCCAGGCGGTGCTGGGCGGGGCGCTGCTGGTGGAGCGTCAGGCCGCCGTGGTCCGTGGGCGTGTAGTACCAGCGGGTGCGTTCACCCTCGGCCTCGCCCGGGGTGCCCGGGGCCGGTGCCGGTCCGGCCGCCTCCTCGCGCTGGTGGGCGTCCAGGGAGTCCAGCCACGCCCGCGCGGCCTCGGCCATCCGGTCCGCGACGTCGCGGGCGGCGTCAGCCATGTCCGTCGACCCCGAGGAACTCGCGCACCCAGTGGGCGACCGTGTCCGCGAACTCCACCGCGATCCCGTGGCGTCCACCCTCGATCGCACGCAGCTCGGCGGTCGGGATGCGTCGTTCCATCAGGAGGGCGCCTTCGTAGGGCGCCAGCCGGTCCTGTGTGCCGTGCACGATCAGGGTGGGTGCGGTGATGTCCCCGAGGCCGTCCCGTATCTCGTGCCGGCGGGCGGCGTCGTGGCGGCGGACGCTCTGCTCGGGGGTGCGGCGGGTGAGGGTCCCTGCCGGCCGGGCACGCTGCCCGGCCTGACCGTCGGGCGTGAAGAAGAAGTCCGCGGCCGCCTTCTGCCGGTCCTCGTGGGACATCTCCAGGAGTTCGTCGATCGCCGCGCTGCCCATCGCGTAGCTCGGCGTGGTGGCGACCAGGACGAGGGACGCCACCCGTTCGGGGTGCCGGCGTGCGGCGTGCTGGGCTACGGCGCCGCCGAAGGAGGTGCCCAGCAGATGCGCACGCGCGAGCCCCAGCGCGTCCAGCAGGTCGACGAGGTCGTCGGCGAGGACCTCGGGCGTGTAGGGGACCGGCGGGTTCACCGTGATCCCCGAGTCGCGCTGGTCGTACGAGATCGCCCTGATCCCCGCTCCGAGTCCCGCACGGAGCGTGGCGAACTGGGTGCGGTCGCTCTCCCCGCCGTGGACGAGCAGGAGCGGCACGCCGTCGCCGCTGTCGAGGAACCCGACGTCGAGTTCGCCCGCTCGTACGGTCTCTTGCTGCTGTTTGGTCATCGCTGACCTCCCACTAGAGAGATGTTCTTCTTATTCGAGATTTTTCTATCACTTCATGGGCCGCCTGAAGGAAGGCTCCAACGCGGGTGCGGTGGTGCCTGGCGACCAGGTGCAGAGTGGGCGGACGGCTATGCGCCGGGCGTCATACCCGGGAGCCGATGTGGAGTGATACCGGGGTAGGGGGAGGGGGAGGGGCGGTCAGCCCGCCCGCACCCACCCGCGCAGCGCGCCGCAGTACGCCTCGGTCAGCCGGGCGATGACCTCACGGCGGGACAGACCCGTCTCCCGCAGCAGGTCCTGGATCTCCCGGGGGTCGAAGATCATGTTGCTGAGGAACAGGGCGTGTTCGAGCATCCCGTCCGGCAGGCCGATGTCGTCGAGCAGTCCGCGCACGGGCTCGCTCCAGGCGTCCCGCAGCGCGACGATGATCTCGTTGCCGTCGTGCAGCCGCTCCAGGTAGCCCCGGCGGGACCGCAGCTGCACCAGCGCCGGGCCGTGCTCGGCGAGCAGGTCCACCCACTTGTCCACGAGAGCGTCGAACAGGGGCCGCCCCTGCGCGGCCGAGGCGAGGCTGAAGTCGCGGAGCTCCTCGACGACGCTGAGCACGTAGGCCGCCAGCACGTCGTCCACCGAGGAGTAGTAGCGGTACGCGGTGGCCGGACCGATCTCCGCGCGGGACGCGACCGCCTGCATGGTGAGCTGGTCGGGCGCCTCCCGGGCCAGCTCACCGACGGCCTGGAGGAGGCGGCGGTGGTTGCGCCGGGTGTCGCTGCGCGGCTTGCGCCGCCCGCGCGGGGCGGCCTGCTGGTCGGTCACGGGCGTCCTCCGCCTCACAGAAGTGCAGGCAAAGGGTATCGCCTTGGGGTACCGGCCCCGGCCGAGGTGCCGCACGCGGCCCTCAGGAGCGCGCCTCGGCGAAGTAGCGGACGATCCGCTCCAGCCCGACCCACAGGTCGTCCTCGGAGGCCGCGAAGGAGATCCGGAGGTGGCCCTCGCCCGAGGGCCCGTACTCGGCACCGGCCCGGACGAGCACCTGAGACGCGGCGAGTTCGCGCGCGACCACCTCCGAGGGCCGGTCCGCGTCGTAGCGCAGGAACCCGTAGAACGCGCCCTCCGGCGGCACCAGGTGCAGTCCGGGCACGCCGGACAGCCGCCCGACGACCAGGTCGCGACGCTGCCGGTACCGGTCGGCCATGGCCCCGACGACGGCGTCCGGCAGGTCCAGGGCGGCCAGGGCCGCGTGCTGGACCGCCGTGTTCAGCGAGCCGTTCCAGGTGCGGTGCACTTGTGCCGCCGCGTCCACCACCTCACGCGGCCCGGTCAGGTACCCCACCCGCCAGCCGGTCATCGCGTACGTCTTGGAGAACGTCTGCACGTACACCGTCCGCTCGCGCAGCGACTCGATCTCCAGCGCCGAGGTCGCTTCGTGGCCCGGGTAGGTCAGCCGGTGGTACGCCTCGTCGCTGACGACCAGGACGTCGGTGCCGTCGAGGAGCTTGCCGAGGGCCTCGAGTTCCTCCCTGCGGTGCACGATGCCGGTCGGGTTCGACGGGTTCGAGAAGATCATCATCGTGGCGCCGGGGAGTGCGGCGGCCAGCGCGTCGAGGTCCCAGTGCAGGTCCGGGGCGAGCGGGACGAAGTCCACGGTGCCGCCGGCGAGGACGACCAGGTCGGCGTAGAGCGAGTAGGCGGGCTCCGGGACGACCACTCGGTCGCCGGGGCCGACCGTCGCGAGCACGACCGCCGCCAGCGCGGCGGTGGCGCCGTGGGTGACCAGGACGTCGTCCGCGTCCCACGCCCCGCCGGGACGCTCCGGCAGTCTCGCCGCGAGCGCGGCGCGCAGCTCCCTCAGGCCCCGCTGGTCGGCGTAGTGGGTGTGCCCCTCGCGCAGGGCGGACACCGCCGCCTGGACCACCGTCGGCGGGGTCGGGAAGTCCGGCTCGCCCATGGCCAGGGAGACGGCCCCCGGCGGGGCCGGAGCGAGGGCCGGGCGGCGCGAACGGCGGCGCAGTTCCGCGATCCGGGAGGCGGGCGGTGTGGTGGTCATCGGGCCACCACCCCGCGGTCGGGGCGCGCGGCGAGGATGCGCCCGCGGAGCGCGTCCTCCTTCTCGGCGATCCCGGCGACCGCTTCCACGGCCTCGCGCACGCGTCGCCGCGGTACGACGACGACGCCGTCGGCGTCACCGACGAGCACGTCACCGGCCTCCACCACCATGCCGCCGACCGCCACCGGGCATCCGACGGTTCCGGGCCCGTCCTTGAAGGGCCCGGCGGGGGTGATCGCCCGCGCGTACACGGTCAGGCCCATCTCGGACAGGGCCTGTACGTCGCGGACCGCGCCGTCGACCACGGCGCCGGTGACCCCGGTGTTCACCATGATCTCGCCGATGAGGTCGCCGACCAGCGCGCGGGTCGTGTCCCCGTGACCGTTGACGACCAGGACGTCGCCCGGCCTGGCCTCGTCGAGCGCCCGGTGGACGGCGAGGTTGTCGCCCGAGCGCACGTCCACCGTGAGGGCGTTGCCCAGGAGGGCGGCGCGTTCGGTGAGCAGCCGGATGCCGCCGTCCATGACGGTCATCCGCTCCAGCGCGTCGCCGACGTGGGCGGCCGGCACCTCCCCCAGCCGGCGTGTCCCGGCCGCGGCAGCGCGGTCCCAGCTCGGAGCGACGGACACGCCGTCCGTCGCCGCAGCAATGAACACGATGACACTCCCTTCTCATGAAGCCCCTCTTAAATGAGGTGACTCTCTCAGATAAGAGTGACCATAGCCGTCCCACCGCCCGGCCACAATGCCCGGCGTCGTGGAGAGTGCTGGGGCCTGTCCGGCGGATCAGGTCCCAGGAAAGACGCGGTGCCTCGTCAGCGCCGGTGCGCGGGGTCTGGTGCGTGCAGCTGCAAGGCGGAGGAGGGCGACAACGCGATGGGGGTCCCCCCGCGCGAGCGAAGTCGAGCGTGGGGGAGTCGGCGACCGACGACAATGCCGCAGATATGCGTGCCAGACCCCGCGTCTGCGACATGATCCGCCGGACAGGCCCTAGTCGGCCGCGATCGTCACCCGGTCCAGCCGGACCGCCGTCGGTGCCGCGGCGATGGCGCGGACCACGTCCTGGGACCGCTCGTCCGCCACCTGACCGAAGATCGTGTACTGCCCGTTCAGCCGGGGCGCCGGTGCCAGCGTGATGAAGAACTGCGAGCCGGTGCTGTCCCGGCCGAGGTTCGCCATGGCGAGCTGGAAGGGCTGCTCGAATCCCCGGTCGGGGCGGATCTCGTCGGGTATCCGGTATCCGGCGCTGCCGTGCCCGGTCCCCAGCCGGTCGCCGCCCTGGACGACGAAGCCGGGCACTCGGCGGTGGAAGACCGTGCCGTCGTAGAAGCCGCCGCGGCCGGTGGTTCCGGTCGAGGGGTCGGTCCAGGCGCGGCTCCCGGTCGCCAGGCCCACGAAGTTGTCCGCGGTGTAGGGGGTCTCGTCGGGACGCAGGGCGAGGTGGATGTCGCCGCACCGGGTGTGCAGGACCGCGGCCAGGGTCCGGTAGGTCCGCAAGGAGGCGGAGAAGGGACGGCGGGCGGGTGTCCGGCGGACCCGTACCGGGGCGTCGCGCAACGGGTCACCATGAGGGTCGAACGCGGTCGGGTCACTGCGGTCGCCGCATCCGACCGTGCCCGGGGCGCCGTTGGCCAGGGCCGACGGGGACGACAAGGACGACGAGGGAGACGGGAGCGGCGGGGGCGGCGAACCGAGCCACACCGGGTGGCCCTCCAGCGAGTCCAGGCGGTGGGCCCGCCACAGCTCGCGGACCTCCGCCGAGGCGTGGGCCAGCAGCGTGTCGAGGTCGGTCGCGGCCTGCGCGTCGAGCACCGCGCGCATGGTCGTCGTGTCGTGGTACTTGTCGAAGAGAGAGCCGTTGTTGTGCTCCAGGGTGAAGCACTGGTCGACGAAGACCCGGTCGGGCAGCTCGTACTGGACGTAGCGCCGCATCATGGCGGCCACCGGGGCCCACGCCTCGCCGCCGAACTCGACGCCCGGACCGGCGAAGGCGTCGGTGGCGAGCCGCAGTGCAGGGCCATGTCCCCGCTCACGGCGCACCCGCTGCCAGGTGACGCGGCTGTCGCCCTGGTTGATCTCCGTGATGAAGTCGGCCAGTTCCTGCGGGTGGTGCCGGGTCCTGACCCGTTCGTAGTGGCCGAGTTCGTTGCCGATCACGTTGTCCAGGTGCCCCGCCAGTTCGGCACACAGGTGGGGCAGCCATGCGGACAGCCGTACTCCGGCCCGGCGGTCCCCCGCCGCGGCCAGCCACTCCAGCAGGTAGAAGTCCGCGGCGAGCGAGGACGGGTCGACGGAGTCGACGAACCAGCGGGGGCTGTGGGCGCGGAGTTCCGCGGCGATCAGGGTCAGTGCCTCGTCGCGGTCGATGTCGCCGTCCAGGTGGCGGGGCCAGTGCCGTTCGGCCACGGAGTACAGCCGCGTGTAGCGCCACTTGGTGCCGAGCACGTCGGCGCAGGGACGGTGGACGGGATCCTGCGCGCGGACCAGGTGACCGGCCGTCAGCTCCACGAGGATCTTCGTGAGGACGATGCGCAGCCGGCGCTGGTACGGCGCGCTGCCCGGCAGTCGCCGCACCAGTTCGGTGGACAGATGGCCGTCCGGAAGCGCGCCGGACTTCAGCTGCGCCCAGCCCAGCATGGTCAGTACGGCGTCCGCCAGCGTCGATCCACGGAAGCGGCGGCAGTCGGCGTACAGGCCCGTGACCGTGCCCGCGTCGGTCAGGAAGCCGGTGGCGGGCGGCGCGGGGGCGAGCGGCACCAGGTGGAGGTCCAGCGTCCGCCCGGACTCGGCGGTGCCCAGGGCCGCGCGGAGGGGAGCCAGGCAACGCCCGTCCCCGAGGAAGTCGTCGACCGCCGCGGCGGCCTGCTTGCGGAGCTCCTCGAACGCGGGGAGGGCTTCGGCGAGGGTGGGGGCGGCCGCGGTCAGCGCGGTGGTGACAAGTTCCGTTCCGGGCCGGAGGCGGTCGTCGTCGACGAGGGCGGCGAGGTCCGCCGGCCGCTGGGCGGCGGCCAGGAACGCGGGGAGACCGGAGCCGAGGGTCCCCGCCCAGGACCGCAGGCCGTCGCGGAACAGGTCCGCCTCCGGGACGACCGGTCTGGGCAGGAAGGTGGGTTCCCAGGAGCCGGTCCGCCCGATCAGCTCGCGCTGCAGCGCGAGGGCGAGATCGAGGGTGCCGCTGCGCCGGTGCCGGAACCTCACATCGCCTCCCGCTGTCCGCACTGCTCGGTGAGCAGGCCCGCTTTCCGCAACTCGGTGACGAGCCGTCGGCACCTGTCTGCGGTGAGTGCGGCGTACCCGGGCGCCCTCGTCGACAGGGCGCCCGCGTGCTCGACGACGGCCTCCGGGTCGAGCCCGTGGCTCAGTCCCCACACCAGCGCCGCGTCGTGCGGCAGCCGGAAGTGCCGGCCGGCGGGCTCGACCAGCGTCACCATGTCGTCGTAGGCGCGCGGGAAGTACTGCGGGGATCTGCGCAGCGGTCCGCTTCCCTGCCGCCAGACGGGCCAGTGGGAGAGGTCGACGCCCTGCCAGCCGAGGGTGGCGGTGGCGATGAGGCAGGTCTGGGCGAATGCCGTGAGCGCGGTCAGGCCGCTGGAGGAGTCGTCGGCCAACGGGTCCTCGCGCAGCAGCAGTTGGAAGTGGGCGAAGGGGAAGTCCGCGGGGCCGCTGCGGGCGAGCTGCCGCCACACCCATTTCTCGCCGAAGTAGAGGTCGCCGCAGGCCGCAGCCAGCGCCTTCCCGGCGCACAGCAGGGCACGCCGTCCGGCCAGCGCGGCCGCGTCCAGGTCGTTCGGGTCGTCCGACCGGCGCAGTCCGAGGCAGTCCTCGGCCGCGAAGTACGCGGCGAGCATCCCCTTGTTCATGACCAGCCGGGCCAGCCGCCGGGGGTGTTCGTCCAGCCGTTCGCGCAGTGCGGCCAGGGCGCCCGAGTCGGTCACGACGTCGCCGGTGCGCAGCCGGACGGCCAGCGCGACCTCCCGGTCCGACAGCGGCGGCCCCGCGTGATCCGAGCGCAGCCCCGGGTCGAGGACCCGGTCGACCAGCGACTGGAGGGAGCCGAGGCGGAGTTGCTGTACGTCGACGCGGACGGTGTCGGCGAACATCTGCCTGCGTACCTCGTCCACCGACGAGCCGACCAGGTAGACGTCTATGTCGCTGGTGGCGCTGCCCAGGCCGACCAGCGAACTGCCGGCGACGAACGCGGCGTCGGCGTCCGTCGACGCGGCCAGGCGGGAAGCGATGCTCCTGCCCAGGCGCACCCGGTCCCCGGCCGACGGCACGGCGGTCATGTGCTCTCCCTCCTCGACATTGCTCGGCACTCCGTGGCTCTCCGTGGGGCTCCTCGGCTCGCCTTGGCTCTCCGTGGCGCTCCTTGGCGCGGGGCGGCTACCAGCCGGGGTTCTCCGGCAGCGCGAGCCCGAGGTACTTTCCGTCGTCCGACACCATCACGCCCGCGCGGCAGCAGCGTTCGAGGAAGGCTTCGACCTCGTCCTCGGGGACGGACAGATCCAGTTCCGCCAGCCGCCGGGAGACCGCCGCCGGGGTGCGGGGCGCGTCACCGCAGATCTCGTAGGCCGGCGCCGACCAGCCCGTGAGGACAGCCCGTGAGGGCCGGTCGGTCCTGCGGTCGACGAGCGTCAGTTTCCCGGGCAGCCGCTGGTAGACGAGGCTCGGCCGGGCCTCGCCGAAGCGGGTCCGCCAGTGCGCGACGGCTTCGTTGAGCGCGGCGACCTTCTCGTGGGACACGGTGCCGGACGCCTCGTAGTCGAAGAAGTACGCGATCTTCTCCCGGTCCAGCGAGGGTGGGTAGACGTGGCTGTAGCTGGCCCGGGGCCGGACGTTGCCGATGGGGAAGGACGAGTCGGTGAAGTAGGGGCTGAAGCGCTCCAGCCAGATCCGTCCGCAGCCGCCGGGCGGCTGGAGGTGGTGCAGCAGCGGGAGCAGGCGCAGTTGCTCGGCGTAGTCCTCCTCGGTCTCCCCGGGGAATCCCGCCAGGATGTTCCACGCCACGTCGATTCCGTAGTAGGCGGCCCATTTCAGCAGCCGGATGTTGATCAGCTTGCTCGCGCCCTTGCGCATGAGTTTCAGGACGTGGGTGCTGAGGCTTTCGATGCCGGGCTGGATGCGCAGGATCCCGGCGTCCTTCAGGGTGGCGAGCTGGTCGCGGGTGAGATTGGCCTTCACCTCGAAGAACAGGTTGACGTCCCAGTGCTCCTCGGCCAGCCGCGCGCACAGGGTCGAGAAGTACCCCATGTCGAGGATGTTGTCGACGGTGTCGACGTGCACCGCCGGGTAGTCGCGCAGCAGCGCGCCGAGTTCGGCGAAGGCCCGCTCGCCGGACTTGGAGCGGTAGGCCATACCGAGCGCGTTGAGGCCGCAGAAGGTGCAGTGGTGCTTCTGGCCCCACCAGCATCCCCGGGAGAACTCGACCGGGAGCCGTACGGGGGTGCGGCCCAGCAGCCGGGTGCGGTCGAAGCGGTCCAGCCAGGCGAAGTAGTCCCGGTAGTCGGGGGTGGGGAGGTCGTCGAGGGACTGCGGGCGTTGTGCGTCACCGGTCGGCGGCGCGTCCGTGGCCCCGTGGTCCAGGACGCCGGGGACGGGGGTGCCGGTGCCGTCGGCGATGTTCTTCAGCAGCGCGGGGAAGGCGACGTCGCCCTCGCCCGTCACCACGTGGTCGAGCCAGGGCAGCTTCCGCGCGTACTCCGCTCCCATCTCGCCGTCGAAGTTGGCGCCCCCGTAGACCAGCCGCACACCCGGGTGGAACTCCTTGATCTTCCTACCCAGGGCGAGCGACGCCGTGTTCTGCAGGAAGGTGGAGGTGAACCCGATGACGTCGTACTCCCCCCACTCCGCCCGGGCCGCGCATGCGGTGATCCACTCCGGCAGCTTCTCCCGGCGCAGTTCCACCAGGCCGTCGAGGCCCTCGCCGGTGAGTTCCTCCCAGAGGGACTTCACCTCGGGGTAGGCGGCGAAGTAGTCGTCGTCGGGGGTCACCTCGCCGAACGCGGCGTAGGAGAAGAGCCACTCCCCCATCAGGTGGAGCCGCTCCGAGGCGATGTTGGCCACCGCGTCGTACGCCTCGCTGCCGAAGACGGAGGCGAACTCGATGTTGAGGTAGTGGCTGTCGCAGGCGTGACCGGCCCGGCGGGTGATGGACTGCAGCAGTCCGCACTGGATGGAGGGCGCGTGGATGCGCGCCCAGGGCATGTTCACCAGGGCGACGCGCAGCGCTCTGCTCGGCGGCCCGGCGGACACCGCGTGGTCCGCCTCGGTCCGCACGGCCAGGGGCAGGCGGATGACGCTCATCGGTTCCCCCTCGGGTGTGGGCACAGTGGTCACTCGAAGTCGTCGTGGCCGTGCCGGCTCGCGCGCCGGGCCTGGACGAGGATCGACACGGCCGCCAGGACGGTGAACCCGGCGCCGGCGGCGACCTCCAGGCCCAGGTCCCCGAGCCAGGGCCGGCCGGCCGTCCCCGCGCGTACGGCGTCCAGGCCGTGCCGGGCCGGCAGGACCTGGCCGACGGCGTCCACCCATCCCACCCTGCCGGGCGGGACGATCGCGCCGCTGCACAGCATGACCAGGTAGACCAGGACGTTCGGGGCCACCACGTCGGCCCGTCTGCCGACCGTCATCGTGGCTCCGGCGAGGCCCAGCACGCTGAGGGTCAGCGCCATCAGCGCGTACACCCAGGCCCAGGGCAGCAGGCGCAGCGCGAAGTCCGTCATGCCGAGCAGCGGCGCCGCGATCGCGCCCTGGACGACGAGCAGGAGCCAGCCCATGACGGGGTAGGGCAGCGCCCGGGCGATCTGGGTGACGGTGGGCGACAGGGCGCCGGTGCGCACCCGCGCGAAGGTGGCGTACTGCTTGTCCAGGACGGGCACGGCGACCACGCCGTTGACGTTGGTGCCGCTCAGGGCCAGGACGAGCGACCCGGCGAAGGCGTACTCGCGGTGTCCGGGGCCCGCGAGGACGCCGGCGAGCGTGGTGAAGAACAGGATCTGCAGGACCCCGCGCGGCAGGGTGGCACCGAGCAGACCGGCCGGTGTCTGGACCGCGCGGTACTCGAGCCAGCCCATGCGGGCCGCCTCGGCCGCCCGCCAGAGCGGCACGGCGCGGGACATGGCGGTGTCAGGCGAGGTCAAGCGTCCCCTCCTTCCGGGACCTGTGGACGGACCGGTGGTAGGCGAGGCCCGCGACGGCGGCGTAGCCGAGCGTCAGCAGCACGGCGACGCCCAGCGGGAGGACCGTGATGCCGCCGGTGGCCCCGTCGACCAGGCAGTCCTTGATCCAGTGCAGGCTGAGCAGTTCGGGTGCCCAGCGCAGCCACACGGGCAGGGCGTCGGTGGGGATGAGCAGCCCGCCCACGGCGAAGACCGGGTACATCAGCGCGTGGGACCACACCAGCCCGTTGCGGGTCACCAGGAAGAGGCAGGACACCAGCACGCCGAGGGCCGTGCCGGAGCACACCAGGACCAGGAGGGACACGGCGATCCACGCGGGGTGCGCCATGCTCAGCGGCAGGCCCAGGACCGCGGCGGTGACGCCGGTGCTGACGAGGATCGCGGCGACGCTGGTGACGGTCGCGCCGAGGCTCTTGCCGAGCAGGACCAGGTAGGGCGACCAGACTCCCGAGACGCAGCGGGCGAGCGTGCCGAAGCTGCGCTCGCGGCGCAGGACTCCGCCGCTCATCCAGACCGTGGAGCCCCACAGCGCGGTCAGCATCACCGCCACGACGAGTTCGGTCGCGTCGTCGGGCCCGGGGCGGCCGGTCTCCACGGCGATGACGAGGAACACGGCAGGGAGCATGCCGGAGTTGACCAGGAGCAGGGGGTTGCGCCGCATGGCGCGCTGTTCCATGCCGAACGCGGTCGCGAACATCCACAGGGCACCGCTCATCGTGCTCCGCCGACCCGGCTGCCTGCGGCCAGGCGCGCGGCGACGTGCGCGTAGACGTCCTCCAGCCGCACCGGCTCGATGCGCACGTCCAGGACGCTGACGTGCGCCAGTGCCTTCTCCAGCAGGCCGAACGAGCCGACGTTCCAGTCCCGCACGTGCAGTCGCAGGGTCCAGGCCCCGTCGGCGGTGTCGACGCCGCCGACGGCGATGTCGGAGGAGGCCAGGGCCACGGCGTCGGGCGGGGCGCCGGTGCCGCGCACGACGACCGTGGCGGTGTAGCCGGCCTGTCGGGCGAACTCGTCGACCGGCAGGTCCGCGGCCAGGGTGCCGTCGGCGAGGATGATCACCCGGCTCGCGAGCCGTTCGATGTCGAGCAGGTGATGGCTCGTGAGCAGGACGGAGACACCGGTGTCGCGCAGTGCGGCGACGGTGCCGCGCAGGCGTTCGGCCTCGACCGGGTCCAGGCCCACGGTCGGTTCGTCGAGCAGCAGCACGCGCGGTTCGGCGATCATGCCGATGGCGATGTGCAGGCGCTGGCGCATGCCCTTGGAGTACGTCTCGACCGCGCGGTCGGCCGCGCCGGCCAGGCCGACCTGCGCCAGGGCGGCGTCCAGCCTGGCGTCCAGGCCGCGTCGGCCGACACCGGCGAGCACGGCGAAGAACCGCAGGTTGTCCCGGGCGCCCAGCTTGGCGTAGAAGCCGCGGTCGCCGCCCAGGACGACGCCGGTCATGCGGCGTACCGCACGCAGGTCGCGGGTGACGTCGTGGCCGAAGAGCCGGGCGGTGCCGGTGGTGGGCAGCAGCAGGGTGGCGAGGATCTTGGTGAGCGTGGTCTTGCCCGCCCCGTTGCTGCCCAGCAGGCCCACGATCTCGCCCGCCCCGACCTGGAAGCTGACGTCGCGCAGGGCCACTATGTCGCGTCCGCGGTCGGTGAAGGTGCGGCCGAGCCGCTCCACGACGATCGCCGGTTCGCTCAACGTCCCGCCTCCGTCGGCCGGTTGTCCGCCGCCTCGGGAGGGAGGGCGGCACGGGCCGCGGCGAGCCGGGCCAGGGGGATCCGCGGCGGCGCGCACGAGACGTGGTCGTAGCCCGCCTCGGCGAAGAACCGCACGGCCGACTCGTCGGCCGCCTGTTCACCGCAGACGCCGAGCGTGATGCCGGGGCGCACCGCGCGGGCGTCGTCGGCGACCCGGCGGGCGAGGAGTCCGACGGCCTCGAGGTCCAGCCGGGCGAAGGGCGACGTGTCGAGGAGGCCCAGGTCCTGGTACGCGGGCAGCAGGTGGTGTTCGGCGTCGTCGCGGGACAGACCCCACACGAGCGCGGTGAGGTCGTTGGTGCCCAGGGACAGGAAGTCCGCCCGGCGGGCGAGGGACCGGGCCAGCAGCGCGGCCCGGGGCGTCTCGATCATGGCGCCCAGCGAGATGCCCGTTCCGGCCGGCGTGGTGCCCAGGCGGGCGCAGACGTCGTCGAGGACGCCGCGGACGAAGTCCAGCTCCCCGGGCGTGCTCACCATGGGGACGAGGAGTTCGGGCCGGGGGTCGTGGCCCGAGCGGCGCAGCGCCTGCGTCGCCTCCGCCAGCGCCTTGATCTGTACGGCCATCAGCGCCGGCAGCAGGATGCCGGTCCGTACGCCGCGGACGCCGAGCATGGGGTTGTGTTCGTGCAGCCGACGGGTGAGGTCGAGCCGGTCCCGGTCGGCGGGCGCACCGGTGGCGGCCGCGGCGAGGGCGGCCTCGGTGAGGTCGGGGAGGAACTCGTGGCGGGGCGGGTCGAGCAGGCGGACGGTGACGGGCAGCCCGTCCATCGCCACCAGGATCTCCGTGATCTCCGCCCGCAGGATGGCGTGGACCGTGGCGAGGCCCTCCGTCAGGTCGGGGCCGGGCCGCGCCGTCAGCACGCGCTGGAGCACCTGGTGGTGTGCGCCGAGGAACATGTGCTCCAGACGGCACAGTCCCACCCCGCTCGCGCCCAGCGCCCGCCCGGCGGCGGCGTCGGCTCCGGTGTCGGCGTTCACCCGCACGGCGAGGGACGGCACGGTGGACGGTACGGGCAGTGCGGACAGCGCGTCGTCCAGCCAGCCGGGAAGCGCCGCCGGGGCGCGCCGCCGGGCGGAGAGCTCCTGGCTGCCGCCTAGGTGGACCAGTCCGGTGTGGCCGTCCACGGTGATCAGGTCGCCGGCCCGGACGGTGTCCCCGCGGGCGGTGCGCAGCACCCGGGCGTCGGCGTCGAGGACGCCGTCGGCGAGGGCGGCGACGGCCGGCAGCCCGAGCCCGCGCGCCACGACCGCGGCGTGGGACGTCTGTCCGCCCCGCTCGGTGACGACGGCCGTGGCGGCCAGCAGGCCGGGAAGGTCCTGCGGTCTGGACTCGGTGAGGACCAGGACCGGCCGTTCTCCGTCGGCCTGCGCGGTGACGGCCTCGGCCGCGCTGAAGACGACGTGGCCGCAGGCGAGGCCGGGGGACACGCCCTGGCCGTGCGCGGCCACGGGCAGTCCGAGGGTCAGGACGCCGGCGGCAGCCGCCCGTTCGACGTCCCGGGGCTCGACCAGCCGCACCGCCTGGTCGGGGGTCAGCCGGCCGCTTGCGCGGCGGTCGGCGACGACGCGCAGGAGGGCGGCGCCGTGCAGGACGGCGCGGGTGGTCCTGACGACGGTGAGGCTGCCGCGTTCGACGACGAACTCCACTCTCACCGGCCATTCGAGTGCGGTCTCGGCGGCATCGACCGCCGCCCGCAGGTGCGGGCCCCAGGGCCGGGTGCCGACGAGTCCGGCGAGATCCGTCCCGCCCTCGGTCAGCAGCCGGGCCGCCGGTGCACCGGCGAGGAAGGAACCGGTCAGGCCGGGCCGGCCGGTGGCGGGATCGCAGGAGTGCGCGAGCCCGCTGCCTCCGTCGGGGCCGCACCACAGCGGCTGCCGGGCGAGCGCGAACCGGGACGAGCTCGGCTGATCACCCGTCAACGCCCGTACCAGGGCGATGACTTGCGCGACGGGGTCGTCCGGCAGCGGGATGCCGGGGCGCGCGGCGGCCAGCGCCGCCTCCAGGTCGGCCCTGCGCCGTGCGGCGAAGTCGTCGCCGGCGAGCCCTGCCAGCCATCGCCGGCCGGCAGGGCTCATCCCGACGAACGACAGGCAGCCGCCCTTCAGACAGGGCAGCCAGACGGTCAGGAATAGGGGGTGCTCCGCACTGCCGAGGCGACGGTCGGGATCGAGTTCCGCGATCGCCTCGCGGAGGGCGTCGTCGGCGGCATCGACCGGCAGCCACCGCACTGAAGCAGCGGGGAGGCCGTCCGGCGGATGATGCGTGACCACGTACCGAATCTCCGGACCCTAACGGTTCACGAACTCCGGGCGGACACCGAGCAGGTACACCCGGTCATCCAGGTCAGCGGCTTCCTCCGGGCTGATCGGAGAGAATTCCAGCTCGGCCAGGTCGGCCAGTTCCTCGGTTTTCTCGTTTGATGTGTCCATGAGATGAAGCTAACCGCAAGCCACTCTTGCCACAAGGTGAACTCTGGGGACGTGCAGTCAAGTTGACGCGATGTCGCTCCCGCGGAACGCCGGGCTCCCACGGAAACGCACTGCTCGGCCTGGGCCCTTCAGAACCACCGCGGAGGACGTTTTTGGCCACTGGCCGAAGGCGCCCCGCGTATCCCTCGGGCTATGCTCACCTGGGTGCGGATTATCAAATACGTCCATTCCTGCGTCCGCCTGGAGCACGAGGGCGGCACACTGGTCGTCGATCCCGGTGTGTGGAGCGAGCCCGAGGCGCTCGCCGGCGCGGACGCGGTCCTGGTCACGCATGAACACAACGACCATGTCGACCTGTTGCGGCTGAAGGGCCTGGACGTGCCCGTCTACGCCCCCAGGTCGGCGCGACTCCCGGGACTGGACTTCAACGGTGTCGTCGCCGGCGAGGAATTCACCGCGGCCGGATTCCGGGTGACCCCCCGGGGCGGGCGGCACGCGCGCATCTACGGCGATCGCCCGGACTGCGCGCACCTGGGCTATCTCGTGGACGACCGCCTCTACCACCCCGGGGACTCCCTCCATCTGCCCGACCGGCCGGTGGAGACCCTGCTGGTCCCCCTTCAGGGGTCGTGGATGAAGACGGACGAGGCCATCGACTTCGTCCGCGCCGCCGACCCGGAACGGGCCTTCGGCATCCACGACGGCCAGGTCAACGAGCGCGGCCTGAGCAGCCTGAACGGCTGGCTCACCGACGAGTGCGGCGGTCGCTACCGCTGGCTCGCGCCGGGAGTGTCCGCATGACGCCCGAGCCGTCCGGCCCCGTCCTCCACACCGTCGACCGTCCGCACCGGCCGGGCCGGCTGAGCACCATGGCGCGGCCGCGCGGCGGCGCGCACCTGGCCGCCGACATGGCGGCCCTGCGCGACGCCGGCGTCGACGTGGTCGTCTGCGCCCTCCCCGAGGCGGAGCGCACCGAACTGGGACTCGCCGACGAGCCCCGCCTCGCCGAGGCCGCCGGACTGCGGTTCGTCGCCCTGCCCGTCCCCGACTTCACGGTCCCGTCCGTGCCCGCGGTGCTGCCGCCGCTGCGGGAGCTGACCGAGGGGCTGCGGACGGGCGCCCATGTCGTCGCACACTGCCGCTGCGGCATCGGCCGATCCTCCGTGATCGCGGTCTGCCTGATGATGCTGGAGGGCTCGGCACCGGAGACCGCCTGGGCCGCCGTGCGACGCGCTCGGCGCGCGAAGGTGCCGGACACCGAGGAACAGCACGCCTGGACACTGGAGTTCTCCCGCCGGATCTCCCCGCGGGGCCAGGACGGCGGCCCTACTGCCGGTCGGTGAACTTCGGGTCCTCGGCCTGGTTGTAGATCTCCCGGCCCGACGCGTCGTAGGCATGGACGTAGGGGCTCGGGCCCGTGTAGCGCGGGCCGGGCGGCGTGTCCGGGGAGAGCGCGGCCCCGTAGACGAACGCGCCGTCGGCCATGCGGGCCGGGTACTGCTTCGGGTCCTCCCCGTAGCTGACGGTGATCCTGGCGACGTCGGACGAGTAGTGTCCGGCGCCCAGGCTGAGGTACTTCCCCTCCCCGGCGGGCACGAGCATGGAGTCGAAGTACTCGACGATGCGGCCGGTGCCCCACAGGCGGTCGTTGATGAAGGTGGGCGGGGAGTCCTGGCTGGTGCCCTTGTCGCCCTTCGACTGGCACTGCACGTACTGGCCGGCGGAGTCGACGGCGACGACCACGCCGTCCCAGTCCTCGGTGGCGAGGGGCGTACGGACCGCGACGACGGCGTGGTACCGCGACGCGTCCGCCCCGAGGCAGGAGGAGAGGATCCGGGTGGCGGTCCCGGCGTCGATCGGGGTCGTGGTCGCGTCGGTGACGGTGAAGCCGGCCTCGGGCGAGGTCCCGCCGGGCGAGGACGATGCGCTCGGACTCGGTGCCGGAGTGGAGTTGGCCGGGCCTGCGCCGCCGTGCGAGGGGTCGGCGGTACTCGGTCCGGCGCTCCCCGATCCGCCGAGGACGACCACGGCCGCGACGCTCACCGCCGTCACCCCGGTGGCGACGCCGAGCGGCACGCCCCACCCGAGTCCCCATCTCCGCCGCGACGAGGCCCCGTTGTTCTCTGGACCGATCTTCATCAGTAGTTCCTCTCGGGTCCGCCGGTGGTCCGGCAGATCACGATCGGAAGGAGCCGCGGGAACGCCCTGCGGGTCGTTCATCGTGCGACCTCCTTCTCGTTGACGGGATTACTGGAACTGAACGGCGGCGGGGCCGCGGCTCCGCCGAGGTCGGCACCCAGCCTGCGCCGCGCCCGGTGCAGTCGGGACTTCACGGTTCCCACCGCCACCTTCAGCACCGCCGCGGCCGCCTGCTGGTCGAGGCCCGACCAGACACAGAGTTCGACGACCTCGCGTTCGTGCCGCGGCAGCCGGGACAGCGCCCGGTGGATCTCCGACATGCGGCGCTCGTCGTCGACCAGCCCGGCGACGCGGTCCGCGTGGTCGCCCACCGACTCCTCGTGCGAGACGAGCCGGTGCAGCAACGCCTCGGCCCGTCTCAGCCGCCGCCTGGTGTTCGACAGCTGGCCGTTGGCGATGCCCAGCAGCCACGGCAGCGCCGAGTCGCGGTCGAGCACCGTCTCCGACCGCCGTCGCCAGGCGTGCAGGAACACCGTGGACGTGAGGTCCTCGGCCTCGGACCAGTCGGCCGTCCGCCGGAACAGATGGTTGTAGACGGCCTTCCCGTGACGGTCGAAGATCCGGCCGAAGGCCTCGCGATCGCCGTCGACGGCCCTCGCCCACAGCTCCCGGTCGGACACCCGGCCGACCGGTACGGCAGGACCGGCGTCGTTCAGTTCCATACCCTGTCCATGTCCGGCAGCCGGCCGAAGGTTCCCGCCGCAATCACCCGGGCGGACGCACTTCGGCACGGGTACGGCCAGCCTCCCTGCGGCACTTCAACCGGATCGGATGATCGAGGACGCCCGTCTGTCGCCGCATGCGGCATTCCCCCCACCGAACACACCGCAACGAACACACCGCCCGATCGCACCACCCGAACCCACCGCCCGAACCCACCGCCCGAACCCACCGCCCGAACCCACCGCCGCTGGAGGTTGCGCGCATGTTCCGTCCGTCGCGTGCGGCACCGGCCCCTGTGAAGGGCGGTGCGGACCTGGAGGACGGCACCTCGATCCGCACGCCCCCCACGCGTATCGTCGCACTGGTCACGGTCGCGGCGACGGTGGTGACGGTCATCCTCGGTGCGGTGACCGAGACCGCCGTGCTCCTGATCGGGCTGCTCGTGTTCCTCCCCGCGTTCGCCTCCGCGCTGTGCACCCCGCGCCAGACCACGTTCGTCTCCGCCTGGGTGAGCATCGTCGTCATCGTGCCCGTGGCCCTGTCCACGGAGCAGCTCGCCGACCGGGTGACCCTGGCCCTGTTCGCCCTCGGCTTCGGCGCGCTGGCCGTCTACGGATCCTGGCTGCGCATCACGCGCGAGGCAACGCTGGTGCGTCTGCGGTCGACCGCCGCCGCGATGCAGCGGCAGATCCTGCGTCCGCTGCCGCTGCTCACCGACGACGTACTCGTGGACGGCGTGTACGAGCCGGTGCAGCAGGACAAACTCGTCGGCGGCGACATCTACGACGTGGCGGCCACCCCCTGGGGCACCCGGGTACTGATCGGCGACGTCCAGGGCAAGGGACTCCCCGCCATCGGCATGGCCATCGACGTGGTCGGTGCCTTCCGTGAGGCCGCCCACCGCGAACCGACGGTCACCGCGCTCGTGGACTCGCTGGAGGCCGCGGTGGTCCGGCACAACGGCTACGCGGAACAGCGCGGTGAGCCGGACCGGTTCGTCACCGCCGTCGTCCTGGCGGTGGACACCGGCACCGAGACCCAGCTCGTCACGTGCGGCCACATCCCGCCCTACCTGCTGCACGACGGGACCGTCACCGCGGTGGGCGGCGGGACGGAGCATGCGCCGCTCGGCCTGGCAGACCTCGTCGACGAGCCGCGCACGGTGTCCTGGTTCCCCTTTCCCGCCGGGGCGACGCTGCTGCTGTGCACCGACGGTCTCACCGAGGCCCGCTCCCCCGCCGGCACCTTCTACCCGCTGGAGACACGCCTCGCCGGCCACGTCGACATCACCGCGGGCCGGCTCACCCACGCACTCGTCGACGATGTCCACGCCTACACCGAGGGCCCGCAGCAGGACGACTTGGCGGTACTCGCCGTACGCCGCTCACCGCACCGTACGGCGTCACCGTCCATCGGGAAGGTCAGCGCTGGAGGGTGAGGACACCCGGCCGCCACGGCAGCGAGTTGTAGTCCCCGCCCGCGTTCGGGGACTTGCCCTGGTAGAGGAACTGCAGGTTGCACGGGTCGATGGTCATGGTCTGGTCGGGGTTGTCGCGGACCAGGTCACCGTGGCTGATGTCGTTGGTCCAGGTGGCCCCGCTGTTGGCCTTGCCCGCGAAGGGGTTGCTCTCACTGGCGGCCTGCGGGGTCCACGACCCGTTCAGGCTGGAGGCCGTGAAGGAACGGAAGTAGCGCCCGTTCGCCCCCATCGCCTCGACGATCATGAGGTACTGGTTCTGACCCTGGACCTTGTAGACCTGTACGCCCTCGAACAGGTTGGCCTTGGTGTCGCTCATGATCGTCGTGTACGAGGAACCGAAGTTGCCCGGGAAGTTCCCGATCGGCATGCTCGCCCGGTAGATCTTGCCGTTGTCACCGGCGAAGAACAGGTACATGTTCTGGCCGTCGGCGATCAGGGTCTGGTCGATCGGGCCGGTGTCGGAGCCGGAGATGCTCCCGGTGAACAGCGGCTGCGGAGCGGACCAGCCGTTGGGGTCGGTGGGGTCGCTGGACGTGCGGTAGATGAAGGGCCAGGAACCCCACTGGTACGCCAGCACCCAGATGTTCCTGGGCGCGAAGTAGAACAGCGTGGGCGCCACCGCGGCCTGGCTCATCGCGTTCTGACCGGCCGCCGCCATGTCCGACCAGTTGGTGAAGGGGCTGAACACCATCGAGCCGTACGACGACCCCGACGAGGTCGACCCGTAGACCAGGTGCCTGCCGTTGTGCGTCACCGTGGTGAAGTCCTTCAGCGCGACCCACCCGCTCTTCGGCTGCGCCAGGACTCCGGTCGAGGACCACCGGTACGTCGACGGGAGAGCACACGTGCCGTCCGTCGGCGGCGTACCGGTCAGACCGGTCCACTTCTGGTTGCCGCCGCCGTTGCACGTCCAGAGCTGCACCGCCGTGCCGTTGGCCGTGCCGGCGCCCGCGGCCTCCAGGCACAGCCCGGACTCCACGCCGACGACCGTGCCGTCGGAATTCACCCGCCACTGCTGGTTCGCGCCGCCGGAGCAGTTCCAGATCTGCACCTGGGTACCGGCCGTGGTGGCGTGGCCCGGAACGTCCAGGCACTTGTCGCCGTAGACGGTCAGCTGATCGTCGTCGGTCAGCGTCCACTGCTGGTTGGTCCCGCCCCAGCAGTCGTAGATCTGCAGGTGCGCACCGTTGGCCTGGTCGGCGCCCAGCACGTCGAGACACCGCTGGGAACCGACACCGCGCAAGGCGCCACTGGTGGCCGCCTGAGCCGGGGCGGTGGTGACGAGCAGCGCCGCCAAGGCGGCCAGGGCCGCGACCACGGCGGCGAGCACCGCAGACGGCTGCCTGCGACTCAAACTTCCTCTGTGCATGGGGACTTCCTCCATTCAGAGCCCAGCTTGTTCGAGAAGTCGAACAAGGGTCGAAGTGTCGAGCGCCCTGAATGATAGGGAGCCGGCGAACGGCGTCAATACCCTTCGCACGTGTCGCCATCGACGTCGAAACATTTCCGGGCGCCCCAACCACGGAGACCTGGCGGAATTCAATCCCTCCCGAGGTCGCCGCCCACCCGCCCGGACCGATCAACGATCTCGAAAGTTTCGACCAAGAAACTGAAACTTTTCCCATCCGGGGCGTTGACGATGCATCGTCAACCCCTCAATGATTCCTGTCTGAGAAACCGGCCACGTCTCGATATTTCGAACAGGCCGGGCGGCGGCTTCCCGTGATGTCAACCTTGGAGGCACAGTCATGGGCTCGTATGCCCTTCCCAGATCCACTGTCCGTCACAAGATCCACGGCCTGCTGCTGGCGCTGGTCGTCGGCGTCCTCGGCACGGCCACCGCGCTGGTCGCGCCGCCGACCGCACACGCCGCCGAGAGCACGCTCGGCGCCGCGGCGGCGCAGAGCGGTCGCTACTTCGGCACCGCCATCGCCTCGGGCAGGCTGGGCGACTCGACGTACACGTCGATCGCGGGCCGTGAGTTCAACATGGTGACGGCCGAGAACGAGATGAAGATCGACGCCACCGAACCGCAGCGCGGCCAGTTCAACTTCAGCTCCGCCGACCGCGTCTACAACTGGGCGGTGCAGAACGGCAAACAGGTGCGCGGCCACACCCTGGCCTGGCACTCCCAGCAGCCCGGCTGGATGCAGAGCCTCAGCGGCAGCGCACTGCGCCAGGCGATGATCGACCACATCAACGGCGTGATGGCCCACTACAAGGGCAAGATCGTCCAGTGGGACGTCGTGAACGAGGCCTTCGCCGACGGCAGTTCGGGAGCCCGGCGGGACTCCAACCTGCAACGCACCGGAAACGACTGGATCGAGGTCGCCTTCCGCACTGCGCGTGCCGCCGACCCGTCCGCCAAGCTCTGCTACAACGACTACAACGTCGAGAACTGGACCTGGGCCAAGACCCAGGCCATGTACAACATGGTGCGGGACTTCAAGTCGCGCGGCGTGCCGATCGACTGCGTCGGTTTCCAGTCGCACTTCAACAGCGGCAGCCCCTACAACAGCAATTTCCGCACCACCCTGCAGAACTTCGCCGCCCTCGGCGTCGACGTGGCCATCACCGAACTGGACATCCAGGGCGCCCCGGCCTCGACCTACGCCAACGTGACCAACGACTGCCTGGCCGTCTCGCGCTGCCTCGGCATCACCGTCTGGGGTGTGCGCGACAGCGACTCCTGGCGATCGGAGCAGACGCCGTTGCTGTTCAACAACGACGGCAGCAAGAAGGCCGCGTACACCGCCGTCCTCGACGCACTCAACGGTGGCGACTCCTCGGAGCCCCCTGCGGACGGCGGACAGATCAAGGGCGTCGGTTCGAGCCGCTGCCTCGACGTGCCCGACGCCAGCACCTCCGACGGCACCCAGCTCCAGCTCTGGGACTGCCACAGCGGCACCAACCAGCAGTGGGCGTACACCGACGCCGGCGAGCTCCGGGTCTACGGCGACAAGTGCCTGGACGCCGCAGGCACCGGCAACGGCACCAAGGTCCAGATCTACGGCTGCTGGGGCGGCGACAACCAGAAGTGGCGCCTCGGCTCCGACGGATCCATCGTCGGCGTCCAGTCCGGCCTCTGCCTCGACGCCGTCGGAAGCGGCACCGCCAACGGCACCCAGATCCAGCTCTACTCCTGCTCGAACGGCAGCAACCAACGCTGGACCCGCACCTGACCGGACAGTACTGACGGTCGCGAGGGTCACCGCCGTGCGGGCGGCGACCCTCGCGACCGGTCTGCTCACCGCCAACTCCTCCCCCGAGTGGTGGAGCTGACACCCCGCCTGCTGGACGGCTCGTCATTCGTAGCGCAGGCGCAACGACTCCCGTTCGGCCTCCTCGATCTGGTCCAGGGTCAGGCCGGGCAGGTTCAGCTGCGCCAGGGTCACCTCGGCGCTGGTCGGCTGGGCGTCGGCGGACGGCCACCGTTCCGGTCGCCAGGCGTCCGCGCGCATCAGTGACTTCGGGCAGTGCGGATAGACCTGCTCGACCTGCACCACCAGCGCGGTGGCCGGCGGCTTTCCGACGGGAGTGAGGCGGGCGAGCAGCTCCGGGCGTGCCGAAACACAGGCGCGTCCGTTGATCCGCAGCGTGGTCGGGCGGCCGGGGACGAGGACGAGCAGCCCCAGGCGTCCGGTCTCCAGCACGTTGTGCAGGGTGTCGAGCCGTTTGTTGCCGGTCGCGTCGGGGATCACCAGGGTCTGCTCGTCCAGCACCGAGACGAACCCGGCCGGGCCGCCACGTGGCGTCACGTCCGCCCGGCCCTCGCGGTCCGCGCTGCCGATGAACACCAGTGAGGAACAGCCGATCAGCGCCCGGGTCTCCTCGGTCAGGCGGTCGGTCTCCTTGCGCAGCGAGTTCGGGTTCGGCTGCGGGTAGAGCTCGCGCAGCTGGTCCGGGCTGGTGAGGGCGTCCGCCTGGAGCAAGTCGAAAAGCGAGCCGGCAACGGCACCGGCTATCAGGTCGTGGATCAGGTACTCCCCTGGTCCGCGGTTCTCCTTGAGGCGGGTGAGATCGCCGGGGCCGAACCAGTCGTAGGCGGAGTGCTTGGACCATTCCAGCCTCGGGTGGTCCAGGTCGCCCTCCACCTCGACCAGGTAGTCGGCCTCGTGACGCAGGCCGCCGTCGTCGTCCCCCGTCCAGGTCGTGGTGCCCAGGAACCGCCGCACGCGGGTCAGGCGCCAGCCGGTCTCCTCCTCGACTTCACGTGCGAGTGCCTCCAGAAGCGTTTCGCCCTCCTCGACATGACCGCCCACGATGTCCCAGGCCCCGGGGAACAGGCGACGGTCCCGGCTCCGCTTCTGGGCAAAGGCACGACCTTCCCGATTGAGGATGACAGCGCCGACGGTCCAGACCTCGTCCGCACCGGGGCTGGGCATCTCAACATCATCGTTGACCGTGAACGACCGTTCGCGAGCGACCATGACCGATAGCGTAGAGCCGCGGCACACGGCACCGCCCGATCCACGAACCGGCGTCTGGGGAACGTCACCATGAGATGGGACAACCACCGCGTCGTCATCACGGCCGCCGGCCGGGACTTCGGACGAACCCTGACCATCCGCCTCGCGGACACCAGCGGGTGCACGCCTTCGCCTGCGACCTGACGGATCCCGCCTCGATCCGCGACTTCGCCTCCGGCGTCGCGGAACACACCGACCACGTCGACGTACTCGTCAACAACGGCTCCCGCTACCTCACGGGGCCGGACCTGCTGTCGGCAACCGACGCCGACGTCGTGGACACCATCGCCTCGGCAGCCACTGGCACGGTCCTGACCACGAGGTGCTTCCTCCCCTTCCTGCTCAACTCGGACACACCCGACGTCGTGACGATGGTCTCCGCATGCGGAACACCGGGCCGCCACCGCTCGGACGCACACGACGCCTTCTACGCAGTCACGGTTCTCCTCCTGCGTCGGCCACCACGCCCCCCTCGGCCGGCACCTCACCGAGGCCACCGGCACACCGAGCCTCGGCGTGTACCTCCAGCCCACCGCGCCGACCGGCGACTTCCCACCCGTCGTGACCGGTTCCCGTTCACTGGGCCCGCTCGCCAACCGGGCAACCGGACGTTTCGCCCTGCGCATGGCCGACCGGTCTACACACAGGCCGCCGCCCGACTGCGCCACCGCCTCGCCCTCCCTCCGGCCTCCCCCTCCGAGGTGCGCCGACGCCAGGAACAGGCGAAATGGCCCATCCTGCACGGCTTCAGCACGGTCCTGGTGCCCCGCCCCTCCGACTGGCACCCCGGCTTGGACGTCGTGGGCAACTGGTGGCCCCGTCACGACCCGGCCGACCGGCTGGCCGCCGCCCTCGAGGACTTCCTGGCCGCCGGACCCCGGCCCGTCCTCGTCGGCTTCGGCAGCATGGCCTCCGGCCACGGGGAACGGCTGAGCACCGCTCGCGGTGCACGCCCTGCGCCGCGCCGGGCTGCGCGGCATCCTCCAGGCCGGCAGCGCTGGACTCGCCGCCGACGGGGACGACGTACTCACTGTCGGGGACGTACCACACGCTCCTGTTCCTACGCCTGGCCGCGGTGGTCCATCACGGCGGGGCCGGCACCTCCGCCGCCGCACTGCGCGCCGGAGTACCCGCCGTCACCATCCCCACCAGGCGGTGAAACACCAGTCACACAGCCGAGCCGCCGCAAGGGTGGCACAACACATGGCAACCGAGAACGGAGCCCGGGAGACACTCAAGACCATCCATCAACTGACCGACACCTGAGACCGAGCCGCCTCGCACCCGCTGGGACACGTCATCCGCCCGCGGCAGGCTCGGCCTCCCAACGCAGCAGGTCGCCCGGCTGGCAGTCGAGCACCTCGCAGAGCGCGGCGAGCGTCGCGAAGCGCACCGCCTTGGCGCGGCCGTTCTTGAGTACCGCCAGATTGGCGGGCGTGATTCCCACGCAGTTCGCGAGGTCGCCCACGGACATCTTCCGCTTGGCCAGCATCACGTCGATGTCGACGACGATGGGCATCAGATCACCTCGGCCAACTCGGCCTGCATCCGTGCGGCTTCCACGTCGCGCGCGACGGCCTGGGCGAGCAGCGTCCGCAGCACGAGCACGATGAGCGCGACCCCCAGGATGGCCATACCCACCCCGCCCATGATCACGGTGACGCCCGGGTCGTCCCGCTGACCCGGCGCGTTGAGGACCGTGACCGCCAACCACAACAGGGCGGCCGCCACGATCGCGCCGATCACACCATCCACGTACCGGAAGGCGGCGTGGGAGAACACGGTTCCGCGCCGCACCATCGTCACCAGCCGCCACACACAGACCACAGCGACCTGGACCGACACCATGCCCAGGACCGTGATCACGCGCAGCGGGGTCAGCGGGAGCGACCCGTCCTCCGGGTCGCTCCCGCTGACCAACACCCACACCATCCCTGCCTGCACGAAGACGGTGCCGACGAGCGTCACCCCGAGCACGGCACGAAGCGCACGCACTGTCAGCTTTCCCATGACCCACCATTCCATCGAGATGCGATGTGAATCTATCGAGTTTCGATAGCTAGAGCAAGGACTGAGACAGGGAAGCCGCGGCGGTGCGCCCAGTGCGCACGAGAGGCCCCTCGCCAAAGGGACAGTGCGTTCGGAATTCGACGGCGAGGCTTGCCGCGCCCCGCCGTCGGAGAAGGAAACGGGAAACGGCTTCGATCGCCTTGTCCGTCCGGGAGTTGGTGCCGCACTGTTCGTGCAGTACCCCTCGGCCCGGACGACCGGGTTTGGGAGGTTCCCGTGCCACATCTGTCCACCCCGTTCGGCGAGGAACTGAGGAAGCGGCGTCTGGAGGCCGGACTGAGCCTGACGGACCTGTCCGGTCTCGTGCACTACAGCAAGGCGCAGCTCAGCAAGGTCGAACGGGACATCAAGGCACCCAGCCGTGATCTCGCGCGGCTGTGCGACGCCGCACTCGGTGCGGACGGCGCACTGATCGCCCTGAGCACTCCCGTCGCTGTCGACTCACCTGCCGTGTCGGCGCCAGGCCGGGTCGAGGAGGAGAACTGGATGATGCAGTTGTCACCGAACGGCCCGAGCTCCTTCGGGCCCGTGGGCCGGCGCGAGGTGATGAATGCCGGTGTCGCCTCGCTGATGACCTGGAGGTCGGACGGATCGAGTCCGGCGTCCCCCGCCGCCGGCGCCGGCGCCGGCATGCTGGAAGCCTCACGCCTATTGTTCACGCACTACCGCAGACTCGGTCAGGCCGTGGAACCCGGCCTGCTCCTGCCCGTCCTGATCACGCAGACACACACACTCCGGGAACTGTCGGCGCAGAGCGACAGCGGCACCAGGCGACACCTGCTGGCGCTCGGTTCCCGATACGCCGAGTACGTGGGCTGGCTGGTGCAGGAGACCGGGAACGAGCGTGCGGCGCTGTGGTGGACGCAGCGTGCGGTCGACCTGGCCGCCGTCGGCGGTGATCAGGCACTGGCCGGTTATGCGCTGGTCCGCAGGGCGTTGATCACGCTGTACCGGGAGGACGCCGAGCAGACGATCGCGCTGGCCCGCCGGGCGCAGAGCGGCGTACTGCCGTCACGGATTCGCGGTCTCGCCGCGCAGCGCGAAGCGCAGGGTCATGCGCTCGCCGGTGATGTCGACGCCTGTCTCCGTGCCCTGGACCGGGCTCGTACTCTGCTCGCCCGCCGGGACGACGAAGCCGACGGTCCGGTGATCGGCCCCATGCATCTTCCGGATCCGGTCGGCATGGTCACCGGCTGGTGCCTCGTCGATCTCGGGCGGCCGCGCGAAGCGGGCGAGGAACTGGATCGGCAGCTCACTCAGGTCGGCCGCGGCGCGGTGCGTACGCAGGTGCGGTACGGCGTACGCCGCGCACTCGCTTATGCCTCCGCCGGCGAGATCGACCACGCCTGCGCGCTGACGGAGCCACTGCTCGACGGCGTGACGGCGGTCCGCTCGGCAACCGTCACGACCGATCTCCGGCGGCTCGCCCGAGTGTTGGGCCGCTACCCGGACCACCCTCTGGTACGCCGACTGGCACCGCGGCTCGGCACCTTGTCCCGCCCGACCACCCCCCTTGAGGAGTCACCGTCATGAGCGAGATCTTCATCAACTACCGTACCGGGGACGGAGAGAAGACAGCAGCCCTGCTCCGCCAGGGGCTGTCGCACCGCTTCGGCCCGGGACACGCGTTTCACGCGTCACAGTCCATCGTCCCCGGCGAGAGCTGGCCCGAACGGTTACTGACCGCTGTGCGGCGCAGTTCCGTACTTCTGGCCATCATCGGACCGGACTGGACGAACTTCCGTACCCGGCTGGATGATCCCGAGGACTGGGTGCGCAAGGAGATCGAGGAGGCCTTCCGGTGTGAGGTCCCAGTGGTCCCCGTTCTGGACGGACGCAAAACCAGCCGGCTGAGCAGGGCCGATCTCCCGCCCTCGTTACGACGGCTCGCCGATCTCCAGTCCATCGCGTTCGACTCCGGTGACACAGACGTGTGTGTCGCGCGCATCGGTGATCTGATGGCCGAGTTGATTCCCGGCCTCGACGACGGGTCAGGGACCGAGGCGGGGACGCCCGCGCCGGGCAGTATGACCAATTCCATCGGGGCTGTGAACGGTACAGCCGTACAGAGCCGTGGCTTCACGGGCGACGTCGGCACGGTCGTCAAGGGCGCCCACGGTCCCGTCCACACCGGGAACGGCAACATCTACTCGCATTCACGTCATGTCTCGGGCGACCGTCACTTCTCGGGTGACGGAATGACGTACTTCGAGGGTGACCACCACGGCGCCATCCAGCACCGGTTCGGTGAACGGGACGGTCACGAGGACGAGGACCGGTGATCCAGCGCACCGGCACCTGGGTCCGGGACTCGGGCGTCACGGTATCGGGCAACGGCGACGTCTATATCGGCATGCAGTTGCGGGACTCGGACAAACAGGCCTTCCGTCGAGTCGCCGAGGACCAACTCCGCCGACTGCGCTATGTACTGGTCGCTCCGCCGCGCATGGGCGAGGCTCGTGCCGTACTCGCAGACTCCGGCACCGTCGTCCTGGACGGTGTCCCGGGCATCGGCCGGTCGGCCGTGGCCCGCGTACTGCTCCACGAACACCACCGGGACTGTGGTGTCTTCCGCGAACTTCCGGCCGGTGAGGAGGACGAACTCTCCCTCCACGACCCCGCTCTGGTAGGGGCCGGTGACCAGTTGCTGCTGGACCTGTCCGCCGCGGACGACCGCCGCTGGGCCGCAGCTCAGGCCGACCTCCCGGCGCTGCGCAAGGCCGTCCACGAGCAGCGGGCCCATCTGGTCGTGGTCATGCCGCATCGAGGCGTGCTCGAACCGGACCTGCAGTACTGCCGCGTGGTGCTCGAACGGCCATCCGGTATCGGCGTCTTCCGGCGGCATCTGCGCCTGCACGGTGTGCCGCCTGAGCAGTATCTCCGGCCGGACGGCACCGTCACCGGGTTCCTCACGGCTGACAGGCCGATGCGGGAGATCGCGGAATTCGCCGACCTGGTGCGCCGGGCACGCGATGCCGGCCAGCCCGGAGACGGATTCGCTCAGTGGTGCGAGACGGCCGGGCGGGCGCGGAACGACGGACGGCGGGACGCCGCCGCGCTCGTCGCCAAGTTGCGGGAAGCCCCGCAACGAGCCCTGCTGATCGCCGTGTCCATGCTGCACGGGGCGCATGCCGATGTCGTTCACGGCGCGGCCGAGCAACTGCTGAGCCTCCTCGGGCCCCCGTCGGAGGGCGTCTCGCCGCTGCAGCAGCGAGACCTCGCCGAGCGACTCCTCGACATCTCGGCCACTGCCACCATCACTGGACAGGTCCGGTTCGAGAAATTGGACTTCGACTCAGCCGTCCGCGCCCATGTCTGGGACCACATGCCCGATCTCCGCCCCCACCTGGGCACCTGGGCCGCGAGGGTGGTGGAGCTGAACGACCCGCACGTCGTCACCCTCGTACGCGACAGCCTGGTGGAACGGGTGGCCGGTGAATACCTTCGGACCGGACGTGCGGACGAACTGGGGGACCTCGTCGAACGCTGGAGTACCGGTACGACGAGCCGGCCTCGTCTGGAAGCGGCCGTGCATGCGCTCACCCGCGGCCTGGCGGACCCGGTGCATGCCAGGGACTTTCGCCGGCAGATCTACCAGTGGTGCGCCAACGGGCGCCTCGACGGGGAACTCGCGCGGGTGCTGGTCCGCGTCTGTGCCGACGTCCTCGCGACCAGTCATCCGGATCAAGCCCTGGTCAGGCTCTACCACCTGGCCCGGCGTGAGCGCGGCACGACGCGTGCCCGGCAAGCGCTGTGCGATCTCGTGGCGCGCAGCCGCAGGCTCCACCGCGTGCTGCTCGACCGTCTCGCCCGCTCCGACTTCTCACCTGCCCATCTCGGGATCTTCCTCCAGGCCAGCGACCCCGAACTGTTGACACTCCACTCCGGCACCTCGCACGCGCTGATCGACGAGCAGAGCGCGCAGCGCTCCCTGACAACCTGCTGGCACGCGGTACTGACCGAACTGCCGCCTCCGCAGTGGCAGGCCGAAGCACGACGCTGGCTCCACCGGGCGGCCGCCGGCACCGGACCACACAGTGGGCTCCTGCTCGACCTCCTCGTCAGCGCAGCACAGCGGTGCACGGAGAAACGGGGCGAGGCCTTCGCTCTGCTGTACGCGTGCGCCCGCGACGCCGAGCGCACCGGTCCGGGAGATGCGGCGCGAGCCGCGGAGACCACCGGTCTGCTGCTGCACAAGATCAGCGCGGCTCAAAACATCGCTTCGGCCACACCGCCGACGATCTCACCCAGGGGGACTCGACCATGACCACCGCACGGAAGACCACAACCGTCTTCCTCACCGTTCTGAGCGCTCTTCTGCTGAGCATCGTCGGTCTGACGCAGCGGTGGCCCGCATGGGCTTGGCCACTGCTGGCAGTACTCCTGCTCGTCGTCCCCGCGGCCGTCTTCCGGCTCGCCTCGATACGCCGCGGCACCGTGCCGGTGGCTTTCGAGGAGCAGCTCACGGCCGCCCCCGTGGAACGCACAGAACACCGTGTCAACCAGGTAGTGCTGCCCAGCAAGTGGCCCGACTACGACTTCGTCTTCTCCGCGACGGTGCGCTGGTACCTGGTCGACGCTCCCACGAGTGCTCCCGTTCTCAACCCGGCGGGCCTCGCCGTCGACGCAATCCTGAAGCGGGCCCGCATCATCACCGAGCAACGAGAACCGGTCCGGTCCTCACTCGTCGAGCAGGAACTGTCCGGCGCCCTCAGTCGGATGGCGCCCGAGTCCACCGGGCACCTCCAGGCGATGGCGGAGAACATCCGGCTCGTCCTGGTGCAGCAGGACCAGGAGCGCCTAGACAAGCTGGCCGACGTACGCAAGGACGAGGAAGTCTGGGCCCACCAGCGCAAGTACGAGCAGAGCAGGCGCCGGTACCTGGGCGAGGACGTCCTCAAGAACACCGGCAGCGCGGTGGTCTGGTGGCTCACCAAGAACGACGAGCATGTGGAGCATACGGTGAACGACCTGGCCCTGCTCGCTCAGTTGACCTCGGCGGCCAATGACACCGACATTCCCGAACGGCTTCAGCATCTGATCTCTCAGCAAGCCGGCGAGCCGACGACGTCGGACTTTCCCGAGGCACAGCCTCCCTCAGCGCCGCAGGGACGGGAGACAGCCACGATGCGTCTCTCCGACTTCCTCGACAGCATCGGTTTCACCGATGGTGATGTACGCCGCCCGATGCTCGCGGCACAGATCGCCGGCCTCATCAAGGAGCAGAACCGCCACGAGACCGCCGAGGAGATCCAGCACCACTTCGATCCGCCGGCATCCCCCGCTCTGGACGACGAGGCGTCCGCCTCCGGCTCGTCCCTCGCCTAGGAGAAGGCACATGGACAGCGAACTGCCGTACTCGCGGCGCCGGGCGCCACCACGCGGACCTCGACACGTTCGACACGGTGGACAATCGCATCAGCGGTGGAGTCCCAGCACGGCCCTGTCGTCCCGTCGGGCACCGTGCTGGGCTGCCCTTCCCCGTGGATCACGTCGATCGCGCGGATCTCCAGTAGTGCCGGCGCAGTGAGGGCACCACGCGTTCCTGGACCAGGTCAGCCCGCCCGTTTCTGGCCGCCCTGAGGCAGTCAGTCAGGAAACGGGGAGCCGGGCCACCAGGCCGCAGGAAGACACGCATGGCGAGCCAGGCGGTGCGCTTGTTGCCGTCGATCAGCGCGTGATTGCGGGCGCCGGAGTGCAGCAGCGCCGCCGCCTTCTCGTGCAGCGCGGGACAGAGCTCGGCCCCGAACACGTTCGTCCGGGGTCGCTCGATCGCCGACACGAGAAGGCCCATGTCACGCACGCTGTGCTCGGCGCCGTTGACTGCTCGGGCGATGGCCAGGATCTCCGCATCGCTGTTCACCAGCTCGGCCAGGATGTCGTCGACCTGCAGCTCGGCCCGGTTCTGGGCGTCACGGATGGTCTCGATGGCGAGTTCCTGCTTACTCCGTCCCTCCCGGCGGGCCCGCTCGGTGAGCTCCGCGTCGAGATCGTCGGGGAGCCGGAGTGTCGTCGCCATACGGAGATGATGCCAAGCAGGTATCAAATGGCACGGTCGGGTCGTACTCCCATACGAGTCCGCGGGTCAGCCACCCTTGCCCGCCGGCTCCAGGATCGCCACGCACTCCACGTGATGCGTCATCGCGAAACATGCGGTACAGAAACATGTGGAAGTTTTCGCAGGTCAGCCGCTCACGAGAACGGTGTCTGGACAAAGCGGCCCTGTGCACTACGGGCGCTGTGAGCATTACGTGCGCGAAACTGACACACAGCACCGAGGTAGCTGTTTGCGGCATGAAAAGGCACAGACACCAAGGGAAGCGACGGAACGTTCGGCGAACCAGTGCAGACAGTGGCGTCGGGTCTCTGCGCGGTTAGCGCCCCGCTCAGGGCGTGATCGCTGCAGGGATGACCAGGACGACACAACGGAGTCCGGAGGGTCCAGCTCTCTCAAGACACCCGAAACTCCTGCGGAAGCCCCGGGCATGACCCCGGGTATCGTGCCCGGGGTGGGAGGACCGCATGAACCGGAACCCGCACATGAACGAAATATCCGGCTTCCGGAGCCGTGGTGCGCCGATTCGAACAGGGCCCGTTCAGGCGAGCCACAGCATCATCGCGTTGCCTGCCCGCGCTGCCGCACCGTAGAAGGCTCGGAGGTGGTGGAGGCAATCGAGGTAGATGTCGATGCCGTGGCCCGGACGGCCGTCTGATTCGGCGCCGAGAACACCCGTGAAGTCCAAGCACTCGAAGCGCCGCTGGAACTCGTCCTCCGAGAACGCCTCCAGCGCCTGAGCGACTGTCACCACCTCGGCGGCCGAGAAGGCTCGCGTTCCACCGTGATCGTCCGATTCGCCGGGGACCCTGCGCCCACCGACAATCGCCACGGCGGGGCCCGGATCTGCTTGGTTCCCGTTGGCCAGGATCACGGCCGTGATCTCCCAGCGCTTGGCGACTTGCCCGCTCTCGGCGACATACCTGTACGGGAAGGGCGACTCGCCACGCATCATTCGGTCGTAAACGTCTGGCGAGATGCGCCGCATGGTGAACTCGGCACTCATCGTGCCTCCTCGGTGGAGGAGGGGGCCTCGGCGAACAGAAGGACCATGCCCTCTCCATGGATTGCTGCCTTGGCGTAGAACTTCCGGAGACGGCGAAACGCGCGGACGCAGTCATCGACGCTGATCACCGGGGCGCCGTCCGCGCCCGCGCCCTGGGCCCCGGTGAAGTCGACCTGCTCATGCCGCCTTTCAATCACCTTGTCGATGAAGACGTTGAGAAGCCCGCTCGCTGCTACGACTTCAGCCGGCGAAAGAATCCGCGCCCTCGCCTTCTCCACCCCTGGCACCGCGCTGCCTCCCAAGATGGCGAGGGCATGCGTGTGCGGGGATTCGATAAACCCGTGGGCGAGGATCCGGGCAAGAACGTCCCACGTCTCGCCGACTCCACGCTCCTCCTTCTTGAAGTCGTCCAGGAAACCTTCCGCCGTCATCCTTTCGTACACATCTGCTTCGACTCGACGCATCACGAATGCGATCCCCACCCGCCGTGGTCCTTTCACGCAGCGAGTACAAACAGTTCTTCGAGTACGGGAGTAATGATCCGCCCCGCGCCCACGACCGCGGTACGTCCCACCATTCCGGCGGGACTTCCCATGGCCAGGCCGTTGAGCACCGTGGAGACGGTTGCTCCGGCGAGTCCTCTGAGGGAGAAGTCGATGGACATCCCCGTCACGCGGCTCTCGATGTGGGAGTGTACGACGGGACGGAACGGCATGGGGTCAATGGCCGCCAGGGGCCCGGGGCCATAGCCGGACAGGGCGGTGCGACTGGCCAGGCTGGAGGTGTTCGCACCTCCTGTCGTGCCGATGACCTGCAGCGGGTTGCTGGCGAAGTTCGGGATGCCCGTGGGTCGGCACACCCAGACCTGGGAGCTGCCCACTTCGGCACCCTGTGCGTGGAACTCGCTCAGGGCGGCACCCCAACGGCCCCGGCCCTTCTCCCGCTGGAGTTTGTCCAGTTTGTAGTAGATCAGGCCGTCGGTCTCACCGAGTGGAGCAATGTCCAAGTCGGGGTAGCGGTGGTTGGGGGCGACATCCGGGATGCCGAAGTGGTTCCACTCAGCGCCATTGAAGATGAGCATGACCCCTTCGTCACCGTTCGGGTCCTTCGGGTAGGGGCGCGCTTCGGGAACGATCGGGTCACCGGCCACCACGGGCCAGCCGAACTCGTTGTGGAAGCCCTGGATGTAGCCGGCGAGCTTGTTCACGGATGCCGTGCGGCTGCGTCCGTAGGTCGAGGCGGGCTTGACGTCCCAGATGGCGAATCCCGCACCCTGGGGTGTGGGAACCCCTGCCACGACGAGGTCCGGCTCGGCGATGTCGGACCAGTAGGTGGGATAGGTCATCGTCTTCCCACCCCAGACGGCGTTGGCTCCGGGCAGGTCCGCGTACACGTTCTCGGCTCCGTGCTGCGCGACCTCCTGCTCGTAGGCCATCCGCAGGGCGAAGTTGTGCTGGTAGCTGCCGCGGGCGCCGATCCACCAGCCGTTGCCGGGTGCGGGGTCCTCGCCACTGGGGTCGGTGAGGCGGGTGGGGGCGGCCTCACGCGCAGGCCGATCGGGTCGCGCCCGGTGAAGCGACCGGTCGCGGGGTCGTAGGTGCGTGCGCGGAGGTCCTGCTTTCCGGTGAGCACCTGGCCGTTGAGCTGACCGGTGAACCCGAAGGGGTTCGGGTCTGTCGAACGTTCGGTGTAACTGGGGTGGTTGAGGTTACTGACGGGCGGCTGACAGGCGGCAGTCGAAGGTGATGTCGAAGGCGTTCGGTGCGGTCTTCCATCGCATGGTCCAGCAGGCCTGGCCCTTGCCGGTTGGGTCGAGGGACATGATCGCCATGTAGACGCACTTCAGGGCGGCCTGCTCGTTGGGGAAGTGTCCGCGGGCCTTGTCCGCCCGGCGGATCCGCGCGTTCACCAACTCGATCGCGTTCGTGGTGCAGACGATCCTGCGGATCTCGGCGTCGAACCGCAGGAAGGGGGTGAACTCCTCCCAGGCGTTCTCCCACAGCTTCACGATCGCCGGATACTTTCTGCCCCAGGCGTCGGCGAACTCGGCGAACCGCCGCGCCCGGCGCAGCGTCACTTGCAGAAACGAACACCTGACAGCCCATCAGAACGAGCGTCAAATGAGCGTCACGAGCGTCATTTCAGCGTCAAGATATCGCCCGTAACGCCCACACCGCACATAATGCGCACGGGCAAAGCCGCAGGTCAGGAGCCCTTCGCGGCCGGTTCGAGGATGGCGACACACTCCACGTGGTGGGTCATCGGGAACAGATCGAACACCCGCAGCATCCGCACCCGGTACCCCCCGTCCCGGAAGTACCCCAGGTCACGGGCCAGCGCGGCCGGGTCGCAGGCCACGTAGGCGATCCTGCGGGCGCCCAGGGTCGAGAGGTGCTGGACCGTCTTGCGGCCGGCGCCCGCGCGGGGCGGGTCGAGGACGATGAGGTCGACCTCGTCGATGCCGGTGCGGGGCAGGACGGACTCGACCTTGCCCTGCTCGATGCGGACGCGGTCGAAGGCGGCGAGGTTGTGCCGGGCGTCCTCGACGGCGCGCTTGCCGGACTCGATGCCGAGGACCGCGCCCTGGTCGCCGACCCGGTCGGCGAGGGCGCCGGCGAACAGGCCGACGCCGCAGTAGAGGTCGAGGGCCATGTCGCCCTTGCGGGGCAGCAGGCCCTGCATGACCGCGGTCATCAGGGTGTCGGCGGCCTTCGGGTGGACCTGCCAGAAGCCGCCGGAGCCGACCCGGTAGGTGCGGCCGTCGGCGCGCTCGCGGACGAAGGGGCGGCCGTGGACGCGGTGGACGCCACCGTCCTTCTCGCCGACGCGCATGACCGAGACCGGGCGGTCCAGTTCGACGATGGGCAGGCGGGCGCCGGGCCGCGGGGTCAGGATGACCTGGCGGTCCTGGGAGCCGGTGGCCGCGATCGCCTCGACGGACTCCATGCCCGTCCAGTCCCGCGCCTCGATGCCCAGCTCGCTGACGCCCTCCGCCGCGATCATGCAGTGGTCGATCGGCTCGACCTCGTGGGAGCGGTGCTTGCGCAGGCCCGCGTGGCCCTCCGCGTCCACCGCGTACTGCACGCGCGTGCGCCACGACGGGACCTGGCCGGCCGGCACCTTGTCGCCCTCGGCCGGCATCACCGTGCCGTCCCAGCCGGCCTCCTCGGGGGTGAGGCCCGCCAGCCGCTCGAGCTGCTCGGCGACGACCTCGCCCTTCAGGCGGCGCTGGGCGCCCGGCTTGGCGTGCTGCCAGTCGCAGCCGCCGCACCGGCCGGGGCCCGCGAAGGGGCAGGGGGCCTCGATGCGGTCCTTGGAGGGGTCCAGGATCTCGACCGCGTCCGCGCGCAGGAAGCGGGCGCCCTCCTCGCCCTCCGTCACCCGGGCCACGACCCGCTCGCCCGGCAGCGCGTGCCGGACGAACAGCACCTGCCCCTCGGACGTACGGGCGATGCAGTGGCCGCCGTGGGCGACGGGGCCGATCTCGACCTCGTACTCCTCCCCCACCAGCGAGACCGCCTCGGACACGGCTCGCTTCTCCGCCTGCGACTTCTTCGGTTCTGCCTGCATGGCGGGGTGACTCCAGAGAACGGGGACGACAGGGATGACAAAGGACAGCAGCCGTCCAGTCTACGTGGACGAGGAGGAGTCCTTCGTACGGTCCTGGTGCTGGTGGTGGGCCGGCCCGCGCCGGACCGCGCCGGGCGCGCTCCAGTCCTGGCGCTTGCGGGCCCGGCGCCTGGCGGCCTCGGAGGACTCCAGCTGGTAGGGGACGGACGTGACCATGACGCCCGGCGTGAACAGCAGGCGGCCCTTGAGGCGCAGGGCGCTCTGGTTGTGCAGCAGGTGCTCGTACCAGTGGCCGACCACGTACTCGGGGATGATCACCGAGACCGCGTCGCGCGGGGACTCCTTGCGCAGGCCCTTGACGTACTCGATGACCGGCCGCGTGATCTCGCGGTACGGCGAGTCCAGGACCTTCAGCGGTACGGCGATGCCGCGGCGCTCCCACTCCTCGCGCAGCGCCTTCGTCTCGGCCGGGTCGACGTTGACGCTGAGCGCCTCCAGGCTGTCGGAGCGCATGAGCTTGGCGTAGGCGAGGGCGCGGAGCGTGGGGCGGTGGATCTTGGAGATCAGGACCACCGAGTGGACGCGGGAGGGGCGCACCATGTCGTCGCTCTGTGCCTCCTCGGGGTCCTCCGGGGCCGCGATCTCCTCGGCGACCCGGTCGTAGTGCTTGCGGATCGCCGTCATGGTCGCGAAGAAGATGCACATGCCGAGCAGCGCGACCCAGGCGCCGTGCGTGAACTTGGTCGCCAGGACCACGACCAGGACGAGGCCGGTGAAGAAGGCGCCGAAGGCGTTGATCGCGCGGGAGCGCATCATGTGGCGGCGCTTGGACTGGTCCCGCTCGCCGGCCAGGTTGCGGTTCCAGTGGCGGACCATGCCGATCTGGCTGAGCGTGAAGGACACGAAGACGCCGACGATGTAGAGCTGGATCAGGCGGGTCGAGTCGGCGCCGTAGACGACGACCAGGAGCATGGCGGCCCCGGCGAGGAGCACGATGCCGTTGGAGAAGGCCAGGCGGTCGCCGCGGGTGTGCAGCTGGCGCGGCAGGTAGCGGTCCTGGGCGAGGATCGAGCCGAGCAGCGGGAAGCCGTTGTACGCGGTGTTGGCGGCGAGGAAGAGGACCAGCGCGGTGGCGGCGGCCAGCACGATGAACAGGAAGCTGCCCTCGCCGAAGACCGCCTCGGCGACCTGCGAGATCACCGGGTGCTGGACGTAGTCCGCGCCGACGGCGACGCCGTTGTGGAAGAGCTCGGTGGCCGGGTTCTCCGACATCCGCACGTCGGTCGCGGAGGCCAGCGCGATGATGCCGCAGAACATGGTGACGGCGAGCAGGCCCATCATCGCGAGGGTGTTCCCCGCGTTCTTGGACTTCGGCTTGCGGAAGGCCGGGACGCCGTTGGAGATCGCCTCGACGCCGGTGAGCGCGGCACAGCCGGAGGAGAAGGCCCGCAGGAGGAGGAAGATCAGGGCGAAGCCGGCCAGACCGCCGTGTTCCGGCTTGATCTGGTAGTCCGCGGTCGGGGCGCGCATGGTGTCGTCCAGGACCAGGCCGCGGAAGGCGCCCCACACGATCATGATGAAGACGCCCGCGACGAAGACGTACGTCGGAATCGCGAACAGGGTGCCCGACTCCCTGACCCCGCGCAGGTTCATCAGGGTGAGCAGCAGGATCACGGCGACCGCGCACAGGACCTTGTGCTCGACGACGAAGGGGACCGCCGAGCCCAGGTTCTCGATGCCGGAGGAGATGGAGACCGCGACGGTCAGGACGTAGTCGACCAGCAGGGCGCTGGCGACGGTCAGACCGGCCTTGGGTCCGAGGTTGGTGGTGGCCACCTCGTAGTCGCCGCCGCCGCTCGGGTAGGCGTGCACGTTCTGCCGGTAGGAGGCGACCACGGTGAACATCAGGACCACGACCGCGACCGCGATCCACGGGCTGAAGTGGTACGCCGACACGCCCGCGATGGACAGGACGAGCAGCACCTCGCCGGGCGCGTACGCCACGGAGGACAGCGGGTCGGACGCGAACACGGGAAGCGCGATGCGTTTCGGCAGGAGCGTTTCGCCCAGCCGGTCGCTGCGCAGTGCGCGCCCGATGAGGATCCGCTTGGGCACGTCGGTCAGTTTGGACACAACAGAGGATCGTAAGCGTTCGAACGGGCGGCCGCCCCACCGCCACCCCCGATCCGTACACAGTCTGCTCTACGGGTGAATTCGGGGAGTGCTCCGGCTGCGGATTCCGCAGGTGACGGCATTCGCATGGCTATATGACTGCTTACCCGACAAGCGCTGCCCGTTTTCCGCCCATTGCCGCCCCTGGAGGTCCCATGCACCTGAGCGCAGAGCTGATCGGCGGCGCCGCCACGCTCGTAGGCCTCGGAATCCTGACGGTCGCCAGCATCCGCAGCATCTGCCGCCGGGGGTCGTCGGCCGGGGGATGAGACGGCTCCTGCGGCCCCCGGGGGCTTGCCGATACGTTGGATCCGGACGCCGGTACGTCGGCGCCCAGCGGGGGACCCGGCTTCCCGGGGCCCTAGCGGCGTCGGCGTCGGTGCGCACCGGCATGATGTTCCCCTGCGGCCCGCACACTGGCCGCGACGTGTCGCCAGGCGAGCCGAAAGAGAGACATGAGCAAGACATTCACCAAGGCCGGCGGGCCCGCAGGAAGCGCGGTGTGAGGCGATGCATATTGTCATCATGGGCTGCGGGCGCGTGGGCTCCGCGCTCGCCCAGACCCTGGAGCAGCAGGGGCACACGGTCGCCGTGATCGACCGGGACCCCACCTCCTTCCGTCGCCTCGGTTCCTCCTTCGGCGGCCGCCGCGTCACCGGCATCGGCTTCGACCAGGACACCCTGCGCGAGGCGGGCATCGAGGAGGCCGGCGCCTTCGCCGCCGTCTCCAGCGGCGACAACTCCAACATCATCGCCGCCCGCGTGGCCCGCGAGATGTTCGGCGTGGAGAACGTCGCCGCCCGCATCTACGACCCACGCCGCGCGGAGGTCTACCAGCGCCTGGGCATCCCCACCGTGGCCACCGTCCGCTGGACGGCCGACCAGATGCTGCGCCGGCTGCTCCCCTCGGGCGCCGAGCCGCTGTGGCGCGACCCCACCGGAGGCGTCCAGCTGGCCGAGGTGCACACCTCTTCGGCCTGGGTGGGCCACAAGATCAGCCGGCTCCAGGAGGAGACGGGCGTGCGGGTGGCGTTCGTCACCCGGCTCGGGGAGGCGATCCTGCCGTCCTCGCAGACCGTCCTTCAGGAGGGTGACCTCGTGCACGTGATGATGCGCACCGACGAGGTCCACAAGGTCGAGGCGGCGTTCGCCAAGGGTCCCGAAGAGGAGGGCGGTCACTGATGAGGGTCGCCATTGCCGGAGCCGGCGCGGTCGGCCGTTCGATCGCGGGCGAACTGCTGGAGAACGGCCACGAGGTCCTGCTCATCGACAAGGCGCCGACCGCCATCTCGGTCGAACGCGTCCCGATGGCGGAGTGGCTGCTCGCCGACGCGTGCGAGATCACGTCCCTGGACGAGGCGGCGCTCCAGCGCTGCAACGTCGTCATCGCCGCGACCGGCGACGACAAGGTCAACCTCGTCGTCTCCCTGCTGGCCAAGACGGAGTACGGCGTTCCGCGCGTCGTCGCCCGGGTGAACAACCCGAAGAACGAGTGGCTCTTCAACGAGTCCTGGGGCGTGGACGTGGCCGTCTCCACCCCGCGGCTGATGTCGGCCCTGGTGGAGGAGGCGGTGAGCGTCGGCGACCTGGTCCGGCTGCTGCGCTTCAGCCACGGCGACGCCAACCTGGTCGAGCTGACGCTGCCGGAGGAGTCGGCGCTGGCCGGTACCCAGGTCGGCGATGTCCAGTGGCCCGAGGACACCTCGCTGGTGACGATCATCCGCGGCACCCGGGTGCTGACGCCGTCCCGGGAGGACTCCCTGGAGGCGGGCGACGAGCTGCTCTTCGTCGCCGCGCAGGCCCGGGAGGAGCAGCTGGAGGACCTGCTGTCGGCGCGGCGGCGGCCCGACGGCGCGGTCTGACGGGGCACAGGACGGCCTACGGCGGTGGGGCGCCCGGAATTTCCCGGGCGCCCCACCGCCGTCTTGTCTCGTCCCGTCCGTCAGGCCTTGCGGTGCCTGCCACCGCGCAGGTCCGCGGCCTCCCCGTCGGCCTCGGACGGCCCCGGCAGGGCGCCGCCGGCCTCCTCCTGCTCGCGGTCGCGCCGTTCCCGCTCGGCCTTCTCGGCTTCTTCCGCCGCCTCCATCTCCGCGAACACGTCGATGGGAGCGGGCGCCTTGGCCAGGAAGACCCAGGTCAGCCAGACGGCGAGCAGGAAGGGCGGGATCTTCAGGGTGACCAGGACCCAGCCGAGCTGCTCGGTGTCCGCCCACCAGTACAGCGGGAAGAGGATCGCGCTCTTGGCGAGCAGGATCAGGCCCCACGCGTAGCTGGCCTTGGTGTACGCCTTCTTGCGGCCGGGGTTGCGGGTGCGCCAGGAGAGGTTCTCCTTGAAGACCGGGCCGAGGATCAGGCCGATCAGCGGCACCCCGGCCAACGAGGTGACGATGTACGCCAGCGCCAGACCCAGGGTGTAGAGCATGCCCGGCAGATAGAAGTTCTTGGCGTTGTCGGTCATCATCGCGAAGACCACGCCGAAGGCGACACCGAAGACCCCGCTGAACGCGTGCTTGACGGTGTCCTTCATCACGAGCCGCACGACGACCAGCACCACCGACACGGCCAGGGCCGCGATCGCCGACATGTGCAGGTCGTTGTTGAGGGTGAAGATGGTGACGAAGAGCAGGCCCGGCAGCACCGTCTCGATCATGCCCCGCACGCCGCCGAACGCCTCGAACAGCGCGGCCTCCGTCACCGCCCGGGCGTCGTCGGCCTCTGTCGTCTCTTCGGTCGGCTTGTCGAGCGACGTCACCGGCTACTCCCGTCCGAGGGGTCTCAGTTCGTATTTCGGGTTGAAGAGCACCCGGCGGCCGTGGCTCATGGAGATCCGGCCCGATGCGATGAGCTTGCGCCCCGGCTCTATGCCCACGATGGAGCGTCTGCCCAGCCACACCACGTCCAGGGCGGCGGAACCGTCGAACAGCTCGGCCTCCAGGGCCGGAACGCCCGCACGCGGCCGCAGGGTGACCGTGCGCAAGGTACCAGTAACCGACACGACCTGCCGGTCCTGGCAGTCTCCGATACGCGTGCAGCCGGCGGTGTCGGCGTCCTCGCGCAGTTCCTCCGACTCCAGGTCCTCCTGTGACGAGGAGAGCCGGTCGAACATGCGCCGGAACCGGCCCACCGGCTTGTCGGAACGCGGAGCAGCACTCATATCTGAAGCGTACCGGGGCACGCCGACAGCCATGCACCCCTCTCGGGACGGGATGGCGAGGCTCACTTCTCGAAGCGGTATCCCATGCCCGGCTCGGTGATGAAGTGCCGTGGGTGCGCGGGGTCCGCCTCGAGCTTGCGGCGCAGCTGGGCCATGTAGACCCGCAGGTAGTTCGTCTCCGTCCCGTACGACGGCCCCCACACCTCCTGCAGCAGCTGCTTCTGGCTGACCAGGCGCCCCGTGTTGCGCACCAGCACCTCCAGCAGATGCCACTCGGTGGGCGTCAGGCGTACGTCCCGGCCGCCCCGGTGGACCTTCTTCGCGGCCAGGTCGACGGTGAACTCCGGGGTGTCCACGACGACCTCGTCCTCGCCGCCGGGGACGGGCTCGGCCCGGCGGACGGCGGCCCGCAGCCGGGCCAGCAGCTCGTCCATGCCGAAGGGTTTGGTGACGTAGTCGTCGGCGCCCGCGTCGAGCGCCTCGACCTTCTCGTCGGAGGAGTGCCGGGCGGACAGCACCAGGATCGGCACCCGGGTCCAGCCGCGCAGCCCCCTGATCACCTCGACGCCGTCCATGTCGGGCAGGCCCAGGTCGAGGACCACCACGTCGGGGTGCCGGGCGGCGGCGAGCTGGAGGGCGGTGGCGCCGTCGTGGGCGGCGTCGACCTCGTAGTGCCGTGCCTTGAGGTTGATCACGAGGGCCCGCACGATCTGCGGTTCGTCGTCGATCACGAGCACCCGGGTCACAGGGCGGCCTGCCTTTCTGCTGTCGCGGGACGGGAGGTCGGCGCGGACGAGCCCACCGCGCGGAGGGTGAGGACCATGGTGAGGCCGCCGCCCGGGGTGTCCTCGGCGTTCAGGGTGCCGCCCATCGCCTCGGCGAAGCCGCGGGCCACGGCCAGACCGAGTCCCACCCCGGCCCCGCGCGGGGCGTCGCCGTAGCGCTGGAACGGCTCGAAGATGCGGTCCTTGGCCTCGTCCGGCACTCCCGGTCCCCGGTCCACCACCCGTACCTCGACGCGGTCCGCGAGGGCACTGGCGGCGACCAGGACGGTCCGGTCGTCCGGACTGTACTTGACGGCGTTCTCCACCAGGTTGGCCAGCGCCCGCTCCAGGAGCCCGGCGTCCACGGCGACCATGGGCAGCGTCTCGGGGATGTCCAGTTCCGCGCTGCCCTCGGGTACGCCGCCGAGCGCCATCGGCGCCACCTCGTCCACGTCGATCTCGCGGATCAGCGGGGTGACGGTGCCGGTCTGGAGGCGGGACATGTCGAGCAGGTTGCCCACGAGGTGGTCGAGGCGGTCGGCGCCCTCCTCGATGCCCTCGAGCAGCTCCGCCTGGTCCTCCTCCGACCAGGCCACGTCGTCGGACCTGAGGCTGGTCACCGCCGCCTTGATCCCGGCCAGCGGGGTGCGCAGGTCGTGGCTGACGGCGGCGAGCAGTGCGGTGCGGATGCGGTTTCCCTCGGCCAGCGCGCGGGCCCGGTCGGCCTCCTCGCGCAGGCGGCGCCGGTCCAGGACGACGGCGGCCTGGACGGCGAAGGCGGCCAGCACCCGGCGGTCCTCGGCGGGCAGGACCCGGCCGGTCAGCGCGAGGGCCATGTGGTCGCCGACGGGCATGTCCACGTCCGCGTCCTCCGGGCGGTCGACGGGCGGTCCCGACCCGGCGCGGCCCGCACAGGTCCAGGGCGCCACGTCGCCCTCCCGCTCCAGGAGGGCGGCCGACTCCATGCCGAAGGTCTCGCGCACCCGCTCCAGGAGCGTCTCCAGGCTGGTCTCGCCGCGCAGTACGTCACCGGCGAGGAAGGACAGGATCTCCGACTCGGCACGCAGCCGGGCGGCCTGGTGGGTGCGGCGGGCCGCGACGTCGACGACCGAGGCGACGGAGAGCGCGACGCCCACGAATATGGCGAGCGCAAGCATGTTCCTGGGGTCGGCGATGGTGATCCGGTTGACGGGGGGCGTGAAGAACCAGTTCAGCAGCAGCGACCCGACCGCGGCCGAGGCGAGCGCCGGGTACAGCCCGCCGAGCAGGGCGGCGGCGACGGTGAGCGCGAGGTAGAGCAGGACGTCGTTGGCGAGCCCGAGGTGCACCGTGCTGAGCAGCAGCGTCAGCAGCACCGGGCCGCCCAGACCCGCGAACCAGCCCCAGACGATCCGGGACCGGCCGAGCCGCGCCCCCCTGGCCACCGGCAGCCCGCGCCCCTTGGCGACCTCCTCGTGGGTCACGATGTGGACGTCCAGGTCGGAGCCGGACTCGCGGGCGACGGTCGCGCCGACGCCCGGCCCGAAGACGTACTGCCAGGTTTTGCGGCGCGAGGAGCCGAGGACGATCTGGGTGGCGTTGACGCCGCGGGCGAAGTCGAGCAGGGCGGCCGGTATGTCCTCGCCAAGTACGTGGTGGAAGGTGCCGCCGAGGTCCTCCACGAGGGTGCGCTGGACCGCCAGCTCCTTCGGGGAGGCCGAGGTCAGCCCGTCGCTGCGGGCTATGTACACCGCCAGCACCTCGCCGCCGGCGCCTTTCTCGGCCAGGCGCGCGGCCCGCCGTATCAGCGTCCGGCCCTCGGGGCCGCCGGTCAGGCCGACCACGATGCGTTCGCGCGAGCCCCAGATCTTCGAGACCCGGTGCTCGCTGCGGTACTGCTGGAGGTACTCGTCGGCCCGGTCCGCGACCCACAGCAGGGCCAGCTCGCGCAGGGCGGTGAGGTTGCCGGGGCGGAAGTAGTTGGACAGGGCCGCGTCGACCTTGTCCGGCTGGTAGATGTTGCCGTGGGCCATGCGGCGGCGCAGCGCCTGGGGCGACATGTCGACCAGTTCGATCTGGTCCGCGCGCCGCACCACCTCGTCCGGCACGGTCTCCCGCTGCCGTACGCCGGTGATGGACTCCACGACGTCGCCGAGTGACTCCAGGTGCTGGATGTTGACGGTCGAGACGACGTCGATGCCGGCGGCGAGGAGTGCCTCGACGTCCTGCCAGCGCTTGGCGTTGCGCACGCCGGGGACGTTGGTGTGGGCCAGCTCGTCCACCAGCGCCACCCGGGGGGCGCGGGCCAGGACCGCGTCCAGGTCCAGCTCGGTGAAGGCGGCGCCCCGGTACTCGACCTCCCGGCGCGGTACCTGTTCCAGGCCGCGCAGCATCACCTCGGTGCGCGCCCTGCCGTGGTGCTCGACGAAGGCCACGACGCAGTCGGTGCCCCGTTCGACGCGCCGGTGCGCCTCGGAGAGCATCGCGTACGTCTTGCCGACGCCCGGTGCCGCACCGAGGTAGATCCGAAGCTTGCCGCGTCCCATGGCCTCATTGTCTTCCGGTCACCGCTGATTGCGCAGCGTCGACCCTACGACCCACAATCGCGGCAAAAGGGGCGGAGGCGGGGATGCCGCTCGTCCTTGACGGAACTCTGACGCCGGGGCGTCACTCCTCGACGATCTCCCCGTCGCGCAGCTCCAGCACCCGGTCGGCGAGGTCGAGCAGGGTGGCGTCGTGGGTGGCGACCAGGGCGGTGACCTGCTCGCTGCGTACGACGGCCCGCAGCAGCTCCATCACGGAGTGCCCGGTCTCGGCGTCCAGCTGGCCGGTGGGTTCGTCGGCGATCAGGAGGGCGGGGTTGTTGGCGAGGGCGCGGGCGATGGCGACCCGCTGCTGCTGTCCGCCGGACATCTCGCCGGGGCGCTGGGCGGCGTGGTCGGCGAGGCCGACCAGGGAGAGCAGCAGCTCGACGCGTTCCTCGCGTTCCTTCGGCGCGGCCCGGCGCAGCCGCAGCGGTACGCCGACGTTCTCGGCGGCGGTGAGGATCGGGATGAGTCCGAAGGACTGGAAGACGAAGCCGACCCGGTCCCGGCGCAGGGCGAGCAGTCCTTCCTCGTCCAGCTCCGCGAGGTTTTGGCCGTCGACCTCGACCCGCCCGGCGTCCGGGGTGTCGAGACCGCCGACGATGTTGAGCAGGGTGGTCTTCCCGGATCCCGACCGCCCCTTGAGGGCGACCAGCTCGCCGCGCGGCACGTCGAGGGAGACGCCGCGCAGGGCATGTACGGCGGCGCTGTCCCGGCCGTACGACTTGCGCACGTCCTCGACGCGCACCATGGTCTCCGTGACCACCTGGGTCATGTCGTGCCCTCCCCCGTCGTACTCGGTGAACCGGGCGCCAGTATCACCGGCGGCGGCGGACGGATCAACGGCCGGGCCCCGATCGGGTCCGCACGACCCCGCCGACCGGCAGCGCCAGGGCCTGTCCGGCGGATCAGGGCGCAGGAAAGAAGCGGTACCTCATCGGCGCTGGTGAGCGGGGTCTGGTGCGTGCAGCTGCAAGGCGGAGGAGGGCGTCGACGCGGAGCGTCGGCGACTGACGACAACGCTGCAGATGGGCGTGCCAGACCCCGCGTCTGCGACATGATCCGCCGGAGAGGCCCTGGGGGCCGCGTCCTCCTGGGGACGCGGCCCTCGTGGTGCGCGTACGGCCGGCGGCCGTACCGGGGCCTTGCCTACCGCACCTCGGTGATCTCCGGTCCGCGCTGGAGCTGGCCCATGCCGCCGGCGAAGCGGGAGCCCTCCTCCTGCTGCACGCCCTCGGGGACCATCTGCGCGTCGTTCGGCAGCTTCAGGACGATGGGGTCCCTGGGGGCCATCGGGCCCTCGCCGCGGACGACGACCGTGTCCCGGAAGATCTGCTCCAGCAGACCGGCGGCCTGCGGCTGCACCGCGCCCTGGCCGGAGATCACGCCGCGCAGGAACCAGCGGGGCCCGTCCACGCCGACGAACCGCACGACCTGGAAGCCGCCCGTGCCGTCCGGCAGCTGCACCGGGACCTGGGCCCGCAGCTCCCAGCCCAGCGGACCCTCGACCTCGTCGATGATGCCGCCCTGCTGCGTGATGCCGGAGCCGATCTCCTCGCGCACCTCGCCCCAGATGCCCTCGCGCTTGGGCGCGGCGAAGCCCTGGAGCTGGATGGCGCTGTCGCGCAGGACGACGGTCGCGGCGACGATGGCGTCGCCCGCGACCTCCACCCGCAGTTCCATGCCGTCGACCCCGGGGATGAACAGGCCGCCGAGGTCGACCCGGCCCTCGCCCGGGTCGCGGACCTCGGTGTTGTCCCAGGGCCCGTCGGGGCGCGGCTCGGGCTCGAGCCGCACGCGTTCGCGCTCTTCGTCCGCCTCGGTGTCGACGCTGTCGACGACCTGCTCGGTCTCGCCGGCCGCGTCCTCGGCGGCGTCGTTCTTCTTGCGACGTCCGAACACGTCACTGTCCTTCCCGGTCGGATACGACCGAAGCGTATCGATTCCCACCCGTCGGGCCGCCTTCGGCGACCTGACCGCTTGTGCCGCTTGCAGGGTCCAGCCCGGCGTGGCCGCCGGTGGACCCGAAGCCCCCCTCGGCCCGCGCCGAGCCGGGAAGTTCCGCGACCTGACGGAAGCGGACCCTCTCGACCTGCTGGACGACCAGTTGGGCAATCCGGTCGAAGCGCTCGAACCGCACGCTCTCGCGCGGGTCGAGATTCACCACGATCACCTTGATCTCCCCACGGTACCCGGCATCAATCGTCCCCGGGGCATTCACCAGGGCGACGCCGCAGCGTGCGGCCAGTCCGGAACGTGGGTGCACGAAGGCCGCGTACCCCTCGGGGAGGGCGACAGACACGCCGGTGGGCAGAACGGCGCGCTCGCCGGGCGCCAGCTCGCGGTCGACGGTGGTGCGCAGGTCGGCGCCCGCGTCTCCGGGCTGCGCGTACGCCGGAAGCGGTACGTCGGGGTCGACGCGGCGGATGAGCACCTCGAGGTCGGCTCGGCTCACGGGTTCACCTCGAAGGCGCGGGCGCGGCGGAGCTGGTCGGGGTCGTCCATGGCGGCGCGGATCTCCTCCTCGCGGCCGTTCTGGACGAAGTGCTCGACCTTGACCTCGATGAAGAGGGCGTCGGCGCGGACGGCGACGGGACCGTCGGGCCCGCCGATCCGGCCGGTGGCGGTGGAGTAGATCTTCCGGCCGGCCACCGCGGTGACCTCGGCCTCCAGGTACAGCGTGGTGTCCACGGGCACCGGCCGTCGGAAGTCGGTCTCGAGCCGTCCGGTCACCGCGATCGTGCGGAGCAGCCAGTTCAGCGAGCCCAGCGTCTCGTCCAGGGCGGTGGCCAGCACGCCGCCGTGCGCCAGACCGGGAGCGCCCTGATGGGCGGGGCGGACGGTGAACTCGGCGGTGATCGACACGCCTTCGCCCGCGCGCGCCTGGAGGTGCAGTCCGTGGGGCTGGTCGCCGCCGCAGCCGAAGCACTGGCCGTAGTGGGCACCGAGCAGCTCGCCGGGGGCGGGCGCGTCGGGGTGCCGTACGGGTTTCACGGCGTCGGCGGGGGGCTGAAGACCTGGGGAAGTACCACTCACAGGCGCAGACCTTACCCGCGCGTCGGCCGAACACCGATACCGTGCCAAGCTTGCTTCATGCAGCTCTCCACGGCCCCGTACGAAGAACGCCTCACCGCGCCCCGCTACTGGTGGCTGGTCTCCTTCCTGGTGGGGCTGGCGTTCGCGCTGATCCTGCTGCCGTTCGGCACGCTGCCGATGCTGGGCGGCCTGGCGGGCGGCACCGCGGTGGCGGCGGTGGCGGCCAGTTCGTACGGCGCGGTCCGCATCCGGATCGTGGGCGACTCGCTGATCGCGGGCGAGGCGAAGGTGCCGCTCGCGGCGCTGGGAGAGGCGGAGATCCTCGATCCGGAGGAGGCCCGCGCCTGGCGCACGTACAAGGCCGACACCCGGGCGTTCCTGCTGCTGCGCGCCTACATTCCGCGGGCCGTGCGGGTGCTGGTCACGGACCCGGAGGACCCGACTCCGTACCTGTATCTGTCGACGCGTGAGCCGGAGCGGCTGATCGAGGCGCTGGAGGCGGCGAAGGCCGCGGCCGCGTAGGCGGGCCCGCGGGTCAGCGGTCGTCTTTGCCGAAGTTTTCCCCACGGCCGGGCCGGCCGGGCCCGATCCCCTTGGTGATCTCGCCCATGTCCAGGGCGTCCTGCGGGCGTTCCAGGGCCGGGAGGTCGCCCAGGGCACTCCAGGCGACCTGGTTCTTGCGCAGGTCGGTCCGGATTCTCGCGGCCAGTTTCCGGGTGTCGCGCCGGTTCATGACGGCGCCCACGGCAGCGCCCACCATGAAGGGCATCAGGTTCGGCAGGTCGCGCACCATCCGCTTCATGATCTGCTGGCGGAGCTGGCGCTTCATGTGGCTGTTCATCGCCGAGCCGAGGGTCGACGGCTTGGACACGTCGACGCCGCGTTCGTCGGACCACGAGTTCAGGTACGCGGTGCTGCGCTGGGCGAGGCTACCGGGCGGGCGTACGCCGTAGACCTCGTGGAGTTCGGCGATCAGCTTGAGCTCGATTGCCGCGACGCCGGTGATCTCGGCGGCCAGTTCGGTGGGCATCGCGGGTGGTACGGGCAGCATCGCCGCCGCTCCGATGCCCGCTCCCACGGTCGCCGTGCCCTTGGCCGCGCCGGCCACGAGCCGGTCGGCGATCTCCTCGGGACCCAGGCCCGGGAACTGCCTGCGCAGCGCCGCCAGGTCCCTTACGGGCACGCGCGGTGCCAGGTCGATGATCCGGTCGGCGAGGTGTGCCAGGGCCGCCCTGGCGCGGGCACCGCCGTTGCGGACGCCCTGTCCGGCCTTGTCCCGGAACGCCGCTGCCCGGCGCCGGGCAGCGGGTGCCGGAGGCCGCGCGGTCGCCGGGAGGTCACTCCGGTCGGCCACTGGCTCGAGCGGGGCCCTCCCCGTATCGGTCGGGCCCCGCTCGTCGTCACGCGCGCTGTAGGGGCCGTCGGACGGCCCTTGGTCCGCTCCTCGTCGGGAGAAGCGGCGCTTCCAGGGTGGGGTCGAGCCGGTCACGGCCGACCCCGCCTCAGTCGCAGTCGCGGCAGATCGGCTGGCCGTTCTTCTCCCGGGCCAGCTGGCTGCGGTGGTGCACCAGGAAGCAGCTCATGCAGGTGAATTCGTCCTGCTGCTTCGGCAGTACACGGACGGCCAGTTCCTCGTTCGAGAGGTCGGCGCCGGGAAGCTCGAGGCCTTCCGCGGCCTCGAACTCGTCGACGTCGACGGCCGAGGCGGACTTGTCGTTCCGCCTGGCCTTCAGCTCTTCGAGGCTGTCCGAGTCAACGTCGTCGTCGGTCTTGCGTGGAGTGTCGTAATCGGTTGCCATGGTCGCTCTCCCCCTCTGGGTGTCTGCGGTGTCTTCAGCGCACGTAACGCGTGAGAGGCCGGACTTGTGCCCGACCTGAGGCGGAGATTTTGCCTCACATCAAGGTCTGTTACTCAATCGACACCCAACCGGACTCCTCACGAGTGATCGGCTTGGATGGCGATGGGGACCGTACACGGTCCGAATGCCGCACTTCAAAGGCGTCTCACCGTGTACTTCCCGTGATCAGGGGCCCTGAAAACCGGGATTTTCCCGGCTTTCCGACAGGGTGCATGATCACGGAGAGTAGAGGGCGGGAAAGCCTCCGCTGTGATCGATCACACACGCGACTCCAGGGCCGGTGGCCTGGAAATTCCGCTCAAAGCGAACATCCTCGGGTCTCGGTGAGATGTCGGGGTCATGATCTCAGACGGGAAGCGTCACGCGCATCACGAGCCCCCCGCCCTCGCGCGGCTGGGCGGAGATGTGGCCGCCGTGCGCCCGGGCCACGGACCGCGCGATGGACAGCCCGAGGCCCACGCCCTTGTCGCTGCCCGTCCGCTCGGTGCGCAGCCGCCGGAACGGCTCGAAGAGGTTGTCCACCTCGTACGCCGGTACGACCGGGCCCGTGTTGGTGACCACCAGGACCGCCTGGCCGTTCTCGACGCCCGTGGTGACCTCCGTCCAGCCCTGTTCGGCCACGTTGTAGCGCACGGCGTTCTGGACGAGGTTCAGGGCGATCCGCTCCAGCAGGACGCCGTTGCCCTGGACCACTGCGGCGTCGCGGGTGCCGCGGATCTCCACGCCCTTGCTCTCGGCCTCGGCGTGCACCTGGTCGACGGCCTGGCCGGCCACCTCGGCGAGATCGACCGGTTTGCGCTCGACGATCTGGTTGTCGCTGCGGGCCAGCAGGAGCAGGCCCTCGACCAGCAGTTCGCTGCGTTCGTTGGTCGCGAGCAGCGTCTTGCCGAGCTGCTGGAGCTCCACCGGGGCGCCCGGATCGGACAGGTGCACCTCCAGGAGCGTGCGGTTGATCGCCAGCGGCGTGCGCAGCTCGTGGGAGGCGTTGCCGACGAAGCGCTGCTGGGCGGTGAAGGCCCGCTGCAGCCGCTCCAGCATGTCGTCGAAGGTGTCGGCCAGCTCCTTCAGCTCGTCGTCCGGGCCGTCCAGCTCGATCCGGCGGGAGAGGTCGGAGCCCGCCACCGCGCGCGCGGTGCGGGTGATCCGCCCCAGCGGGGACAGGACGCGCCCGGCCATGGCGTAGCCGAAGGCGAAGGCGATCACGGCGAGGCCGAGCAGCGCCAGCAGGGAACGGCTGAGCAGGTTGTCCAGGGCGACCTTGCGCTGGTGGTCCATGCAGTCGCTGATGGCCGCGTTGAAGTCGGACAGCGACAGCCCGCCGTTGTCGACCACGGGACAGGTGCTGCTCGAGACCTTGAGGTCGGTGAAGTCGACGATCTTGTACAGCGGTTCGTTGCCGGTGCGCACCGCCTGGGCGGCGAGCAGGTAGATGATCGACAGCAGCAGGATGCCGGCGATCAGGAACATGCCGCCGTACAGCAGCGTGAGCCTTATCCGGATGGTGGGGCGCAGCCACGGCAGGGGCGTGGCCGAGCGCGGGTCCCACGTGGGCTTGGGGGGCGCCCCGGGGGGCGCGGGTGTCGTCGCCACGGCCGGTCAGATCCGGTAGCCGGAGCCGGGGACGGTGACGATGACGGGCGGCTCGCCCAGCTTGCGGCGCAGGGTCATGACGGTCACGCGCACGACGTTGGTGAACGGGTCGGTGTTCTCGTCCCAGGCCTTCTCGAGGAGCTGCTCGGCGGAGACCACGGCGCCCTCGCTGCGCATGAGGACTTCGAGCACGGCGAACTCCTTGGGCGCGAGCTGCACCTCCTTGCCGTCGCGGAAGACCTCCCGGCGGTTGGGGTCGAGCTTGATTCCGGCCCGCTCCAGGACGGGCGGCAACGGCACACTGGTGCGCCGGCCCAGGGCGCGCACGCGGGCGATCAGCTCGCTGAACGCGAAGGGCTTCGGCAGGTAGTCGTCGGCGCCGATCTCCAGGCCCTCGACCCGGTCGCTGACGTCGCCGGAGGCCGTGAGCATGAGCACGCGCGTGGGCATGCCCAGCTCGACGATCTTGCGGCAGACGTCGTCGCCGTGCACGAGGGGGAGGTCGCGGTCGAGGACGACCACGTCGTAGTCGTTGACGCCGATGCGCTCCAGGGCGGCCGCACCGTCGTACACGACGTCGACGGCCATGGCCTCCCGGCGCAGTCCGGTGGCCACCGCATCGGCGAGCAGCTGCTCGTCCTCGACGACGAGTACGCGCACGTCGCTTGTCCTTCCTGTGTCCACCCGCGTAGCGCTTCTCGGACGCACGAGGGCAGGGGCTGGTGGGTGTGTTGCCTCCATCCTGCCCTTTTCGGCCATAAGTCGGCTGTAAGTCGGGTGAGAGGCCGGTGACGAAGATCGGCGCGGAAAGGCCGCCGAAGCGGGAATGCGGGATTTTCTCGCGCGGTTGAGGTTTCCGCGAAGGGGAGCTGGGGGAGGACGGCTTTACACCCCGCGATCACGCTCTGCCTGTACCGCGTTACCGCGCGGTACGCCGCGGTCCGCTTCCGCAGAGCGGGCGTGGGTGTCCGGCACGGTCGCCGCCCGGCAGGGCAGCGCTGGGCACTCCACCGGAGGCGTGATCGCCCCTTCCGATCGGCACACCCCCGTGCCAACGACCCACGACCCAGGACGAGGGGGCGCAGCATGGACGCTTTCACCGCAGGACTTCTGCAGCGCATAAAGACGACCGAGTCCGACCTGTCCCGGGCCCGCGACGAGGGCGACGAGTTCCTTGTCGAGGTGGAGCTGGGCGAGCTCGACGATCTGCGCCGTCTCGCTGCCGAGCACGGTGTGGAGGTCAGCGCGACCAACGCCTGATCGGCCCGCGAAGAACGAGGCCCCGGTGGGATCCAGCACCGGGGCCTCGTCATGCGCGGTCCCGGGTCGCGGTTCGTGGTGTGCCCCGGCGACCACGGAGTACGGGCAGCACGGGTCGGGCGGCCGGGGCAGGCCGGGCAGCGGGGCCGGGCAGAGCGGCTGCCCGATCCGACCCGGCGGAGGGCACGCCTGAGCGGTGTCTGGGACCACGCGAGCCGGACGCGGCCGAACCCGGCCTCGCAAGGAGGCGGTGCCGACGCGAAGGGGCGGTCCGGACCGGCCCACGTGCCGGGCCGTGCGGCCGACGGGCCGACCACACGAGCCCGCCGACCGGCCGGCCGTCCCCCTACACGAGGTGACCGACCGCGGAACCGACCGCGCGAGCATGCCGGCGACGGCCCGCTCTGGCGGGGCGGGCCTGCCGCCCGCACCCGGCGCAGCGGCCGTCGGGCCGCGGCGCGACCCGGCCCCGCACAGCGCGGGCGCGGAGGGTCTCCGCTCAAGCACCCGGCACCCCCGCAGGGCGCCCCGGGCACGGCGCCGAGCGACGACACTCCCCCACGACGACCGGCACCGCCCTCCGTCCGACCGCCGGAGGCTTACGCTCCGAAGTCCGTCAGGAGCCGCTGGAGGGGTTCGAAGACGGCCGGGGTGGCGGCGATGGTCAGGGCGCCGGTGGGGCGCTCACCGGGGCGGCCACCGGTCACCGCGCCCGCCTCACGGGCGATCAGGTCGCCCGCCGCGAGGTCCCAGGGATGCAGCCCGCGCTCGTAGTAGCCGTCGAGGCGTCCCGCGGCCACGTCGCACAGGTCGATCGCCGCCGAGCCGCCGCGCCGGATGTCCCGCACCAGCGGGATCAGCCGCCGCGCGATCTCGGCCTGCTCCGCGCGGACGTCGGCGACGTAGTTGAAGCCGGTGGAGACCAGCGCCTGGTCCAGCGGTGCGGCGGACCGGCAGGCGAGCCTGCGTTTGCCCTCCCAGGCACCCGTCGCCCAGGCGCCGCCGCCCAGCACCGCGTGGTAGGACTCGCCCCGCATCGGGGCCACGACCACGCCGGCCACCCGCTCGCCGTCCTGCTCGGCGGCGATGGAGACCGCCCAGGTGGGCAGTCCGTAGAGGTAGTTCACCGTGCCGTCCAGCGGGTCGATGACCCAGCGGACGCCACTGGTGCCCTCCGCGGCGGCACCCTCCTCGCCGAGGAAGCCGTCGTCGGGGCGGCGGTCGGCGATCAGCCCGGTGATCAGCTTCTCCGCGGCGATGTCCATCTCGGTGACCACGTCGATCGGGCTGGACTTGGTGGCGGCGACCGCCAGGTCGGCCGGGCGGCCGTCCCGCAGCAGCTCGCCCGCGCGGTGGGCGGCCTCCTGGGCGATCTTCAGCAGGTCGGCATGGAGCGGATCGGGCGTCACGTCGGTCACGGGGGTCCTCACGCGTAGGGGCTGTCGGCGCCCGCGGCGGCGGGCCGGGGGGCACGGGCGGGGCAGCAGCCGACCGGGCACAGGTTGTGGCTCGCGCCGAGCGCGCCGAGGGCGCAGGGCGCGACCTCCAGCCCGCGCTCGGCGCCCGCCCGCTCCAGGACCAGGTCGCGGACGGCCGCGGCGAAGCGCGGGTCGGCGCCCACGGTGGCCGAGCGGCGCACCGGCAGCCCCAGCTCCCCGGCCTTGGCGGTGGCCTCCGTGTCGAGGTCGTACAGGACCTCCATGTGGTCGGAGACGAACCCGATGGGGGCCATCACCACCGCGGGGGCACCGGCCGCCTGCCGCTCCTCCAGGTGGTCGCAGATGTCGGGCTCGAGCCACGGGATGTGCGGGGCGCCGGAGCGCGACTGGTAGACGAGCTGCCAGGGGTGGTCGGCGCCGGTGCGCTCGCGGACGGCGTCGGCGATCACCTGCGCCACGTCCAGGTGCTGGCGCACGTACGCCCCGCCGTCGCCGTGCTCCTCGACCGGGCCGGACGTGTCGGCGGCGGAGGTGGGGATCGAGTGGGTGCAGAACGCGATGTGCGCGCCGTCCCGGACCTCCTCGGGCAGCTCGGCGAGGGAGCGGACGACCCCGTCGACCATGGGCTCGACGAAGCCGGGGTGGTTGAAGTAGTGCCGGAGCTTGTCGATCTTCGGCAGCTCCAGGCCCTCGGCCTCAAGGGCGGCGAGGGCGTCCGCCAGGTTCTCGCGGTACTGGCGGCAGCCCGAGTACGAGGCGTAGGCGCTGGTGGCGAGGACCAGGATGCGGCGGCGGCCGTCGCCGACCATCTCGCGCAGGGTGTCCGTCAGGTACGGCGCCCAGTTGCGGTTGCCCCAGTAGACCGGCAGGTCCAGGCCGTGCTCGGCGAAGTCCTTGCGCAGGGCGTCCAGCAGGGCGCGGTTCTGGTCGTTGATCGGGCTGACGCCGCCGAAGAGGAAGTAGTGCTGTCCGACTTCCTTGAGGCGTTCCTTGGGGATGCCGCGCCCCCGGGTCACGTTCTCCAGGAACGGGACCACGTCGTCCGGGCCCTCCGGGCCGCCGAACGAGAGCAGGAGCAGGGCGTCGTAGGGGCTGGCATCGAGCACGTCTGGCATGCCCCGATCCTGCCACCCGGCACTGACAGCGGGGAAACGGTGGGGTACCGACCGTGCGTTTGACCAGGTCCGAGGGGGTGTTCCCGAACGGAGGGGCGAGTAAGCTGTATCGACTGTGTTCGCACCTTACTAACTCGTGACCGAGCCGCTTCCGGAGACCTCGTTGGCCAGTCCCTACCGCGCCCTGTTCGCCCTCCCGGGCACCAAGGGCTTCTCCGCCGCGGGTTTCCTCGGCCGGATGCCGCTGTCGATGATGGGCATCGGCGTGGTGACGATGATCTCGCAGCTCACCGGGCGGTACGGACTGGCCGGGGCGCTGTCGGCCACCATCGCGCTCGCCGCCGCCGTGGCCGGGCCGCAGGTCTCCCGCCTGGTCGACCGGTACGGGCAGCGCCGGGTGCTGCGCCCGGCAACGCTGGTGTCGCTGACCGCGGCGGCGGTCCTGCTGCCCGCCGCGCACTACGGGTGGCCGGACTGGGTGCTGTTCGTGGCCTGTGTCGGCATCGGCTGCGTGCCGAGCCTCGGGGCGATGGTCCGGTCCCGCTGGGCGGCCCTGTACCGCGGCACGCCGCAGCTGCACACCGCGTACTCCTTCGAGTCCGTGGTGGACGAGGTCTGCTTCATCTTCGGCCCGATCATCTCCATCGGCCTGTCCACGGCCTGGTTCCCGGAGGCCGGGCCGCTGCTCGCCGCCTGCTTCCTGGCGACCGGCGTCTTCTGGCTGACCTCGCAGCGCGCCACCGAGCCGGAACCGCACCCGCGCGAGCACAAGGGCGGCGGCACGGCGCTGCGCTCCCGGGGGCTCCAGGTCCTGGTGGGCACCTTCGCGGCCACGGGGACGATCTTCGGCGCCATCGACGTCGTCACCGTGGCGTTCGCCGAGGAGGAGGGGCACAAGGCCGCCGCCAGCCTCGTCCTCGCCCTCTACGCGGCGGGGTCGTGCACGGCCGCCATGATTTTCGGGCTGCTGCGCTTCGCCGGGCCGCCGGAGCGCCGCTGGCTCCTGGGCGTGTGTGCGATGGCCGTGAGTATGATCCCCCTCCTACTGGTCGGAAACTTGCCGTTTCTGGCCGCGGCGCTGTTCGTTGCGGGTCTGTCCATCGCTCCCACGATGATCACGACCATGTCCCTCATCGAAGAGCACGTACCACGCACGCAGCTCACCGAGGGCATGACCTGGGTGAGCACCGGACTCGCGGTCGGGGTCGCGCTCGGCTCCTCCGCGGGCGGCTGGGTGATCGACGCCTCCGGGGCACGTGCCGGGTACGGGGTTCCGGCGGTGGCCGGGGCCGTCGCGGTCGCGGTCGGTTTCCTCGGGTACCGCCGGCTCAAGCGGCCGGAACCGCGTCGGGGAGGGACCGTTGAGCAGCACACGCACGGCGAGCGGCAGGACGAGCGGCCGGAACGGCACATGGCGTAACTGGGGCGGCAACGTCTCGGCGCGCCCCGCGCGGGAGGTCACTCCCGCCTCCGTCGACGAACTGGCCGACGCCGTCCGCCGGGCGGCCGAGGACGGGCAGCGGGTCAAGGCGGTCGGCACCGGGCACTCCTTCACGTCGATAGCCGCGACGGACGGTGTGTTGATCCGGCCTCAACTGTTGACGGGCATCCGCAGCATTGATCGCGACGCCATGACGGTCACGGTCGAGGCAGGCACCCCGCTCAAGAGGCTCAACATGGCGCTCGCGCGTGAGGGCCTGTCGCTGACCAACATGGGCGACATCATGGAGCAGACCGTCTCCGGAGCCACCAGTACCGGCACCCACGGCACCGGCCGCGACTCGGCCTCGATCGCCGCCCAGATCCGGGGCCTGGAACTGGTCACGGCGGACGGCTCGGTGCTGACCTGCTCCGCGGACGAGAACCCCGAGGTGTTCGCCGCCGCCCGGATCGGCCTCGGCGCACTGGGCGTCGTCACCGCGATCACCTTCGCCGTGGAGCCGGTCTTCCTCCTCACGGCCCGCGAGGAACCGATGCCGTTCGATCGGGTCCTGGCCGACTTCGACGCGCTGTGGTCGGAGAACGAGCACTTCGAGTTCTACTGGTTCCCGCACACCAACAGCACCAACACCAAGCGCAACAACCGCAGCGCCGGTCCGGAGCGGCCGGTGGGGCGGTTCCAGGGCTGGCTGGACGACGAGTTCCTCTCCAACGGCCTCTTCCAGGCGGTCAACTGGGTCGGCCGCGCGGCGCCCGCCACCATCCCGTCGATCGCCCGGATCTCCAGCCGGGCACTCTCCGCGCGGACGTACACGGACACTCCCTACAAGGTCTTCACATCCCCGCGCCGGGTGCGGTTCGTGGAGATGGAGTACGCCGTTCCGCGTGACGCCGTCGTCGACGCGCTGCGCGAGCTGAGGGCGATGGTCGAGCGGTCACGGCTGCGGGTCAGCTTCCCGGTCGAGGTGCGCACGGCCCCGGCCGACGACATCACGCTGTCCACCGCGTCGGGCCGCGACAGCGCGTACATCGCCGTGCACATGTTCCGGGGCACGCCCTACCAGGCGTACTTCACCGCCGCCGAGCGCATCTTCACGGCGCACGAGGGCCGGCCGCACTGGGGCAAGGTGCACACCCGGGACGCCGGGTACTTCTCCCGGGTGTATCCGCGCTTCGGCGAGTTCACGGCGCTGCGGGACCGTCTTGACCCTGACCGTCTGTTCCAGAACGACTACTTGCGCCGGGTTCTGGGGCCGTAGCCGAGGCGTCCGGGTCGGGGGCTCCGGTGCCGGCGTCCTCGTCGTCGCCGGTGTCCGGGGTGGGCGTGGGGCTGGACCCCGTACCGCCGCCCTCCGTCGAACCGGCGTCGGGCGACGGGTTCCCGTCGGTTGCGTCCGGGCTCCCGGAGGGGGTGGGGGCCGGGGCGTCGCTCCCGGAACCGGAGTCCTTCGCGTCACCGGAGCCATCTGAGTCCCGGCCGTCCTGCGGGTCTTCGGCGTCACCGGAGTCGCCGGACTCCCCGGACTCCCCCGAATCGGCGGCGGACTTGTTGTGTCCGGTGAAGGCGCTGCCGACGGTGGTGCTGTGGCCGCCGCTCAGGTCCTGGCCGGAGGCGACCTCGTACACCGTGATCCCGGCCATGGTGACGCCGAAGACGAGGGCCGCCGCGACCAGCGGGCGGCGCCAGCCCTTGGTCCGCGCGCGGTAGACGGTGCCGTCGGTGAACTCTCCCGAAGCCGAAGCCGAAGCCGAAGCCGAAGCCGGGTTCGGGTCCGGCGCCGCGGCCGCAACCGGCGCGGTCCGCCCGTCGATCCGCACGGCGGCGACGGTGCGCTTCACCCGGATCTGCTCCCCGGTGCGCTTGAAGAAGTGCTGGAGCACCGAGCCCCCGCAGGTGGCGACGACACTGATCAGGCCGGCTCCGGCGATCGTGCCGTAGACGCCGAAGGAGGAGGCGAGTTTGGCGGCCACCACCGCCGCCAGGGCGCTGCCCGCGACCTGGGGGACACTCAGGTCGATGCGCCTGGACTCCCCCTTCGAACGCACGTCCGCCCCACCGTCATCGGACCTTTCACGCATCGTCGGACCTTGCCTGCCTTTCCCGTACGGGATCGATCAACTGCATGAGAAAGGGACGTGCGGCCGAAACCATTAGTTCCGTTTCTGGTGATTGCGTGAAGTACGCCACGCCCAAGATCGCGGAAATCGCGCCGGGGACGGCCGAGCGTCACCTCTTGCCAGAAGTTGGGCGGCGCGCCAATCCACGCACGTGGTCCGAATGGAGTACTGTTGCGAGCCCTGGAGCTGGTCTCCCGACAGGGGGTCCGGCACCTTGAAGGACCGCCGGGAGGGGGCTAGTTGCACAGGGTGACGAGGTTGGTCACTTAGCGTTGCGAACAGGTAACCGTGCCATAACGGCGATCCAGGGCCCGCGCCCGACACGCCGGGCAACTCGGCAAGGTTGTGGCAGGCTGCACCCGGGCAGGCCACACTCGACAGAGCGGAAGCAGCGACGCACGTGACGTCGGCAGGCACCACCCGGGAGGTCCCCATGCCCGAACTGCGTGTCGTGGCCGTCTCGAATGACGGCACACGGCTGGTGCTGAAGGCTGCGGACAGCACGGAGTACACGCTTCCGATCGACGAGCGGCTCCGCGCCGCCGTGCGCGGCGACCGCCCCCGCCTCGGCCAGATCGAGATCGAGGTGGAGAGCCATCTCCGCCCCCGCGACATCCAGGCACGTATACGAGCCGGCGCGACCGCGGAAGAGGTCGCCCAGATGGCCGGCATCCCCGTCGATCGCGTACGGCGCTTCGAGGGCCCCGTGCTGGCCGAGCGCGCCTTCATGGCGGAGCGGGCCCGCAAGACCCCCGTGCGCCGTCCCGGCGAGAACTCCGGGCCGCCCCTCGGCGAGGCCGTCCAGGAGCGGCTGCTGCTGCGCGGCGCCGACAAGGACACCGTCCAGTGGGACTCCTGGCGCCGCGACGACGGCACCTGGGAGGTTCTGCTGGTCTACCTGGTCGCGGGCGAACCCCACTCGGCGAGCTGGACGTACGACCCGCCCCGGCGGCTCGTCCAGGCCGTCGACGCGGAGGCACGCGCGCTGATCGGGGAATCCGACGACCTCGCCGCGCCCGAGCCCAGCTTCCCGTTCGTGCCGCGCATCGCCCGACTGCCGCGCGACCGGCCGCTGGACCGCACCCTCGACCGGGAGCAGCGGGAGCGGCCGAGCCTGCCCCCGCCGCCGCCGGCCGAGCCGGCCGACGACACCGCTGCCACCGCCTCGGCCGAGCGCGAACGCGACTCGCTCACCAGCCTGCTGGAGGCCGTACCGAGCTTCCGCGGTGACCTGGTGGTGCCCGAGCGCGCTCCCGATCCGGTGGAGGAGCCCGTCGAGGAACCCGAGGTGGAGGAGCCGCCCGCGCCCGCGGCGTCGGCCGGTTCCGCCTACGCCGACGTGCTCATGCCGCGCTCGGTGGCCAGCCACCGCGACCGCCTCACCGGCTCCACCGACCGCCAGGCCGAGGCCGACGGCGTCCGGCCGGGTCGCCGCGCGGCGGTGCCGAGCTGGGACGAGATCGTGTTCGGCACGCGGCGCAAGAAGCAGGAGTAGTCCGGTCTTCGCCGAATGACCTGACCGAGGTCGGGGCCGCACCCGGGTGGGTGCGGCCCCGATGTCGTGCCAACGGCCCACCGCGCGTACGGCCTTGCCGCGGACGTGCCTGCGGGTGCGGCCCCGTCCTCGTGCGCGCTGCGGACGCTGCGTCATCCTCGATGCGGGGCCTTGCCCCCGGTCCGGCCCTCACATCCCCGGCCCGGCCCTCGCCCCGTGGCGGGCGCGGCCCCCGCCACAGCCCGGGGTCCCACGCGCAGCGGACCCCTCTACTGCGGGTCGGGTCCCACCGCGACCGGCCGGGCCGGGTCCGACGACCACTCGGACCAGGAGCCCACGTACAGCGCCGCCGGAATCCCCGCCACCGCGAGGGCGAGCACCTCGTGGGCAGCCGACACGCCCGAGCCGCAGTAGACGCCGACCGCGCCGTCTTCCGTGGCGCCGAGGGTCTTGAAGCGTGCCCGGAGTTCCTCGGCGGGCAGGAAGTGCCCGTCCGGGGCCACGTTGCCGGTCGTCGGCGCGGACACGGCGCCCGGAATGTGGCCGCCGACCGGATCGATCGGCTCGACCTCACCGCGGTAACGCTCCCCCGCGCGGGCGTCGAACAGCACGCCGGACCGGGCCAGCGCGGCCGCCCCGTCCGCGTCCAGCAGCCCCGTCGCGCCCGGCGCCGGCGTGAAGTCGCCCTCCGCGGGCGCCGGGACGTCCGTCGGCAGCGGCGCCTCCCAGGACGGCAACCCGCCGTCGAGGACCCGCACGTTCGGGTGACCCGTCCAGCGCAGCAGCCACCAGGCGCGGGCCGCCGCCCACCCCTGCCCGCCGTCGTAGACCACGACCGGCCGCCCGCTGGACACGCCCGCCCGGCGCATCGCCGCGCCGAACTCCCCCACCTCGGGCAACGGGTGCCGGCCGTTCACGCCGGGCGCGGAGGCCAGTTCGCGGTCCAGGTCGACGTAGACGGCACCGGGCAGATGCCCGGCCGCGTACTCGGCCCGGCCGTCGAACGGCGGGGCGCCGGCCGCCTTCGCCGTGCTCAGCTGCCAGCGGACGTCGAGCAGGACGGGCGGATGGGCGCCCGCCAGTTCGTCGACGAGTTCGGTTGCGGAGATGATGGCGTTCATGGCCCCATCCTGACGTACCGAGTGGCCGAGGCGTCGTTGTCGGGCTACTCTGCCCGCCGGACAGTACCGATCACGAGGCGTACGGGTTCGGGCACATGCTGTACTGCCCGGGCAGGCGGGCTGCCCCACGAGCGCGAGCACGCCGGAAGCACGCACCGGAACCCGGTGCCGGTGCCGAGGCCCGTCGGAGCGGAAGCGGACGCACGGCCCGCGGAGGGCCGAGAAGAGGGTGACGATGACCGACGCACGGGGATCGGACAGCCGGATCGGCGAGACGAACGCCCGACGCGCGCCCGGCACGCCCTGCTGGGTGAGTCTGATGGTGCACGGACCGGCCGCCACCCACGACTTCTACGGTGCCCTGTTCGGCTGGGAGTTCCGGCCGGGCCCCCAGCAACTGGGCCCCTATGCGCGGGCCCTGCTCGACGGGCGGGAGGTGGCCGGCATCGGGCAGCTGCCCCCGGACCGGCAGCTGCCCACCGCCTGGACGCCGTACTTCGCCTCCGACGACGTCAACCGGACGGCCGAAACGGTGCGCCTGTGCGGTGGCACGGTCGGCGTCGGCCCCCTGGACGCGGGCGAGGCCGGCCGCATGGCCCTGGGCTCCGACCCGGCCGGTGCCGTCTTCGGCATGTGGCAGGCGGCCGCACACCTGGGCACGGCCGTCACGGGCCGGCCCGGCACACCGGCCTGGAACGAACTGCTGACGTACGAGACGGCGAGCGTCGCCAAGTTCTACGAGACGGTCTTCGGCTTCGAACTGGTCCCGGACCCCTCCACCGACCGCGACTACGTGACCCTGCGCATCGAGGGCCGTCCCGTCGCCGGCCTCCACGGCGTCGGCGACGCCCTGGCGCGCGACCGGGGGCCGCACTGGATGACGTACTTCGAGGTGGCCGACACGGACGAGTCCGCGGCGCGCCTCGTCGACCTGGGCGGGCACGTCCTCGCCCCGGCCCACGACACGCCCCACGGCCGGGTGGCGACGGTGGCGGATCCCGAGGGGGCGCGGTTCACGCTGCTGCACGCGGAGCGGTGACGCGGTGACGCGGGCGGCCGTAAGTCCGCGGGCCCCGCAGGCCTCGGCCCCGCTCAGCCGCTCACCACGGCGAGCAGGGCACGTACCGTCTCCGCCATCGTCTCCCGTCCGTGGGCGACGTAGGGGCGGGGGTCCGTCAGGTCGGGGCGCGCCGCCAACGTCTCGCGGACCGCGCCCGTGAAGGCGATGTTGAGCGCGGTACCGACGTTGACCTTCAGGATGCCCGCCCGGACGGCCCGCCGCAGTTCGTCGTCCCCGACTCCCGACGAACCGTGCAGTACCAGGGGTACGGGCACGGCCTCCCGGAGTCGTTCGATCAGTGCGTGGTCCAGGGACGCGGAGCGTTCGGTCATGGCGTGGCTGCTGCCGACGGCGACGGCCAGCGCGTCCACGCCGGTGTCCGCCACGTAGCGCGCCGCTTCCTGCGGGTCGGTCCGCACCCCGGCGGCGTGGGCGCTCGCGGGGGCGTCGGGTTTGCCACCCACGTACCCGAGTTCGGCCTCCAGCCACAGGCCCGCGCCGTGGGCCCACTGCGCCGCGGCGCGGGTGGCGGCCAGGTTCTCGGCGTAGGGCTGCGCCCCGGCGTCGAACATCACGGAGGAGAACCCGGCGTCGGCCGCCCGGCGCAGCAGCCGCGGGTCCGTCACGTGGTCCAGGTGCAGTGCGACGTCGACGTCACAGGCCTTGCCGACCTCGGCCGCGGCCCGTGCGATCGGCTCGACCCGGCCGCCGTGGAACCGCACGGCGTTCTCGCTGATCTGCAGGATCACGGGGGCGCCCGCGGCCTGGGCACCGGAGGTGATCGCCTCGGCGTGCTCCAGCGTGATCACGTTGAACGCCGCGACGGCCCGGCCGGCGACGGCGGCCTTCGAGACGAGTTCGCGCGTGGGAACCAGGGGCATGGGGGTGTTCCCCCTCGCTTTCGTGTTGCTTCGGGTGGGTGGGCGTTCGGGGCTAGCGTCCGACGGAACTCACGTCGCCGTCCGCCACACCCGGTGCCACGGAACTCTCGCCGCTCTTCTCGTCGCTGTAGACCATCAGCGTCGAGCCCGCGAGAGCGAGCACGATGCCGAGGGCTCCCCAGACGCTGGGCAGCGTCTGGTAGACCGCCAGGGACAGCACGATGGTCAGAACCGGGGCGAGTGCGTTGGTGACGGGGGCGACCACGGTGGCCTTGCCCCGGCTGAACGCCATGACCAGGAACAGCGCACCGACGGCGTTGAGTACCTGGGTCACCGCGGTGAGCGCCGGCGCCTGCCAGGGAGCCCCGGACGGCAAGCCGCCCATGATCGCGAACGCCACCGGAACCAGCAGCAGTCCGCTGATGGTCATCCACCCGAAGGTCGTCGCTTCGTTGACCCCGACGAGCGCGGCCTTGCGCATGCAGAACGCCTGCACACCCCAGGCGACGCAGATCAGGATGGCCATCGGCAGCCACGGGCCGTGCGCGTCCGAGTCGCCCCCGCCACTGGGGATGCTGAGCAGCACGATCGCCACCAGCGCCGCGACCACGCCCACGACGGCGAGCCGGGTGATCCGCTCCCGCAGCAGCACCGTCGCCATGAGGACGGTGATCACCGGGGACAGGGACACCAGGGGGAAGATCAGGTACGCCGGGCCGTCGGCGAGCGCCTGGAACAGCAGCAGCTGTCCGCCGGCGCCGGTCAGTCCCGCGATCAGTCCGTACATCGCGGCGACCGGCCTGCGGTCGAACGTCTTGCCGCGCATCGCGAAGTACGCGGGGATGAGCATCGTGAAGGCCCAGATGATGTAGATCATCTCGTTGGGGTAGCCGTACCTGCTGTTCGGCTCGCTGGAGAAGGCGCCCCACACACCCCAGAACAGGACCAGCAGCGACGCGTACAGGATCCAGCCTCTTGTGCCGTTCTTCATTGTTCGTCCTCTCCTGGGGCGAGGGACCCTGAGGCCTTGCGCAGCGCGTCGAGCGCCGGCCGGTCGAGCGGGGTTCCAGCGAGTTTCGCCGCGTACAGGGCAGCGCCCACGACGGGCTCGTACAGGGGGTGTCGCAGGTCGTAGCCCGCGAAGCGGCCCTTCAGTCCGGTGATGAACGCCTCCAGGACCGGGGCGGCGCCGAAGGTACCGCCGGAGTAGGAGACGGGCACGGTCTCGTCCGGGCCGAACCCGAGCCGTTCGCGGGTGACTTCCACGAGCAGGGCGAGTTCGCGGCCGGCCTCCGCGAGGATCCCCGCGGCGGTCTCGTCGCCGGATGCGGCCGCCTCGGCCACCGAGCGGCTCAGCGCGGCGATCCGGCCCCGGTCGCCCTGCCACCGGTTGTGCACGACGTCGATCACGTCGAGGTCGGACTCCAGGCCGAGCCTGCTTCGGAACACCCCGGCCAGGGGGCCCTCGGGGAGCCGTCCGTCGCTCATCCGGGAGAAGGCGTTGAGGCCGCGGATCGCGATCCAGTACGCCGAGCCCTCGTCGCCGAACGACTCGCTCCAGCCGCCGATGCGTACGCCCCGGCCCTGCCGCTCGCCGTAGGTCATCGAGCCGGTGCCGCTGATGACGTTGATGCCGTCGGCCGCGCCCAGCGAACCCGCCCAGCCGCAGACCATGTCGTTGTCGCACGCGTAGCGGTCGTGCCCGAGCACCGCCCGCGGTGTCGCGTCGAGGACGGGCAGGTCGCGGGCCGCCTCCCCGTAACCGGGCAGGCCGAAGAAGGCGTACTCGATGTCGGCCGGAGCCAGTCCGGCCGCCGCGCAGACAGTGTCGACCCCTTCCCTCAGCACACGCTCGACGAGCTCGATACCGTGGGAGAAGTAGTACGAACTTGCCGCCTGGGCACGCGCCACCACTTGTCCGGACCGGTCGACCAGACAGAACGCGGTTTTCGTACCGCCGCCGTCGACACCCAGGAACATCGTCGTACCTCCGTCCGGCGCCCTCGATCCGCGCCGTTGCTGACTTCGATCAGTCGTTCAAGGAGTGCAGGGTCACGCCCTGCACCACGCGGTTGACCTCACCCGAGGGGAACGGGTTGTCGGGCCGCAGGCCCCGGGCCTGGGAGGCGCGCAGGGCGATGAGCTGGGCGTACACCACGGCGGGCAGGGCCAGGGCGGCGTCCTCGACGTCGCCGAGGCCCGGGAGCGGCCAGGCATCGGCGCCCTCCGTTGGCCCCTCCGTTCCCGTGCCGGTCTCCGCGGAGACCGCGACGACACTGCCGAGGGGAAGGTTTCCGCGCAGCTCCGCGACGATGTCGTGGTCGTACTGGCGGGTGTACGGGTCGTTCGACACGTACACCACCGCGACCGAACGGTCGTTGAGCACCGCCTTGGGACCGTGCCGGAATCCCAGTGAGGACTCCGCGACGGCCATGAGCGTCCCGCCGGTGAGCTCCAGCACCTTCAGTGCCGACTCCTCGGCGAGGCCCTTCAGCGGGCCGCTGCCGAGGAAGACGATGCGCTCTGGTGCGCGGTCCACCAGGGCACCGGCGGTGCGGTCGGCGGCGACGGACTCGATGATCGACTCCGCTGCCCGTGCCAGGCGTTCGGCGACCCCGTCGTGGGCGTCCTTGCCCAGGGCGAGCAGTGCCGCGAGCGTCATGCAGGTGAAGCTCGACGTCATGGCGAAGCCGCGGTCGTTGGACGCGGCCGGCATCAGCAGTACGTGCGACTGCGGCCGCTGCCCGTGCTCACGCGCCAGGCGGCCCTGATCGTTGCAGGTGATCACGAGGTGGTGCACCTCGGAGAGGACCTGGTCGGCCAGGGCGGTGGCGGCGACGGACTCGGGGCTGTCGCCCGACCGCGCGAAGGAGACCAGCAGCGTGGGCAGGTCCTCGGCGAGGCACCCGCGGGGGTCGGCGACGAGGTCCGTGGTGGCAACCGCGTCGACGCGCCGCCCCAAGTGCCGTGCCAGGGAGGGCTGGAGCACCTGGCCGGCGAACGCGGAGGTCCCGGCGCCGGTGAGCACCACGCGCAGGTCGCGGCGCGCCACGAGCGGACCCAGGAACGCGTCCAGCGCTTCCCGGGAGGCTCCGACGATTCGGTCGACCTCCCGCCACAGGGCGGGCTGCTGGGCGATCTCGCGGACGGTGTGGACAGCGCTGTCGTCGAAGGGCAGCGTGCCCGGGGGCGTGCTCACACGTACTCCCTCTGGCTCGGCTTCTGGTTCTGGCTCGGCCTACGGTTCTGGTTCTGGTTCTGGTTCTGGTTCTGGTCGGCGGCGCGGTCGTAGTCGCGCAGGACGTCGCGGACGTGGTCCACGGCCAGTTCACGCGGGCGGGCGGCGAGCTCGCCGCGGCGGACGCGGGCGTACTGGAGCGGAAGGTGCGCGCTGAGCAGGGGCAACGGGACGGCCACGGCCGAAAGGTTGGCCAGCAGACGGGCCTGGGCCGCTTCGATCTCGGGGTCGGTCCAGTAGTAGCGCATCCGGTCGCTGTAGCTGTAGCGGCGTGCGAGGCGCTGCTCGGCGTCGCCGCCCGGGTAGTAGCCCTCCCACTGGGCGGGCTCGGCGAGCATCCGCCGCTCGACGACCACGGGAAGGCGTGACCGCTCGCCGGCCGGCACCAGCTCGTCCTCGATCGCGGCGAGGACGAACAGCGCCTCGCGCAGGGCGAAGGTCAGACCGGGGCCCACCTTGAGGACCGCCCAGTGGTCCTCGACCAGCGCGGTGAGCGCCTCGGCGGTCTGGTAGTCGGTCGAGTGGGCCTCGTAGACCATGGTGGGCTCGTCGTCGAGGACCTTGCGCAGCTCCTCGGTCGACTCCCGCCGGTAGTCGACGACCCGCAGGTGGTCGAACTCCACGGCCGGCTGCACCACCAGGGCCATGACGCGGGGCCAAACCCCTTCGACGCCGTGCCGGGCGAACGCCTTCCGGTGCTGCTCCAGGGTCGCGCGCGCCGCCTCGGGCGTGGTGGGCACCAGAGCGCCGAGCGTCTCGTGCGCGCCGCCGGGCGTCGGCACCTCGGTACCGATCACATACCGGATCCGCTCCGCCCGCTCGGGGCCCACCGTGTCCTCGGCCACCCGGATCAGCCGCGCCGCCCGTTCGGCGACCACGTCGTCGGTCAGCGGGGCGGGGTCACCGGCGCAGGGGAAGCTGCAGTCCAGGTGGATCTTGGTGAAGCCCGCCTCCGCGTAGGCCGCGACCAGGGCATCGGCCTGCCGCATCGCCTCGTCGGGCGGCAGGGACTGCCACCGGTTCGGTCCGAGATGGTCGCCGCCGAGGATGACGCGGTCCAGTGGCAGACCGCGTTCCGTCGCGATGCCGTGCACGAGGTCACGGAAGTCCGCGGGCCGCAGGCCCGTGTAGCCGCCGTACTGGTCGACCTGGTTCGAGGTCGCCTCTACCAGCACCGGGCCACCGGTCTCGCGGGCCTGCGTCACGGCCGCCTCGATGACCAGCGGATGGGCCGAGCACACGGAGGTGATGCCCTGTGGTCGCCCGGCCTTCTGACGCCGGACGACCTCGTCCAACGGGCTCTGCATTGCCAACCCCTTACTGAAGTGCAATTTGAGCTCGTTTGCCGCGATGGCCCGAAGCTCACGCGGAACGTTACTGGTCTTATTTTCGGCCGTCAATAGTCCTTATTGGTATGCTTCTGGTATTCCCGGATGACTGGTGAAACGACGCCGGGCCGGACGTCGGCTACTCCGACGCCCGGCCCGGGCAGGACGGTACGGGACCGTTCGTTCAGGTCTGGTTGGTGATGGAGGCCCGGAACCGGTAGCGGTCCCCCCGGTAGACCTGGACGGTCAGTTCGATCGGGCGGGCGTCCTGGTTGGAGGTCAGCTGGGTCGCGACCAGCATCGGCATGGTCGCCCCGATCTCCAGCAGCTCCATCTCCCGTGCCGTCGGGTGGCGGGCTTCGACCGAGTAGTCGGCGACCCGGGGCAGCTGCGGCGGGTCGGCGGCACGCAGCGTGGCATACAGCGAGGCGGTGCTGAAGTCCGCGTCGGCCAGGGCCGGGCAGGCCGACAGCGGCAGCCGGTTGTGCTCCAGCACGACCAGCAGGCCGTCCAGGAAACGCAGCCGGTGGAGGTCGAAGAGGTCGGCGCCCGGGGCGATCCGGAGCTGCTCGGCCTCCGCCACGGTGGCCGGGCGGACGCTGGCGGAGAGCACCTTGCTGGCCGTCGTCAGGCCGTTGGCCTCGGCGTAGTCGGCGAATCCCTGGACCTGGGGAACAGTCGAGGCCGGCGCGGTCACCGCTTCGGGGAACAGCCCCGGTTCGGCGACGAACCACCCGCGAGACGACGACGGCCGCACGACGCCTCGCGCCTCCAGCTGGGCGAGCGCGGCCCGCAGTGTCACGCGCGAGACGGCGTACCGGGTGACCAGGGCCCGCTCGGAGGGCAGCCGGTCACCGGGGCGGGCGGCGGCGGCACGCAGGTCGTCGAGGAGCCGCGCGGCCGTGCGCTCGTACAGCGGGAGGGCGTCGTCGGCGAAGAGGCCCCTGGGCATCGGCGTACTCGCTTCGGTCATACCAGAAGCGTACCGGTCCGACTGGCCGCGCAGGCACCCGTACCCCTCGCTCCGTGCCGGCGCACGAGGTGAACTCCTGGCCCGTGACAGCCCTTTGAACCATTGACATGCCAATCAAATACCACTTACGTTCTCGATGCAGGCCACCCGGAGCCCGATGGCACCGTCCTCGCCCTCACGGGTGTCCCGACTCCGTTCGAGGAGCCGGTTTCAGACCAGAGCCTGCTCCGAGAGAGAGGCCGACATGACGGATGTGAACCGGCGCAGCGTACTGAAGGTGGCGCTGGGGGGTGCCGGCCTGGCCGCCCTCCCCTCCGTGGCTCCGGGCGCCGCACCCGCGGCCGCCGCACCGCGCCGCGGCCCCGACCTCGTCGGGGTCGGCGACACCTCCATCACTCTGGAGTTCGACGACCGACTGCGCAGCCGGGTGGCGTTGCGGGGCATCGACGTCACCCGCTTCGACGCCGGTGAGGCCCTGCTGGTGGACGGCGGGGCGATCGACGAGTTCACGTACGGCGGGCACGAGACCCGCAGGACCCGGCATTCCCGGCACGGCGCAGGCGTCGGAGTGACCGTCTGGGGCAAGTCCGCGACCGGCGTCCGCAAGACGGTGGAGCTGACCTCCTTCGAGCGCCTGACCGGGATGATCGTGATGAAGGTGACCTACACCAACGGGACCGGTACCCCGCTGGCGGTCACCGGATGGCGCAGCGGGGCCCATGAACTCCTGGAAGCTCCCGGTGGCTTCTACACCTTCTCGGGAACCACGTACGAGGACCGTCGCGACTGGGTGCGGCCGATGACGGACGGGTTCGTCCAGGAGAACTCGCTGGGGATGGACGCCTCCGACTACGGCGGCGGCACTCCCGTGGCGACCGTGTGGCGGCCGGGGGCCGGTCTCTCCGTCGGGCACGTCGAACCCGTGGCCAGGATGCTGCGCCTGCCGGTTCGCAGGACGGCCCGCGGAGCGAGCCTCGCCGTCGAGGGTGACACCCCCGTGACCCTGCAACCGGGGCGGCGCCTGACCACCGACACCACGTTCCTGACCGCCCTGCCGGGCGACCACTTCGCACCGCTCCAGCGCTATCGCGACTACATGAGCGATGTCGGCCTGCGTGCGCCCAGGACGCCCGAGCCGGCCCTGGAACCCATGTGGTGCGCCTGGGGCTACGAGCGTGACTTCACCGTCGAGCAGGTCGTCGGAACGCTCCCCAAGGTGCGTGAGGTCGGCCTCAAGTGGGCGGTGCTCGACGACGGCTGGCAGACCAACGAGGGCGACTGGGAGCTGGACCCGCGGAAGTTCCCGCGGGGCGCGAGGGACATGCGCGCCTTCACCCAGCAGATCCGGGACGCCGGTCTGCGGCCGCGCCTGTGGTGGGCTCCGCTGGCGGCGGACCCGGAGAGCAGCCTGTACCGGAACCACTCCGACATGCTCCTGCTGGACCGTGCGGGCAACAAGCAGCGAGTGAGCTGGTGGGACGCCTGGACGCTGTGCCCCGCGTACCGGCCGACGGTGGACTACTTCGTCGGGCAGGTGAGGCAGTTCATCGGCGACTGGGGATACGAAGGGCTCAAGATCGACGGCCAGCACCTCAACGCCGTCGCGCCCTGCTACAACCCGGCGCACGGGCATGCCCGCCCCGAAGAATCGACCGAGGGTCTCGCGCTGTTCTGGAAGGCGGTGTACGAGGCCGCGCACGAGGCGAACCGCGACGCCGTCGTCGAACTCTGCCCCTGCGGCACCGCCTTCGCCTTCCACAACCTCCCCTACGTCGGCCAGTACCCGAGCTCGGACCCGCTCTCGTCGTACCAGGTCCGTACGAAGGGCAAGACGATGAAGGCGCTGATGGGGCCGGGCAGCAGCTACTCCGGCGACCACGTCGAACTGAGCGACGGCGGCGACGACTTCGCCTCCAGCTACGGTGTGGGAGCCGTCCTGTCGACGAAGTTCACCTACCCCGCGGGCCCGGACGACGAGATCGTGCTCACGCCGGAAAGAGAAGCTCTCTGGCGCCGGTGGGTGAACCTGTACGAGGAGAACATGCCGGCCACGGGCGAGTACCGGGGCGAGCTGTACGACATCGGCTTCGACAAGCCCGAGGCGCATGTGGTGGCCAAGGGCGCGACCCTGCACTACGCCTTCTACGCCGGGCGGTGGGACGGGACGGTCGAGCTGCGTGGCCTGGGCCGCGGCAGGTACCGCCTGACCGACCCGTTCAACGGCACCTCTCTCGGAACCGTCGACGCCCGGCACAACACCGTGGAGCTGGCCTTCGAGCGGTTCCAGCTCATCGTGGCCGAGCACATCGGCTGATCAGGACCGGCGCGCGCCGGTCCCGGCACTCACGTGGCGGAGACCGGCAGCACGTCCGGCGAGAGCGCCGCCGCCCGCGCCGTCGCGCTCGTCATCCGCCTGCGGTGGTGGCGGCGGCACAGCACCTCGTAGCCGATCTCGTCGGGTGACTGGGCGACGTCCCCGACGACCACCTGGGCGCCCTCGACGACCATGACGCCGCCCACGGTGCGGGCGTTGTGCGTGGCGCGGGCCCCGCACCAGCACAGGGCCTCGACCTGGAGCACCTCGACGCGGTCGGCGAGCTCCACCAGCCGCTGGGAGCCCGGGAAGAGTTTGGAGCGGAAGTCGGTGGTGATGCCGAAGGCGTACACGTCGACGTCGAGGTCGTCGACCACGCGCGCGAGCTGGTCGATCTGGTCCGGCGCGAGGAACTGCGCCTCGTCCGCGATCACGTAGTCCACCCGGCCGCCCTGCGAGAGGTGGTCGACGACGTGGGCGTAGAGGTCCTGGCCGTCCCCGACCTCGACCGCGTCGGTGACGAGGCCGAGGCGGGAGGAGAGCTTGCCCTCGCCCGCACGGTCGTCGCGGGTGAAGATCATGCCGGCCAGTCCGCGCGCCGAGCGGTTGTGCTCGATCTGGAGAGCCAGTGTCGACTTCCCGCAGTCCATCGTTCCGGAGAAGAACACCAGCTCGGGCATGAGGGATTGGGCACCTTTCGGCATCGGGCAGACGTGAGCGAGGTCAGGAGCGTACTTCGAGCAGCGGGACGAGCTGCTCGGCAGGGGTCATCGAACCGTGGTTGCCGACCATCGCCGACTCCTTGGGCTCGCGCTCGGAGGCGATGAGCAGGACGTCGTCGCGCGCCGCGGCCACCACGTCGCCGATGCGGTCGTACACCCGGTCGTCGATGCGGGGGCCGAACCAGCCAGCGGCGATCGCCTCGTCCCGGGACGCCACCCAGAACTGCTCGCCGAGCACCTCGCGCCAGCAGAACAGCACGTCGTTGTGGGCGCCGGGGACGGCGTAGACATGGCGGGCGCGGCCCTCGCCGCCGAGGAGGGCGACGCCCGCCTTCAGCTCCCAGTCCTCGTCGAAGTCGATGCGGTGCTCCTCGTCGAAGGGCACGTCGACCATGCCGTGGTCGGCGGTGACGTACAGGGCGCTGCGCGGCGGCAGCTGCTCGGCGAGGCGTTGGACGAGCCGGTCGACGTGGCCGAGCTGCCCGCGCCAGGTGTCGGAGTCGACGCCGAAGCGGTGTCCGGCGCCGTCGACCTCGGCGTAGTACGTGTAGACGAGGGCGCGGTCGGCGCGGGCCAGTTGCTCGGCGGCGCAGTCCATCCGGTCCTCGCCGGACAGGCGTCCGTGGAACTCGCCGCCGCTGAGCGCGACCTTGGTCAGCGGGGTGTTGGCGAAGGTGGGCGAGGAGACCTGGGCGGCGTGCACCCCCGCCTCGTGGGCGAGGCCGAAGACGGTGGGGTAGGGCTGCCAGGGGCCCGGCGCGGTCCACGGCTGCCAGCGGAGCTGGTTCATCAGGGCGCCGGTGTCGGGATTGCGCACCGTGTACCCGGGCAGGCCGTGCGCGCCCGGCGGCAGACCGGTGCCGACGGAGGCGAGGGAGGTCGCCGTGGTCGCCGGGTAGCCGGCGGTGATCGGGCGACCCGTGCCCCCGCGCGAGCTGTCCAGGAGGGAACTCAGGAAGGGGGCGTCCTCCGGGTGCGCGCGCAGCTGCTCCCAGCCGAGGCCGTCGATCAGGAAGACGCAGTTGCGGTCGGCCGGGGTCAGTTCGGTGATGCCCGCGGTCATGCCGGGGACGCCGAGGCCGGCGGCCAGGGTGGGCAGCAGATCGGCGAGGGAGCCCCGGCCGTACTCGGGTACGGGGGCGGAGTCGACGGGGAGCGGTTCCGGGTGGGTGTCCCAGGCGGTGTGCTGCACCATCAGCGGGCGGAGTCCGCGGTCGCCTCGGAGAGGGCCTGGGCGAAGGTGAGCGCCTGGCGCACCGTCTCGGGTCCGTCTCCGGCCTCGCTGACGCGCAGGCTGAGGTCGTCGGCCGTCGAGCTTCCCGTGTAGCCGTGGTCGGCCTCGCAGTTGGGGTCGCCGCAGGCGGCGGGCTCCAGGTCGAGGCGGGAGACGGCGCCCCAGCCGATGGTCAGCACGATCTCGCGGGGCAGCGTGCCCGGCTTGTACTGCTCCGGGTTGGCGACGACGCGGCTGACGACGATGGACGAGATCCGGCCGAGCTTGACGGACTCCGTGGACGTCGTGGCGTACGGCGTCGGGGAGGTGTCGTCGGCGGCCTGCTCGTCGGTGTGGCTGACGATGAAGCGGTTGCCGGTGAGCACCAGCACGGTCACGTGCCGGCGCACCTCGTTCTGGTCGAACGTCGTCTCCTGGTGGACCAGGTACGACCGCACGGGCTCGCCGCCCACGGCGGCCTCCACCGCCTCGGCCACGAGGGCCGGGTAGTAGCCGCTGCGCTCGATCGCCGCTCGCAGCCCCTGGGTCGTCGTACTGGTCTTGGCCATGCCGTCCATCCTACGGGGACCCACTGACTGCGAGGGACGCTCCTGCGGTACCCGTCCAGGGCCGTGGCGGGTCAGTAGGCCGGCAGGGTCCGCGGACCCAGGTCGTCCCTGGCGGGAGGGGGTGCGAGGCGGACGGAGGCGCCGAGGACGCTCAGGCCGCGCGGGGCGACCACGACCGGCTCCAGGGTGACCGCGACGACCTCCGGGTGGTCGTCGACCAGCCGGGAGACCCGCAGCAGCAGCTCCTCCAGGGCTGCGACGTCGACGGGGGCCGAGCCGCGCCAGCCGAAGAGGAGGGGGGCCGTGCGGACCGAGCGGATGAGCGAGGTGGCGTCCCGGTCGGTGACCGGGATCAGCCGGTGCGCCATGTCGCCGAGCAGCTGCGTGGCGGCGCCGGCGAGGCCGAAGGAGAGCACCGCCCCGGCCGCCGGGTCGATGACCGCCCGTACGACGGTGTCGACGCCGCGCGGGGCCATGCCCTGCACCACCGGGCGCAGCTCCGCGGGCTTCCCGAACAGCTCGGTCAATTCGGCGTAGGCCCGCCGCAGTTGCTCCTCGTCCGCGAGGTCGAGGCGTACGCCGCCCAGGTCGGCGCGGTGGCGCAGGTGCGGTGCGGTGGCCTTGAGGGCGACCGGGTAGCCGATGGTCCGCGCGGCGGCCGCGGCGTCGTCGGGAGTGGCGGCGGGCAGGGCGCGATGGACGTGGACGCCGTACCGGCCCAGCAGGTCGCAGGTCTCCTGGGTGCCGAGGGTGAGCCCTTGCCCGCGCGCGAGGTGCCCCGCTATCTGCTGGGCGGCACCCTTCTCGTCGATGTCCTCGTACTCCGGCACCTTGCCCGGGTCGGCCGCCTCGCGCCGCCACTGGGCGTAGGCGACCGCCTCGCCGAGGGCGCGGACGGCACGCTCGGCGGCGGGGTAGGCGGGGATGAGGTGGGCTCCCTCCGGGGCCCGGACGGCGGAGGGCGGCTGAGCCGGGGCGGCGGACGGGCGGGGCGGGCCGGACGGACCGGACGGACCGGAGGTACCGGACGGGGGCTGATCGGCGGTGTGGGGAGGGGTGCCGGGAGGGGTGTGGGGAGCGGTGGCCGGAGTGGCTCGGGAGGCCGGGCCGCCCGGGACGGCCTGCGGCACGGCACCCGGGCCGGACGGGAAGGCCGCGCTCGGAGCGGCCTGGGAAGTGGTACCCGGAGCCGCCTGGGAAGTGGTGCCCGTGGTGGCCTGGGAGGCGGTGCCCTGGGCCGTCTGCGGGGCCGTGCTCGTCGCCGCGGACAGGGCCTCCGCCAGGCCGCCCAGCTCCACGTGGACCACGAGGACGGGCTTGGTGGGGACCGCGGCCGCCGCCGAGCGCAGCGCCTCCGCGAGCGCGGCGTCCCCGGCCGCCCCCTCCCCCACCGTCGGGATGGCGGTCACCACGACCGCGTCGCACGTGTCGTCGGCCAGGGCCCTGGCCAGGGCCGCGTGGAAGTCGTCGGCCGAGGCGGCGGTGGTCAGGTCCAGCGGGGGCTGCGGGCGCAGTCCCTCGGAGAGGCACGCGTCGTAGGTGAGCAGGCCCAGGGACTCCGAGTTGCCCAGGATGGCCACCCTCGGTCCGGCGGGCAGCGGCTGGCGGGCGAGGAGCAGCCCCGCGTCGACCAGGTCGGTGATGGTGTCGACCCGGATCACGCCGGCCTGCCGCAGCAGCGCGGAGACCGTCGCGTGGGGCAGCCGCGTCGCCCGTACGGCGTGCCCCTGGGGTGCCACGCCGCCGTGCCGGGCGCCCTGCACCACGACCAGGGGCTTGGCGGCCGCCGTACGCCGGGCCAGGCGGGTGAACTTGCGCGGGTTGCCGATGGACTCCAGGTACATCAGCGCGACGTCGGTGTCCGGGTCGTCGTACCAGTACTGGACGACGTCGTTGCCGGAGACGTCGGCGCGGTTGCCGGAGGAGACGAAGGTGGAGACGCCGGTGTGACCGGTGACCCCGCCGCCGCGCCGGTGCAGCCGGGAGAGCAGGGCGATGCCGATGGCGCCGGACTGGGCGAACAGGCCGATCCGCCCGGGGCGCGGCATCTCGGGGGCGAGGGAGGCGTTGAGCCGCACGTCCGGGGAGGTGTTGATGATCCCGAAGGCGTTGGGCCCGATGATGCGCATGCCGTACGTGCGCGCGTGCCGCACGAGGGCGCGCTGGCGTTCGCGTCCCTCGGGGCCGCTGTCGGCGTATCCGGCGGAGATCACCACCAGTCCCTGCACCCCGTGCTCGCCGCAGGCGGTGACGACGTCCGGGACGTGCTCGGCGGGCACGGTGACGACGGCGAGGTCGACGGGCCCGTCGATGTCGCGCACGGAACGGCACGCCACAACCCCGTCGAGCTCCTTCATGTCCTCGGGGAAGGCCCTGTTCACGGCGTACAGGCGCCCCGTGTAGCCGGCGTCCCGGATGTTGCCGAGGATGCTGCGGCCGACGCCGCCCGGGGTGCGGCCGGCGCCGACGACCGCGACCGAGCCGGGCTGCAGCAGCCGCCGGACGGAACGGGCCTCCGCGCGGTGCTCGCGCGCGTACTGCACGGCCAGCGAGCGGTCGGTGGGTTCGAGATCGAACTCCAGGCGGACCACCCCGTCCTCGAAGCTCCGCTTCTGGGTGTACCCGGCGTCCATGAAGACTTTGATCATCTTGTTGTTGGCGGGCAGCACCTCGGCGGCGAAGCGGCGGATGCCCCGCTCCCGGGCGACGGCCGCGATGTGCTCCAGGAGGGCGGAGGCGACGCCGCGCCCCTGGTGGGCGTCCTGGACGAGGAAGGCGACCTCGGCCTCGTCGGCCGGTGCGGTGGCGGCTGTTCCGCCGGCCCCGATCCGGTCGTAGCGTACGGTGGCGATGAACTCGCCGCCGATGGTGGCCGCGAGTCCCACCCGGTCCACAAAGTCGTGGTGCGTGAAGCGGTGGACGTCCTTGGCGGACAGGCGAGGGTACGGCGCGAAGAAGCGGTAGTACTTCGACTCGTCGGAAACCTGCTCGTAGAAGCTGACCAGGCGCTCGGCGTCGTCAACGGTGATGGGGCGGACGCGCGCGGTGCCGCCGTCGCGCAGCACCACGTCGGCTTCCCAGTGGGCGGGGTACTCGTGCCGGTCCGACGAGGTCTGCATGGGCCCCAGAGTACGGCTCGCGTACGACAACGGCGCGGGGCAGTCTGTGGGGGACGGATGCCCGGACCGAGGCCGCGGTCCGGGACCCGTACGGGGCGGCCCACGTGGTCGTCCCGGCTTGCTTCACGATGTGGGAAACTGGTCTAGACAAGACTGGTCTAGACAACTTCAACGCCTCTGAACACCTGAAGGGCAGCATCACATGGCTGAGCGCCGCGTCAACGTCGGCTGGGCCGAGGGTCTCCACGCCCGCCCCGCCTCCATCTTCGTCCGAGCCGCCACGGCCACAGGCGTCCCGGTGACGATCGCCAAGGCCGACGGGTCCCCCGTCAACGCGGCCTCCATGCTGGCCGTCCTCGGCCTCGGCGCCCAGGGGGGCGAGGAGATCGTCCTCGCCTCCGACGCCGAGGGCGCTGAGGCGGCCCTGGACCGGCTGGCGAAGCTGGTCGCCGAGGGGCTCGAGGAGCTTCCCGAGACCGTCTGACGGACGGAACAGCAGCACCGAAAGGCCCGCCGGGACCACCGGACGGGCCTTTCGCCTTTTCCGCTGCCGCTTCTCTCCATTCGGGACGCCAGAAATAGCCGACCAGAATTCCCCCGCTTTTGTATACGGAACCTGTGTTACCGGAGCGGGCTCGCGGTGTTTACGGAATGTTGCGTATTCCTCACACGCTCCGTCGCCGCGCCGCCGGAGGCGAATCGGAGCCGGTGACCGGATGCCGACCGCTCGATGTGCAGCGTCATGAGCGCCCGCGCGCGTTCGCCGTCGCCCCGGGCCACGGCATCGGTGATCGCGGCGTGCTCCGCCCAGTCCTCCACCGGCCCGACCGGCGCTTCCACGACGTACATCCAGGCGATCTTGTGGCGGAGCTGGGTCAGCAGCGCGGTCAGCGAAGGGCTGTCCGCCGCCCGGGCGAGGGTCTCGTGGAACCAGCCGCCCAGGGAGCGCAGCTCGTCCACGGTGCCCCGCCTGGCCCGTTCCTGCCCCAGCCGGACCAGACCGCGCAACACCTTGAGGTGGGCGTCGGTGCGCCGCCGGGCGGCCCGGGAGGCTCCGAGCGGCTCCAGGAGCGTGCGGGTCTCCAGCAGGTCGGCGGCCTCCCGCGCGGTCGGTTCCGCGACGCACGCGCCCGCGTGCCGCCGGGTCACCACGAAGCCCTCCGCCTCCAGCGTGCGCAGGGCCTCGCGGACGGGGACCCGGGAGACGCCGTAGCGGCGGGCGAGGATTTCCTCGGTGAGCCGGCTCCCGCGTCCGTGGACGCCGGCCACGATGTCGTCCCGAATCGCCGTGCACACCGAATGCGCCGGAATACGCATGACCGACCTCCGCCTTGATCCCCTGAAACGCCGACGATGGACGCGCTTTCAGCGACTCTAGGCCAAGCAAGCCGGTATGGAATACAAAAAGCCCCGACTCGGGAAGCCGGGGCTTTTTCGTCAGACGTTCACGCCGTGGGAGCGGAGATAGGCGACGGGGTCCATGTCCGAGCCGTACTCGGGGCTCGTACGGGCCTCGAAGTGCAGATGCGGTCCGGTGACGTTGCCGGTGGCACCCGAGACGCCGATCTGCTGGCCGGGCTCGACCGACTGGCCGACCGAGACGCCGATGGACGACAGGTGCCCGTACTGCGTGTACGTGCCGTCGTGCATCCTGATCACGACCTGGTTGCCGTACGCGCCGCCCCAGCCGGCCTCGACGACGGTGCCGACGCCGACGGAGTGCACGGACGTGCCGCTGGAGGCGTGGAAGTCGATGCCGGTGTGGCTGCCGGAGGACCACAGGGAACTGCCCGCCTGGTAGGCGGTGGAGACGTACGAGGCGGTGATCGGCGCGACGAAGGTGTTGAGGCGCTTGCGCTCCGCCTCCCGCGCGGCGCGCTCCTTGGCCTCGCGCGCCTCCTTGGCCGCCTCGGCCGCCCGCTCGCGGGCCGCCTCCTGGGCCGCCTCGCGGGCGGCGGCGTCCGCGGCCGCCTGCTTCTGCGCGAGGGCCTGGGCGTCGATCTCGTCGGCTATGGAGTCGCCGATGGTGACGACCGGGGTGAGCCCGGTCTGTTCCGCCTCGGGCTCGGCGGCGAGCGCCGGAGCCGCGAGGGTGCCGACGACGCCGGTGGTGGCGAGGGCCGCGACCCCCGCCGCGCGGGCGGTGGTGCGGTGCACCCGGCTGGGACGGCGGTGCTTCCCGGTGGCGCGCGTGAACGCCATGTAGAGGCTTGTCCTTTCCTTCCCTCTCGCCTACCGGGTTAGCTGACGGGTTCGGAGGTGGAAGGTCTCCTACGGACCCCCTCGCGGTGCGCGCGGGCGTCCGATTCACCCCAGGGACTGCGATGGGTCCCCGGCTCCCCTGGCTCGCGCCGTACGGGGACTCGGCGATGACTGTCCGGTGCCGCGGGTGCGGCGCACTGCCTGACGAACAGCCCGGACGACGCTAAACGCGGCTGCGTTCAATCCTCAAACGCAACAGGCTTTTTGTAGCGCACGCCACAGGGCAGACGGGCAACCACTCCCCCAATCCGGACAAACGGCGGCCCTGGTGACACACCGGTCACCAGGGCCGCGGCACGCGCGTGCCGCTACTCGGCCGCCACCACGGTGACTTCGCCGATGCCGAGGGCCTCGACGGGCTCCTTGATCTGCGCCGCGTCGCCGACGAGGACCGTCACGAGACGGTCCACCGGGAAGGCGTTCACGACCGCCGCGGTAGCCTCCACGGTGCCCGTGGCGGCCAGTTGGCGGTAGAGCGTGGCCTGGAAGTCGTCGGGGAGGTGCTGCTCGACCTGGTCGGCCAGCGTGCCCGCCACGGCCGCCGCCGTCTCGTACTTCAGGGGCGCCACGCCCACCAGGTTCTGCACGGCCACGTCGCGCTCGGCGTCGGTGAGCCCCTCCGCGGCGAGCTTGCGCAGCACCGTCCACAGGTCCTCAAGGGCGGGACCGGTGTTGGGGGTGTCGACGGATCCGCTGATGGCGAGCATCGCGGCGCCCGTGCCGTCCGGCGCGGAGCGCAGGACCTGGCCGAACGCCCGCACACCGTAGGTGTAGCCCTTCTCCTCGCGCAGGACGCGGTCCAGGCGCGAGGTGAGGGTGCCGCCCAGGCAGTAGGTGCCGAGCACCTGCGCGGGCCACACGCGGTCGTGCCGGTCGGCGCCGGTGCGGCCGATCAGCAACTGCGTCTGGACGGCGCCTGGACGGTCCACGATGACGACCCGGCCCCGGTCGTCGGCGGTCACCGGGGGCACGGGGCGCGGCTGGGCGGCCGAGCCGGTCCACGCGCCCAGGGTGTCGCCGAGCAGCGCGTCCAGGTCGACGCCGGTAAGGTCGCCGACGACCACCGCGGTGGCCGTGGCGGGGCGGACGTGCCGCTCGTAGAAGGCGCGTACGGCCGCCGAGTCGATGGCCTCGATCGTTTCCTCGGTGCCCTGGCGCGGGCGCGACATGCGCGCGTCGGCCGGGAACAGCTCCTTGGAGAGTTCCTTGGCGGCACGCCGGGAGGGGTTGGCCAGCTCGTGCGGGATCTCGTCGAGCCGGTTGCGCACCAGCCGTTCGACCTCGCTGTCGGCGAAGGCGGGCGCCCTGAGGGCGTCGGCGAGCAGGCCGAGGGCCTTGGCGAGGCGCGAGGCGGGCACCTCCAGGCTCAGCCGGACGCCGGGGTGGTCGGCGTGCGCGTCCAGGGTGGCGCCGCAGCGCTCCAGCTCGGCGGCGAAGTCCTCGGCGGAGTGCTTGTCGGTGCCCTCCGAGAAGGCGCGCGCCATGATGGTGGCGACGCCGTCGAGACCGGCGGGCTCGGCTTCCAGGGGCGCGTCGAGGTTCACCTCGACGGCGACGACCTGCTGGCCGGGGCGGTGGCAGCGCAGCACGGTGAGGCCGTTGTCGAGGCTGCCGCGCTCGGGGGCGGGGAACGCCCACGGCTTGGGCTCGCCGGCCTGCGGCTGTGCGTGGAATTCCATGGTGGCGAGCTCGGTCACTTGGCCGCCTCCTCGTTCTCTTCGGTGGCGTCGGGCACGGACACAGTGACGGTCGTCCCGTCGGCGTCGGTCTCGTCGGCGGGGGCGGTGGGCTCGTAGACGAGCACCGCGCGGTTGTCGGGCCGCAGGCGGGCCTTGGCGACCTCCTGGACCTCCTCCGCGGTCACCTCGAGCACCCGCTGGACGGCGGTGAGGGCGAGCTGCGGGTCGCCGAACAGGACGGCGTACCGGCACAGTTCGTCGGCGCGGCCGGCGACCGTGCCCAGGCGGTCCAGCCACTCGCGCTCGAGCTGGGCCTGGGCGCGCTCCATCTCCTCGGCCGTGGGGCCCTCCTCGGCGAACCGGGCCAGCTCCTCGCCGATGGCGGTCTCGATGACCGGCACCTCGACGTCGCCGGACGTCTTCACGTCCAGCCAGCCCAGGGAGGGCGCCCCGGCCAGCCGCAGCAGGCCGAAGCCGGCGGCGACGGCGGTGCGGTCGCGGCGGACGAGGCGGTTGTACAGGCGGGACGACTCGCCGCCGCCCAGGACGGTCAGGGCCAGGTCGGCCGCGTCGCACGCGCGCGTGCCGTCCTCCGGCAGGCGGTAGGCCGCCATCAGGGCGCGGGCCGGGACCTCCTCCTCGACGACCTCCCGCAGTTCCCCGCCCATGACGTCGGGCAGCGCGCCGTCCCGGGGAGGCTGCTTGCCGTCGTGCGAGGCGATGGAGCCGAAGTACCTCTCGATCCACGCGAGCGTCCGCTCGGGGTCGATGTCGCCGACGACCGAGAGCACCGCGTTGTTCGGCGCGTAGTAGGTGCGGAAGAACGCGCGCGCGTCCTCCAGGGTCGCCGCGTCCAGGTCGGCCATCGAGCCGATCGGCGTGTGGTGGTAGGGGTGGCCCTCCGGGTAGGCGAGGGCGGTCAGCTTCTCGAACGCGGTGCCGTAGGGGACGTTGTCGTAGCGCTGGCGGCGTTCGTTCTTGACGACGTCCCGCTGGTTCTCCATCGACTCGTCGTCCAGGGCGGCGAGCAGGGAGCCCATGCGGTCGGCCTCCAGCCAGAGGGCGAGCTCCAGCTGGTGGGCGGGCATGGTCTCGAAGTAGTTGGTCCGCTCGAAGCTGGTGGTGCCGTTGAGCGAGCCGCCGGCGCCCTGCACCAGCTCGAAGTGGCCGTTGCCCTTGACCTGGGCGGAGCCCTGGAACATGAGGTGCTCGAAAAGGTGAGCCAGGCCGGTACGCCCCTTGACCTCGTGGCGCGAGCCGACGTCGTACCAGAGGCACACCGCCGCGACCGGGGTCAGGTGGTCCTCGGAGAGCACCACGCGCAGGCCGTTGGCCAGGCGGTGCTCGGTCGCTGTCAGGCCGCCGGAGCCTGCCTGGGCTGTGGCCGTGTGACCCATGGGCATGTACGTCCCTTCGATCGCGAGATCCTGGTGGAGTCACTGGGGTGAACCACCGGGTGGAATCCATGGGCGGAACTGCGGAATTCCGCCGGTCCTGCCACTGTATGCAAGCGTGCGGGCGGCCGGTGGAGTTCCCGGGGCTCGTACGCCGAGAGCGAGAACGCGGTTGACGGGCCGCCGGGGACGGCTGCGCGGACGGCGCCCCCGGACGAGGGCGTACCCTGCGGGCAGCGCCGGGCCGGCAGCCCGTGACGGGTCCTGGTCGGTGGCTGTCAGTGCCGCAGTCCACAATGGACGGCGTCAGATCACCGTTCACGCTTCAGCAAGGAGCCGGCAGCGATGGCCCGCCGTAGTACGAAGACCCCGCCGCCCGACGACGCGTACGAGGAGAAGATCCTCGACATCGACGTCGTCGACGAGATGCAGGGCTCCTTCCTCGAGTACGCGTACTCGGTCATCTACTCCCGTGCGCTGCCGGACGCCCGCGACGGCCTCAAGCCGGTGCACCGGCGCATCGTCTACCAGATGAACGAGATGGGCCTGCGGCCCGAGCGCAGCTACGTGAAGTGCGCCCGCGTCGTCGGCGAGGTCATGGGCAAGCTGCATCCGCACGGCGACGCGTCGATCTACGACGCCCTGGTCCGCATGGCCCAGTCGTTCTCGATGCGCGTGCCCCTGGTGGACGGCCACGGCAACTTCGGCTCGCTCGGCAACGACGACCCGCCGGCCGCCATGCGGTACACCGAGTGCCGGATGGCCGAGGCCGCCGGCCTGATGACGGAGTCCATCGACGAGGACACCGTCGACTTCGCCCCGAACTACGACGGTCAGGAGCAGGAGCCGGTGGCGCTGCCCGCCGCCTTCCCGAACCTGCTGGTCAACGGCGCCTCGGGCATCGCGGTCGGCATGGCCACGAACATGCCGCCGCACAATCTGCGCGAGGTGATCGCGGCGGCCCGGCATCTGATCCGGAACCCGAACGCCGACCTGGACGCGCTGATGAAGCACGTGCCGGGCCCCGACCTGCCCACCGGCGGACGCATCGTCGGCCTGCCCGGCATCCGGGACGCGTACGAGACGGGCCGCGGCACCTTCAAGATCCGCGCGACGGTGTCCGTGGAGACGGTGACGGCCCGCCGCAAGGGTCTCGTCGTCACCGAGCTGCCCTTCGCGGTCGGCCCGGAGAAGGTCATCTCGAAGATCAAGGACCTGGTCGGCTCGAAGAAGATCCAGGGCATCGCGGACGTCAAGGACCTCACCGACCGCGCGCACGGACTGCGCCTGGTCATCGAGATCAAGAACGGCTTCGTGCCGGAGGCGGTCCTGGAGCAGCTCTACAAGCTGACGGCCATGGAGGAGTCCTTCGGCATCAACAACGTCGCCCTGGTCGACGGCCAGCCCCTCACCCTGGGCCTCAAGGAGCTGCTGGAGGTCTATCTCGACCACCGCTTCACGGTCGTCAGGCGCCGCAGCGAGTTCCGCCGGAGCAAGAAGCGGGACCGGCTGCACCTGGTGGAGGGCCTGCTCACCGCCCTGGTCGACATCGACGAGGTCATCCGCCTCATCCGCTCCAGCGAGAATTCCGCCCAGGCCAAGCAGCGCCTGATGGAGCGCTTCTCGCTGAGCGACGTCCAGACGCAGTACATCCTGGACACGCCGCTGCGCCGGCTCACCAAGTACGACCGCATCGAGCTGGAGTCCGAGAAGGACCGGCTGAACACGGAGATCGAGGAGCTGACCCGGATCCTCGACTCGGACGCGGAGCTGCGCAAGCTGGTCTCGGCCGAACTGGCGGCGGTGGCGAAGAAGTTCGGCACCGACCGGCGTACGACGCTGCTGGAGTCGAGCGGCGCCCCGGTCGCCGCCGTGCCGCTCCAGGTGGCGGACGACCCGTGCCGGGTGCTGCTGTCCTCGACGGGCCTGCTGGCCCGCACCGCGAACGACGAGCCTCTCGTCACGGAGGCCGGGGCCAAGCGCGTCAAGCACGACCTGATCGTCTCGGCGGTGCCGGCCACGGCGCGCGGCGAGGTGGGCGTGGTGACGTCCGGCGGGCGGCTGCTGCGGGTGAACGTCGTGGACCTGCCCCAGCTCCCCGAGGCCATGGCGGCGCCGAACCTCGCGGGCGGCGCGCCGCTGGCGGAGTTCGTGTCCCTGGAGGACGACGAGGACGTCGTCTGCCTGACCACGCTGGACGAGTCCTCGCCGGGGCTGGCGCTCGGCACGGAACAGGGCGTCGTCAAGCGGGTGGTGCCCGACTATCCGTCCAACAAGGACGAATTGGAGGTCATCACCCTCAAGGAGGGCGACCGCATCGTCGGCGGGGTCGAGTTGCGCACCGGTGACGAGGACCTGGTCTTCATCACGGACGACGCACAGCTGCTGCGCTACCAGGCCTCGCAGGTCCGCCCACAGGGCCGTCCGGCGGGTGGAGTGGCGGGCGTCAAGCTCGCGGACGGGGCCAAGGTCATCTCCTTCACGGCGGTGGACCCGGCTGCGGACGCGGTGGTCTTCACGGTGGCCGGATCGCGCGGCACACTGGACGACTCCGTGCAGACCACGGCCAAGCTCACGCCGTTCGACCAGTACCCGCGCAAGGGCCGTGCCACGGGCGGTGTGCGCTGCCAGCGGTTCCTGAAGGGCGAGGACTGCCTGGCCTTCGCCTGGGCGGGTGCCGTGCCGGCCCTCGCCGCGCAGAAGAACGGCACGCCGGCCCAGCTCCCGGACATCGACCCGCGCCGCGACGGCTCGGGCGTGTCGCTGCCCAAGACGGTGTCGGTGGTGGCGGGCCCCGCCTAGGGCCCGTCGTTCCGGTGGCGTCGTCCCGACGAACGGTGAGTAGCCAGTGATCCGAGACCTGTACAACGTCCGGTTGCAGCCTGCGGAAGGCGGGCCCACGCCACTGACCGAGGAGGAGGAACGGCGCGTGCGCGCGGTGCTGTTCAACGACCTCGGCAACGTGATCGCCGAGCGGGGTTGGGTCCGGTTCCCCGCGTACTCGCCGGAGGAACGCCGCCGTCTGGTGGATGTGGCACACCGTCTCAGCGCGCACTGGGGGCAGCAGGTGTTCGTCGAGGCCGAGGACGAGTGCGCCATGAGGCTCTGCCTCGCGGGACACTGACCGCGGGGACGAATCCGTCGCGGCGGGCTCCCTAGGCCTCGGGCGGCGGCTCCTCGCCGTCGGGGGCCTGTACATAGCGCAGGACGCCCCACATGCCGTGGTCGTCGGCGGGCGGGGCGTCGGCGTCCCGGCGGCACGCGTCGAGTCCCGCGCCGAGGGCCGCCGCGTGGATGCCGGAGCCGATGAGGACGAGCTGGGTACGGCGGACGTCGGCGGGTGGCCAGGGTTGCGGGTAGAAGCGCAGGAAGCGTCCGACGGCGTGGACGGCGTACCGGTTCCGCGTGTCGTACGGGCCGAAGTCGACGTACCCCTTGATCCGGTACAGGCCCTCGGGACGGCTGTCGAGGAAGCGCATGAGCCGGCGCGGGTCGAGCGGGAGGTCGGAGACGAACGACACGGTGTCGTAGGCGGCGTGCAGGTGACCGGGGTGTGCGCCGCCCTCGGAGTGGTCGTGCAGGTCGTCGAAGGACAGCTGCCCCACCCGCTCCTCGCTGGGCCGGCAGTCGTAGAGGAACTCGGGGTCGATACGGCCGTAGGTCGCGGGCACGACGGCGGCGCCGTCGACGAGCGAGTGCACGACGCCGAGCACCCGCTCGGCGTCGGCGGCCCGGTCGGTCTTGTTGACCACGACCAGGTCGGCGAGGGCCAGGTGCCGGTCGATCTCGGGGTGCTTGGCGCGGGTGTCGTCGAACTCGGCGGCGTCGACGACCTCGACGAGCCCGCCGTAGACGATCCCCGGTTGCTCGCTGGCGAGCAGCATGCGCACCAGTTCCTGCGGTTCGGCGAGGCCGCTGGCCTCGATGACGATGACGTCGATACCGGCCTCGGGCCGGGCGAGCCGCGCCAGGTACCCGTCCAGTTCACTCGCGTCGACGGCGCAGCACAGGCATCCGTTGCCCAGGGACACGGTGGAGTCGCCGAGGGCACCCGCGACGGCCATCGCGTCGATCTCGATCGATCCGAAGTCGTTGACGACGGCGCCGATTCGGCTGCCTCCGCTGCGGTGGAGGAGGTGGTTGAGCAGGGTGGTCTTCCCGGAGCCGAGGAATCCGGCGAGGACGACGACCGGGATCTGCTGCGGAGTCGGGCGCTGCCCCACCGTGCGACCTCTCTCTCACCATGCGTGCGGAATTGCCTGCTCAGGATACGAGCCGGCGGAGTACCCGCGGAGTGAACGATTGTTAGCAGCACTTGGTGGGCAGACGTTTTCCAAGGCGCCGGACCGTGCGACCCTCGCTTCCCTCCGTGCGCCTCCTCTCCGCCTCCCCGTCGATCAGCGCCGCTCGGCACCCTGGAGGTGGCAGCACCAAACATCGCTCGCCGGTCCCCGTCAGCCGACCCGCACTCGACGACCGGCGGGCGGTCGCCTGATTCGGGGGTTGACATGGTCACACAGAAGAAGGTCACGGGGAGGTTCGGCTCCGCCGCGGCCGGGATGCTGGTCGCCACGGTGGGGTTGACACTGGCCACGCGCCAGCGGCGACTGGAAGCGGAACGCCTCGGTCTCAGGCGGCTGGAACTGGAGGAAGCAGCCTCCCGGCGCAGGGCTCTGGCGCACCAGCAGCGCATGCACTGGGAGCTGCTCACGAGGGCGATGGACGACGCGTCCCTGGCTGCCGTGATCGACACCTACGACAAGGACATCCCCGCGGAGAAGCGGCGTCAGTTCTTCTACGCCAACGCCTGGTACGTCAACCTGTACTACCTCTACGAAGCGGGCCTGTTGGACCAGCAGGAGCTGTTCGGGCGTCTGCGTGAAATCTTCCAGACGCCGCTGATGCGGGAGTACTGGGAGGCGTCGAGGGCGCAGCGCGCGACGCTGGCCGAGTCGTCCGACGAGACGCGGATCGGTGCCATGGTGGACGGCCTGATCATGGACCTGGACGAGGCGGACACGGACGAGTGGTGGGTGGTCGGCACGCCTCCACCCGCCTGGGAGGGCACCTCGTCCTCGGGCGAGTGAACCTCTCGCTTCATTTCGGCCATGCGGTCACACGCGACCCACTGATCACAGTACGGTGCTGCCGACCAGCGTGCCCAACCTGTGTAAGGACCGGTACCCTTTGAAGATCGTGCGCCGCATCGGTGTGCCTCCGAGCTCGCGTGGCAGTACGTCGGGAGCCAACTGCCCGGATCTGTTCGAACTGAGCGACGGCAATTTCGCCGTGATCGGTACGGAAGCCACCGAGGCCCTCGAGCGTGAGCTGCCCGCCGATGCCGCCAGGGCCGACTACGAACGCATCGTGGTCATCAGCCGGGAGACCCTCATCCGGGCCAAGGCGGACATCCCCGACGCCTGACGTCACCCGCGCCTTCGGCCGTACCCCCGCCCCGACGGCGCACGGACCCCCACCACCGGCGAGCAACCCGGCACCCCGTCCTTGCTCGACGCTCTCCCCCGACCAGGCCTGGCGCCCGAACGGCACCAGGCCGCTCGTGCTTCTCAGGCCACCGCCGGGACCCCGACCGGCGCCCCCGGCCCCACATACCGCGCCGCCGGACGGATGATCTTGGAGTCGGACGCCTGCTCCAGAATGTTCGCGCTCCAGCCCACCACCCGTGCCGCCGCGAACGTGGGAGTGAACATCTCGCGAGGCAGGCCGCACAGCTCCATGACCACGCCCGCGTAGAACTCGACGTTGGTGTGCAGTTCGCGTCCCGGCTTCAGCTCCGCGAGGATCGCCTCGACCTGCCGCTCCACCTCGACGGCGAACTCCACGCGCGGCCCGCCGAAGCTCTGCGCCACCTCACGCAGCATCCGTGAGCGCGGGTCCTCCGTGCGGTAGACCGCGTGACCGAAGCCCATGATGCGGTCACCGGCGAGCACCCGCTCGCGGATCCACGCGTCGATGCGGTCGGGCGTGCCGATCGCGTCCAGGGTGTCCAGCGCCCTGCTGGGCGCGCCGCCGTGCAGAGGGCCGGACAAGGCCGACACCGCGCCGGCCAGGCAGGCCGCGACATCCGCGCCGGTCGACGCGATGACCCGCGCGGTGAAGGTCGACGCGTTGAACCCGTGGTCAATGGTGGAGATCAGGTACTGCTCGACCGCCCGGGTGCGCGCCTCGTCCGGCTCCTCACCGGTCACCATGTAGAGGTAGTTCGCGGCGTACGACAGGTCCTCGCGAGGCTCCACCGGCTCGAGTCCCCTCCCCAGCCGGTGCAGCGCGGTCAGCAGCGTCGGTACGGCCGCGGCGGCCACCAGGGTGTCCTGCCGGCGCTGGTCGACCGACAGGTCGTACACCGGCCCGAAGCCCAGGGCCGCGCCCAGCAGGGACAGGCCGGTGCGCATGCCGGCGAGCGGACCGGAGCGCCCCCCGGCCTCGGCGATGGCGGGCAGGGCGGCGCGCACCGCGTCGGGGAGCCGCCGCAGCGCCGCGGTCTCGGCGGCGAAGGCGGCCCCGGTTCGCGCGTCGGGGAGTTCACCGTGGACCAGGAGATGCCAGACGTCCTCGAAGCCGCGGCTCCGGGCCAGGTCGACGGCCGAGTACTGGCGGTAGTGGTAGAACCCCTCGAGTCCTCGCACGTCGCCGACCTCGGTGTCGGCCACCACGACACCGGCGAGCCCGCGCGGCACCTCGACGCGTGCGGCCGCGGCTGCGGTTCTGTTGACGGACATGATTGCCTCCTCGAACTTGACTCTACTGTCCATACTTGACTGATACTCTGTCAATATTGATTGAATCAATGCATAGTCTTGCAGCGACTCAACATGGCCCGCTTCCGATCGATACGGTGACCTCATGCGCGATCACGAGCCCGACCACCCCGCAGACAGCGAGCGGCGCCTGACCACCAGGGAGGCGGCCGAACTGCTCGGGGTGAAGCCCGAGACCGTGTACGCGTACGTCAGTCGCGGCCAGCTCGGCAGCCGACGCGCGCCCGGCTCCCGGGGCAGCACCTTCGACGCCGACGAGGTTCGGGCCCTCGCCCGGCGCAACCGGCGCGACGGCGGCACGAACCCGGCCTCGGCCACCGGTCAGGAGCTGACCGTGCGCACCCGCCTCACGCTCATCGAGAACGACCGGTTCTCCTACCGGGGCGTCGACGCGGTCGAACTCGCCGCGCGCCACACCTACGAGGAGGTGGCCGAGTGGCTCTGGACCGGGGAGCTGCGCCCCGGCACCGCGTTCTCGGCCCCCGAGTCCTCCGTGGCCGTCGCCCGCCGGGCCGTCGACGCCCTGCCCGAGCACGCCGGGCCCGCGGACCGGCTCCGCGTCGCGGCGATCGCCGCCGCGGTCACGGACCCGCTCCGCTTCGACCTGTCCGAGGACGCGGTGCTGGGCACGGCGCGCAGCCTCATCCCCACCCTCGTCGCCGCACTTCCCCCCGTACTGCGCGACGGACACGACCAGGACCCGATCGCCCACCGCCTGTGGACCCGGCTCAGCGGGGAGGAGGCCGACGAGCCGACGCTGCAGGCGCTGGACACGGCGCTCGGACTCCTCGTCGACCACGATCTGGCGGCCTCCACGCTCGCCGTGCGCGTCGCCGCGTCGGCGCGGGCGCACGCCTACGCCGCCGTGTCCGCCGGGCTCGGCGTGATCGAGGGGCCGCTGCACGGCGCCGCCGGGGGCCTCGCGCACCGGATGCTGCTGGAGGTTCTCGATCTGGGCAGCGCGGCGCCGGTGGTCGCGGAGGAGTTGCGGGCCGGCCGACGCATCCCGGGGCTCGGCCACCGGCTCTACCCCGGTGAGGACCCACGCGCGCGTGCCCTGTTCGCGCTCCTGGAGGACGTCCCCCGGGCGGCGCCCGCGCTCGCGGCGGCCCGGGACGTCCAGGCCACCGCCGCCCGCCACACCCCGCTGCACTCCAATGTCGACCTGGCGCTCGCCGTGCTCACCGTGTCCTCCGGCATGGCCTCCACCGCGGCCGAGACGATCTTCGCAGTGGCGCGTACGGCGGGCTGGATCGCACATGCCCTGGAGGAGTACGGGGAGCGCCCGCTGCGGATGCGGCCGAGTGGTCTGTACTCGGGTCCGAGGCCGCCGAGGCCACTGCCGGAGTAGTGCTCAGGCGCGGCTGGAAGTCACCGCGAGCCAAGTCAGGTTAGGCTCACCTCTGTGAGTACGTGCTCAACCGTCTCCTGGGACCTCGACGAGCCCGTTTCGGGCACCGCACCCGTCGCGAGGACCTGGTTGCTGCTCGAACAGTCCGGCCCGTGGGGCGCCAAGGCGCTCACCTCGAGCCACCTGGACCCCGCACTGGGGCGCGCCCTCGACGCGGCGGCCAAGGGGACGGGCGTACGCATCGCGCTCGTGCGGCGTCCCGGGCGCCACGCGGACCGGGGCACGACCACCGCACGCAGGGTGTACGCGGCCCACACCGTGCCGGGAAACGTGTGGCTGCACGGCACCACGCTCAAGGATCCCCGTCGGCTGCTCGGCCTTGATTTCGCGGCGCTCGGCAGGGGCGACCACAGCGCCTTCGACTCGGTGCTGGACGGCCGGCCCCACGCGGGCGATCCGCTCGCCCTCGTCTGCACCAACGGCAAACGCGACCGGTGCTGCGCTCTCCTCGGCAGGCCCTTGGCGGCCGAACTCGCCGCCTCCGGAGCCGACGGGGTCTGGGAAGTCACCCACCTGGGCGGGCACCGCTTCTCGCCGACCGTGCTCGTCCTGCCCCACGGATACGTCTACGGCCGCGTCCAGGCCCACACCGTCAAGGAGATCCTGCACGGCGCACGGGAGGGCCGGATCGTCATCGAGGGCTGCCGCGGGAACTCCGCGTGGGAGCGCCCCGGCCAGGCGGCCGAGCTGGCCCTGCGATCGGCCCTCGGCGAGGACACGGCCCAGGCACTGACCGTCGTACGGACGGACGGCGCCGCACCGCGCTGGGAGGTGACCCTGGCCCACCGCGACGGCCGGCACTGGCGGGTCACCGTCGTACAAGGCGCGTCCGTGCCACCGCGAGCGGAGAGCTGCGCGGCGTCGGTGCTGGGCTCGCCCGCGCGGATGGAGGTCACGGCGGTGCGCGCCCAGCCGGTGACGGCGGCACTGGCGAGCTGACCCCGCGGGAGACGCACGCCCCTCGCGGGAGATACGCGCCACACCCCGCTACGGCATGCCACCGGCCCCACGTACCGTCATGGCCATGAGCTCCACTCCCCCCGTACGCCGACTGCGCCTGGGCCTGCCGCGGCGGGTGTTCTCCCAGGTGCTGCTGATGCAGCTGGCGATCGCCGCGGGCGTCGCGGTACTCGCGACCGGGCTGTTCCTGGCGCCGCTCGGCGACCAGCTGGACGACCAGGCGATGCGCCGGGCGCTGGCGATCGCCCAGACCACCGCGCAGCAGCCGCAGGTCGTGCGGGACCTGCGGACCACCCGGCCGACGGCGAACGGCCCGGTGCAGCGGGAGGCGGAGCGGGTCCGGGAGGCCACCAAGGCGGAGTACGTGGTCGTGATGGACCGGCAGGGGGTGCGCTGGTCGCACACGGACCCGGAGCGCATCGGCGAGGTCGTCTCGACCGATCCGGGGCAGGCCCTGGCCGGGCGCGAGGTCATGGAGATCGACGACGGCACCCTGGGCCGCTCCGCCCGTGGGAAGGTGCCCCTGCGCGACGGCGACGGCGAGATCGTCGGGGCGGTCTCGGTGGGTATCGCCTACGACAGCGTCCGGGCGCGGCTGATCCACGCCATTCCGGGCCTGTTCGCGTACGCCGGCGGCGCGCTGGCCGTCGGCGCCCTGGCCTCCTGGATCATCTCGCGCCGGGTGCAGCGGCAGACCCGGGACCTGGCCTTCTCGGACATCGCGGGGCTGCTCGCGGAGCGGGAGGCCATGCTGCACGGCATCCGGGAGGGTGTCGTCGCCCTCGACCGGGGCGGCCGGGTGCGCCTGCTCAACGACGAGGCGCAGCGCCTGCTGGGCATCGGCGGCGAGGCCGTCGGCCGCTCCCCCGACGAGGCGCTCGGTGCGGGACGCACGGCCGACGTGCTGGCCGGCCGGGTGACCGGCACCGACCTGCTGACCGTGCGCGGCCAGCGGGTCCTGGTCGCCAACCGGATGCCCACCGACGACGGCGGGGCCGTCGCCACGCTGCGCGACCGCACCGAGCTGGAGCAGCTCGGCCGGGAGCTGGACTCCACGCGCGGACTGATCGACGCGCTGCGCGCCCAGGACCACGAGCACGCCAACCGCATGCACACCCTGCTGGGACTGCTCGAACTGGAGATGTACGACGACGCCGTGGAGTTCGTCGGCGAGGTGGTCGGCGACCACCGGGTCACCGCGGAACAGATCACCGAGCGGATCCAGGACCCCCTGCTCGCCGCCCTGCTGGTCGGCAAGGCCACCGTCGCGGCCGAGCGCGGTGTCGCCCTGTGGGTCTCGGACCGGACGCGGCTGCCGGACCGTCTCGTCGATCCGCGAGGTCTCGTCACGATCGTCGGCAACCTGGTCGACAACGCCCTCGACGCCGCCGCCGGGACACCGCACGCGCGCGTGGAGGTCGAACTGCGTGCCGAGGGGCGCGCCGCCACGCTCACGGTGCGCGACACGGGGCCCGGGATCGCGGCGGACCACCGTGAGCTGGTGTTCACCGCGGGCTGGTCCACCAAGGAGCCGCCGGCCCACCGCGAGCGTGGCATCGGGCTGCCGCTGGTGCGCCGCCTGGCCGAGCGACAGGGCGGCAGCGCGACAGTCGGGGAGGCGTACGGCGGGGGCGCGGAGTTCGTCGTCGTCCTCCCTGAGGCGTTGACCGAGGCGGCCCCGCAACCCGCTCTCACCGCCCCTGTGACCACCGCTGCCGAGGAGGAGTCCCGATGATCGAGGTCCTGGTCGTGGACGACGACACGCGGGTCGCGCGCGTCAACGCCGCATACGTCGAGAAGGTGCCCGGCTTCCACGTCGCCGGTGAGGCGCACAACGCGCTGGAGGCACTGGACGCGGTGGAGCGGCTGCCCCGCCTGGACCTGATCCTGCTGGACCACTACCTGCCCGACCGGACCGGTCTCGAGGTCGTTCAGGAAATGCGGCGCCGCGGACTCCAGACCGACGTGATCATGGTGACGGCGGCCCGGGACGTGTCGACCGTGCAGGCGGCGATGCGCCACGGCGCTCTCCAGTACCTGGTGAAGCCGTTCGCCTTCGCCGGTCTGCGCGGCAAGCTGGAGGCGTACGCCGACCTGCGCCGCACCCTCGACGGCGGCGGTGAGGCGGAACAGGCCCAGGTCGACCGGATCTTCGGCGCGCTGTCGGCTCCGTCCGAGCCCGGGCTGCCCAAGGGCCACTCCCCCACCACCGCCGAGCTGGTACGCCAGTGCCTGCTGAAGGCCGACGGACCGCTCTCCGCCCAGGAGATCGCCGAACGGACCGGTGTGAGCCGCCAGACCGCGCAGCGCTATCTGAAGCTCCTGGAACGCACCGGACGGGCCGTACTGACGCTCAAGTACGGCGAGGCGGGCCGCCCCGAGCACCGTTACGCGTGGGCGACCCGGACCTGAGACGACCGCTGGACGCCTGAGGCCGCCGCGGCCGTCCCTATACGGCCCCGGCCCCGGTCAGCGACCGCACCTCGGTCTCGGCGTGCCTGGCCTCGTCCGGGACCTCCGTGGAGGTCACCGTGCCCAGCCAGCCGGCGACGAAGCCGAGCGGGATCGAGACGAGGCCCGGGTTCTGCAACGGGAAGTACTGGAAGTCGAGGTCCGGGAAGAGCGACTGCGGGCTGCCGGAGACCACCGGGGACAGCAGCACGAGTACCACGGACGGCACCAGACCGCCGTAGACGGCCCAGACCGCGCCGCGCGTGGTGAAGCCGCGCCAGAACAGCGAGTAGAGCAGCACCGGCAGGTTGGCGGAGGCGGCCACGGCGAAGGCGAGGCCCACCAGGAACGCGACGTTGAGGTCACGGGCGAGCAGACCGAGCCCGATCGCGACGGCGCCGATACCGACGGCGGCGACCCGCGCCACGGCGACCTCGCTGCGCGGCTTGGAGTGGCGACGCCGCAAGGACGCGTACAGGTCGTGGGCCACGGACGCCGAGGACGCCAGGGTGATGCCGGCCACCACCGCGAGGATGGTGGCGAACGCGACGGCGGCGACGACGGCGAACAGGACCGTCCCGCCGGTGGACTGCGCGCCGCCGCCCAGATCGAGGGCGAGCAGCGGCACCGCCGTGTTCCCGGCCGCGTTGGACGCGCGCACGGCGTCCGGCCCGACCAGGGCGGCGGCACCGAATCCCAGCACGATCGTCATCAGGTAGAAGCCGCCGATGAGACCGATCGACCAGACCACGGACCGCCTCGCCGCCCGTGCGGTGGGCACGGTGTAGAAGCGGGACAGGATGTGCGGCAGCCCGGCCGTGCCCAGCACCAGGGCGAGCCCCAGGCTGATGAAGTCGAAGCGGGAGACCCAGTCCCCGCCGTAGGCCAGGCCGGGTGCGAGGAACGCCTCACCGTGGCCGCTGCGCTCGGCGGCCGTGTGCAGCAGCCGGTCGACGTCGCCGTGGAAGCGCACCAGGACGAGCGCGGTCAGCGCCACGGTGCCGCCGAGCAGCAGCACCGCCTTCACGATCTGGATCCAGGTGGTGGCGCGCATCCCGCCCAGCGACACGTAGATGACCATGAGGGCACCGACGCCGATGACGGTCCACGTCCGCGCCGCCTCGCTCGTCCCGCCCAGCAGCAGCGCGACCAGGCTGCCCGCGCCCACCATCTGTGCCACCAGGTACAGGACGGAGACGGTGACCGAGGAGGTCCCCGCCGCGATACGCACCGGCCGCTCCCTCATCCGGGCGGCCACGACGTCGGCGAGGGTGAACCGCCCGCAGTTGCGGACCAGTTCGGCGACGAGGAACAGGACCACGAGCCAGGCCACCAGGAAGCCCACCGAGTAGAGCATGCCGTCGTAGCCGTTGAGCGCGATGAGCCCCGAGATACCGAGGAAGGATGCGGCCGACATGTAGTCGCCGGAGATGGCAAAACCATTCTCCATCGGTGAGAAGAGGCGCCCGCCCGCGTAGAACTCCTCGGCGGATCCCTGCCGGTGGCGGCCCACCCAGGTGGTGATCCCCAGCGTGACGGCGACGAACGTGCTGAACAGCAGCAGGGCCAGGGTCTGGTGATCACCCGTCATGACGCACCGCCTCGCACTCCGCGCGTCAGCTCCTGGGTGTCCCAGCGCAGTTCGAGCGCGGCCCGGTCCCTGCGCAGCCGGGCGTGGCGGGTGTAGGCCCAGGTGAGCAGGAACGTGGTGAGGAACTGCCCGAGTCCCGCGACCATCGCCACGTTCACCGCACCGGCCACCGGCCGGGCCATCAGGGTGGGTGCCGACGTGGCGGCCACCACGTAGGCGACGTACCAGAGGAAGAAGCCGGCGACCGCCGGTACCACGAACCTCCGGTACCGGCTGCGGACCTCCTGGAAGGCCGCGCTGCGCTGGACCTCCAGGTACACGTCGGCCGCGGCCCGGGGCGGCTCCGCCGGGGCGTTCCGACGCATCGGTGGCACCACCGGCCCGGAGGCCGCGGGACCGGCCGACTCGCCCCAGCCGGAGGCGAGGGCGTCGTACCACGGGTCGTCGTACCGCGGGCCGTCGTACCGTGCCCCCTGGGCCGTCTCGACGTAGGCCCTGCCCGGCAGGGCGCGGTGGTCGGCCGCGCTTTCCGGACCGCCCCCGGCGCCGCGGGGCGGATCGTTGCTTGACTGCATGCCCAAGGATGGACAGAACGGGAAGATCCCCGACTCTTCTTCCCCGCGCGCTTCACCCCATCAGGTGATTCATCCCCCTGGTGGCCGCACCAGCCCCTTCCCGTAGGCGTAACGCACCGCCTGTGCGCGGTCCTTGAGGCCCGTCTTGGCGAACAGGTTGTTGATGTGGGTCTTCACCGTGGCCGTGGAGACCTGCAGTCTGCTCGCGATCTGGTGGTTGCTGAGCCCCTCGGCGATGAGAACCAGCACCTCGGTCTCCCGGGTGGTGAGCCCGTCCGGGGGCTCGGGCGGTCCGGTCGGCCGCGGCTCGGACTCGGACTCGGACAGGCGTTCCAGCAGGCGTCGTTGGATGCTCGGCGCGAGTCCCGCGTCTCCGGACAGGACGCCGTGCACCGCCCGGACGATCTCGTCCCCGCCCGCGTCCTTGGTGAGGTAGCCGCGCGCCCCCGCCCGCAACGCGGGGAACACCGACGCGTCGTCCGCGTACGTCGTGAGGACGACGACCTGCGTCCCGGGGTGTTCGGACCGGATCCGGCGGGTGGCCTCCACCCCGTCGCATCTCGGCATGCGCAGGTCCATGAGCACCACGTCCGGAGCGAGTTCGGCGACGAGCCGGACCGCCTCCTCGCCGTCACCGGCGGCGCCCACCACATCGACGCCCGGCAGCAGTCCGAGCAGCATCACGATCCCCTCGCGCACCACGGTCTGGTCGTCCGCGACCACCACCCGCGCGGGCCTCTCCCCGGACTCCTCACTCATACGGGCACCTTCAACGTCACCACGAACCCCTCCTCGCCCGGCCCTGCCCGCAGCGAGCCGCCCAGCAGCTCGGCACGCTCCCGCATGCCCAGCAGACCGTACCCACCTCCGGTGCCGGTGTGTTCGCCGGGCGGACCTCCCGAATCCCGCACGTCCAGCACCACTTCATGGGCGCTGTAGTCCAGCCGCACCCGCACGCCGGCGCCGGGGGCGTGCCTGCGGGCGTTCGTCAGCGCCTCCTGGGCCACCCTGCGCACGGCCTGTGACGCCTCGGCCGGCAGCGGTCTGCGTTCGCCCGTAATGGTGACCTCTGCCGTGCCCCCTGCCGTCTCGACGAGCTGGGCCAGGAAGTCCTCCAGCGGCGTCAGGTCGCCGCGCAGCGCGGACAGCGCCTGCCGGGTCTCGGCGAGTCCGTCGCGGGCCATCCCCCGTGCCGCCACCACCCGGTCCAGGATCTGCTGCCGGTCCGCGTCCCGCTCGATGAGCAATCGGGCCGCCTCCAGGTGCACCATCTGCGCCGAGAGGCTGTGCGCCAGCACGTCGTGGATCTCCCGGGCGATACGGGCCCGCTCCGCGAGTGCCGCCGTCTCCGCCTCGGCCGCCCGGGCGGCCCGCTCCTGGTCCAGCAGCCGCTGCGCGGTCCCCCGTGCCTCGGCGTCGAGTCGCAGGACGTATCCGGCGAGCACCAGTCCACCGGCCGTCGCCACCGTGGTCAGCCATGCGTCGTCGCTGACCGCGGCGTAGGAGGCCAGCGCGACCGAGGCCACGGGCAGCGCGGCGGCGATGGGCAACCGTTCCAGGGCCACGACTGCGCAGCCGCACCAGATGACCAGTGCGGGGGCACCGAAGCCGACGGACCGGGCGGCCACCGAGATCGCGAGCAGGACGACGACGAGTGCCAGCGACGGCAACAACCGGTGTGCGAGCGTGGTCCGGAAGAAGGCCCATGCCGCGCCTACGGCGGCCACGAGGCCGACGGCCGCCGCGGCCGAGCCCCAGCCGTGCAGACGGCTGCTCGTGAACGCACCCCACAGCAGCATCCCGAACACCACCAGGCGCACCGCCCCGGAGAGCAGGCGGCGGGGCCGGGAGACGCTCTCGGGCAGGAGTGCCTCCCTGGAAGGCCACCTCGTCCAGATGTTCTCCGTCACGCGGGCTCCTTCCGGGTGGGCCGGGGCACGGCGTCACGGTACGCGGAACCGGGTGCTCCGGCCGGGCGTGGGTCCTGAACGCGCCAGGCCAGGACGCCGGACCGGACCAGCAGGGTCACCGCCAGGGCGAACAGCAGGGCCGAGCCGTCCTGCCGCACTCCCAGAACCGCACCGATTCCGTAGAGGCCCGCGCGCAGCGCGATTCCGACGGCCCACACGGCGACGCTCGCCCTGGTGCCCCTGCTCCACACCGCGCCGTCGGCCTCGACCCATATCCGGGTGGTCCAGGCCCACCCGGCACCGGTGAGCAGGCCGACGATCACCTCGGCGGCGAACAGCAGCAGGGCTGCCGTCTGGTGGTGGGCGTCGATCATGCCCGGTTCGCGCAGCGCGACGATGCCCAGCACCACGGGCAGCACCCACCGGCGTCGGCCGGTGTCGATCCGGCTGGCGCGGAACTGCCGAGTGATCACCAGGCCGGCCACCGCCGTGATGGCCAACGCATCGACGAGCCCGGACATCGTGCCTCCGTGAGCGGAAGAAGGGTGATGCCGGCGGCGGTCCCGCCGACGCCTTCGACGCTACGGAAACGGCGAGCTCACGGGATCGGATCCCGGGTGGATCATGGGTGGAGCTCTGCCCGGCACGGCACTCCACCCAGAGGTGGAGAGGACGGCGGACCGCACACACCGGACCGGGCCCGGTTCTCGCTCCCGGGCCCGGTCCGACGGCTGAGCTGCCTCACGCGTCGATGCGCGACCGGTCCAGCGTCGCCGCCGAGCTGGAGATGAACTCCTTGCGGGGTGCGACGTCGTTGCCCATCAGCAGGTCGAAGACCTGCTCGGCGGAGTCCAGGTCGGTCAGGTTGATCCGGCGCAGGGTCCGGCGGCGGGGGTCCATGGTGGTCTCCGCCAGCTGGTCGGCGTCCATCTCGCCGAGGCCCTTGTAGCGCTGGATGGAGTCCCTGTACCGGATGTTCTTGCTCTGGAACTCCATGAGCTTGTCGCGCAGCTCGCGGTCCGAGTACGTGTAGACGTACTTGTCCTGGCCCTTCTTCGGCTGGACCAGCTCGATGCGGTGCAGCGGCGGCACCGCGGCGAACACCCGGCCGGCCTCGACCATGGGCCGCATGTAGCGGTGGAAGAGGGTCAGCAGCAGGGTGCGGATGTGGGAGCCGTCCACATCGGCGTCGGTCATCATGATGATCTTGCCGTAGCGGGCCGCGTCGATGTCGAAGGTACGGCCCGACCCGGCTCCTATGACCTGGATGATCGCCCCGCACTCGGCGTTCTTCAGCATGTCCGTCACGGACGACTTCTGGACGTTGAGGATCTTGCCCCGGATCGGCAGCAGCGCCTGGAACTCGGAGTTGCGGGCGAGCTTGGCGGTGCCCAGCGCGGAGTCGCCCTCGACGATGAACAGCTCGCTGCGGTCGACGTCGTCGCTTCGGCAGTCGGCGAGCTTCGCGGGCAGCGACGACGATTCCAGGGCCGTCTTGCGGCGCTGGGCGTCCTTGTGCTGGCGCGCCGCGATACGGGTGCGGGCCGCGGCGACGGCCTTCTCCATGACCACCCGGGCCTGCTGGGCCGCGTCACGCTTGGTCGAGGTGAGGAACGCCTTCAGTTCCCTGCTGATCACGCTGTTCACGATCCGGCGGGCCGCCGAGGTGCCGAGGACCTCCTTGGTCTGGCCCTCGAACTGCGGCTCGGCGAGGCGGACGGTGACGACCGCCGTCAGTCCTTCCAGGGCGTCGTCCTTGACGATGTCGTCCTCGGCGACGCGCAGCATCTTCTTGGTGCGCAGCACCTCGTTCATCGTCTTGGCCACGGCCTGCTCGAAACCGGCGACGTGGGTGCCGCCCTTGGGCGTGGCGATGATGTTGACGAACGACCTGAGCGTGGTGTCGTATCCGGTGCCCCAGCGCATGGCGACGTCGACTCCGAGGTCCCGGGTGACCTCGCTGGGCGTCATCTGGCCGTCCTCGTCCAGGACCGGGACCGTCTCCTTGAAGCTGCCCTGCCCGCTGAAGCGCAGGACATCGCAGACAGGCCGGTCGCCGGCCAGGAACTCGCAGAACTCGCTGATGCCCCCGTCGAAGCGGAACGACTCCTCGCCCTTGCTGCCGCCGTCGCCGAGACCGAACTCGTCACGGACCACGATGGTCAGTCCGGGCACCAGGAACGCGGTCTGGCGGGCCCGCTGGTGCAGCGTGTCCAGGGAGAGCTTCGCGTCCTTGAGGAAGATCTGGCGGTCCGCCCAGTACCGCACGCGCGTGCCGCTGCGGCTCTTGGGGACCTTCTTCACCTTGCGCAGCCCGCTCCCGGCCTCGAACTTCGCGTCCGGTCCGGCCTTCGCGAACGTCCCCGGAACCCCGCGCCGGAAACTGATGGCGTGGGTGTGCCCACCGAGGTCGACCTCGATGTCCAGGCGGGCGGACAGGGCGTTCACCACGGAGGCGCCGACACCGTGCAGACCGCCGGAGGCGGCGTAGGCGCCGCCTCCGAACTTGCCGCCGGCGTGCAGCTTGGTCATGACGACCTCGACGCCGGACAGGCCGGTCTTGGGCTCGACGTCGACCGGGATGCCCCGGCCGTTGTCCCGGACCTCCACCGAGGCGTCGTCGTGGAGGATCACTTCGATGTGGTCGCAGTGACCACCCAGGGCCTCGTCGACGGAGTTGTCGATGATCTCCCACAGGCAGTGCATCAGGCCACGGCTGTCGGTCGATCCGATGTACATGCCCGGACGCTTGCGTACGGCCTCGAGCCCCTCGAGGACGAGCAGGTGCCGCGCGGTGTAGTTGGATCCGTCCCGGTCTGCTCCTGCCAGCAGCGCAGTGGACGGCACGGATGTCTCGGCGGTCACGCGGTTCGCTCCTCGCTGAATTTCAGATGGGGCCCCGCTGGGTAAGGGCGCGGCTCTGTTCACCGGTCAGAGGGTACCGAGGCCTGGTAGAGCCGGTGTAACGCCACCCTCGTCACGCACTCACCCTAGTCCAGGGTCGCATGCCTGTTCGATCCCTCGATGGGGTGAAGTACACATCACGTTCCCTTCGACGCATGAACCATTTAGGCTCCGGGCACGTCCTCATGAACAAACCGGCAACCCAGCCGGCGGGACCGACACTGACCGACTGCGCGAACCCGTACGACACAAAGACACGCACTACGGCACATTCGCCGCCAATCGGCAACAGCCGGCCCCTCGGAAATTTTTTTCGAGGAAAAGCCACGAGCGGGAACGTTTTGGGGCTGGTTGGATGTTGACCCTGGTACGACAGCTCGTCGAGCTAGAGAAGAGGCGACGTGACTACTGTTCTGACTTCCGCAAGCCCGCTGACGGCCGCCGATCGCTGCGACCGCTGCGGCGCCCAGGCATACCTGCGCGTCGTCCTGCTGAGCGGCGGAGAACTGCTCTTCTGCGCCCACCACGGTCGCAAGTTCGAGCCGGAACTCAAGAAGATCGCCGCTGAGATACAGGACGAGACGGAGCGGCTGACGACCGTTCCGGCATCTTCCGCCGAGGAAGAGCGCTGACTCAACGCGCCCGACGACGAGCCGAATCGGCACAGGCCGATGAACGGGCGGCCGCCTCCGGAACCCGGAGGCGGCCGCCCGTGCTCGTACCCGAAAGGCTCTCAGCGGTCGTCAGACGCCACCGCGCTGCCGCGCGGCCGTACCGTCCCAGCCCAGCGTCCGCAGTATCGAGGAGACGCGCGTGTACACCCCGGGACTGCCCGGGCGTCCGCAGCCACTCCCCCAGGACACGAGACCGATGAGCCTGCCCTGACCGACCAGCGGTCCTCCGCTGTCCCCCTGACAGGCGTCACGGCCACCGGCCTCCTCCCCGGCACAGAGCATGGTGCTCGGGAGGTAGTGCCCGTCGTCATTGCCCGGATACGCCCGCTCGCAGGACGCGTCGGGCAGTACGCGCACGCGGGACGCGTGCAGGCCGTTCGCGTAGTCTCCGGCGCCCGAGGTGTCCCCCCAGCCGTAGACAAGGGCACCGGTGTCCGGCGTGTACGCGGGGTCGCCCTCCGCCGCCATCCCTATGACCGAGCCGGCGGGGAGGGTTTCGGACAGCGTGAGCACCGCGAAGTCGCCGGCGTTGCTGCCGTCGTCGTGCTCCGGATTCACCCACACGGAGCGGACGGGGATCTCCTGACCCCGGTCCGACAGCAGGTCGGTCCGGCCCGCGATGACTCTCAGGTCGTCCACCTGTTCCGGCGGCGACCCGAGAACCTCCTCCCCCAGACAGTGCGCTGCCGTGAGCACGGTGGTCCGGCCGACGGCCACTCCGCCGCAGAACTGTCCCGCCCGCGTACCCCCGAACCGGTCACGACTGGACAGGGCGACGGTCCACGGACTGTCGGACACCTCGACCGGAAAGCCTCCGACGACGATGCTGTCGGCGGCCGCGGGGGCGGCGGACCCCAGCGGTATCGCGGTCGCCGCGGCCGCCAGCACCAGCGGCCGGGCCAGTGTCCGGGCAGAGAGACGACGCATGCGGACTCCTCACTCCTAGGTGGTCATGGGACACCCAGAGTGATCCAGTACGCGGTGGCGCGCACCCGCTGCCCAGCGCGGAGGCCCGGTTCCGCACCTGGCGGGACCGGGCCTCCGTCGCTCGTACTGCGTGCTCGTACTGCCGGCTACGACCTAGTCGAGGTAGTCGCGCAGCACCTGGGAGCGCGAGGGGTGACGCAGCTTCGACATGGTCTTCGACTCGATCTGGCGGATGCGCTCACGCGTGACGCCGTACACCTTGCCGATCTCGTCGAGGGTCTTCGGCTGACCGTCGGTGAGGCCGAAGCGCATGGAGACGACGCCCGCCTCGCGCTCGGACAGGGTGTCGAGAACGGAGTGCAGCTGCTCCTGCAGGAGTGTGAAGCTGACCGCGTCGGCCGGGACGACCGCCTCGGAGTCCTCGATGAGGTCACCGAACTCGCTGTCGCCGTCCTCGCCGAGCGGGGTGTGCAGCGAGATGGGCTCGCGACCGTACTTCTGGACCTCGATGACCTTCTCCGGGGTCATGTCGAGCTCCTTGGCCAGCTCCTCCGGGGTGGGCTCGCGGCCCAGGTCCTGGAGCATCTGGCGCTGCACGCGCGCGAGCTTGTTGATGACCTCGACCATGTGCACCGGGATACGGATGGTGCGGGCCTGGTCGGCCATCGCGCGGGTGATCGCCTGCCGGATCCACCAGGTGGCGTACGTGGAGAACTTGTAGCCCTTGGTGTAGTCGAACTTCTCCACGGCGCGGATCAGACCGAGGTTGCCCTCCTGGATGAGGTCCAGGAAGAGCATGCCGCGGCCGGTGTAGCGCTTGGCCAGCGAGACCACCAGGCGGAGGTTGGCCTCCAGCAGGTGGTTCTTGGCGCGGCGGCCGTCCTCGGCGATGATCTCCAGCTCGCGCTTGAGCTTGGGCGCCAGCTTGTCGGAGTTCGCCAGCTTGTCCTCGGCGAACAGACCGGCCTCGATGCGCTTGGCGAGCTCGACCTCCTGCTCGGCGTTGAGCAGCGGGACCTTGCCGATCTGCTTGAGGTAGTCCTTGACCGGGTCGGCGGTGGCACCGGCCGCGGCGACCTGCTGGGCCGGGGCGTCGTCCTCGTCCTCGTCCGACAGCACGAAGCCCGCGTTCTCGGTGCCCTCGGGCTCCTCCGTCGCGGCCTTCGGCTCCTCGGTCGCCTCGTCCTCGAGAAGCTCGCCGTCTTCCTTCTTGGCGGTGGTCTTCTTGGCCGCCGTCTTCTTGGCGGTCGTCTTCTTCGCCGTCGCCTTCTTGGCGGTCGTCTTCTTGGCCGCCGCCTTCTTGGCGGGCGCCTCTTCCTCGACGGCGGCGGGCTCGGTCGCGGGCGCCGCCGGGGCGGCGGGAGCGGTCGCCTTCCTGCTGGTCACCGGCTTCGCCGCGACCGTCTTCGTGGCGGTGCGCTTGGCGGGACTCTTCGCTGCGACGCTCTTTCGGGTGCGCTTGGGCTCTGCGGCACTGACCATCAGCGTCACACCCTCTTCCTCGAGGATCTGGTTGAGGCTGCGCAGTACGTTCTTCCACTGAGTGGCCGGAATCTGGTCAGCTTCGAAGGCCCGACGCACGTCATCGCCGGCGATCTGCCCCTCAGCCTTTCCCCGCTCAATGAGCGCCATGACAGAGACGGACTCGGCGATCTCCGGCGGGAGCGTACGGGATGTGCTGGCCGACACGAACAACCTCTCGGAACGTTGAAAAACGGCTTCCGGCCCCGTCCACGGCGGACAGGGGCCGACCACCGGCTTGGGAATGGGCCGACGGTGCGGGCGGGCCGGGGAGATGCACAGCGCCGTGAACGGCGTCCGTATTCCCTCCGCGGCTGTCACCTCTTAGGTCATCGTGTTGTTCCCAAGAGCGTTACGCCCAATCCGCGTGGCCCGAGTCACACCCCGTAAGCGATCAAAATCGGTCAGATGCGGATAAACAAGGTCATCAACTCCTACCTTGCGACCGCACCGAGAAGGCTCAGCCTCTCATCACACCTTCGGACCCCGTGGAACCACGAGCGGCTCCGCGGGGTCCGAAGGTGACGGCGGCGGCCGGCCACAGCCACAGGAGGGGTTTGGCGTGCCCGGACCGCGCCGTTCCGGCGGAAGGCGGTCAGTGCTCGCGAGGGGCGGGCACCACGCGTTCCACCTCGGGGTGGACGGTCAGAAGTTGACGCATGGCCGCCTCGGCCGCCGCGCCGTCACCGGTGGCAAGGGCGTCGACGATCCTGCCGTGCTGCGCGAGCGACACGTCGTTCGGCCGGTCACAGCCCGTGACCGGACCGCCGGAGACATGGAGGGCGGCGGAGACGATCCCGGAGAGGTGGTCCAGCATCCGGTTGCCCGCGATCTGGATGAGCAGGGTGTGGAACTCGGCATCGGCGCGCGAGAAGGTGAGCGCGTCGCCCTGCCCCATGGCGTGGCCCATGATCCCGACCATGTCGGACAGCCTCTGCTGGACGTCCTCGCGCCCGTGCCCGGCGGCCAGGCGCGCGGCGAGCGGCTCGATCGTCCAGCGCAGCTCGCTCAGCTCGCGGCGCTGGTCGTCGCGCTGCGGGCCGAAGGCGCGCCATTCGATGATGTCCGGATCCAGGAGGTTCCAGTCACTGACGGGACGCACGCGGGTGCCGACATTGGGGCGGGCGCTGACCAGCCCCTTGGCTTCCAGCACGCGAAGGGACTCGCGCACCACGGTGCGGGAGACCTCGAAACGCTGTCCGATCTCCTCGGGCACCAGCGGGCGGTCGGCACCCAGGTCGCCGGAAACGATCATCTGGCCCAGCTGCTGGACGAGTTGCCCGTGCAGTCCGCGGCCACGGTTGCCCGCGGTGCGCCGGCCCACGCGGCCCAGCTCGGGCTCCACCCCTTCCCAGGAGGGCGCCCCGACGCGGTCGACGGCGGGCGTCTCGGCGTACGGGTAGCGGTCGAGTTCGCCCGGGTTCGCGAGGCCGGAGTCGGCGGAGCGGGCGGCGGTCATCATGGTGTGCGCAAGGGTACTCACGCATCCTTTGTCGGCGCTGACCTCAACTCCCTTGAGGTCTTTGGTGAAAAGCACACGAAAGGGTGATCGCTCACCCCGTCGCAATTGACGCCTTATCGGAAAGAAATGGGCTTTCCCCGGGGAGTTGCGCACACGGTCGGAACGGAAGGGTGGGACAGGGGTCGTCAAACCCTGCTGCGCAGGGTCATGAGCAGATAGGCGCAGAGCAGAGTGGTCAGCGACAACGTCATTGCGCCGCCCACCGGTTGGGCGATCAGGCGCAGCACCTCCGCCACGTACCGCTCGCCTCCGAACGGCCACTGGGTCAGAAGGACCTCGCGCACCCGCATCGGCAATCCGGCGGCCGTCCGCACGGACGGGCCCTCCCAGACCTTCTGTACGAGCGGTACGACGACGACCGGAACGGCGACCACCGCCGCCAGCCCGGCGGTGGTGGACCGGAAGACGCCCGCGGCGAGCACTCCGGACCAGGCGCACCCGACGACGAGTGCGAGCCAGCCCGCACTCAGCGCGGGCCAGTCGGCGGGGGCCTCCGCGAGCTCCGGCCCGTAGAAGAGGCGGAGCAGCTCGGCGTCGCAACCCACCGTCAGCGCGGCCAGCAGCAGCGCGGTGGCCGCGGAGACGAGGAGTTTGGCGGTCAGCAGCCCCATACGGCGGGGCACCGTGCCGCGGTCCGCCGCCAGGGCGGGGTGGCGGAACTCGTCGCCGAAGGCGAGGGCGCCGAGCAGCCCGGCGCCGAGCGCGGCGGGCGGCAGCGGGAGCTCTCGCGGCCAGGCGGCCAGGATTCGCGGCTGCGGGGTGTGTCCGACTCGGGCCAGGAACACGGCGGTGACGGCGGACACGAGCAGCACGACCGCACCGGTGACGAACCCGGTTCGGACGCCCACCGCGCGACGGAGTTCGTAGCGCAGGGGACGGAGGGGGCTGGGCGCGGAGCGGACGGAGATCGGCGGCGGCAGCGTGGCGGCCGCTTCCCGGGTCCGCGCGCTGCCCGGGGCGAGGGTGCGGAGCGGAGCGGCGTCGAGCGCGGAGGGACGGGGAGCGGGTGCGGAGGGACTGGGAAGGGGCTCGGAGGGACTGGGAGCGGGTTCGGGGTGGTGGCCGGGGACGGGGGCCTGGCGGGGGCCGGGAGTGCTGTTCGGGACGGTCCCGGATGCGGGGCCGTCCGCGTCTCCGTGCCCGACGCTGTGCCCGTCTCCGTCTCCGCGAGTGACGCCGTCCGTGGCGGGTGACGGGAGCGCGCTCGGCGTCTCGGGGCCCGGCCTCCCTGCGCTCGGCGTGCCTGTGCCCGGCGCTCGGTCACTGTCCCCCTCCCGTTGCTCCTGCTGCCGGGCTGCCGGAATCTCGCCGGCCCCGGGGCCCATGTCACCGACCTCGTCGGCGAGTTGGTGCACGAGGATGCCGTGCCGGAAGGCCGTCTCGCCGACGTCGGCGCACGTACTGCCGTACACCGCCAGCCGGTTGCCGCCCTCTCGCACCACCTCGACGGAACGGCGTGCCGCGCGTGCCTCCTTGGTCACCAGCGACGCGAGGCGGGCGGCGTACGGGCTGCGCACGGCGACGCGGGGGCGCAGCCGGGTACGGGAGAACTCCGCCGCCTCCTGGTCGGCGACGACCCTGCCCCGCTCGAGCGTGACGACGTGGTCGGCGCTGCGTGCGGCCTCCTTGGGATCCGCTGTGCTGAACAGGACCGTGCCGCCCTGTGCGGCATGCGCGCGCAGGGCTCCGTGCAGTCGTCGGGCGTCGTGGGCGGAGAGTGCGCCGGCGGGATCGTCGAAGACCAGGGTGTGCGGGTCGGGAACCAGGGCGCAGGCCAGTCCGAGGCGCCGGTCCATGCCCCGGGAGAGGGTGCCGAGGCGTTCGTCGCGCAGGCTCAGGAGACCGACCGACTCCAGGACCTCGTCGGCCCTGCGGACGGGAACGCCGGCGGCGGCGCACAGCATGCGGAGGTGGCCGCGCACCGTACGGGCGGGGTGTCCCGGAACGTCCCCCAGCAGCACGCCGACCTCGCGTGAGGGGTGGGCGATGCGGTGCAGGGGGCGGCCTCTGAAGTAGGTGAGACCACGGCCCTGCTGAAGGTCGAGCATAAGTCTGAGTGCCGTCGTCTTGCCGGCGCCCGATGCTCCGAGCAGCGCGGTGACGCGGCCCGCGCGCGCCTCGAACGAGACGTCGTCGACGGCGGGCGGAAGCTCCTTGCGGGGGTTGCTGGTCAGTCCGAAGGCCTGGATCACCCGTAGCAAGATAGCGTGTGATATCCGGTTTTTCGGGCATCGTACGGGCCCGGCGTCACACCTCGGGACGGAGCATCGGCGGGTTGAGGAGGGTCGCGCCGCCCGCGCGGAAGAGCTGGGCGGGACGGCCGCCCTGGCGGGTGGTCGTGCCGCCGGTGGGGACGAGGAAGCCCGGGGTGCCCGTCACCTTGCGGTGGAAGTTGCGGGGGTCGAGCGCCACGCTCCAGACCGCCTCGTAGACACGGCGAAGCTCGCCCACCGTGAATTCGGGCGGACAGAAGGCGGTGGCCAGGGACGAGTACTCGATCTTGGAGCGGGCTCGCTCCACGCCGTCCGCCAGGATCTGGGCGTGGTCGAAGGCGAGCGGTGCCACCACCTCGTCGGCACGGCCGTAGCCGCTCTGTTCGAGCAGTTCCTCGACCGGCGCCCAGCGGGCGTTGCTGGCGTCGCCGCCCGCTCGCGGTGCGGGCAGGTCGGGGGCGAGCGCGAGGTGGGCGACGCTGACCACCCGCATGCGGGGGTCGCGCTCGGGATCACCGTACGTCGCGAGCTGCTCCAGGTGGGCGCCGTTGTCCTGGGTCGGTGCGGCAGGGTCGTGGACGCACAGCCCGGTCTCCTCGGCCAGCTCCCGCGCCGCCGCCTGCGCCAGGTCCTCGTCGGCCCGTACGAACCCGCCGGGCAGGGCCCAACGGCCCTGGAACGGCGGCTCGCCCCTGCGCACCGCCAGCGCGCACAGTGAGTGGCGACGCACGGTCAGCACGACCAGGTCCACAGTGACGGCGAAGGGCGGAAAAGCTGACGGGTCGTAGGGCATGCGGCGATCATAGTCGTCTGCCTGACGATAAACACTCCCTTCGCCCACCGCTTCGCCGCTGATCCACTTCCTCCCGACCTGTGGCTCCCAGCCCGTCAGCGCCCGCGTACGTCCATGCCTCGGTCGCCCGCCTCAGGGACGCTCCCTGTCCCCGTGGCTCCCGCGCTCTCCCGTGCCCGCACCCTCCGGGCGGGCGTCCTCCCGGCCGGTGACCGGCGTCGCCGGAGCGTGGGGGCGGGTCCGGCCCGTGCGTGGGATGCCGGGGCGAGCGGCTCCGGAGGCGGTGCGGCTGGGCGTGGTCTCGGTGCCCGGCCGGTGGCCGCCCGCCCTCGTCCGGCGTCGGACGCCGGAGGGCGGGGCCAGGGAGCGCCTGCGGCGCCGACGGCCGGGCCGCGCGGCGGACGAGGGCCGGGCCGACTCCCCTTCCTCTTCCTCTTCCCCATCCACGGCCGCAGCGCCGCGCCCGTCGTCGTGCGCGGTGGTGGCTCCCGCACCTTGGCCGCTTTCCCTGCCCTCGCGTAGGCAGCGGCGGATCGACTCGGGGTCGAGGCCCTCGTTGCACGCCTGGTGCAGGAGCCGGGCGAAGAGGTAGTCGGGGTCCGCGCCGAGGGCCATGGCCAGTGCCTCTCGCGCCTCCAGTTCGTCACCGGTGGACCAGGCGACCCAGCCCGCGAGGGTGAGGGGCGCGGCCGCGTGCTCGCCGTACGGCCCGACGCAGCGTCGGGCCAGGGCCCGCCAGAGGCGCATCGCGGGTGCCGCCTCGGCGCCCTCCATCCACGCGGCGGCACGGTCCCGCGTCGTACGGTCCTGGAGTCCCAGGATCAGAGCCGCCGCCTCGTCGTGCCCGAGCAGTTGATCGTCCCGCACGTCCTCGGCCTGCGCGCCGGACACGGGCGGGGCCGCGGCGAGGCGTCGCATGATCCGCTCCGCCGTCTCCAACGTCTCCTCGGCCACCTCCGCCCGGCCGGCGGCGTCCAGGATCCTGGCGACCAGTGTCGTGGCGGCCGCGTCCAGGGCGGCCGTCTGCTCGACCGCCTCCGCGTGCTCCCCCGGAAGCATCCTGGCCCGCAGCTCGGTGAGCGAGCCGCGCACCCGGATACCGGCGTAGGTGGCCGCCGCGGCCAGCACCGACGTACCCGGCAGTCCCACGGGGAGGCCGTCGGCGGGGCAGCAGGCCTCTTCGTCGCAGCAGTACGACCAGAAGCGCCCGTCCGAGATGCACAGGGCTTCGACGACGGGAATGTCGAGGGCACCGCACTCGACACGGAGCTTCTGGGCCAGCGGCCGCAGTCGCTCCATCACCTCCCGGCCACTCTCGCCCCGACGAGGTTCCTGGCAGAGGTAGGCGACCATCTGCTCGGGCCGCACCCCTCGGCGCTCGCTCCCCGTCACCAGGCCGTGAACCAGTTGTCCGGCCGCGCCCGCCCAGTCGTCCGGGCTCGCCGGAATGCCGAGCCGCGCGCGGCCGCCGAACCGGCCCCGACCGTCCCTGTCGCGCAGAGCCGCCAGGACGATGCTGTCCTCGGGGCGGTACCCGAGCAGGTACGGCAAGGCGTCCGCGAGCTCGGCGGGGGTGCGCAGGGTGACCTGGTGTTCGTCAGCGGGGCTCTCGGGCGCGGCGCCGTCGGCCCTCGCCTCCTCCCGCGCCCGCTCCCGCTCCGCGGCTCGCGAGATGTCGCCGTTCTCGTCGGATCCAGTCGTTTCGCTGTGGTTCGTCATGACTGGACGATCTCGCGGATCGGGAAACTCCGCTTTGCCCTGTGGACAACTCCCGACAGGGACACGTCACCTCGGGTGTTTCCTGCCATCGGGGAAGCGCACCCCGCCCTCGCGGAACCGCATCGACGTGCCGCCCCACGCGGCCTCGACGCGTTGCCGGGCGACAGCCGCCGGGGGCCAAAAGCCCTTATCCGGCCAGGGCCAGGACGAGCGGGAGCACCTCGTCGGCACCGGCCTGGCGCAAGAGGCGTGCGCCCACGGCCAGGGTCCAGCCGGAGTCGGTGAAGTCGTCGACGAGCAGGACCGGACCGTCCGTGGCGGCCAGCGCCGTGGCGAGCTCGCCGGGCACGGTGAACGACTCGGCCAGGGCACGCAGCCGCTGGGCGGAGTTGCTGCGATGGGCGGCGTAGTCGTCGGCGTGGGGGGTGTGGGCGAGGCTGCCCAGCAGCGGGAGCCTGCCGACCCGCGCCACTCCCTCGGCCAGTGAGACGACCAGCTGGGGGCGGGTGCGGGAGGGTACGGCGACGACGCCCACGGGCCTCGCCATCGCGTCGGGAGCGCCGGTGGCCCAGCCTCCCGGTGAGCGGGCCCAGTCGGCCAGCACCGTCACGACGGCGCGCAGCACATCGTCCGGTACCGGACCGTCCGCCGCCTGCGCCGACAGGAGCGGTCGCAGACGGTTGCCCCAGCCGATGTCCGACAGCCTTCCCAGTGCCCGCCCGGTAAGTGCCTGCTGGCCTGCGGGGATGCGGCCCTTGAGGTCCATGCCCACCGCGGCGAGCCCGGTCGGCCACATCTTGCGCGGCTCGACCTCCGCGCCCGGGCGGTCCAGCTCGCCCGTCGCCGCCGCGAGGGCCGCGGAGGAGACGGCGGGATCGAGCCAGGGGCCGGCGCAGGTGTCGCAGCGACCGCAGGGGGCCGCCTTCTCGTCGTCCAGCTGCCGCTGCAGGAATTCCATCCGGCACCGCGTGGTGGACACGTAGTCCCGCATGGCCTGCTGCTCCGCCTGCCGCTGCCGGGCCACCCAGGCGTACCGCTCCGCGTCGTACGCCCACGCCTGTCCCGTGGCGGCCCAGCCGCCCTTCACCCGCTTGACCGCGCCGTCCACGTCCAGGACCTTGAGCATGGTCTCCAGCCGCGATCGGCGAAGGTCCACCAGCGGCTCGAGCGCCGGGAGCGACATGGGCCGCCCCGCCTCCTCCAGCACCGCCAGTGTGCGCCGGACCTGCTCCTCCGGCGGGAAGCCCACCGAGGCGAAGTACGCCCAGATCGCCTCGTCCTCCCGCCCGGGCAGCAGCAGGACGTCCGCATGGTCCACGCCTCGCCCGGCGCGTCCCACCTGCTGGTAATAGGCGATCGGGGACGAGGGCGACCCCACATGCACGACGAAGCCCAGGTCGGGCTTGTCGAAGCCCATGCCCAGCGCCGACGTCGCCACGAGTGCCTTCACCCGGTTCGCCAGCAGATCCTCCTCCGCCTGCAACCGGTCGGCGTTCTCCGTCTTCCCCGTGTAGGACGCCACCGGATAGCCGCGCTGCCGCAGGAACGCCGCGACCTCCTCCGCCGCAGCCACCGTCAGGGTGTAGATGATCCCGGAACCGGGCAGCTCCCCCAGCCGCTCCCCCAGCCACGCCAGCCGGTGCGCCGCGTCCGGCAGCACGAGCACGCCCAGCCGGAGGCTCTCCCGGTCGAGCGGCCCCCGCAGAACCAGAGCGTCCCCGCCGCCCGTGCCCAACTGCTCCGCCACGTCGGCCGTGACCCGCGCGTTGGCGGTCGCCGTGGTGGCCAGCACCGGCACTCCGGCCGGCAGCTCGGCCAGCATCGTGCGCAGCCTGCGGTAGTCGGGGCGGAAGTCGTGGCCCCAGTCGGAGATGCAGTGCGCCTCGTCCACCACGAGCAGGCCGGTCGTGGCCGCGAGCTTGGGCAGTACTTGATCGCGGAAGTCGACGGAATTGAGGCGCTCCGGGCTCACCAGGAGGACATCCGTCTCACCCCGCTCGACCTCCCCGTAGATCGCGTCCCACTCCTCCGGGTTCGCCGAGTTGATCGTGCGCGCCCGGATCCCCGCCCGCGCGGCCGCCTCCACCTGGTTCCGCATCAGCGCCAGCAGCGGCGAGATGATCACCGTGGGTCCCGCGCCACGCCGGCGCAGCAGGGCGGTGGCGACGAAGTACACGGCCGACTTGCCCCAGCCGGTGCGCTGCACCACCAGGGCCCGCCGATGCTCCTCCACCAGGGCCGCCACCGCCTGCCACTGATCCTCCCGCAGCCGTGCCGAGCCCTCACGGTCGCCGACGAGCTCCGCGAGGACGGCGTCGGCTTCGGTACGGAGTTCCACGTGGTCCATGCCCCCATGCAACCCGATGGCACTGACAATCGGCGAATCCGGAACGGACCGTGGCGTGTGCCGTGCCCCATGCGTCGCCCGGTGACACTCCGGGTAGGGATATAGAACGCACATCAGCCGATATGGGTCCTCGGTCTCAATTGCTCGTTGCCGCATCCAAGTTCGACAGGAAGAATTGAAGTCCGCTCCCCGCACGGCCCTCCGTGACCCGGCAGGGCTCCGCTGCGGTGCGCGCTCCCCGAATCCGACCCTGCCCGCAGTGTGGGCGCGTAGCCGAAGGGAGGAACGTGACCTTCGGATTCGCTCCGTCCTCGGCGGCCTCGTTTTCGTCGTCCGCCGTTTCCGCCACTCGCATGCTCGAACCGGCGGAGTGGGCCGCCGCCGGAATCCCGCTGCTGCGCAATCCCCGCGAGGTCGTCACCGGGCTGCACTCACGGCACCGGCCCGAACCGGCGACGGCGGTCGTGGCCGTACTCGACCCGGACGAACGGCTGCGCGCCAGCGCCTCGTTCACCAGCCGCCGCTCCCCCGCCGACGGATGGATGTTCCGCAACGCGCTGCTCTCCCAGCTGCGCCGCGTCATCCCGCACGACCTGCGGCGCCGCACTCCGGTGCGCACCGCCGTGCTGCTCTACTGCCGTGAGGGCGACGGCCGCTGGACGCAGGAGGACGGCGCGTGGATGTGGGGGCTGCGGGACGCGTGCACACTGCACGGGCTGCGCTGCGGCGCGTACATCACGCTGACCCGGGACGGCTGGCAGGTCCTCGGCGAGGGCCGCGGCGGGCGTCGGCCCAACGCGGCGTCGGCGCCGGAGCCCTTCGCCACGGCGGAGTCACCGCCCCCGCCGCCACGCACCGGTGGTGTCGCCTCGGACGTGCTGCGCCGCGCCGCGGCCCGCTGAGCACCGCGGACGGGCGGACTCGGCGAGGCCGCCACGACGGAGGCGACGACGGACCGCGGCCCGGGCGGTTGCACCCTTCGGGGATGCCCCGACCGGTGCGAGACCCGTCGGCGCGCCGGCCGTGCCGGGCGTCCGGCAGCGTCCGTACGGCCTCCGAGTCCCGGCGACCGGCACGTGCACCTGCCGGTGCACCGGCTTCCCGCGTCGGGCCCGGACCGGCCGGGCACCGGAGACCCTCTGGGCACTCGGGCAGGCCGAAGCCGCCACCGTGCCAGGGGCTCCGGCCGGACGCCGGGTGTGTCGCACCGGCGTCCGCCGCGCTCGGCGGAACGGGCTCAGACGCCCGCGCCCAGCACCGAGTTGATCCGCTGCGGATCACCGCAGACGATCAGCAGGGCGCCGGCCCTCAGGTGAGCCACGGTCAGGGCGGTGACAGCGGCGGCCTCGGGGCCGCCGTTGAGCGCGACCACGACCACGGCCCGCGACGCGGCACGGTCGGCGACGGCGGCGTCGGTGTAGAAGACGTCGTCGCCCGCGTCGTGCTGCGCCCAGTAGGCGGCATCGCCGAAGGACAGTTCGTGGGCCGCCCACGGGTGGAGCTCGCCGGTGGTGATCACCAGCACGTCACCGGGGGTACGACCCGAGTCCAGCAGCAGGTCCACGGCCTCTTCGGCGGCGTCGAGCGCGCCGTCGGGCGTGGCCGGGATCAACTGGATCTGCGGGGCGGCCGAGGTGGCTTCCGGGGTGGCCGAAGGGGCCGGACCCGAAGGTCCGGGTTGGGTAGCCGCGGCCGTGTCGCGCGACGCGCGTTGCGCCGGCGGCGCCGGCCGCACCGGGCCGGGACGGCCGGGGCGCGGCGGAGCCGCGGGACGGGGGCCGGGTACGGGGCGGGGGGTCGGCGCGGTGCGGCCACTGGCCGGAGTGGCGCGGGGACCCTGGGCCTTCTCGTGAATCTGAGGCTCCTCGGGAATGAGAGGCATGAGCTGATATTTATCAAACGTTGGTGCGGCTCGCGTCGGCGGGTGGCACATACCTGCGAGCGGAACCGTCAGAAATCGAATCCGAGCTGACCCTCGATTTCCGGAACGCTTCCCTCCACCCAACTGCGGACCTTCTTGAGGTGCTGCCACTGGGGCAGCGCATCAAGATACGCCCACGACAACCGGTGGTGCGGGGTGGGGCCCCGCTCCTCCAGTGCGGCCTTGTGCACGGGCGACGGATACCCGGCGTTGTCCGCAAAACCGAAGTCTGCATGGTCGACACCCAGTTCGGCCATCATTTTGTCGCGCTGGACCTTGGCGAGCACCGAGGCCGCCGCGACGGCGACGCAGGACTGATCGCCCTTGATCACCGTGCGAACCCGCCAAGGGGCCCCGAGATAGTCGTGCTTGCCGTCGAGGATGACGGCGTCGGGGCGGACGGGCAGAGTCTCCAGGGCCCGCACCGCCGCCAGTCGCAGCGCGGCGGTCATCCCCAGCGCGTCGATCTCCTCCGGGGAGGCGTGCCCCAGGGCGTAGGACGTGACCCAGGTCCGCAACTCCACCTCGAGTTCGGTGCGTCGCTTGATGGTGAGCAGCTTGGAGTCGGTCAGGCCGACCGGGGGTCGGCGCAGTCCGGTGATCGCGGCACAGACGGTGACCGGACCGGCCCACGCGCCGCGCCCCACCTCGTCGACACCGGCAATGATCTTCGCTCCGGTCGTGGCGCGAAGGGAGCGCTCGACGGTGTGAGTAGGTGGTTCGTACGGCATGGCGCCCCCAGCGTACGCCGCTGCGATCGCCGGGCGACACCCCGGTCGCCCAAAACGGGAGCGGCGTCCTGGCCGGCCGGGGTCAGGGGTTGTCGGGCCGCAGCAGCGGGACCATCAACTGGTCGATCATTTCCTCGAGCTCGCGATCCGTCCATTCACTTGCACAAATCTTGGAGCGGTACATCATCATCGCCGGGATGGCGTCGCAGACGTATGCGTTGACCGCGTCCCGCCGGACCTCCCCCCGCTCCATTCCGCGCTCGATGACCTCGCAGAGCAGCTTGAGGGTCGGCTCGACGACACCCTTGATGATCACCGCATGGAAGCGCTCGGCCTGCGTGGTGTCGCATTCGTGAATCACGGAGCGCAGAGCGAATCCGGGCCGGGAGAACATCGCGTCGCGCGCCCTGCGGCACAGCTCCAGCAGGTCCTCACGCACGCTGCCACGGTCGGGGGCCGTGTCGAAGTCCGGCAGCCCGGACCGCAGCGCGTCCGCGACGAGGTCTTCCTTGGAGGGCCAGCGTCGGTAGACGGCGGCCTTGCCGGTCTGCGCGCCCGCGGCCACCCCCTCCATCGTCAGGCCCTTCCAGCCGACGGTGCCGAGCTGGTCCAGCGCGGCCTCGAGGATCGCGCGCTCCAGGACCGCGCCACGCCGGCGGGAGGGCGTCCGGGCGGAGGCGGACGCCCAGTGCGAAGCAACCATGTCGGAGGTCTCCAGAAAGCGGTGAAAAACGGGTATTCGGGGATATGGCACGCATCGCGCGGCCGCGACGGGGACCGGACGCGCGACGACACGACAAGTGAACGGTTGCGTTCACTGTCTCCGAGTCACTAACGTTGAAGCAACAGTGAACGCGAGCGTTCACTAAATCGTTCGTGGGGGACACATAGTGACAACCTCTTCTCTGATCAAAGACAAGAAGCCGGGAGCGGCCCGCCGGGAGGGGCATCCCGGCATCGCACTCGCCGTCATCGCGGCCTGCCAACTCATGGTCGTACTCGACGCGACGATTGTGAACATCGCGCTCCCGCACATCCAGAACGCGCTCGAATTCAGCACCACCGACCTCACCTGGGTCGTCAGCGCCTACACGCTCACCTTCGGCGGCCTGCTCCTGCTCGGCGGCCGAGCCGGTGACATCCTCGGCAGGCGCCGGGTCTTCATGACGGGCATCCTGCTGTTCACCTTCGCCTCGCTGCTCGGCGGTTTCGCCCAGGAACCCTGGCAGCTGCTGGCCGCGCGCGTCCTGCAGGGCATGGGCGGCGCGATCGCGTCGCCCACATCGCTGGCCCTTATTACCACCACTTTCCCCGAGGGACCGGAACGCAACCGGGCCTTCGGCGTCTTCGCCGCCGTATCCGCGGGTGGCGGTGCCATCGGCCTGCTGGCGGGCGGCATGCTCACCGAGTGGCTCGACTGGCGCTGGGTGCTCTTCGTCAACGTGCCCATCGGCATACTGATCGCCGTGCTCGCGCCGCTCTACATCAGCGAGTCCGAACGGCACTCCGGCCGCTTCGACATCGCCGGGGCGGTCACCTCGACGGCGGGCATGGCATCTCTCGTCTACGGCTTCATCCGGGCCGCGGACGAGGGCTGGCGGGACAACCTGACCATCGGCTCCTTCGCGGCCGCCGCGGTCCTGCTGCTGGCCTTCGTCCTCATCGAGCAGCGGGCCAAGGAACCGATCACCCCGCTGAAGATGTTCCGCGACCGCAACCGCTCCGGCACGTACGTGATCATGCTGAGCCTGGCCGCGGCAATGTTCGGCATGTTCTTCTACATCGTGCTGTTCGTGCAGAACGTGCTCGGTTACACCCCCATCGAGGCCGGTCTGGCCTTCTTGCCGGTCACGGTCGTGATCGCGCTCGGTGCCGGTCTGTCGCAGCGCTTCCTGCCCGTGTTCGGCCCCAAGCCGTTCATGATCGCGGGCTCGGCGCTCGCCGCGCTCGGGCTCGGCTGGCAGGCCCTCATCAGCTCCGACAGCTCGTATGTCGGAGGGATCCTGGGACCGATGCTGATCTTCGGCTTCGGCATGGGGCTGAACTTCGTCACGCTGACGCTGACCGCGGTCTCCGGCGTCGCCCAGCACGAGGCGGGCGCCGCGTCGGGTCTGCTCAACGCGATGCAGCAGGTGGGCGGATCGATCGGTCTGGCCATCCTGACGACGGTCTTCGGCACGGCCAGCAAGGACGAGGCGGAGAAGCAGGTGCCCGACTTCCTCACCAACGGTTCGCCGGAGCAGAAGGCGGAGTTCGCCCAGACGCACCAGCTGCCCGCGCCTTGGTCGCACGACGTGCTGGCACAGGGCATCTCGGCCGCCTTCATCCCGGCCGCGGCCATGGCCGTACTCGCCCTGGCCACGGCCTGGCTGGTCATACGGGTACGCAAGAGCGACCTGGACGCCCTGTCCGGCACGGCCGGGCCGGGTATGGGCTGACACCCCCGCACTGCGGGCGCTCGACGTCGCCGCCCCGCTCGGCCGACCGAGCGGGGCGGCAAGGAGCACCACGGACAGCAGCGCGACGAACACCGACAGCGCCTCCACGTCCCACCCCCATGACCTTCCTGTCTGCCCGGGGCCGTGCCCCGCGCAGCGGTTGTCATGACAACGCGCATGCGATCACGCAGAGTTCCCTCCGGACACGGAGAGTTTTCGCTGAGGGATCCGGTCAGGTCGGTGTCGTCATCCAGGCGGGCAGCGCCTCGACCCGGTCCGCCCACTCGGCCGGGGGCGCCCCCGCCGTGCCGGCCGCGATCACCCCGCCCACGATGGCACAGGTGGTGTCGACGTCACCGCCCACCTGGGCGGTGGTCCAGAACGCGGTCTCGTAGTCCCGGAGGGCGCGCGCCGCGGACCAGAGGGCGAACGGCACCGTGTCATGGGCGGTCGTACGCCGACCGCAGCCCAGGACCGCCGCCACCGTGGCCGCGTCGCCGTAGTCGAGCATGTCCCGGGCGCGTCGCAGTCCCGCGCCCACCGCGCTCTTCGGTACCAGCCCGATCACCCCGTCGAGGAGTGTGTGCGCGGAGGGCGGGCCGGCCGGATCGGCGGCCAGCGCCGCTGCCGCGGCGACGGCCATGGCGCCGACCACGGCCTCACGGTGCTGGTGTGTCGGGTAGGCCGAGATCTCCGCCTGGTGGGTCGCCTGTTCCGGATCGTCCGCGTACCAGGCGCCGAGCGGGGCGATGCGCATGGCGGCGCCGTTGCCCCAGGAGCCCTGGCCGTTGAACAGTGCCGCGGCCAGCTCGCGCCAGTCGCCGCCTTCGCGGACCAGCCGCAGCAGCCGGTTGACCGCGGGTCCGTATCCCCGGTCGAAGTCGTGGTGGTGGGCGAAGGAGTGCGCCAGGGCATCCTGGTCGATGCGGCGATGGGCGGCCAGGACGGAGACGACGGAACAGGCCATCTCCGTGTCGTCCGTCCACTGCCAGGTACCGGACGGCAGCTCGCGGCGCCCCAGCAGCGGGTAGTTCGCGGGAACGAAGAACTGTGAGCCCAGCGCGTCCCCGACCGAAAGTCCGCGCAGGCTGGAAAGGGCGCGGTCCAGGCGCCCGTCAGAAGAAGAATGAAGGGTCATCGCCCCGCCACTCTATCCGGTGATCCCGTACGGTTCCGGATCTCGCCAGCGTTCGAAGGGCCGGTCAAGGGTGTACTTGCCGTCCTCACCGAGAACGAGCATCCGCATCTCGGCGTTCCCGGGGTTGGACAGCGACTCGAACTCCGCGACGGTCCAGTGGAACCACCGCATGCAGAACAGCCGCATGGCGAGCCCGTGCGTCACCAGCAGCACATTCGGGGGATGGTCGGGGTCCTCGAAGCTGCGGAACAGGCTCTCCAGGAAGCCGCCGACCCGGTCGTACACGTCGGCGCCGGACTCGCCCTGGGCGAAGCGGTAGAAGAAGTGCCCGTAGGCGTCGCGGTAGGCCTTCTGCAGGCGCACGTCGTCGCGGTCCTGCCAGTTGCCCCAGTCCTGCTCCCGCAGCCGGGGCTCCTCACGTATCCGTATGAGGTCCGGGTCGAGGTGGAAGGCGCGGAGCGTCTCGTGGGTGCGGCGGTACGGGGAGACGTACACGCTGATCCGCTCGCCGCCGAACACCTCGCGCAGCCCCTTGCCGGTCTCCTCGGCCTGCGCCCGGCCCCGGTCGGTGAGGGCGAGCGCGTGGTCGGGTTCACGCTCGTACACGGTGTCATCGACGTTGCCGGTCGACTCGCCGTGCCGGACAAGAACGATGCGCCGTGGTCGTGCCATGCCAGAACCCTAGATCGAGACGGGCGGAACCAAGCACCCGTACGGGCTCCGTACGGCGTACGTCACACAGTTTCCACACCTGGGGGAAGGTATGCGGGTGCGGGTTCGGATCTCAAACGGTCCAGGAAGGTTCCAGTTGCACGATGTCGCCCGTCAGCGCCGCGATGTCGGCCTCCGTCTGGGCGCGCAGGGCGAGCCGCTCCACCCGCTCGGTGCGGTACTTCCCGTGCTCGGCGGCCGACAGCCACATGGACAGCACGAGGTACTCGTTGTACCCGTGCCCCGGGGCCTCGCCGAACAGGCCGCGGATCATGCCGGGCGAGCCGGCCATCGCCGGGTTCCAGACCTTCTCCTGCATGAGGACGTAGTGCTCGGCCCGTTCCTCGTGGACCCGGCACAGCGCCACCCGCAGCAGGTCGGCGTCGGTGAAGCGCGGCTCGAACCCGGTCTTCACGTCGAACCGGTGGTCGAAGAGCCTGACCTGGGCGTCCTTGAAGGTGCCCACCTGGGCAGAGGCCAGCCGGTCGTGGGAGCGGGCCATGAAGGAGTCGTAGAAGGCACGGCTCTCCCAGAAGGCGAAGACGTGCGCCACGTCCGGCCGCCCCCGGCTCCAGCCACCCCCCTGTCCCCGAAAACCCGGCTCCCCCGGAAGCCCCGCCCACTTCCGCTGCCCCCGTTCGAAACCGCGGCGGTCCACCACGGTGCAGCGAATCCACTTGACCAGCACCGCGCCATGGTAAGGCCAGGGAACCCGGCACCGGTCGCTCTCCGCGGGACCGCTTGCCCGCACCCCCGTCCCGGTGCGTGGCAGGATGGACAACCGGCCGTCACCGTCCGGCAGTTCTGGTGGCCGGGCAGGGCGGGGGACCTGGGAAGGGGAAGTCTGTGAACGGCCTCAGCAAGGGCATGCGCAAGGTCGAGGTCGCGCTGCGGTGGGACCCGAGTCCGGCGGGGCAGCCACCCGCCGATCTGGACCTCGTCGCCGGAACCTATCCGGCCGGTGACCCGTACGGCACCCCCGCCTACGTGGTGCACTTCGACAGCCGCTCGCCGGACGGCACGATCTACCTCAACCGGGACAGCAAGGACGGCAAGGGCTTCGGTTTCGACGAGGTCATGACGCTGGAGCTGGAGCGGCTCGACGCGCGTTACGCGCGCGTGGTGGTGGGCGTCGCCATCCAGCAGCACACCGAGGACCGGACCTTCCGCGACGTGGCCAACCCGGGCCTGCGCATCCGTGAGGGCTACACGGACCTGGCCGCGGAGGACTTCGCCGGCGTTCCGGCCGCCACCGCGGCGACGGTCGCGGAGTTCGTCCGGGACGAGACGGGGGCGTGGGAGTTCCGGGCCGGCGTGCACGGATTCGAGGGGGACCCCGCGACGTTCACCCGGGTGATGGGCGCGGCGCGGCCTTGACGGTGCCCGTGCATGAGTAAGGGGCACCCACCTTGGGGGCGCCCCTTACTCATGGGTGACTACGCACGACTACGCGTCAGCTGCAACCGCTGGTCGAGCCGCAGCCCTCGCAGATGTAGCAGGAGCCGGCGCGCTGCATCTTCGTGCCGCAGGAGAAGCAGAGCGGGGCGTCGGCCTGGATGCCCAGCTGCATCTCCACCAGCTCGGCGCTGGTGTGCGCCTGCTGCGGAGCGGGCTTGGCGGCCTCGACCTCGGCCTTCGGCGTGGCGACGGCCACCAGCTCCTGGGCGCGGGGCGCGGACTGGGCCAGGCCCTCGACGTCCAGCTCGTCGTCGGACGGCTCGTACGACCCGGTCTCCAGGTGGCGCTGGCGCTCCTCGGCGGAGTGGATGCCGAGCGCGGAACGCGTCTCGAAGGGCAGGAAGTCCAGCGCCAGGCGGCGGAAGATGTAGTCGACGATCGACTGCGCCATCCGCACGTCCGGGTCGTCCGTCATGCCGGCCGGCTCGAAGCGCATGTTGGTGAACTTCGAGACGTACGTCTCCAGCGGCACGCCGTACTGGAGGCCGACGGAGACCGCGATGGAGAAGGCGTCCATCATGCCCGCGAGGGTCGAGCCCTGCTTGGACATCTTCAGGAAGACCTCGCCGAGACCGTCGTCCGGGTAGGAGTTGGCGGTCATGTAGCCCTCGGCGCCGCCGACGGTGAAGGACGTGGTGATGCCGGGACGTCCCTTCGGGAGGCGCTTGCGGACCGGACGGTACTCGACGACCTTCTCGACCGTCTCGCGGATGGCCGCCTCGGTCTTCTCCGTGATCTCCGCCTTCTCGTCCTTGGCGGACTTGGTCTTGGCGGAGAGGGGCTGGCCGACCTTGCAGTTGTCGCGGTAGATGGCGAGCGCCTTGACGCCCATCTTCCAGGCCTCGAAGTAGACCTCCTCGACGTCCTCGACGGTCGCCGACTCCGGCAGGTTGACCGTCTTGGACAGGGCGCCGGAGATCCACGGCTGGATGGCGGCCATCATGCGGACGTGGCCCATCGCGGAGATGGAGCGCTCGCCCATCGCGCAGTCGAACACCTCGTAGTGCTCGTGCTTGAGACCGGGGGCGTCGATCACGTTGCCGTGCTCGGCGATGTGGGCGACGATCGCCTCGATCTGCTCCTCCTGGTAGCCCAGGCGGCGCAGGGCCTGCGGGACGGTGCCGTTGACGATCTGCATCGAGCCGCCGCCGACCAGCTTCTTGAACTTGACCAGGGCGAGGTCGGGCTCGAGGCCGGTGGTGTCGCAGGACATCGCGAGACCGATGGTGCCGGTCGGGGCGATGACGGACGCCTGGGAGTTGCGGAAGCCGTTCTTCTCGCCGAGGCGGAGCACGTCCTGCCAGGCCTCGGTGGCGGCGGCCCAGATCGGCGTGTCGAGGTCGTCCATGCGGACGGCCTTGGCGTTCTCGTCGGAGTGCTGCTTCATGACCCGCAGGTGCGGCTTGGCGTTGCGGGCGTAGCCGTCGTACGGGCCGACGATCGCGGCGAGTTCGGCGGAGCGCCGGTACGACGTGCCGGTCATCAGGGAGGTGATGGCGCCGGCCAGGGCGCGGCCGCCGTCGGAGTCGTAGGCGTGGCCGGTCGCCATCAGCAGGGCGCCGAGGTTGGCGTAGCCGATGCCGAGCTGGCGGAAGGCGCGGGTGTTCTCGCCGATCTTCTGGGTCGGGAAGTCCGCGAAGCAGATGGAGATGTCCATCGCGGTGATGACCAGCTCGACGACCTTGGAGAAGCGCTCGGCGTCGAAGGACTGGTGGCCCTTGCCGTCGTCCTTCAGGAACTTCATCAGGTTCAGCGAGGCGAGGTTGCAGGACGTGTTGTCCAGGTGCATGTACTCGCTGCACGGGTTCGAGCCGTTGATGCGGCCGGACTCCGGGCAGGTGTGCCAGGCGTTGATGGTGTCGTCGTACTGGATGCCCGGGTCGGCACACGCCCAGGCGGCCTCGGCCATCTTGCGGAAGAGCGCCTTGGCGTCGACCTCCTCGATGACCTCGCCGGTCATGCGGGACGTCAGGCCGAACTTGCCGCCGTCCTGCACGGCCTTCATGAACGTGTCGTTCACGCGGACCGAGTTGTTGGCGTTCTGGTACTGGACGGACGTGATGTCGTCGCCGCCCAGGTCCATGTCGAAGCCCGCGTCGCGCAGGGCGCGGATCTTCTCCTCCTCCGAGACCTTGGTCTGGATGAAGTCCTCGATGTCGGGGTGGTCGACGTCGAGGATGACCATCTTGGCCGCGCGGCGGGTGGCGCCACCGGACTTGATGGTGCCGGCGGAGGCGTCGGCGCCGCGCATGAAGGAGACCGGCCCCGAGGCGTTGCCGCCGGAGGAGAGCAGTTCCTTGGAGGAGCGGATCCGGGAGAGGTTCAGGCCGGCGCCGGAGCCGCCCTTGAAGATCATGCCCTCTTCCTTGTACCAGTCGAGGATCGACTCCATGGAGTCGTCGACGGACAGGATGAAGCAGGCGGAGACCTGCTGCGGCTGGGGCGTACCGACGTTGAACCACACCGGGCTGTTGAAGCTGAAGATCTGGTGCAGGAGGGCGTAGGCCAGCTCGTGCTCGAAGATCTCGGCGTCGGCGGGCGAGGCGAAGTACTTGTTGTCCTCGCCGGCCTTCCGGTACGTCTTCACGATGCGGTCGATGAGCTGCTTCAGGCTCACCTCGCGCTGCGGGGTGCCCACGGCACCCCGGAAGTACTTGCTGGTGACGATGTTGACCGCGTTCACCGACCAGAACTCGGGGAACTCGACGCCACGCTGCTCGAAGTTGACCGAGCCGTCGCGCCAGTTGGTCATGACGACGTCACGACGCTCCCAGGCCACCTCGTCGTAGGGGTGGACGCCGGGAGTGGTGTGGACGCGCTCGACGCGGAGTCCCTTGCCCGCCTTGGTGCCCTTGGCGCGGGAACTCCGTGCCGGACCGCTCGCCGTCTCTGTCATGCCGCCTCCCTGTACGGGCGAAAACGCCCTGAAGTGCCCCGATTGTTCCCGTGGGCACGGTGTTCTGTCTGGTGTTGCGGGCATCTCTCGCACCGCCCGCAACAGGTCTTGTTCACTCGCCGCCGTCCGGCCGGGCCCGGGCGCCGAAGTCCGGGTCCGGCCCGCCGATCAGTCGGCGGCGCCTGCGGGCTCGGGGACCTGTCCTGCCCCCGTGGACCCGCGGTCGTTCTCCTGGCTCCCCGTGCCGGTGTCGTCTTCCTCGCCGGGGCGCCCCGTCGTCTCCCTCAGTTCCGCGATCGCGGCCTCGAAGTCCTCGAGCGAGCCGAACGCCCGGTAGACCGAGGCGAAGCGCAGATAGGCGACGAGGTCGAGCTCCTGCAACGGTCCGAGAATGGCCAGCCCCACGTCGTGGGTGGTCAGCTCGGCGCTTCCGGTGGCCCGCACCGCCTCCTCGACCCGCTGGCCGAGCTGCGCGAGCGCGTCCTCGGTGACGGGCCGGCCCTGACAGGCCTTGCGCACACCGTTGATCACCTTGGTGCGGCTGAACGGTTCGGTGACCCCGGACCGCTTCACCACCATGAGCGAGCACGTCTCCACGGTCGTGAACCGGCGGGAGCAGTCAGGGCACTGGCGGCGCCTGCGGATCGACGTGCCGTCGTCGGTCGTACGACTGTCGACGACACGGCTGTCGGGGTGCCTGCAGAAGGGGCAGTGCATGGTCTCCGAACCCTCCTCACAGCAGACTCAACAGCCTCGAAAGGCCCTTCAGGCCCCTCGAAGCAGCCCCCAGCATAGGCGATCGCGGCGGGCTCGAAGACCCGGGGGACCACAACTTGTGGGCTGCTCACGCTATCCAACCACTAGATGTGGGGATTGGCTCATACATACACGCCCTGCACGCGTGTCGCGCCTGTGCGTGCGCGACCACCCGCGCCGCGTCACTCGCACCCCTCCGCCGCCCGGGCGTGTCGCGGCCGTGTCGGACTCGTGCCGCCCGGAGCATGCGGAGATACGGTGGGCACCGCGAGGAGGGGACGTGGGACTACCGCAACAGATGGGAGCCCCGCCCCGTCGAACGGGATGCCGGATGGCAGACTGGGGCGACATCCCGGAGGTTGTCACCACGGCGGTGAAGAGTACAGCAATGAGCCCTTTTGTCCGCCAGGCGCCACGGTAGCCATACACCCAGACATGCAAGACGAGCGAGCGATTCGCGTTTTTTCACTCGAACGTGTGTTTGGCGCAACCTTTCGAAAGCTACTACCGTTGTGCAGCAGGGAGACCATCGAGAGGGGCCGACGTGACCACCACCGCCGACAGTGCCACCATCACTGCCCAGGAACGCCCCCAGGGCCGACCTGAGCCGGTGCACGCGATGAGCGACGCCGCGAATCCCGAGGGGCACAAGCGCTCCCTGCCAGGACGACCTCCCGGCATCCGGGCGGACAGCTCGGGGCTCACCGACCGCCAGCGCCGGGTGATCGAGGTCATCCGCGACTCCGTGCAGCGGCGCGGGTACCCGCCGTCGATGCGGGAGATCGGCCAGGCCGTCGGCCTTTCCAGCACCTCGTCCGTGGCGCACCAGCTGATGGCCCTGGAGCGCAAGGGCTTCCTGCGCCGGGACCCGCACCGCCCGCGCGCCTACGAGGTGCGCGGCTCCGACCAGGCCGCCTCCGTGCAGCCCACGGACACCGCCGGAAAGCCGGCCGCCTCGTACGTCCCGCTGGTCGGCCGTATCGCCGCCGGTGGCCCGATCCTGGCCGAGGAGTCCGTCGAGGACGTCTTCCCGCTCCCCCGGCAGCTGGTCGGCGACGGCGAGCTGTTCGTCCTGAAGGTCGTCGGCGACTCGATGATCGAGGCCGCGATCTGCGACGGCGACTGGGTCACGGTCCGCCGCCAGCCGGTCGCGGAGAACGGCGACATCGTGGCCGCGATGCTCGACGGCGAGGCCACCGTCAAGCGCTTCAAGCGCGAGGACGGACACGTCTGGCTCCTCCCGCACAACTCGGCGTACGAGCCGATTCCCGGTGACGACGCGACCATCCTCGGCAAGGTGGTGGCCGTACTGCGTCGCGTCTGAGCGCCACGGCGGGCGGGTACGCGCGCGACAGCGCCCCGCCGACCCGACCGGGCCCCGGGACCTCTGCGCCGGTTCCGGGGCCCAGCGCTGTACGGGGACCGGTGGTGCCGGGGGGACGGCCGCGCGGCACGACGGCCGCGCTCAGTCGCCGTCCGCCTCCTCGGCGCCCTCGGTCTGCCTGGCCTTCGCGTCGATGGCGGCGAGTGACTTGCGGACCTGGTTGCGGTCCGTGGTGAACCAGAAGTCGGGCAGGGACGCCTTCAGATAGCTGCCGTACCGGGCCGTCGCCAACCGCTGGTCGAGTACGGCGACCACCCCGCGGTCGCCCGACGCGCGGACCAGCCGGCCCGCGCCCTGGGCCATGAGCAGCGCGGCGTGGGTGGCGGCGACGGCCATGAAGCCGTTCCCCCCTGCCTCCTCCACCGCCTTCTGGCGGGCGCTCATCAGAGGGTCGTCGGGACGCGGGAACGGGATCTTGTCCATGACGACCAGCTGGCAGCTGGGCCCGGGCACGTCCACGCCCTGCCACAGGGACAGGGTGCCGAAGAGGCAGGTCCGCGGGTCGGCCGCGAAGTTCTTGATCAGCTCGCCGAGGGTCTCCTCGCCCTGGAGGAGGATCGGGTACTCCGGGATCCGCGAGCGCAGCTCCTCGGCGGCCAGCTGGGCCGCGCGCATCGAGGAGAACAGGCCCAGGGTGCGGCCGCCCGCCGCCTGGATCAGCTCGGTCAGCTCGTCGAGCATGTCGCCGCGGTCGCCGTCCCGGGCGGGGCGGGCCAGGTGTTTGGCGACGTAGAGGATGCCCTGCTTGCGGTAGTCGAAGGGCGAGCCCACGTCGACGCCCTTCCACTGGGGCACGTCGTCGCCCTCGGTGCCCTCGGGGGCGAGGCCCAGCGACGCCCCGACCCCGTTGAAGTCGCCGCCCAGCTTCAGGGTCGCGGAGGTCAGGACGACCGAGCGGTCGGTGAAGAGCTTCTCCCGCAGCAGTCCGGAGACGGACATCGGAGCCACCCGCAGCGAGGCACCGAAGCGGTCGTGGCGCTCGTACCAGACGACGTCCCACTCGGAGCCGTTCGTGATCCGCTCCGCCACGTCGTGCACGGATTCCACGGAGGCCAGCGCCTGCTTGCGGACCGCGTCCTCGTCCTGCACGGACTTGTCGCGGGTCGTCCCGATCGCCGAGATGACCGTGCGACAGGCGTCCCGCAGGGCCATCAGGGCGTAGCCGAGGTCCTCCGGGATCTCCTCCAGGCGGCCCGGCAGCGCCAGCTCCATCAGCCGCTCGAAGCCCTCCGCGGCGGTCTGGAGCTGGTCGGCGGCCTTCTCGTTCACCAGCTTCGCGGCGCGGCGTACCGCACGGTTGACCTGGCCGGGGGTCAGCTCGCCGGTGGCGACTCCGGTGACCCGGGAGACCAGCTCGTGCGCCTCGTCGACGATCAGCACCTCGTGCTGCGGCAGGACGGGCGCGCCCTCGATGGCGTCGATCGCGAGCAGCGCGTGGTTGGTGACGACGACGTCGGAGAGCTTGGCGCGCTCACGGGCCGTCTCGGCGAAGCACTCGGCGCCGTAGGCGCACTTCGAGGCGCCCAGGCACTCCCGGGAGGACACCGACACCTGCGCCCAGGCACGGTCGGAGACGCCCGGCGTCAGGTCGTCGCGGTCGCCGGTCTCGGTCTCGTCCGCCCAGTCGCGCATCCGCAGCAGGTCCTGGCCCAACTTGCTGGTGGGGGCGGCGGCCTCGAACTGGTCGAAGAGGCCTTCCTCCTCGTCCTGCGGGACGCCCTCGTGCAGCCGGTGCAGGCACAGGTAGTTCGACCGGCCCTTGAGCATCGCGAACTCCGGGCGGCGGCGCAGCTGGGGGTGGAGCGCGTCCACCGTGCGGGGCAGGTCCCGCTCGACCAGCTGGCGCTGCAGGGCCAGGGTCGCCGTGGCCACGACCACCCTCTCCCCGTGCGCCAGGGCGGGCACCAGGTAGCCCAGCGACTTTCCGGTACCGGTGCCGGCCTGGACCAGCAGATGGGAGCTGCCGTCGATGGCTTCCTCGACGGCTTCGGCCATGGCCACCTGGCCGGGACGCTCCGTGCCGCCGACGGCGGTGACGGCGGCGTGCAGGAGTTCGGGGAGTGAGGGCTTCGTCATAGCGCGACCACCCTACGGCCCGGGACTGACAAACGGGTCGGCAAGGCGGGGGCGAGCGGCGTGAGTGACCGTGGGGACAGGCGGGGCAAGGGGTGGCTCCTGGGCGGCTGGCCGGCGAAACGGGGCGGGGCGACCGGCGACACGGGACGGTCGACCGGCGGGACGGGAGGGGCGGCGGGCAGAACGACAGCGGCAGCGGGTGGGACGCCGGAGACGGCGGGCGCGGCGCTTCACGGTGACTGTTCCGGCGCCTCGCGTGCCCGGATCATGAGGACCGCGCGTTTCGCGGGCAGGTCCACCTCCCCCGTCGGCCGGAACCCGGCGCCGAGGAACGCCGCGACGGACGGCCTGTTGCGGACGTCGGGTTCGGCGAGCACGCGCGTGCAGGCGGGGCGTTTGGCGAGGACGAGGTCGGCGACGGCCCTGATCAGCTCGGTTCCGAGGCCCCGCCCGCGGTGCGCGCCGTCGCCGATCAGGAGGTGGACGCCGGTGTCGTGGGGCCGGACCGGGCAGTACCGGGCCAGCGGATCGAGGTCGGCGCGGTAGATCTCCCAGTAGCTCATCGGCACCCCGTCGAGCGTCCCGACACAGGGGACGCTGCGCCCGTCGCCGGTGAGCTGGGCCCGTAGGTGGTCCGCGGTCACGCTCTGCGGTCCGGTCAGCTCCCAGTACGCCGAGACGGCGGGGTCGTTCATCCAGCGCGCGATGAGCGCGACGTCCCGTTCCAGGTCCACGGGGACCAGGTGGAAGTCTCCGGCGGGGGTGTCGCTCGGGCCCCAGTCGGCGATGCCGTCGAGGAGGTCCGCACGCACGCGCAGGTCCTCACGCGCGCGTGCCGTCGCCGCTTCCGCGGGGTCGTTCGCCGCGGTCCGGAACAGGGCGACGAACTCCTCGGGCAGCTGCAGGTCCAGGGTGTCGTCGGCGCTCGCGTCGGTGGAATTCACAGTGTCGCTCCTTCGGGAGGGCGGCCCGTTCAGGCATGCAGGGGGTTGGCGATGGTGACGTAGACGGACTGGGTGTCCACCGGGCCGACGAGTTCGTCGAGGCCGTGCAGCCGGGTCAGCAGGTTCGCCTTGCAGCGCAGCACGGGTGAGTCGAGGAGGTGGGCGGGGAGCGGGCCGCCCTGCGGGTCGGGGCCCGAGGCCAGCTCGCCGAGGAAGCGACGGAAGGCCGCCAGCAGCGTGCCCTCCGGGGCGAGACGCTCTGAGCCGAAGGTGCCGATGAGACCGAACACGTTGTTGACGGCGAGGTAGTAGGCGAAGCGCTCGTCGGTGACGGCGTCGGCCACGAACGTGTCGCTCTGTGCGCCGATCCCGGGGAGCCTGGCGTCGAGTTCCGTACGCCGGGACTCGCGGAAGTAGTAGCCCTGGTTGTCGCGGTAGCGGCCGCCCGCGGGCCAGCCGTCGGCGTCAAGCAGGACGAGCGTGTTCTGCTGGTGCGCCTCCAGGGCGATCCCCGCGCGGGCGTCCAGCCACAGGACGGGGCGTACGACGTGGTGGAGGTAGCGCAGGAACCACTCGACGGCGACCGCCCCGCGCGGGCGGCCGGTCCGCCCGGCGAGCCGGGTGACCAGCTCGGCCAGCCGGGTGTGCGGCCGCGGTGACACGAGGGAGGCCACGCAGCAGACGTCGTCCGAGGGCCGGAAGGGGTTGTGCCGGACGACCACGTCGAGACCGCGCACGGGCGCGCCGTCGGGTCCGTCGACGGCGAGCCAGGCCGGGTCGCGGACGATGTCGAAGTCCGGGTGGGCCGCCCGCCACTGGCGGGACAGGCCGCGGCGCAGCAGGCGGTGCACCTCGACGCCGCGGTGGAGCTCCTTGCGGAGGTTGTCCCTGCGGGAGTTGGTGATGTGCAGGCCCAGCGAGAGCTTGAGCATGGCGGGGGCACCGCCGCGGTGGACGGTGCGCACGGAGGACGTGGGATGCCAGGCCGGGCCCCGGGCGCCGAGGTCCCTGACCTGCCCGGTGTCCAGGAGGGCGGCGACGTCCGGCCGGTGCAGCACGGCGCGGAACTGCCAGGGGTGCAGAGGCAGGAGGGCGTATCCCTCCGGGGCCGCCGGGCCGTCCGCCGCGAGGCGTGCGGTGAGCGCGGGCGCGGTGACCGGGCGGCCGCGCTCGGTCCAGGCCGAGTCGGTGCCGAGTACGGAGGGGGCGACGGCCAGCCAGTGCAGGGGGAAGGAGCCGCGCAGCTCCGGTGAGTACCGGCGTGCCTCGTCCTCGGTGAGGCCCTCCCGGCTCTTCGGGGCGGGATGCAGCGGGTGCCCGAGGAGCAGCGCCTGTTCGGCGGCGAGGAAGAGGTCGGGTCCGCCGCGTTCTCCTGGACCGGCACGGTCCCGGAGGAAGACGGCGGTGCGGCGGACGGAGTCGGCCACGCGCACGACGAGGTCGGGACCGTCCGGCCCCCGGGCACCGGCCGTCTCGCGCACGAGCAGCGCGGCGAGGGTGACCGCGTCCACGGGCGGCGCCGACGCGGGGGAACCGGAAAGCCGCGGGGGGCCGAAGCGGTGCGCCCCGGTCGGGGACCAGTAGCGGACGGGGACGACGAGCGCCGTACCGGAGGCCGGGAGCGGCACGTGAAGTACGCCGTCGTCGGGGGCGGACACGTCGGCCTCGCGGGCCCAGCAGCGGATCAGGTTCTCCGTGCCCGCGGCCTGGGCGGCGGCGCAGGGATCGAGGCCGTCCAGGGGGTCGGCCGCGGACCGGGCGGTGTGCGGCGCGGGCCGCGGCCCGGGGAGGGCGCCGTGCGCCGGGGCAGGCCGTGGTGCGGTGTCCGGAGCGGCAACAGGCCCAGGAGCAGCCGGGGCCCCGGGTGCGGAGGTGGCCGCGAGAGACGGTTCGGGAGCGGGGTCGGTGTGCAACGCGGGTCCTCCTGGCGGGCCGTGTCCGGGGGTCTCATCTCGGGGCGCGCTTCGCGCGTAACGGGACGGAGCCGCCGGGGCGATCGCGGTCCACCGCCCGTACGGCGTCGGCGAGTCGGTCGAGGACGGCCGACATCTGCTCCTCGGTCACGATGAGCGGCGGCAGCAGCCGTACGACGTTCGCGCGCTGGCCCGTGACGTCCACGATCAGCCCGCGGCGCAGGCACTCCCGGCGGACGGCGGTGGCGAGGTCGGCGGCGGTACCGGGGCGGCCGGCGGTACCGTGGCGGGCACCATGGGCGGTGACGTCGGGCGCGGTGTCCGGTGCCACCAGCTCGACACCGGCCATCAGGCCCCGCCCGCGCACGTCGCCGACGCACGGGAACTCCGCGGCCAGCGCGCGCAGTCCGGTCAGCATCCGGCTGCCCAGCGTGGCGGCGTGTCCGGCGAGCCGGTGCTCACGGACGTGGGCGAGGGTGGCGGCTCCGGCGGCCAGGGCCAGTTGGTTGCCGCGGAAGGCGCCGGCCGTACGGTCCGGTTCGCCCAGGTCCTCGCGGTGGACCACCGCGGCCAGGGGGAGGCTGCCGCCGATCGCCTTGGCGAGGACCACCGCATCGGGCGTGACTCCGCTGTGCTCGAAGGCCCAGTACGCGCCGGTCCGGCCGACGCCCGTCCCGGTCTCGTCGACGATGAACGGGACGGCCCGGTCGGCCGCGCGGGCCCGCAGGCGCCGCACCAGGCGGTCCGGCACCGGACGCACCCCGGCCTCGCTCCGGACCGGTTCCAGGAGGAGTCCTGCGGGCCGCTCCCGTCCCGGCTCGCCGTCGTCGTCGTCGAGAACCGTCCCGTCGGCGTCGTCCTCGTGGAGAACCGTCCCGTCGGCGTCAACGTCGGTGACGGTGACCACCCGGGTCCGTCCGGTGGCGGCGCGGGCCAGCGCAACCGCGGCGGCGACCGGGTCCGTGCCGGCCGGACCGCAGAACCGCACGCACGCACGGTCGGCGAGTCCCGGCGGCAGGGTGCGCAGCAGCTCGGTGACGAAGGCGTCCTCGACCGGTGTCGTGAGGTCCATGACGTGCAAGGGCGCGCCCGAGTCGAGGACCGTGCGGATCGCGTCGAGGACGACGGGGTGGTTGTGGCCGAGGGCCAGGGTGCCCGCGCCGGAGACGCAGTCCAGGTAACGGCGGCCGTCGGCGGCCTCGATGGTGAGTCCCCGGGCGCGGACGGGTACGACCGGGAGGGCGCGCGCGTAGGTACGTGCCGCCGGTTCCCGCGCCGCCTGGCGCCTCAGAGCGCCCCTTTGCCCGCCGTCCCCTGGCCCTGGCCCTGGCTCTGGCCCTGGCCCTGGCATGCCGCTCCCCTGCCCAGCACCCGCGCGCGCGGCGTGCGCCCGCGTGAACGCCCCGACCGCGGGCTCCCTCGTCACGACCGGCCCGGCGTTCCCGCCCGCGCCCGTGCACCCTCCGTACGGGGATCCCGCCACGGCTCGTCGACCTCCCGCTGTCCGGACACGACCCGACGTGCCGGGCGCTCCCGGCATGGAGGACCGCGTCCGGACAGCAGGCCCCCCCACCGCTACCAACCGAGGACCGTTCACCGGGTTACGGCCCGCCTGCAGATCGTTTCCGGGACTGGGCAACGCGTGCCAGGTCAGGCCGCTGTATCCGAACCGTTGCCGTTCCGTCGGAACTCCCCCACAGCCACCGCATAGTGTGTGGTGCCGTTCCCGGTCACCGTCGTTCGACGGTTCGACCGCGGCACCACGTTCGTTCACAGCAGGGGGAGTCAACACCATGCGATCCATACGGCCGTCGTTCAGCACGCGCGGAAACAGGCGCGGACGGCGCGGAACCTCCTCCGCGGCCGCCGCCGTGGCGCTCGTCTCGGCGCTCGCGCTCACCGCCACCGCGTGCGAGGACGGCGACCCCGAGGCGGGCGCCGACGCCTCGGCCTCCGCGTCGGCCGCGGACGACGGCAACGGCGGCATCCGGATCCCGGACGACATCAAGGACAAGCTCAAGGAACACGGGATCGACGTCGACGACTGGAAGAACGGCGCCTGGAAGAACTGGAACAAGGACGACTGGCTGCGCGAGGCGCAGGACTTCGTCAACCCGATCATCGAGGGCCTGTGGGACCCGGACCGGATGCGGGACGCCGAGGAGCCGGACCAGGAGGTCGACGAGAACGACATCTCCGGCGACCAGGGCGTCACCGACCCGGAGCCCGCGCCCGTCGAGGCGGCGGCCGTACCGGCCAAGTACCACGACAACGCCGCCACGGCCGGCAAGCTCCTCTTCGACTCCCCCAAGGGTTCGATGGTGTGCTCGGCGACGGTCGTGAAGGACCCGGCCCATCCCGGCAAGTCCAACATGGTGTGGACGGCCGGTCACTGCGTGCACGCGGGCAAGAGCGGCGGCTGGTACCGCAACATCGCCTTCGTCCCCTCGTACAACGACGCGGACAAGTCGGTGGAGGAGCTGCAGAACGCCACCAAGGAGGAGCTCGCTCCCTACGGTGTCTGGTGGGGCGACTGGGCGCAGACCTCGGACCAGTGGATCGAGCAGGGCGGGGCGACCGGCGGTGACGGCGCCTCGTACGACTTCGCCGTGATCCATGTGACGCCGGAGAAGGGCAGCGGCGGCAAGTCGCTGGAGGAGACGGTCGGCGACGCGCTGCCGGTCGACTTCGACGCGCCCGCCGTGCCGGAGATCGAGAGCATGAAGGCGATCGGCTACCCGGCCGCGCCGCCGTACGACGGCCAGAAGCTGTACCAGTGCCAGGACAAGCCCGGGCGGCTGTCGATCAACGCCTCCGACCCGACGATGTACCGCATCGGCTGCACCATGACCGGCGGCTCGTCCGGCGGTGGCTGGGTCGCCGCCGGTTCCGACGGCAAGCCCGCGCTGGTCTCCAACACCTCCATCGGCCCGGTGACCGCCGGCTGGCTGGCCGGTCCGCGCCTGGGCGACGAGGCCAAGGGCGTGTTCGACGCGGTGAGCGGCAAGTTCGCCGACCAGTGAGGACGGTGGGGTGCGTCGGGCCCGAGGCCGGCACCCCGCCGCCCGTTTCATGACAGACATTCACGCGTTCACGCATTCACACGTTTCAACGGGGGTTGTCGCACCATGCGTTCCACACCTGTGTCCGCCGCGCCACGGCGCGGGCGGCGCACCGCACTCGCCGCTGCCGGTCTGGTCGCCGCGCTCACGCTCACCGCGACCGCCTGCGGCGGATCGGAGCAGGACGAGGCCGACGCCGAGCCCGGCGGCGGCACCTCCCAGACCGCCGACGCGGGCGACACCGGTGGCGGCGAGGGCGGGCTGGCGGCCGGCCTCGCGAACCGGCTCAAGGAGCACGGCATCGACGTCGACCAGTGGAAGGACGGCGGCTGGAAGGACTGGGACGAGGACAAGTGGCTCAGTGAGGCCAAGGACTTCGTCAACCCGGTGATCGAGGGGCTGTGGGAGCCGGACCGGATGAAGTCCGCGAAGGAGGCCGACAAGACCGTCACCACCAAGGACGCGGCCGCCGACCAGGGTGCCACCGACCCGGAACCGGCGCCCGTCGAGGCCGTGGCCGAGAAGAAGCCGTACCACGAGAACGCCGCTCCGGTCGGGAAGGTCTTCTTCGACTCCCCCGAGGGCTCGATGGTCTGCTCCGGCACGGTGATCAAGGACGTGAACCACCCCGGGAAGTCCAACCTGGTCTGGACGGCGGGCCACTGCGTGCACGCCGGCGGCAGCGGCGGCTGGTACCGCAACATCGCCTTCGTCCCGTCGTACAACGACTACGGCAAGTCCGAGGCGGAGCTGGCGAACGCGACGGCCACCGAGATGGCCCCGTACGGCACGTGGTGGGCCGACTGGGCGGCGACCTCGGACCAGTGGATCAAGGGCGGTTCGGAGAGCGGCGGCGACGGGGCCGCGTACGACTACTCGGTGCTGCACGTGAAGCCGGAGCAGGGCGGCAAGTCGCTGGAGGAGACGGTCGGCGCCGCGCTGGAGGTGGACTTCTCCGCCCCGTCGGCGACGGAGGTGTCCAGCATGGGGGCCTGGGGCTACCCGGCGGCCGCGCCGTACAACGGCCTGGAGATGTTCAAGTGCGTCGACCGGCCGGGCCGGCTGTCGCTGAGCCCGTCGCTGCCGACGATGTACCGCATCGGCTGCACCATGACCGGCGGCTCGTCCGGCGGCGGCTGGTTCCGGGTGGTGGACGGCGAGACCAGGCTGGTCTCGAACACCTCGATCGGCCCGCTGGAGAACACCTGGCTGGCGGGCCCGCAGCTCGGCCCGTCGGCCGAGGCGATGTACCAGAACATGAGCAAGACGTACGGCGGTCAGTGATCCGTACGTGGATCCGTGCATGACCGAGGGCCCGTCCCCTGCCGAGGCAGGGGACGGGCCCTCGGTCGGTCGGTCGGGCTGCCGCCCGGCCGCGCGGTCTCAGGCGAGCGGCGCCGGAACGTACGGCGCGAACTCCGCCGCCAGCTCCTCGTGCACCCGCACCTTGAGCAGGGTGCCCTCCGGGGTGTGCTCCTCGGAGATCACCTCGCCCTCGTCGTGGGCACGGGCCACCAGCTTGCCGTGGGTGTACGGCACGAGCGCCTCGATCTCGACCGAGGGACGCGGCAGCTCGTTGTCGATCAGGGCGAGCAGCTGGTCGATGTTCTGACCGGTGCGCGCCGAGACGGCGATGGCCCGCTTCTCGACCCGCAGCAGTCGCTGGAGCACCAGCGGGTCGGCCATGTCGGCCTTGTTGATCACGACGATCTCGGGTACGTCGGTGGCGCCGACGTCCCTGATCACCTCGCGCACGGCGGCCAGCTGCTCCTCCGGGACGGGGTGCGAACCGTCGACCACGTGGACGATCAGGTCGGAGTCGCCGACCTCCTCCATCGTGGAGCGGAACGCCTCGACCAGGTGGTGCGGCAGGTGCCGGACGAAGCCGACGGTGTCGGCCAGGGTGTACAGCCGCCCGCTGGGGGTCTCGGCCCGGCGCACGGTCGGGTCGAGGGTCGCGAACAGGGCGTTCTCGACCAGTACGCCCGCGCCCGTGAGGCGGTTGAGCAGCGAGGACTTGCCGGCGTTGGTGTAGCCCGCGATGGCGACGGAGGGCACCTTGTGGCGCTTGCGCTCCTGGCGCTTGATCTCTCGGCCGGTCTTCATCTCCGCGATCTCCCGGCGCATCTTCGCCATCTTCTCGCGGATCCGGCGCCGGTCCGTCTCGATCTTGGTCTCACCGGGACCACGGGTGGCGAGGCCGCCGCCCTTGCCGCCGCCCATCTGCCGGGACAGCGACTGGCCCCAGCCGCGCAGCCGCGGCAGCATGTACTGCATCTGCGCGAGCGCGACCTGCGCCTTGCCCTCTCGGGACTTGGCGTGCTGGGCGAAGATGTCCAGGATCAGGGCGGTGCGGTCGATGACCTTGACCTTGACGACGTCCTCGAGGTGGATCAGCTGCCCCGGGCTCAGCTCACCGTCGCAGATGACGGTGTCCGCGCCCGTGTCGAGCACGACGTCGCGCAGCTCCTCGGCCTTGCCGGAGCCGATGTAGGTGGCGGCGTCGGGCTTGTCGCGGCGCTGGACGACGCCGTCGAGCACGAGCGCACCCGCCGTCTCGGCGAGGGCGGCCAGCTCGGCCAGTGAGTTCTCCGCGTCCTGCACGGTGCCCGAGGTCCAGACGCCGACGAGGACGACCCGCTCCAGACGGAGCTGGCGGTACTCGACCTCGGTGACGTCCTCGAGCTCGGTGGAGAGGCCCGCTACGCGGCGCAGGGCCGCGCGGTCGGAGCGGTCGAACTGCTCGCCGTCCCACCGCGAGTCGTTTCCGTGGCTCCAGGCGACGTCCTCTTCCATCAGGGCATCGGCCCGGAGGCCCTCGGGATAGGTCTGCGCGAGACGCTTGGTGTCCTGGGAGGGGGAAGAAGAGGAGGTCATTGGATCCTTACGTAGCTGGGAAGGGTCGGCGCGGCGCACGGGCCGCGACACGGTGTACAACGTGCGAACCGCCGGGGAGATTCCCGGGGCCCGTACCGCGCCGTCCCGAAGATGGTCGCACGGCACGGGCCGTCTCGTCACCGGCTTATTCCCCGTGTGCCTTATGGGACGCCTTGGCGGGCTGCTTCCCGGCGGCCTTCTCGACGGGGTTCTGCTTCCATTCCGGGTGGCCGGGCATCGGCGGGGTCTTCTCGCCGTACAGCCAGGCCTGGAAGAAGCCGCCCAGGTCTCGGCCGGAGGTCTCGGAGGCGAGCCGGACGAAGTCGGCGGTCGTCGCCGTGCCGTCCTGGTTCCTTGCGACCCACGCGCGCTCGACGCGTTCGAATGCGGGGCGGCCGATCTCCTGGCGCAGGGCGTAGAGCACGAGCGCGGCGCCGTCGTAGACGTTGGCGCGGAAGATCCCGGTCTTGCTGCCGTTCTTCGGCGGCTTGGGGGCGGCGGGGGGTCCGCCCGCCGTACGCCAGCGGTCGGAGGCCCCGTAGGCGGCCTTCATACGGGCCGCCATGGGCTTGTCCGCGGTCTCCTCCGCGTACAGCGCCTCGTACCAGGTGGCGTGTCCCTCGTTGAGCCACAGGTCGGACCAGGTGGCCGGGCTGACGCTGTTGCCGAACCACGAGTGGGCCAGCTCGTGCACCATGATCGACTCGACGTACCACTTCGGGTAGGCCGGCTCGGTGAACAGCTCCCGCTCGAAGAGCGTGAGCGTCTGGGTCTCGAGTTCGAAGCCGGTGGTGGCGTCGGCCATGAGCAGGCCGTACGTCTCGAAGGGGTAGCGCCCGACCTTCTGCTCCATCCATGTGATCTGGCCGGGGGTCTTGTCCAGCCACGGTTCGAGCGCCGCGCGGTGCTCGGTCGGCACCACGTCCCGGATGGGCAGCCCGTGCGGCCCGGCGCGGTGCAGCACCGTGGAGCGGCCGATGGACACCTGGGCCAGCTCGGTGGCCATGGGGTGCGGGCTCCGGTAGGTCCAGGTGGTCGATCCGCCGGTGCGGTCCACACGGGTCGGCAGTCCGTTCGCGACGGCCGTGAGCCCGTCGGGGGCGGTGATGTGGAAGGTGAACCGCGCCTTGTCGGAGGGATGGTCGTTGCAGGGGAACACCAGGTGGGCGACGTCCGCCTGGTTGGCCATGGCGAGACCGTCGGCGGTGCGCACCCAGCCGCCCTGGCGGTCCTCGGGATACACCGGGTCGCTGCTGTGCCGCACGGTGATCCGCGTCCAGTCGCCCTCGTCCAGTGCGTCCTCGGGCGTCACTACGAGGTCCTCGCCCGCGGTGGCGAACCCGGCGGGCTCTCCGTCGACCTCGACGGAGTCGACCTTCCCGTGGGCGAAGTCGAGGTTGATCCGGTCCAGGTCGGCGGTCGTCCGGGCCTCGATGGTGGTGACGGCCTTCAGCGGCTCGCTGTTGCTGCCGGAGTAGGTGAAGGAAAGGTCGTACGCCGCCACGTCGTACCCGGGGTTGCCCAGCTGCGGGAAGAGGCGGTCGCCGACGCCCAGCGGGGTCGGCGGGGCGCTCGCGGCGACCAGGCAGACGGAGACGGCGGAGGCGAGCAGCGCCGCGGCCCTGAGCCGGCGCCGGGAGCGTGAGCGGAGTCGCGGAGTCGCGGGGTGAGGGGTGTGCAGCATCCCCCACGGCTATCAGCGCGCGCGTGTCCGGCGGCGACGACGCGCACCCGGGGCACCCGAACGGGTTCGGCGCGGCGCACCGGATCAGACGGGTGCGGGGCGCCGTGCCGGAACAGGCGGGGGTACGCCGTGCCGGACCGGACGCCTACAGCGCCGTGTGCCGGATCGCGCGCCGCCGGTCAGCCGCGGGTGGGCCCGGCAGGTTCGGTGCGGCCTGCCGGACCGGACAGGTGCGGGACGCCGTGCCGGAACAGGCGGGGGTACCCCGTGCCGGACCGGCCGCGTACAGCGCCCCCCGTGTGCCGGATCGCGCGCCGCCGGTCAGCCGCGGGTACGCCCGGCAGGTTCGGCGCGGCGCACCGGATCAGACGGGTGCGGGGCGCCGTGCCGGAACAGGCGCGGGTACGCCGTGCCGGACCGGACGCCTACAGCGCCGTGTGCCGGATCGCGCGCCGCCGGTCAGCCGCGGGTGGGCCCGGCAGGTTCGGTGCGGCC
>NZ_JBVKBZ010000006.1:0-59060 GCF_055635195.1 Streptomyces sp. NPDC111628 | reverse complement strand
CTGCCGGATGGGACGGGTGCGGTGCCTCGTGCCGGACACGCGGGTGCGGCACCGCCACTGCCGGGCCGCACGGGCTCGGCGCCGCCTGCCGGATTGGACAGGTGCGGTAGACCGTGCCGGATCAGGCGCCGGTCGGCTGCGGCTGGGCGCGGCTGACGTCGTAGACGCCGGCCACGTCGCGCATGGCGCGCATGAGCGCGGGCAGCCGGGCGGCGTCCGGGAGTATGACGGTGTAGCTGTGCCGGACCCGCTGGCGGTCCGGGGGTTCGACGGTCGCGGAGACGATTTCGGCGCCTTCGAGGGCCATGGCCTCGGTGAGGTCGGCCAGGAGATGCGGGCGGCCGAACGATTCGGCGAGCAGGGTCACCCGGCATCCGGTGCTCTCCCCCCAGCGCACACCGACCTCCGCACGCCCGGCGCTCTTCATGCGCGCCACCACCGCGCACTGGGCGCGGTGCACGGTCACCACGCCTCCGCGCACGGCGAAACCGGTGATCTCGTCCGGCGGTACGGGGGTGCAGCAGCCCGCCAGCCGTACGTTCGCGCCCGGCGGGTCGACGAGGACGTCGGCGGCGGGGCGGGCGGGTGCGGCGTCCGGGGCCGGTCGCGGCGCGTCCGGGTGGGCGTGGGGCTCGGGTACGGCGGGTCCGCGGGGCGGCTCCTGCGCCTCGGGTGCCGCTTCCGGGTGGGCGGCGAGCCGACGCTGGATGGCGATCCGCGCGGCGGGGGTGTGGGCGTGCTCCAGCCACTCCCTGGAGGGCTCGGAGGCGGGGTCCTGACCCATCAGGAGCTGCACGGTGTCGCCGTCCCGCAGCACCGTGCTCATGGGCGCCAGCCGGCCGTTGACCCGGGCGCCGATGGTCGCGTGCGCGTCCTCGCCGTACTGGGCGTAGGCGGCGTCGACACAGGTCGCGCCCTCGGGGAGGCCGAGGGTGCCGCCGTCGGGGCGGAAGACGGTGATCTCGCGGTCCTGGGCGAGGTCCTCGCGGAGGGTGGACCAGAACGTGTCGGGGTCGGGGGCGCCGCGCTGCCAGTCGAGCAGCCGGGAGAGCCAGCCGGGCCGGGTGGGGTCGGCGCGCTCGCCGTCGCCCGCGCTCTGCTCCTCCGACGGAGGCGCGTACGGGTTGCCGAGCGCGACCACACCGGCCTCGGCGACCTTGTGCATCTGGTGGGTGCGGATGAGGACTTCCACGACCTGGCCGTCCTCCGCGCGGGCCACCGCCGTGTGCAGCGACTGGTAGAGGTTGAACTTGGGGACGGCGATGAAGTCCTTGAACTCCGAGACGACGGGCGTCATACAGGTGTGCAGCTCACCGAGGACGGCGTAGCAGTCGGCGTCCTCCTGGACGAGCACCAGGAGGCGGCCGAAGTCCGCGCCGCGGAGCGTGCCGCGCTTGCGGGAGACGCGATGCACGGAGACGAAGTGGCGCGGGCGGATGAGGACTTCGGCCTGAATGTCGGCCTCGCGCAGCACGCCCCGCACCTCGTCGGCAACCGCGGCGAGCGGGTCGTCCGCGCGGGCGGCGTTCTCCTGGACCAGCTCCCGCGTGTGCGCGTACTCCTCGGGGTGCATGACCGCGAAGACGAGGTCCTCCAGCTCGGACTTGAGCGCCTGGACGCCGAGCCGTTCGGCGAGCGGGATGAGGACGTCGCGGGTGACCTTGGCGATGCGTTCCTGCTTCTCGCGGCGCATGACGCCGAGGGTGCGCATGTTGTGCAGCCGGTCGGCGAGTTTGATCGACATCACGCGGACGTCGTTGCCGGTGGCGAGGAGCATCTTGCGGAAGGTCTCGGGTTCGGCGGCGGCGCCGTAGTCGACCTTCTCCAGCTTGGTGACGCCGTCCACGAGGTAGCGGACCTCGGCGCCGAACTGCTCGCCGACCTGATCGAGCGTCACCTCGGTGTCCTCGACGGTGTCGTGGAGGAGCGAGGCGGTCAGGGTGGTGGTCTCCGCGCCCAGTTCGGCGAGGATCAGGGTGACGGCGAGCGGGTGGGTGATGTACGGCTCGCCGCTCTTGCGCATCTGCCCGCGGTGCGAGGACTCGGCCAGGACGTAGGCGCGGCGCAGCGGGTCGAGGTCGGCGTCGGGGTGGTGGGCGCGGTGGGCCTCGACGACGTGGCCGATGGCGTCGGGCAGGCCCCGGCTGCGGGTGGCGGAGCCGAGCAGCGCGGCGCGGCCGAGGCGGCGCAGGTCGATCCGGGGGCGGGCCTTCCTGCGGGGCGCCGGCGTGACGGCACCGGTGGCCGCGGGCGGCACGGGTCCCGGGCTCGCTGGATTCACGGCCTCCGCATTCATGGGCACCTCCGGCTGCGCGGACCGGCGGACGGGGAATCCCAGGGCGGACACGGCTCAGGGGATGCTGTCGGTCCCCCGTCCGGGCCGGTGCTTGATGCTATCGAGCCCATCACGTGCGGCCGACCGCCTCTCGCCGAGCGTGAAACGGATCACCCATTCGAGCGATGGTCCGAGGGTTTACGTTTTCGCACTGAGTGTCATGGACCGAGCTGTGGTTCACCGCGGTCCGGGTCACCGGGTCGTGGTTCAGGCGAGTACCCCTTCCAGCCAGGCGGAGTCGAACTCGCCCTCCGCGACGATCACGGCCGGCCCCGTCATCTCGATCTCGCCGTCCGGGCGCTCGGTGATCACCAGGGTGCCGCCGGGCACGTCGACCGTGTAGGTGGCCGGGGTTCCGGTGGCCGCCGGGTCCAGGCCGTCCCGGCGGGCGGTGGCGACGGCGACGGCGCACGCACCGGTACCGCAGGAGCGGGTCTCGCCGGAGCCGCGTTCGTGCACGCGCATCGCGACGTGGCGGGGGCCCCGGTCGACCACGAACTCGACGTTGACCCCGTCCGGGTAGGCGCCGGCGGGCGCGTGGGAGGGCGGGGCGTACAGGTCGCCCGCGTGGGCGAGGTCGGCGACGAAGGCGACCGCGTGCGGGTTGCCCATGTTCACGTTCCGCGCGGGCCAGTCGCGCTCGCCCACGCTCACCTCGACGTCGCCCTCGGGCAGCAGCGCGTGGCCCATGCCGACGGTGACGTCACCGTTCTTGGCGATGTGTACGCGCTTCACGCCCCCGCGCGTCGCGACGGCGAGGTCACCCTCGGTGACGTGCCCGGCGTGCTGGAGGTAGCGCGCGAAGACCCGCACGCCGTTGCCGCACATCTCCGCGACCGAGCCGTCGCCGTTGCGGTAGTCCATGAACCACTCCGCCTCGGCGGCCATGTCCCGGGCCTCGGGGTGCGCCGCGGACCGCACCACGTGCAGCAGCCCGTCCCCGCCGAGGCCCGCTCGGCGGTCGCACAGGGCGGCGACGGCGGCGGGGGGCAGGTCGAGGGCGTTCTCCGGGTCGGGAACGATCACGAAGTCGTTCTCGGTGCCGTGGCCCTTGAGGAAGGCGATCCGCGTGCTCATTCCTCGATCGTACGGGGTGGGTGCGCCACGACGACGAGGGGCGGAGCCGGGCCCGGGGGCGGGAGGGCCCCGTCAGCTCCGAAGGCGGGCGACCCGCCACACGGCCAGGGCGACGACCGCGGCGACGGCCAGGGCGTACACGAGGATCGTCCGCCAGTCGGCTCGGCGCCCGGAGCCGCGCTGGGGCAGGCCCGGCCAGGTGTAACCGACCCGGCGGGCGGCCATCATGCCCCAGCCGGCGGCGCAGGAGCAGATCAGCAGTCCCAGCATCGCGATCACGGCGCCGCTGTCGCCGAAGTCGAAGGCGAGCGGGAAGGCGAACATCAGGGAGCCGAGCGCGGCCAGGCACACAATGGGCGCGAGCTGCCAGATCCGCAGCCGGCGCTGGGGCCGCAACTCGACCTCGACCTCGTCCCCGTACATCTCGTCCGGCGCGGGTCCGTCGGCGACGCCGTCCGGCGTCTCGTCGGGACCGTCGGGGCTCAGGGCGCCGCCGTCCGACTCCGGTCCGCCGTGGTCGGCGGAGCCGTGTTCGGTGCTCGGTGCGGTGTCACGAGGGCCGGCCTCCATCGCCACGCGCCCTCCCAACTAGGACTCACTCGGTCGATCGAAGCTCGATGATGGCACGCCGCCGAAGGCCCGGATGACGGCCGGGGCGTCCCGATGCCATCACGTGATCAGGCTGTAACCGGTCGTTCGACCAACGACAGGGCGAGTCGCGGAAGTTCCGTGCGATCCGCCACACCCCCACTCAACCAGTGCACCCGCGGGTCGCGCCTGAACCACGAATCCTGACGGCGCGCGAAGCGCTTGGTGGCACGGACGGTCTCGGCGCGCGCCTCGTCGAGCGTGCACTCGCCGGCGAGCGCCGCGAGGACCTGCTGGTAGCCGAGCGCGCGGGACGCCGTACGCCCCTCGCGCAGCCCCTGCGCCTCCAGTGCACGCACCTCGTCGACCAGACCGGCCTCCCACATCCGGTCGACGCGCAGGGCGATGCGCTCGTGCAGCTCGGGGCGGGCCACGTCGACGCCGATCTGCACGGTGTCGTAGACGGAGTCGTGGCCGGGGAGGTTGGCGGTGAAGGGCCTGCCGGTGATCTCGATCACTTCGAGTGCGCGCACGATACGACGCCCGTTGCTCGGCAGGATGGCCCGCCCCGCCTCCGGGTCGGCGAGGGCCAGCCGGGCGTGCAGCGCACCCGGGCCGCGCAGTTCGAGCTCCTCCTCGAGGCGGGCCCTGACCTCGGGGTCGGTACCGGGGAACTCCAGGTTGTCGACGGCCCCGCGGACGTAGAGACCGGAACCGCCGACGAGGATCGGCCAGCGTCCTTCGGCGAGCAGCGCGTCGATCCGCTCCCGCGCGAGGCGCTGGTACTCAGCGACGGACGCCGTGACCGTCACGTCCCAGATGTCCAGCAGATGGTGCGGGACGCCGCCGCGTTCCCCGGGCGTCAGCTTGGCGGTGCCGATGTCCATCCCTCGGTAGAGCTGCATGGAGTCGGCGTTGACGACCTCGCCGCCGAGCCGCTCGGCCAGGAAGACGCCCAGATCGGACTTTCCGGCCGCGGTGGGTCCGACTACGGCGATGACGCGGGGGGCGGGGGGTGCGCTGCTCACCGCACCAGTCTCGCAAACCTCTCGCCTCGCCCTCGAACGAGTTACGTGACGGTCCGCGTCGGGGGTCGTTGCCCGTTGCGAGGTTCCCGCTCCCCGGGCCACCGGGTCATGGCCCCGGCCACGCAAACGGACGCACCGGATGCCGCGGGATTTCGCCCGCACGAGTAACGTATGGAGTTGATATGGGCGTTTTTGCACGGCTTTTTCGGAGGTCGAAGAACACCGAGGAGGCGTCGGGCGCGGAGACGCGGACCGACGTCCCGGACACCGGGAACGCGGCGGAGACGAAGGCGGCCGAGGTGGCGGAGACGGCCGATGCCGGTCCGCGGAACACGACGGAGGCCGGCGAAACCGACAGGGCCGCCGCCGAGGCCGGTGACTCGGAGAGCGTCGGCATCCCCAAGCAGCAGTCCGCCGGGGAGGCCGTCGACAACGAGGCCGAGGCCGACAAGGGCGCCCGCACCTGACTGCCCCGTGAGGGAAGGCGAACCATGGGTCTCCTGGACAACTTGAAGGCCAGACTCGAACCGGCGAAGGGCAAGGTCTCCGACCTCGCGCAGCAGCACGGCGACAAGATCGATCGCGGTCTGGACAAGATGGCGCGGACCGTCGACGAGAGGACCAAGGGCAAGTACAGCGACCGGATCCAGACGGGCACGGGCAAGGCCAAGGGCGCCATGGACCGCCTCGCCCACAAGGACGACAAGCCCGGGGAAGAAGGCGGCGGCACCCCTCCGGCCGGCCCGCCTCCGGCTTCCTGACCCGGCACGCCGCCGGACGGTCACGGAGCCCGGCCCCCCGGGCCGCCTCCGGACCGTCCGCGGGCGCGCCGCTGGCCACGACACGGTGACCGCGCCACCCCTGCGGACAGGTGCCGCCTCGCCGCTCCGACGGTGTACCCGCGTCCGCCGCTTTGTGCGGGAGCGCCACGTCTACCACCACGACAAGGGTGGCCCCGCCGCCGTTACGTCCAGGTGTCGCCTCGCCCTGCGACCGTGCAGCCGCCTCCACCGCTGACGTCCGCGCCGCCGCGTCGACCGCTACGACCAGATGGCTGCTCCGCCGCCACGACCAGGTCGCGCGTCGCCGCTACGACTGTGCAGCCGCGTCGGCCGCTGCATGCGGGGGCGCTGCGGTTACACCACCACGACAAGGTGGCCGCGCCACCTCTACGACCATGCAGCCTCGTCTACCGCGACGCCGGGCCGCGCCCCGTCGTCCACTACGACCAGCCGGCCGCACCGCCGCTACGTCCAGGTGGTGCCTCGCCCTGCGACCGTGCAGCCGCGTCCGCGGCTACGTGCGGGGCGCCGCGTCGATCGTTACGACCAGATGGCTGCTCCGCGGCCACGACCAGGTCGCGCGTTGCCGCTACGACCATGCAGCCGCGCCTGCCGCCCCCGTCCGGGGTGTCGCGCCGACCATTGCGACCAGTGGCCGCTCCGTCGCTACGACCAGGTGGCCACGACGTAGCCGACCCCGTAGGGCGCGTCCTCGTACAGGAGTGCGCCGCCCAGGTCCGAGTCCCCGGCCGCACCCGCGAGGACCTGCCAGGGCGCCCGGCCCGATGCCTTGAGTTCGCGGGCCAGATCGATGTCCAGGGCGGCGAGCGCGGCCGGGTCCGCCGTCTCCAGGGCGCGGCCCACCTCCGCGTCGAAGGGCGCCGCCCGCTCGTCGAGGTAGCCGGGCGCCTTCAGCGTGCGGCACGCGCTGGCGTCGCCCAGCACCAGCAGCGCCGTCCGTCCCGCCCGCGCGGCGATGTCCCGGCCGACGGCGGCACAGTGCTCGGCGGACAGCCCGTCCCCCACCCCGATGGCGTCGACGGGGGCATCGGTCCACCCGGTCCGCCCGAGCAGCCAGGCGCCGACGGCAAGCCCGTGGGGCAGCTCGGCTCCGCCCGCACCGCCGCTGTCGGCACCCAGGTACACCTCCACGTCCACGCCGAAGCCGCGGAAGGAGCCCCGCGCGCCGCGCGGATAGGCCTCGGGCCCGGCGGAGTCCGCGGGCCCGACCACCACGAGCCGGTCGGGCCGGGACGCGGCGAGCACGCCCAGCGCGTCCGTGCACGCGGCGCGTGCGGCGTCCAGCTCGGGTGCGGCACCCGCGGCGACCTCCGGCACAAGGAGCGGCGGGCAGGGGCAGACGGCGGCGGCGACAAGCATGATCGGCAGCGTATCCCCGTACCGCCGCCCCCGGCGGCACCGCCCGCGGTCAGTCGCAGCCGCAGCCGCTCGCCACGGCGGGCTGGGGCTCGGGCACGCCGATCTTCGGCAGACCGAGGAGCACACCGGCCGGCTTGGCCTGCTCGGCGGTGTTGCGCTTCTCCCAGGCGTCGCCCGCGCGCGTGCGGCGCACGTCGAGCACCGCGCCCTCGGCGAGGAGGTGGTGCGGGGCGGCGTAGGTGATCTCCACGGTCACCACGTCGCCGGGGCGGACCTCCTGGTCGGGCTTGGTGAAGTGCACCAGGCGGTTGTCGGGGGCGCGGCCGGAGAGGCGGTGGGTGGCGCCGTCCTTGCGGCCCTCGCCCTCGGCGACCATCAGCTCCAGGGTGCGGCCGACCTGCTTCTTGTTCTCGTCCCAGGAGATCTCCTCCTGGAGGGCGACCAGGCGCTCGTAGCGCTCCTGGACGACGGCCTTGGGGATCTGGTTCTCCATCTCGGCGGCCGGGGTCCCGGGCCGCTTGGAGTACTGGAAGGTGAAGGCCTGGGCGAAGCAGGCCTCGCGCACCACGTGCAGGGTCTGCTCGAAGTCCTCCTCGGTCTCGCCGGGGAAGCCCACGATGATGTCGGTGGTGATCGCCGCGTGCGGGATGGCGGCGCGCACCTTCTCGATGATCCCCAGGTAGCGCTCCTGGCGGTAGGAGCGGCGCATCGCCTTGAGGACCGGGTCGGAGCCGGACTGGAGCGGCATGTGCAGCTGCGGCATCGCGTTCGGCGTCTCGGCCATGGCGGCGATGACGTCGTCGGTGAAGTCGCGGGGGTGCGGGGAGGTGAAGCGGACGCGCTCCAGGCCGTCGATGTTCCCGCAGGCGCGCAGCAGCTTGCTGAACGCCTCGCGGTCACCGATGTCGGAGCCGTAGGCGTTGACGTTCTGCCCGAGCAGGGTGATCTCGCTGACGCCCTCGGCGACCAGGGCCTCGACCTCGGCGAGGATGTCGCCGGGGCGGCGGTCCTTCTCCTTGCCGCGCAGCGCCGGGACGATGCAGAAGGTGCAGGTGTTGTTGCAGCCGACGGAGATGGAGACCCAGGCCGCGTACGCGCTCTCGCGCCGGGTGGGCAGCGTGGACGGGAACGCCTCCAGCGACTCGGCGATCTCGACCTGCGCCTCCTCCTGCACGCGGGCGCGCTCGAGCAGTACCGGGAGCTTGCCGATGTTGTGGGTGCCGAAGACGACGTCCACCCAGGGGGCCCGCTTCACGATGGTGTCGCGGTCCTTCTGCGCCAGGCAGCCCCCGACGGCGATCTGCATGCCGGGGCGGCTCGCCTTCTTCGGGGCGAGGTGGCCGAGGTTGCCGTACAGCTTGTTGTCGGCGTTCTCCCGTACGGCGCAGGTGTTGAAGACGACGACGTCCGCGTCGCCGTCGGCACCCTCGGGGGCGCGGACGTAGCCCGCGTCCTCCAGCAGACCGGACAATCGCTCGGAGTCGTGGACGTTCATCTGGCACCCGTAGGTGCGTACTTCGTAGGTTCGCGTGCCGCCCACTGACTGGCTCCGGTCGATGCTGCTCATGGCAACAAGAGTAGGCGAGTCACGATCGCGTCCGACGCCGCGCACGTATTGACAGTACACAGTCAGAGTCGGTGTCATGCATGGGAGCGCTCCCATATATGCGCATGAGCGTGCTCACCGGCATGCGCTGACGCATCCCTTCTCCCGCACTGGAGGCACCCTGTGCGCACCCGAGTCCTTCGATTACTGCGCCGGCCCTGGACCGCGGCGGTGGCCGCCGTGGCGCTGGTGGTGTCGGTCCTGGTGGCGATGCCCGCGAGCGGTGCGGCGGCGGCCACCTGCCGGGTCGACTACCGCGTCGACGCGTGGGCGGGCGGCTACACCGCCCAGGTGAGGATCACCAACCTCGGCCCCGCGGTGAACGACTGGCGTCTGACCTGGACCTACACCGGCGATCAGCAGGTGACGTCGGCGTGGAACGCGACCGTCACACAGACCGGCGGGTCCGTGGTCGCCGTCGACGCCGGCTGGAACGGCGCCCTGGCCACGGGCGGCACCGCCGAGTTCGGACTGCAGGGAACCTGGCGGTCCGCCGACCCCGCGCCGGACGACTTCGCGCTCAACGGCACCTCCTGCGGCGACGACGGCGGCACGCCGCCCACCACACCACCGACCACGCCTCCCGCGACGACTCCACCGCCGTCCGCGGAGTGCGGTGACGCCGTGATCTGCTCGGGCTTCGAGGACCAGGCCGGCCCCGAGCCCGCCGGCGACTGGCGGTTCACCGCGCCCGACTGCCAGGGCACGGGCACGGCCGCCGTGGACTCGGCGGTGGCGCACGAGGGCGGCAGGTCGCTCCGGGTGGACGGCCGGGCCGGGTACTGCAACCACGCCTTCGTCGCCCACACCGCGGACCTGTCGTCGGTCGGCCCGGTGCTGTACGTGCGCATGTGGGTCCGGCACACCACCGCGCTGCCGACCTCGCACGTCACCTTCGTGTCGATGCCGGACTCGGCGCAGGGGGGCCGGGCGCTGCGCGTGGGCGGCCAGAACGGCGCGCTGCAGTGGAACCGGGAGAGCGACGACGCCACTCTGCCCGCGCAGAGCCCGGCCGGGGTGGCGCTGAGCAGGCCGCTGCCGACGGACGGCTGGCAGTGCCTGCGGTTCGCGGTCGACACCTCGGCCGGCGACCTGGACACCTGGCTCGGCGACGAGCTGGTTCCGGGCCTGCACGCGGACGGGGTGCCGACGCAGGACGTCGACCAGCAGTGGCTCGCCCGCGGCAGCGCACCCCGGCCGACGGCCCTGCGACTGGGCTGGGAAAGCTACGCGACGGGCGACGACACGGTCTGGTTCGACGACGTGGCCGTGGGCTCCGCACCGATCGGCTGCTGACCGCTCACGCCGACGCCTGCACGGGCCGACGGGCCGCCCCCCTGCCCACGGCTCCGCCGCACCGCCCGCCCCATCGGGCGGTTCGGCGCAACGGGACGGGGGGCGTCTCAGGGCTCGATGAGGCCCGCGCGGATCGCGTACCGGGTGAGTTCCAGGCGGTCGCGTACGCCCAGCTTCTGCAGGAGGTTGGCGCGGTGGCGTTCGACGGTCTTGGCGCTGATGAAGAGCAGCTCGCCGATCTCCTTGGAGGTGTGGCCCTCGGCGACGAGCTTGAGGATCTCCTCCTCGCGCTCGGTGATGGGCCGGTCGGGCAGGCCGCCACCGCCCTGCACACGGTCCAGGTAGGAGCGGACGAGGGCCCGCTCGGCGCCGGGGTAGATGAACGGCTCGTCGCGCACGGCGGCCCGGCAGGCCTCGACCAGGTCGCGGTCGGCGACGGACTTGAGGACGTATCCGCAGGCGCCCGCCTTGAGGGCCTCGAAGAAGTACTGCTCGTTGTCGTACATGGTCAGGATGAGGATGCGCAGCTCGGGCAGGCGCCGGGAGAGTTCGCGGGCCGCCTGGAGGCCGGTCATGCGGGGCATGGCGACGTCCAGGACGGCCAGGTCGATCTCGGTGGCCCGCGCGGCCGCGACCGCTTCGGCACCGTCACCGGCCTCGGCGACCACCGTCAGATCGGGTTCGCCGTCCAGGATGAGGCGGACTCCGCGGCGTACGAGGGTGTGGTCGTCGGCGAGCAGGACGCGGATCGGGGGCCGTGCGGACATCAGGGGCTGTCTCCGGTTCGGTCTGCGGAACGGTCCCCCGGCGGCGCGGGGACGCGCAGGCGTACGTCGGTGCCCCCACCGGGGGCGGGTTCGAAGTGGATCTCGGCTCCTATCAGCAGGGCCCGCTCCCGCATCCCGCGGATGCCGGCGCCCTCGGCGGCCGTGCCGAGACCGGTGCCGTCGTCGCGGACGAGCAGTTCGACACCGGCGTCGTCGGGCAGCGGCCGCAGCGTGAGCGCCGCGCGGGCGGCGTCGGCGTGGCGGGCGGTGTTGGTCAGTCCCTCCTGGGCGACCCGGTAGAGCACGAGTTCGGCCTCCGGGGCGAGCGGGGGCAGGTCGCCGGGGATGTGGTGCTGGACGGTCAGTCCGTGGTGGGTGAACTCGGCGGCGAGCGAGCGCAGGGCGCTGGCCAGACCGAGTTCCTCCAGAACGCCCGGACGCAGCCGGCGGGCGATGCGGCGGATCTCGTCGAGCCCGGCCCGGGTGGCCTCCTGCGCCAGGGTCACCTCGTCGCGCAGTTCCCCGGGGACCCGGTCCGCGACACGCTTGAGCTGGAGGAGGACGGCGGTCAGGGTCTGGCCCACCTCGTCGTGGAGTTCGCGGGCGATGCGGTGGCGTTCGCGTTCCTGGGCCTGCAGGGCCCGGCCGGCACCGGCGGCGCGTTCGGCCTGGAGCCGGTCCAGCATCGTGTTGTACGTCGCGATGAGCTGCGCCGCCTCGGCCGGGCCGGAGACCGTGGGCCTGGTCCCGGGCACCAGCAGGTCGGCGGTGGACATGGCCCGGCCCAGCCGGTGCAGCGGAGTGAGCCCGATGCGCAGGACGACCGCGTTTCCGGCCAGCAGGGCCGCGAGGCCGGCCAGCAGGACGAGGGCCTCCCCGGCCAGCACGGGCGTCGACACGGTGACCGGTCCCAGCAGCAGTGCGGTGGCGACGACCAGGCCGGCGGCGTTGAGCGAGAAGATCCGCCAGAACAGCGACACGTTCCTCTTTCCGCTCCTCCCGGCCTTCTCGCACGACACCCCCGCAGCCAGCTTCGCCGACCGCGACCGGCTGCGTATATCCGTCACGACACCCATATCGCCACCGTACGTGCGGATGGCAGCATGGCGAGGTCGCGGGCACGGCACCCACGTGCACAAAGCGCAGCTGGAGACGCGGCAGGCAACGCAGGACGAGTGAGGGGAAAGCACGTGTCAGCTCCACGCCTGAGGGCGACGCCGCTCCCGGGTATCGGGGTCCAGTACGACCTGGTGACCCGCGAGCACCGCCACCTGTCGGTGGTGGCCCACCGCGACGGTGCCCGCACGGTGAACGTGTACCGGTCCGACGACCCCGATTCCTGTGCCCACTCGCTGCGGCTGACGGGGCCCGAGGCGGGCGCGCTGATCGACGCGCTGAAGCCCTCCCACCACAGCGCCAGCCTGCTCTACACCACCGATCTGGGGCTGGTCGCCGAGCGGATCGAGGTGGCGGCCACGTCCCGGTGGAACGGACGGCTGCTGGGCGACACCCGGATGCGGACCGACACGGGTGCCTCGATCGTGGCGGTGCTGCGGCGGGCCGAGGCGATTCCCTCGCCGGCGCCGGACTTCCGGCTCGTGGGTGGTGACACCTTGATCGTCATCGGCACCCGTGAGGGCGTCGACGCCGCCGCGGCGATACTCGGGCAGGAGTGAGCGCGTGCACTCCGCGGTACTCCTGATCGAGTTCGGTTCCATCATCCTGGGCCTCGGGCTGCTCGGCCGGTTCGCCGGCCGTTACCGGCTGTCGCCCATCCCGCTGTACCTGCTGGCCGGTCTCGCCTTCGGCGAGGGCGGCCTGCTGCCGCTCGGCGCTAGCGAGGAGTTCGTCGCGACCGGCGCCGAGATCGGTGTCATCCTCCTGCTGCTGATGCTGGGCCTGGAGTACACGGCCAGCGACCTGGTCACCAACCTCAAGTCCCACTATCCGGCGGGTCTCGTCGACTGCGCGCTCAACGCCGTGCCGGGCGCCGTGGCCGCGCTGCTGATGGGCTGGGGCCCGGTGGCCGCCGTGGTCCTGGCCGGCGTGACGTGGATCTCGTCGTCCGGTGTGATCGCGAAGGTCCTCGGCGATCTGGGCCGGGTCGGCAACCGCGAGACGCCGGTGATCCTGAGCGTGCTGGTCCTGGAGGACCTGGCGATGGCGGTGTACCTGCCGATCGTCACGGCCCTGGTGGCCGGCGCCGGTCTGATGACCGGGAGCATCACGCTGGCGGTCGCGCTGGCCGCGGCGGGCCTGGTGCTGTTCGTGGCGGTGCGCTACGGCCGCCTCATCTCCCGTTTCGTCTCCAGCGACGACCCGGAGAAGCTGCTCCTCGTGGTACTGGGTCTGACGATCCTCGTCGCCGGTGTCGCACAGCAGCTCCAGGTGTCGGCCGCGGTGGGCGCCTTCCTGGTGGGCATCGCACTGTCCGGGGAGGTCGCGGAGGGTGCGCACACGCTGCTGAGCCCGCTGCGGGACCTGTTCGCGGCCGTCTTCTTCGTCTTCTTCGGGCTGCACACGGACCCGGCCAGCATTCCGCCGGTCCTGCTGCCCGCGCTGGCGCTGGCACTGCTGACCGCCGTGACGAAGATCGCCACGGGGTACTGGGCGGCGCGGCGCGCCGGGATCTCCGTCAAGGGCCGATGGCGGGCGGGCGGTGCGCTGGTGGCGCGCGGCGAGTTCTCCATCGTGATCGCGGGCCTCGCGGTCTCGGCCGGCATCGAGCCGTCCCTGGGCCCGCTGGCCACGGCGTACGTCCTCATCCTGGTCGTCCTCGGCCCCCTGACGGCACGCTTCACCGAGCCGCTGGCGATGCGCCTCTTCCGGCGCCGCGACAACCCCGACCGCCCGAGCGGCCTCGCGGAGGGGACACCCCGGCCCGCGGCGACGGAGGCGGAAGCCTCGGTGGGCGACTGACCGGCACCGGGCTCAGCCCTCTGGAACGACTCCGGCACCCGGGTGCCGGAGTCGTCCTCTGCCGGGGTCGGGCACTGGAGTCGTCGTACGCCGGGGTCAGGCGCCGGTCGGTTCCGGGGCGTCCGGCGTCCGCGGTGTCCAGCCCTGTCGGCGCAGCACGCCGGACACGTCCGGTGTCTCGTAGTGGTCGCCCTTGAGGACCTTGCCGTCGGCCCGGCGGCTGACGCGGCCGTCGGGCCCCAGCTTGGTCATGTTGGAGCGGTGGACCTCCGCGATCACCGCGTCCAGGTCGATGCCGTGCACGAGGGCGGTGCCGTAGGCCACGTAGACAACGTCGGCCAGTTCGTGCGCGAGCCGGTCGAGCGGGCCTCGCACCGACACTTCGGCGACCTCGGCCGCCTCCTCGGCGAGCAGCTCGCCTCTGTGCGCGGCCAGCCCTGGCGGGACCTCGCTCGGCATGCTGCGGACGTCCAGCCCGAAGGCGAGGTGGAAGGCACGGACCAGGTCGGCGGGCGACGTCCTGCCCTCGGCGGACGGGATGCGGCCCTCGGCGGAAGGCGTACCGCTCCCGGCGGACGGGGTGCCGCTCTCGACAGGTGGGGTGTTGCTCTCGACGGGCGGGGTGTTGCTCATGCCGACGACTGTAGCGACCGCCACTGACAGTGGGCCCTGGTCAGCGCACGTGCGGGCTGGCAGGATCGCCCCCATGTCCACGCTGCTCTCCCGTATCGGCAGGCGCCGGGCCGTCCAGGGCGCGGTCGCCGGTGCCGTCGTGCTCGGGCTGCTGCTGTGGTGGCTGCTGCCGCTGGGCGAGAAGCCGCCGAGCGGGACGATCACCTTCAGCACCGGCACCCGCGCGGGCGTCTACCAGAAGTACGGCGAGCTGCTGCGCACCGAGCTGCGCAAGGACATGCCGGACCTGGACGTGCGGCTGATGACCAGCGCGGGCTCGCAGGAGAACGTCGAGCGGGTGGCGTCCGGGGAGGCCGACTTCACGATCGCCGCGGCCGACGCGGTCGAGACGTACAAGCTGGCCGGCTATCCGGGTGCCGAAGGGCTGCGCGGGGTCACCCGGCTCTACGACGACTACGTGCAGCTCGTCGTGCCGAGCGACTCGGACATCCAGTCGGTGCGGGACCTGCGGGGCAAGCGGGTGGCCATCGGGCTGCCCAACTCGGGGGTACGGCTGATCGCCACCCGGCTGCTGAAGGCGGTGGGCATCGACCCGGAGACGGACATCACGCCCCGGGCGGACGGGATCGACACCGGCCCCGGACGGTTGGGCGACGAGCTGGACGCGTTCTTCTGGTCCGGCGGGGTGCCGACGGACGGCCTCAAGGAGATCGCGGAGAGCTCCGCCTTCCGGTTCGTGCCGATCGGCGACGACCTGGTCACCAAGCTGCACCAGTCGGGCGGCGCGACCCGCTACTACCGCACCACCAACATGCCGGAGTCGGCCTACCCCACGGTCCAGAACGGCGCCGTGGTGCCGACGATGGCGGTGTCCAACCTGCTGGTGACCCGCGCGGACGTCGATCCGCGGCTCACCGAGTGGCTGACCCGGACCGTGCTCGACAGCCGCGACGGCATCGGTGCGCACGTGCACTCCGCGCAGCTGGTGGACCTGCGTACCGCGATCTACACCGACCCGCTCGAACTGCACGAGGGCGCCCGGCGCTACTACCGGTCGGTCAAGCCGTAGGCCCGATCGGGCTCCTTGGACGCCGTGCCGGTCCTGGGCACCGTGACCGTGACCCGAAGCCCGTGCGGCTCGTGGCGGCCGAAGGAGATCGAGCCGTCGCCCGCCGCGAGCAGCGCCCGGCAGATGGACAGGCCGAGGCCGGAGCCGTTGATGTTCTGGTGCCGTCCGCTGCGCCAGAAGCGGTCGCCCACGCGCGTGAGCTCCTCGTCGGTGAGTCCGGGACCGTTGTCGGTGACGACGACGGTGGCGGCGTCCCCGGTGGAGGCGACCTCGACCCGGACGCTCTCGCCGTGCGGCGTGAACTTCACCGCGTTGTCGATGACCGCGTCCAGGGCGCTCGACAGGGTCACCGGGTCGGCCCAGCCCGTGGTCGGCGGGCAGTCGCCGACCAGCCGTACGCCCTTGGCGTCGGCCGTCGGTGACCAGGCGGCCACCCGCTCGGCGGCCAGCGCGCCGACGTCGGTGACCTTCAGGTCGGCCTGGCTGTGCTCGGCCAGCGCCAGGTCGAGCAGGTCGTCCAGGACCCGGGCCAGGCGTTTGCCCTCGGTCCGGACGGAGGCGATCTCCTCGTTGTCCTCGGGCAGTTCCAGGGCGAGCAGCTCGATGCGCAGCAGGAGGGCGGCGAGCGGGTTGCGCAGCTGGTGGGAGGCGTCGGCGACGAAGGCCCGCTGCTGCTCCAGCACGTCCTCCACGTGGTCGGCCATCTCGTTGAACGACCCGGCCAGGCGTCTGAGCTCCGGCGGTCCCCCGGACGGTGCGACCCGGGACTTCAGCCTCCCGGTGGCGATGTCGTGGGTGGTGGCGTCGAGTACCCGCACCGGCCTGAGTACCCAGCCGGTCAGCCGCAGCGCGGCGCCGACGGCGAGCAGCATCGCGGCGAACTCCCCGGCGCCGATGACCAGCCAGCCGCGCAGGGTGCTCGAACGCATCGAGTCGGTCGGCGACTCGGTGACGACGACCGCGACCACGTCGCCGTCCCGGATGACCGGCGAGGCCACCACGAGCCGGCCGTCCTGCCAGGGCCACACCTGCTCGGGGTCGTGGCTGCGGCGGCTGAGCAGCGCCTCGTCGAAGGAGTCGCGGACCTCGCCGGTCTGGGGCAGGAACCAGGTCGTGGGCGCGTTGGCCATCGGGATGTGGTTGCGGTAGTAGACCCCGGCCTTGATGCCGTAGACCTCGTAGTAGCTGGTCAGCTCGGTCTGCAGGGTCTCAAGGCGCTCGTCCGTGTCCGTCCGGCGTGAGCCGCCCGACCCGTCCTCCGTGACGAACTGGGCGAGCGCGGCGAAGCGTGCCGTGTCGTCGATGCGGTCGATGACGACCTTCTGCTGCTCCGCGCGGGCCACGCTGACGCCGAGCGGCACGCCGAGCGCGAGCAGGACGGCCGCCATCAGGACGATGAGCAGCGGGAGCAGGCGGGTGCTCACCCGGCCCCGCTAGGCGGTGGGGGCGACGAGGCGGTAGCCGACGCCGCGGACGGTCTCGATCAGCGCGGGCATGTGCAGCTTGGAGCGCAGGGACGCGACATGCACCTCCAGAGTGCGCCCGGTCCCCTCCCAGCTGGTGCGCCAGACCTCGCTGATGATCTGCTCGCGGCGGAAGACCACACCGGGGCGCTGGGCGAGCAGGGCGAGCAGATCGAACTCCTTGCGGGTGAGTTGGACTACCGAACCGTCCACGCTCACCTGGCGTGTCGGCAGCTCGATGCGCACCGCGCCGAGGCGGACCACGGTCTCGGTGCTTCCGGTGGCGTCCTCGTGGGCGGTGCGCCGGCTGACGGCGTGGATCCGGGCGAGCAGTTCCCCCGTGTCGTACGGCTTGACCACGTAGTCGTCGGCGCCGAGATTGAGGCCGTGGATGCGGGAGCGCACGTCGGCCCGCGCGGTGACCATGATGACCGGGGTGCTGGTGCGCTTGCGGATCTTTCCGCAGACCTCGTAGCCGTCCTGGTCGGGCAGGCCCAGGTCGAGCAGGACGACGCCGAAGCCGTCGACCTCGGGGACGAGCGCCTGGAGCGCCTCCTCGCCGCTGCGCGCGTGGGTGACGTCGAAGCCGTGCCGTGCCAGGATCGCGGACAGGGCGGCGGCCACGTGGTTGTCGTCCTCGACGAGCAGCAGTCTCATCCGGGCTCCCTTCGGTTCATCGGCCGTACGCTCGGGACGGGTAGAAATCGGGACGGGCTCATGGACGGGCACGCGCGCGTGCGTCCTGTGCAGTGACGCCGATGGAGGGGGACGGCGTCAAGAGGCTTCCGGTTGCGGCCGCTCGAAGTTATCCGGCCGATATGCGCCCAGCTCACAAGTGCTACGACTCGTGTCCGATTGCTATCGGATCGTGATGCTCAGATCTCGCTCAGATGTAGAGACGTGACGTGGCCCGGGTCACTACTGTCCTGCGAAACCCAGGAGGACGGAGCCCGAGAGCGATGACCGAAGTATCGGTGGCCAAGGAAGACAAGGCTGGGACCGGCGAACTGGTCGTCCTGAAGAGTGTCAACAAGCACTTCGGCGCGTTGCACGTGCTCCAGGACATCGACCTGACGATTCACCGCGGCGAGGTCGTCGTGGTCATCGGACCCTCGGGGTCCGGCAAGTCCACCCTGTGCCGCACCGTCAACCGTCTGGAGACCATCGACGACGGTTCGATCACGATCGACGGCAAGCCGCTGCCCGCCGAGGGCAAGGAGCTGGCCAAGCTGCGTGCCGACGTAGGCATGGTCTTCCAGTCGTTCAACCTCTTCGCGCACAAGACGGTGCTCGAGAACGTGACCCTGGGCCAGGTCAAGGTCCGCAAGGTCGACGCCAAGAAGGCCGACGAGAAGGCCCGCGCCCTGCTCGACCGGGTCGGCGTGGGCGCCCAGGCGGACAAGTACCCCGCGCAGCTCTCCGGCGGCCAGCAGCAGCGTGTCGCCATCGCGCGTGCGCTGGCCATGGACCCGAAGGTCATGCTCTTCGACGAGCCGACGTCGGCCCTCGACCCCGAGATGATCAACGAGGTGCTCGAGGTGATGAAGCAGCTCGCGCAGGACGGCATGACCATGGTCGTCGTCACGCACGAGATGGGCTTCGCCCGCTCCGCCGCCAACCGCGTGGTGTTCATGGCGGACGGCCGCATCGTCGAAGAGGCCACGCCGGACCAGTTCTTCAGCAATCCGCGCAGCGACCGTGCCAAGGACTTCCTGTCGAAGATCCTGCACCACTGAGATTTCGGAGCGGCTCCGGCGCCCCGCGCCGACCGCACCGGCGGCCCGTTCCCCGGAGCCGCACCTGATCGCCTGATCCTCTGATCGTCCGATCGCAGCTCGATCACAGCCAAAGGATGTCCACCATGAAGCTTCGCAAGGTCTCCGCCGCCTCGGCCGCCGTCCTCGCCCTCGCCCTGACCGCCACCGCTTGCGGCGGCGACGACAAGGACAGCGGCTCCTCCGGCGGTGACGGCAAGAAGATCACCATCGGCATCAAGTTCGACCAGCCCGGCCTCGGCCAGAAGACCCCGGACGGCTACGCGGGCTTCGACGTGGACGTCGCCACGTACGTCGCCAAGAAGCTCGGCTACACCGAGGACCAGATCGAGTGGAAGGAGTCGAAGAGCGCCGACCGCGAGACCATGCTGCAGCGCGGTGACGTCGACTTCATCGCCGCCACGTACTCGATCACTCCCGAGCGCTCGGAGAAGGTCGACTTCGCCGGTCCGTACCTGCTGGCCCACCAGGACGTGCTGATCCGCGCCGACGACGACAAGATCAAGTCGCCGGAGGACCTGAACGACGCGAAGCTCTGCTCGGTGACGGGCTCCACCTCCGCTCAGAACATCAAGGAGAAGCTGGCTCCCAAGGCTCAGCTGCAGCCGTACCCGACGTACTCGGCCTGCCTGCCCGGCCTGCAGAACGGTGCCATCGACGCGCTGACCACTGACGACTCGATCCTCGCCGGTTACGCCTCGCAGTCGCAGTTCAAGGGCAAGTTCAAGCTCGGCGGCTTCAAGCTGACGAACGAGAACTACGGCATCGGCGTCAAGAAGGGCAGCGACCTCAAGAACAAGATCAACGACGCGCTCGAGGCCATGGTCTCCGACGGCGCCTGGGACAAGGCCGTCAAGGACAACTTCGGCCCGGCCAACTACAAGAACGAGCCGGCGCCGAAGATCGGCGACATCAAGAGCTGAGGCCGGGCCCGCCCCGGTGCACCGCCCCACGGCAGGGCGGCGCACCGGGGCGGGCATCCCTACACCCGGAAGCGCGGGAGATCGTGTTCGACTTTCTTCAGGATTATGACCTGGCGGGAGCCATCTGGACGACAGTGCAGCTCGCTGTGCTCTCGGCCGTCGGCTCCCTGATCTGGGGCACCCTGCTGGCCGCCATGCGGGTCGGCCCGGTGCCGTTGATGCGCGGTTTCGGAACCGCGTACGTGAACATCGTGCGGAACATCCCGCTGACCGTGATCATTCTGTTCGCGTCGCTGGGACTGAACCAGACGTTGGGGGTCACCCTCGGCGGAGGGAATGACTTCGAGACGATCAACTTCCGGCTCGCCGTCCTCGGCCTGATCCTCTACACATCGTCGTTCGTGTGCGAGGCGCTGCGCTCCGGCATCAACACGGTGCCGGTCGGCCAGGCGGAGGCGGCTCGGGCCCTCGGCTTGAGTTTCAGCCAGGTACTTCGGCTGGTGGTTCTGCCCCAGGCCTTCCGCTCGTCCGTCGTTCCACTGGCGAACGTGCTGATCGCGCTGATCAAGAACACCACGGTCGCGGCCGCCATCGGCGTGGCGGAAACGGCGCTGTTGATGAAGGAGATGATCGAGAACGAGGCACAGTTGCTGCTCATCTCCGCGGTCATCGCTCTCGTGTTCGTGGTGTTGACGCTGCCGACCGGCCTGATCCTCGGCTGGGTGGGCAAGAAGGTGGCGGTGAAGCGATGAGCTCGGTCCTCTACGACGCCCAGGGCCCGCGCGCCAAGCGTCGCAACGTTGTCTTCACGGCCGTCTTCCTGGTCGCCTTCGCCGCTCTCCTGTGGTGGGTGTTCAGCACCCTCAACGACAAGGGGCAGCTGGAGTGGGCCCTGTGGAAGCCCTTCTTCACCGGCACCGAGGCCTGGTCGACGTACATCTGGCCGGGTCTGCAGAACACCCTGAAGGCCGCGGTTCTCGCAGTGGTCATCGCCCTGCCGCTCGGCGCCGCACTGGGCATCGCCAGGCTCTCCGACCACAAGTGGGTCCGGGTACCGGCCGCGGTGGTGGTCGAGTTCTTCCGGTCCATCCCTGTGCTGGTCCTGATGATCTTCGGTCTCGCGCTCTTCGCGGAGTACACGAACGTCAGCTCGGACGACCGCCCGCTCTACGCCGTCGTCACCGGTCTGGTGCTGTACAACGCGTCCGTCCTCGCCGAGATCGTCCGGTCCGGCATCCTTGCCCTCCCCAAGGGCCAGGCCGAGGGCGCGATGGCGATCGGCCTTCGCAAGGGCCAGGTCATGCGGCTGATCCTGCTGCCGCAGGCGGTCACGGCGATGCTGCCGGCCATCGTCAGCCAGCTCGTCGTGATCCTCAAGGACACCGCGCTCGGTGGCGCGATCCTGACCTTCCCCGAACTGCTCGCGTCGGCCAACACCATGAGCGGCTACTACGGCGCCAACGTGATCGCCAGCTACACCGTGGTCGCGGTGATCTACATTGCGCTCAACTTCGCCCTCACGAGCTTCGCGAGCTGGCTGGAGCGCCGGCTGCGGCGGGCGAAGAAGTCGACCGGTGCGGTGCTCAGCGCGGACGACGTGGAGACCGCCGACGCCGGAAACGTCGGCAAGGTCTAGCACACCTGACACTCGGTCATCTCGTATGACCATCAACGGAGGCCGTGGCATGATCGCCACGGCCTCCGTCGCTTGACGCAAGCAGCGGCAATAGGTTGCATACGTTCTGTGACCGTGCACCCTGCTCCAATGTCCTGTTCACCCACGTCCCCCGGGACACCGCCACGGGCAGGGGGCGCCGCACCGTGGACCCGGTGATCATCACCGGAGCGGGGCCCGTCGGGCTCACGCTCGCCCTGGCGCTGGCGCGGCAGGAGGTGCCCTGTGTCGTCCTCGACGAGGGACCGGGCAAGGACGAACCGCGCCCCGCGCGCACCGTCGTCCTGCGCGAGGAGGCCGTCGCACTCGTCGAGCGGCTGACCGGCGCACCGCTGACGGGGCTGGGTTCGCGTTGGGCCGGATGGCGGTCGATGCGGCGCAAGCAGGTGACGCGCGAGGTCGTGTTCGGCGACGCCGACCCGGCTCCCCTGCACATCGCCCAGCACGAGCTGACCGGTGCCCTGCGCACGGCCCTCACCCGCGAGCGGCTGGTCAAGATCGCTGTGGACAGCCGACTGGACGGCATCGAGCAGGAGAAGTCCGGTGTCACGGCCCACACCCGCGGCCCGGCCGGCACGTGGTGGCGCGGCAGTTACCTGGTCGGCTGCGACGGCCCCCGCTCCACCGTCCGCAAGCTCCAGGACATCCGCTTCCCCGGCCGTACGGCGGTGGAACGATACGCCGTCGCCGCACTGCGCACCGAACTCCCGTGGACCGACGAGGCGCTGCTCCACCGCGTGCCGCCGTGGCGGACGACCGGGCCGTCGGCCGACGAGGTGGTCGGCCGCCCGCTGCCGGACGGCGTATGGCGCCTGGACTGGCTGCTGCCGCCCGGCAAGGACCTGGTCACGCCCGAACTGCTGGTGAACCGGGTCCGCGAGACCCTCACCGGATGGGCGGCCGACGGTTCGACCCCGGCATACGAACTCCTCGACACCGGCGTCCACACGGTCCACCACCGCCTCGCCCGCCGCTGGCGCGTGGGCCGCGTACTGCTGGCCGGGGACGCGGCGCACCTGCTGGGCGCGCTGGGCACGCAGGGCCTGGAGGAGGGGCTGCTGGACGCCGACAACCTCGCCTGGAAGCTGGCCCTGGCCTGGCACCACGGGCCCCGCGAAGCACTGCTCGACAGCTACCAGCGGGAACGGCGGGCGGCGATCTCCGCGCGACTGCGCGCCGCCGACCAGTTGCTCCCGCTGGTGCGCGGCGGCGGCGGACTGCGCTCCTACGTACCCGGCTCGGCCCGCGGCAACGACGCACTGTTGACGGACGGTCACCTCGGCCGCGGCACGCTGGGCGCGCAGGGGACGTACGCCAACTCGCCACTCGCCCCCGAGGACCTCGGCGGGGAGGTGTCCGTGGGCACACCGCCGGGGACGCCCGTCACCGATGTGCGGGTCACGGCGGAGGACGGCACCTTCGTAAGGCTGCGCGACCGGCTGGGGCGCGGGGCGTTGCTGGTGGTACTGATCGCGCCGGGCACGGGGGTGTGGGACCGCAAGCACTGGGTGACGGCCGGGATCATGCCCCGACTGGCGGCCGCGGTCACGGCACTGCCCCACCACGCCGAGCTGCTGGTCGCCGAGAGCTACCCGGGTGCCGCGGCCCACACGGTGCTGCTGGTGCGGCCCGACGGCCACCTGGTCACGGCGCTGAACGGGGTGCGCCCGGCCGACCTCTACGCGGCTGCCGAGAGCGCGCTGGGCGGGGCGACGGCCAGGGCGGCGACCGAGGCCGAGGAGGGGGCGGGGGCCGCGGCCGGTTCGCGTTGAGGAGCGGTCACGTCCGCATGGTGACGCTGAGTTGACCGGCCCGCACCGTCATGGTCTACTCCGGATCGTGACTGACACCTGTGTGCGCCTGTGGCGGAGGGTCCATATGGACCTCGTCCGCTATGCGGGCTGCGTGTGTCGTCCGTCCTGCTGAATTCGCCTCCCCTTTCCTTCGCGCGCGCCGCCGGTCCGACGTGCCGCCGCGCGCTCCCTCGCGAACTTCCAGGACGGTACCCGTGTCCCTCCCCTCCGTTTCTCCTGCTTCCCCTTCTCCCGCGTCCGCGTCCACGCCCGCCCCGACGCAGGGCCGGCTCCTCGACTTCGTACGGCGGGCGGCGGCCGACGCCGAACTCATCGCCTCCCTGCCGCTCGACCCCGAGGGCCGCACCTGGATGCGGCTGGCCGGGCCGGGTGGCAGCGAGGCCTGGCTGATCGGCTGGCCGCCCGGCACGGGCACCGGCTGGCACGATCACGCCGACTCCGTGGGCGCCTTCGTCACCGCCGCGGGCGAGCTCAAGGAGAACGCGCTCGCCGCCCGCCTGCCCACCGACGGCTGGAAGACCCTCGAGCTCAGCGACGGTGTGGACCGGGAGCGCCGGCTGACCGTCGGCACGGGGCGTGCCTTCGGCCGGCACCACGTGCACGAGGTCCTCAACGAGTCGTCCGACCACCACGCGGTGTCCGTGCACGCCTACTACCCGCCCCTGCCGCAGATCCGCCGCTACAGCCGCAGCGGACAGACCCTGCGCCTGGAGCAGGTCGAGCGCCCGCAGGACTGGCAGTGAGCGGGCCCACCGGAATCGATGCCCTGCTGGAGCGGGTACGCGCCGGATATCGGCGGATCGCGCCGGACGAGGCGTACGACGCCGCCGAGGCGGGCACGGCACTGCTGGTCGACATCCGGTACGCCGCCCTGCGCGAGCGGGACGGGGTGATTCCCGGCGCGCTGGTGATCGAGCGCAACGAACTGGAGTGGCGGCTCGATCCGCTGGGCAGCCACCGCGTCCCCGAGGCGACGGACCACGACGTGCGGGTGGTCGTGGTGTGCGACGAGGGTTACGCCTCCAGCCTGGCGGCGGAGTCACTGCATCGTCTGGGACTGCACCGGGCCACCGACCTGATCGGCGGCTTCCAGGCCTGGCGGTCGGCGGGCCTCCCGGTGGCCGCACGGGGTCAGTAGTCGGCGGGGCAGTACGCGATGACGGCGACCTGTACGTCCCGGCCCGCCGTGTCGTCGGCGACCCACGGGGCGTCGAGCCGCACGACGGCCTCCAGGTCGACCACCACCGCCCCCAGGATGGTGTCCGGGTCGGTGCCCACGGAGGTCAGGAAGACGGGGATGTCCGCCGCCTCGGCCTTCTCGATGTCGCGTTCCGGTGCGTCCGTGTCGACGGTCTGGAGGATGATCGCGTCGACCTCGCGCGCGATCATGTCCTCGATGTTGTTCAGTTCGGTCGCGGCGTCCTGCCGGGAGTCGGCGGTGACCGGATTCGCGAAGTTGTTCTTGGCGGCGATCTCCACGGACCGCTGGAGACAGGTGTGGAACCGGCTGTCACCACCGTTGACGAATCCGAGGGTGACCGGATCACCCTCGGGCCGGACGCCTGCTCAGAACCCCTCGTCGCCGAGGTGTTCCGTGTCCTCGCCCTCCTCCTCCAGCGCCTGGCGGACCACCCGCAGGGCCATGCCTTCGGGGTAGCCCTTGCGGGCCAGCATGCCGGCGAGGCGGCGCAGTCTCTTGTCGCGGTCGAGGCCCCGGGTGGCGCGCAGCTTGCGGGCGACCAGGTCGCGCGCGGTCTCCTCCTCCTGCTCGGTGTCCAGTTGGGACACCGCCGCGTCGATGAGCGTCGCCTCGACGCCCTTGGTGCGCAGTTCCCTGGCGAGGGCGCGCCCGGCCAGCCCGCGGCCGTGGTGCCGGGACTCCACCCAGGCCTGAGCGAAGGCGCCGTCGTTGATCAGGCCGACCTCCTCGAACCTGGACAGCACCTCCTCCGCGGCCTCGTCGGGGATCTCCCGCTTGCGCAGGGCGTCGGCCAGTTGTCTGCGGGTGCGCGGGGTCCCGGTGAGCAGGCGCAGGCAGATCGCCCGTGCCTGCTCGACCGGGTCCCGCGGAGGCTCCCCCTTCTCGGCCCTCGACGAGGAGTTGGCACCTCCGTCCTCGGCGGACGGCTCCACCCGCTCGCGCCTCCGGCGCCCGCGCGCGCCGCCCGCGCCACGGCTCCGTCCGCCTGAGCGGCGCACCTCGCCGTCACCATGGCGCACCTCGCCGTCACCGTGGCGTGCCGCGCCGTCCTCGTGGGGACCGACGGCGGAGGGGTCCGTCTCGTACGGGGCCGCAGCCGCCCCGTACGCGTCGTCGCCCGGCCCGGCGGAGCCGTTCGTGTACTCGGCCCAGTCGGTTCGTCGGGTCACGGGTCAGCTCTTGGCTGCCGCGGCCTTGGACTTGGTGGCCTTGGCGGTCGTGGGTGCGGGCACCGCCGGTGCGGCGTCGGCCGGGGCTGCGGAGGCGGCGTCCGCGCCGGGCTCGGTGGCCGACTCCTCGGGGCGCACGCCGACGCCCAGCTTCTGCTTGATCTTCTTCTCGATCTCGTTGGCCAGGTCGGGGTTGTCCTTCAGGAAGTTGCGCGCGTTCTCCTTGCCCTGGCCGAGCTGGTCACCCTCGTACGTGTACCAGGCGCCGGCCTTGCGGACGAAGCCGTTCTCCACGCCCATGTCGATCAGACCGCCCTCACGGCTGATGCCCTGGCCGTAGAGGATGTCGAACTCGGCCTGCTTGAAGGGCGGCGCGACCTTGTTCTTGACGACCTTGACGCGAGTGCGGTTGCCGACCGCGTCGGTGCCGTCCTTCAGCGTTTCGATGCGACGGATGTCGAGTCGCACCGAGGCGTAGAACTTCAGCGCCCGGCCACCGGTCGTGGTCTCCGGGGAGCCGAACATCACGCCGATCTTCTCGCGGAGCTGGTTGATGAAGATCGCGGTGGTCTTGGACTGGTTGAGCGCGCTGGTGATCTTCCGCAGGGCCTGGCTCATCAGCCGGGCCTGCAGACCGACGTGGCTGTCGCCCATCTCGCCCTCGATCTCCGCGCGCGGGACGAGCGCGGCGACGGAGTCGATGACGATGAGATCGAGGGCGCCGGAGCGGACCAGCATGTCCACGATCTCCAGAGCCTGCTCGCCGTTGTCCGGCTGGGACAGGATCAGGTTGTCGATGTCGACGCCGAGCTTCTTCGCGTACTCGGGGTCTAGGGCGTGCTCGGCGTCCACGAAGGCGACCTGGCCGCCGGCCTTCTGCGCGTTCGCCACCGCGTGCAGGGTCAGGGTCGTCTTGCCCGAGGACTCGGGGCCGTAGACCTCCACGACACGGCCGCGCGGGATGCCTCCGACGCCGAGGGCCACGTCGAGCGCGGTGGACCCGGTCGGGATGACCTCGATGGGCTCGTTGGTCCGGTCACCCATGCGCATGACCGCGCCCTTGCCGAACTGCCGTTCAATCTGTGCGAGCGCGGCGTCGAGAGCCTTCTCGCGGTCGGTTCCTGCCATGGGTTCCACCCGGTTTGCTTGATTCGATCGCTTCACGTCAAAGACGCTAATGCCTGCCACTGACAATGGGCCCCGATGCGGGTCCGGCCTGTGGATAACTCGGGTGCATCTCCACCCGAACCCACTTGAATCACCCGTCACGAGCCCCGCCGGAGCCTCCATAAGAATGGATGTTCGATTTTCGTGTCAAGCGCACCACGCGGCACTTCCGAGCGTACGTCCCCCGGGCCGGTGAGCCAGGTGGTTGGATGCGGATGCGACACCGGGAGAGGTCGGAGAGGGGACACCATGGCCAGGATCACCATCGATCTCGACGCCGAACTCGTGGTGGAAGTGATGGTCCTGGCCGGTATCGGCTCACCCCAGGACGCCGTCGAGGCGGTGGTGCGGGACTACATCGCCCGCGGTCACCGCACCGAGACCCGCACCGAGTTCAAGGACCGCAACCTGCGGGAGATCGACGCCAAGCCGCAGGAACCACAGGGCTGACCCTGCTCCCGTCGGCGTACGGCGGGTGCCTCCGGCGGGACGACGACGGGGGCGGACGGCCGTTGCCAGGCTCCTCCCATGCAGACCGCCCCCACCGACCGCTCTCCCGTACCGCGCCTGTGCCGCGCGACGGGCCTCGTACTGATCCTCTCCGGCCTCGCGCACCTGGGGGTGTTCGCGGTGGACGGCGGGCCCTGGGACGGGCCGGTGTCCTGGCGGAAGCCGGTGACGTTCGGGCTGTCCTTCGGGGTGACACTGATCGCGGTCACCTGGGTCACCTCGTACCTGGACCTCCGGCCGCGGGTGCGCGCGGTGCTGCTCGCGGTGTTCGCGGCCGACTGCGTCGTCGAGGTGGCCGGGATCACCCTCCAGGCATGGCGCGAGGTGCCCTCGCACCTCAACATGGAGACGCCCTTCGACACCGCCGTCTCCATGACGCTCGCGGTGGGCGGCGGTGTCCTGGTCGTGCTGCTCACCGCGTTCGCCCTCGCCTCCTTCGTCCGTCGTCCCACGGGGCCTGCGGGCATGGCCCTGGCGGTGCGCTCCGGTTTCGCGGTGCTGCTCGTCGGGCTCGCCTCGGGCGCCGCGATGATCGCGCGCGGTGTGGCGCTCACCCGCACCGGTCACCAGGAGGCCGCTTACCACTCCACGGCGTGGCTCAAGCCGCTGCACGGCGTGTCCCTGCATGCCGTGCTGGTACTGCCGGTGCTGGCCCGCCTGCTGGCCCTCACGCCGTGGAGCGAGACGGTACGGCAGCGGGTGGTGACCGGGGCGGTGTGCTGCTACGCGGCTGCCGTCGCCGGTGCCGGTGTGTGGGCCGGTCTCACCTACTGAGCCCGCGGGGGCGTCCCTCAGGAGGGTGCGCCGCGCCTCAGGAGGAACCACCGTCCCCGGTGCCCTCCGTGCGCTCCGTTCCCTCCGGCCCCGGGCGCCGGGCCCACAGTTTGCGCAGACGCGTGGACGTCCCGGACACCGACCGGCGGTCCCGGCGCCCGTGGACGCGGGGATCGTCCGTGACGTCGTAGCGCTTGACGTACGCGCCGAGGAACGCCTGCAGCGTGGCGACCGCCGGAATGGCGATCAGCGCGCCGACGGCGCCGAGGAGGGCGGTGCCCGCGATGACGGAGCCGAAGGCGACCGCGGGGTGGATGTCCACGGTCTTCGACGTCAGCTTGGGCTGCAGCACGTAGTTCTCGAACTGCTGGTAGATCACCACGAAGATCAGCACCCACAGCGCGTACCAGGGGTTGACCGTGAACGCGATCAGCATGGGCAGGGCGCCCGCGAGATAGGTGCCGATGGTCGGGATGAACTGCGACACCAGACCGACCCACACGGCGAGCGCCGGCGCGTAGGGCACCTCGAGGATCTCCAGGAGGATGTAGTGCGCGACGCCGGAGATCAGCGCCATCAACCCGCGTGAGTACAGGTAGCCGCCGGTCTTGTCCACGGCGATCTCCCACGCGCGCAGGACCTCCGCCTGGCGGGCGGGCGGCAGGACGGAGCAGAGCCCGCGCCGCAGCCGGGGACCGTCGGCAGCGAAGTAGAACGAGAACAGCAGCACCGTCAGCAGCTGGAAGAGGCCGCCGAGGACCTGCGCCGACACGTCCAGGACGCCCGTCGCGCTGTTCTGCACGTAGTTGCGCAGCCAGTCGGAGCGGAGCAGGCCCTCCTGGATGTCGACCCGTCTCAGCTCGGTGTGGAAGTGGCCGTTGACCCAGTTGATGACGGAGTCGAGGTAGTCCGGGAACTCCTCGACCATCTTGACGATCTGGCCCGCGAGCATGGAGCCGAGCAGGGTGACGAACCCCGCGGCGGCGATCAGCACGGCGAGGAAGACGAGGAAGGTGGCGAATCCCCGGCGCATGCCGCGTCCGGCCATCCAGCTCACCGCGGGTTCGATGGCCAGGGCCAGGAAGAACGCGATGAGGACGTTGATCAGCAGCCCGGTGAGCTGGTGGAAGGCCCAGCTGCCCAGCTGGAAGGCGGCGATGAGCGCGAGAGCCAGCACCATGGCGCGCGGCAGCCAGCGCGGCATGCGGGCGCCCGGCCCCGCTACGGAGCCGTCGGCCGGGGGGCCGACGGGCGGCACGGTGCCTTCCGGGGGTGCGTGCCGGGCGGCCTGCCCGGCCTCGTCAGTGGATGCCACGGAGCAAGTCTCGCCCACGCCACCGACGGGGGAGCCCGGTACGGCGATCTTCGTGCACCGTCACCGCTGTTCCCGCGGCACGTTCATGACGGTGCACACCACCCGCCACACGTCCTTCGCGTCCCAGCCGGAGTCCAGCGCCTCGTGCACCGTACGCCCGCCCAGCTCCGCCATCACGTGGTCACGCGCGAAGGTGTCGGCGTACCCCGGACCGAAGTGATCCGTCATCCGCTCCCAGAAGACCGTCAACCGCATGCCCCCAGTATCCCGCCCCTGAGAGTGGGCCCCGAGCCGGGACCACCTGCCGGAACCGCCTTTCGGCCTACGGTCTGTCCCATGGCCGAAACCGGAGCGTCCCCACTCCCCGCAATCCCACCGCCCGCGTCCCCCCGCACTCCGGGCCCGCGCTCACCGCTCGCGCGCGCGGAGCACTTCGTCTGGCTCACCGCGCGCGTACTGGAGCAGCGGCTGTTCGCGTACCACTTCCGCGGCGGGGACCCCGGCCCGGTGGAGACCGCGCTGGAGGCCTACCGCAACGAGGACGGCGGCTACGGCCACGCGCTGGAGTCCGATCTGCGCGGCCCGGTCAGTCAGCCGCTGCACACGGCGCACGCGCTGCGCGTCCTGGACGCCGTCGGCCGCTGCGGCGGGCAGCGGGCCGAGCGGGTCTGCCGCTATCTGACCGCCGTGTCCACCCCGGACGGGGCCCTGCCGGTGACCCGTGCGGGCCGGGACGGGTATCCGGCCGCGCCCTTCCTGCCGTTCGTGGCCGACCCTCCCGGCGAGCTGCTCGTCACCGGGCCGGTGGTCGGCCTGCTGCACCGCAACGAGGTCTGGCACGCCTGGCTGTTCCGGGCCACGGACTTCTGCTGGCAGGCGGCCGAGTCGCTGGGCACCTCGCACCCGTACGAGGTCGAAGCCGCCGTGGCCTTCCTGGACACCGCTCCGGACCGTCCGCGCGCGCAGGCGGCGGCCGACCGGCTGGGCCGCCTGGTGCGCGAGCAGCGGCTCGCCGTGCTGGACCCGGACGATCTCGACGCGTATCCGGTCCCTCCCGGCCACGCCCCGGGCGAGCACCACTTCCCGCACGACTACGCGCGGGATCCGCGTTCGCTCGCGCGCGCGTGGTTCACGGACGACGAGATGGCCCGTTCCCTCGACTTCCTCGCGGCCGGGCAGGAGGACGACGGCGGCTGGCCGGTGCGCCGACGCCGGTGGGCGCCGGTCCCGGCGCTGGAGGCCCGCGGCCGGGTGACGCTGGAGGCCCTGCGCACCCTCCGGGCGTACGGCCGTCCCGTGGGCTGATCCGCCGGCTCAGCCGCCCATGGCCCGTACGCCCGCGGTGACCACGACGGCCGCCGCGACGACGAGCAGGAACGGTGCGCGCAGCAGCAGCGCGACGGCGGCCGCGGCGACTCCGGCGGCCCGCGCGTCCAGCACGAGCTGCTGCCCGTCGGCGAAGGTCTGCTGGGCGGTGAGCGCCGCGAGGAGGGCGACGGGCAGCAGCGCGGCGAGCCGCCGGACCAGGGGCCGTTCCAGGGCGCCCGCGGGCACCAGCAGTCCGAGGAGCTTGACCGCGTAGCAGCCCACCGCGGTCACGCCGATCGCGATCCACACGCTCATCGCTCGCCCTCCCCCTCGGCGGCCCCACGGGCCGCGCCGTCCTCGGCGTCACCCGCGCGGCGTCCGCTCGCCCACAGGACGAGCGGCGCCGCGAGCGCGGCCACCAGGACGGGCACCCCGGCGGGCAGCACGGGCAGCAGACCGAGCCCCAGCAGGACGGCCAGGGCGGCGACCGCGCGCTCCGTGCTGTTCTTCAGCATCGGCGCGAGCAGCGCGAGGAAGACCGCCGGACCGGCCGCGTCGAGGCCCCAGGCGTCGGTGTCCCCGATGGCCTCGGCACCCAGCGCGCCGAGCAGGGTGGTGAGGTTCCACAGGACGTACAGGGTGAGTCCGGTGACGGTGAAGCCGATACGGACGCCGCGCCGCGTGGGCTGTGCGAGCGCCACGGCCGTCGTCTCGTCGATGACCCACTGCGCGGCGAACGGCCGCACCGCGCGCGGGAGGGCCAGCAACTGCGACAGGCGCAGCCCGTAGAAGGCGTTGCGGACGCCCAGGAAGAAGGCCCCCGCCGCCGCGGTGAGCGGGTTGCCGCCGGCCGCGAGCGCGCCGACGAGCGCGAACTGGGACGCCCCGGTGAACACCAGGAGGCTGAGGGCGCAGGTCTGGGCCAGGGTGAGTCCGCTGCCGGCCGAGGTCACCCCGAAGGCGAACCCCGACAGTCCGACGGCGACTCCGACCCCGAGGGCGTCCCGTACGACGGCGGCGTCCGGCTTGGCACCGGCGCCTTCCGTGCCGGGGGCGCCGGGGAGGGCTGTCTGTTCTGTCACGCCTCGAACGGTAGGAGCAGCTTCTGCCGCGCGTCTTGTACGTTCTTGCGCTCGCGCTGGTAGGAACCGGGCGGCACACCGACGATCCGCGCGAAGTGCCGGTTCAGGTGCGGCTGGTCGGTGAACCCCACGGCGACGGCGGCCTCGGCCGGGGAGGTCCCGCTGTCCAGCAGCCGCCGCGCCCGACGCACCCGGGCGTCCGTCAGCCAGGTGTGGGGCGGCATCCCATAGGCGTCCCTGAAGGCGCGCAACAGCGCGAAGGGGCTGCTCCCGAGCTCCCCGGCGAGCCGCTCCAGGCTCGGCGGGTCGGCCATCCGCTCCTCCAGCACGGCACGCGCGCGTGCCGCCGTCCCGGCCCCGGCGGTGCGCACCCGGCGCCGGGGCAGCGGACCGCCGTTCAGCCGCAGCAGCCGGGTGACGGCCACCCGCAGCAGGGTGTCGGCGGCGAGCGCGTTCCCGTCGTCGGCGGCCCGCAGCACGCGGTGCACCAGCTCGACGGTGTACGGGTCGTCGAGCACCGGCCGGACGAACCCCGGCGTCCCGCGCAGCGTCGTCGTCTCCGCCGCGATCCCGGCCACCAGCTCGGGCGCCGGGTAGACGGCCCCGTACCGCCAGCCCTCCGGCACCCCGGCCCGCCCCGTGTGCGGGGTGTCCGGGTTGACCAGGGCGAGGGAACCGGCCCCGGCGTACTGGTCGCTCCCGCCGTGGTGGAAGACCTCCACACCGTCGGCGATGGCGGCGATGACGAAGTGCTCGTGCGTGTGGCGCACGAAGGTCTTGCGTATGTACTGGGCGCGGAGCAGGTCGACGTCGGGCAGCTCCGCGTACCGCCAGTGCCGCGCCCGCTCGCCCGATCCCGCCATGCCCCCATTCTCCGTCACCCGCAGCGAACTCCGCAGACCCCCCGGACGCCCTCGCCCACCGCCCCGCACGACGGACACGACCGACGCCTGGGACGCCAGGCGCGACCGACGCCGCGGACGCCGGCGCGACCGTCGTCTCGGACACCCGGCTCCCGGTCCCCGCTGGGACGCCCGCCCCTCCCAGTTCTGGCCGCGGTTCAGCCCCCTGGCTCGGGCGAGCGGTCTCGGCGGGCGACCGGGGGATGCCCGGTGGCGACGGCGCCGGGCCCTGTGCCCGGCCCGGGCCGATTGTCAGTGGTCGGGTGCACGATGGAGCCATGGTCAGCTCCGCACACCGAGCCCTCGACGGCTTCTCGCCCGCGACCCGCGGCTGGTTCACGGGGGCCTTCTCCGCGCCCACCTCCGCGCAGGCGGGCGCGTGGCAGGCCATCTCGCAGGGCTCGGACGTCCTGGTCGTCGCCCCGACCGGTTCCGGCAAGACGCTGGCCGCCTTCCTCGCCGCGCTGGACCAGCTGACCTCGACACCCCCGCCCGCCGACCCCAAGAAGCGCTGCCGCGTCCTGTACGTCTCCCCGCTCAAAGCTCTGGCCGTCGACGTCGAGCGCAATCTCCGCAGCCCGCTGACCGGCATCCGCCAGGAGTCCGTGCGCCTCGGCCTGCCCGAGCCCGAGGTCAAGGTCGGCATCCGCTCGGGCGACACCCCGGCCGCAGAGCGCCGCGCCCTGTCCACCCGGCCGCCGGACATCCTGATCACCACCCCGGAGTCCCTCTTCCTGATGCTGACGTCGGCCACGCGCGAGGCGCTGACCGGCATCGAGACGGTGATCCTGGACGAGGTGCACGCGGTCGCGGGCACCAAGCGCGGCGCCCATCTCGCGCTCACCCTGGAGCGGCTGGACGAGCTGCTGCCGAAGCCGGCCCGCCGCATCGGCCTGTCGGCGACGGTCCGCCCGGTGGACGAGGTCGCGCGGTTCCTCGCCCCGCGCGGCCGGGTCGAGATCGTCCAGCCGGAGTCGGGCAAGGAGTTCGACCTGTCCGTCGTCGTCCCCGTCGAGGATCTCGGCGAGCTGGGCGGCTCCCCGGTCGCGGACGGCAACGAGGGAGCGGAGCGCCCGTCGATCTGGCCGCACGTCGAGGAGCGGATCACCGACCTGGTCCAGTCGCACCGCTCCACGATCGTCTTCGCCAACTCCCGGCGGCTGGCCGAGCGCCTGTGCAACCGGCTCAACGAGATCGCGTACGAGCGCGCGACCGGCGAGCCCCTGGACGAGCACCACTCCCCCGCCGAGCTGATGGGCGGCTCGGGCGCCGCCCAGGGCGCCCCGCCCGTGATCGCCCGCGCCCACCACGGCTCGGTCTCCAAGGAGCAGCGCGCCCTCGTCGAGGAGGATCTGAAGGCGGGGCGGCTGCCCGCCGTCGTCGCGACCTCCAGCCTGGAGCTGGGCATCGACATGGGCGCCGTCGACCTGGTGGTCCAGGTCGAATCGCCGCCCTCCGTCGCCTCCGGCCTCCAGCGCGTGGGCCGCGCGGGCCACCAGGTCGGCGCGGTCTCCACGGGTGTGGTCTTTCCGAAGTACCGCGGCGACCTGGTGCAGTCGGCCGTGGTCACCGAGCGGATGCGCAGCGGCGCCATCGAGGCCCTGCGGGTCCCCGCCAACCCGTTGGACGTGCTGGCCCAGCAGCTGGTGGCGATGACCTCGCTGGACACCTGGCAGGTCGACGACCTCCTCGCCACCGTCCGCCGCGCCGCGCCCTTCGCCTCGCTGCCGGAGTCGGCCTTCACCGCCGTCCTCGACATGCTCGCCGGCCGCTATCCCTCCGACGCCTTCGCCGAGCTGCGCCCGCGCGTGGTGTGGGACCGGATCGCCGGCACGGTCACCGGCCGCCCGGGGGCCCAGCGGCTCGCCGTGACCTCCGGGGGCACGATTCCCGACCGCGGGCTCTTCGGGGTGTTCCTGGCCGGGGCCGACCCGAAGAAGGGCGGGGGCCGGGTCGGCGAGCTGGACGAGGAGATGGTGTACGAGTCCCGCGTGGGGGACGTCTTCACGCTCGGCACCAGTTCCTGGCGGATCGAGGACATCACCCGCGACCGGGTCCTGGTCTCCCCGGCGCCGGGGGTGCCGGGCAGGCTGCCGTTCTGGAAGGGCGACCAGCTGGGCCGCCCCCTGGAGCTGGGCCGCGCGCTGGGCGCGTTCCTGCGCGAGGTCGGCTCCCTGTCCAAGGAGGACGCCCGGCTGCGCCTGGTGACCGCGGGTCTGGACGCGTGGGCCGCGGACAACGTGCTGTCGTACCTCGACGAGCAGCGCGAGGCCTGCGGCCACGTCCCCGACGACCGCACCATCGTCGTCGAGCGCTTCCGCGACGAGCTGGGCGACTGGCGGGTCGTGGTCCACTCCCCCTTCGGCGCCCAGGTCCACGCCCCCTGGGCCCTCGCCCTGGGCGCCCGCCTGTCCGAGCGCTACGGCATGGACGCCCAGGTCATGCACGCCGACGACGGCATCGTGCTGCGCCTGCCGGACGCCGACCTGATGGGCCTGGACTTCCTGGACCAGGACCCCGCGAAGCCGGGCCTCGAGTACGACGCGGAGAAAGCGCCCGTCGGCGCCGCCGACGTCGTCTTCGACAAGGGCGAGGTCGACCGGGTCGTCACCGACCAGGTGGGCGGCTCGGCCCTGTTCGCGTCCCGCTTCCGCGAGTGCGCGGCCCGTGCGCTGCTGCTGCCGCGCCGCAGCCCCGGCAGGCGCACCCCGCTGTGGCAGCAGCGCCAGCGCGCCGCGCAGCTGCTGGAGGTGGCGAGCGAGTACGGCTCGTTCCCGATCGTCCTGGAGGCGGTCCGCGAGTGCCTCCAGGACGTCTTCGACGTCCCCGGCCTGGTCGAGCTGATGGGCGACGTGGAGGCCCGCAAGGTCCGCCTGGTCGAGGTCACCACCCCGGAGCCGTCCCCGTTCGCCCGCTCCCTGCTCTTCGGCTACGTGGCCCAGTTCCTGTACGAGGGCGACTCGCCGCTCGCCGAGCGCCGGGCCGCCGCGCTGTCCCTGGACTCGCGGCTGCTGGCCGAGCTGCTCGGCCAGGCGGAGCTGCGCGAGCTGCTCGACGCGGAGGTGCTCACCGAGCTGGAGCGCGAGCTGCAGTGGCTCACCGAGGACCGCCGCATCAAGGATCCCGAGGGCGTCGCCGACCTGCTGCGGGTTCTCGGCCCGCTGACGGACGCGGAGCTGGCCGAGCGGGGCGCCGAGCCGCAGTGGGCGCCCGAGCTGGCCGCGGCCCGCCGCGCGATCAGGGTGCGGATCGCCGGCGCCGACCACTGGGCGGCGATCGAGGACGCGGGCCGCCTGCGCGACGCGCTGGGCACGGCGCTGCCCGTCGGTGTGCCGGAGGCCTTCACCGAGCCGGTCAAGGACCCGCTCGGCGACCTCCTGGCCCGCCATGCCCGCACCCACGGCCCCTTCACGTCGGTCACCGCGGCGGCCCGCTTCGGTCTGGGCGTCGCGGTCACCGAGGGCGCCCTCCAGCGGCTCGCGGGCACGGGGCGGGTCGTGCAGGGCGAGTTCCATCCGGCCGGTATCGGCCAGGAGTGGTGCGACGCGACCGTCCTGCGCAGGCTGCGCCGCCGGTCCCTGGCCGCGCTCCGGCACGAGCTGGAGCCGGTGGCACCGGCCGCGCTCGGCCAGTTCCTCCCCCAGTGGCAGCACATCGGCAAGGGGCACACGCTGCGCGGCATCGACGGGCTGGTCCGCGCCGTCGAGCAGTTGCAGGGCGCCTCCGTGCCCGCCTCCGCCCTGGAGAAGCTGGTCCTGCCCTCCCGCGTGGCGCACTACAACCCCGCGATGCTGGACGAGCTGACGGCCGCCGGTGAGGTGGTGTGGGCCGGGGCGGGGTCGCTGCCCGGCAAGGACGGCTGGGTCTCCCTCTACCTCGCGGACGCGGCCCCGCTGCTCCTGCCGCCCCCGCACCCCCTGGAGACGACCGCCCTGCACGAGTCCGTCCTGAGCGTGCTCGCGGGCGGGTACGGCTTGTTCTTCCGCCAGATCGCCGACCAGGTCCGCGCCACCACCCACCCGGAGGCCACCGATCCACAGTTGGCCGACGCCCTGTGGGACCTGGCCTGGTCCGGACGGCTGACCAACGACACGCTGGCGCCCCTGCGCTCCCTGCTGGGCTCCGGCCGTACCGCGGGTTCCACGGCGCACCGTGCCAAGCGCGCGGTGCCCCGCGGCCGGTACGGCTCGTTGACGGCCGCCGCCCGTCCGGCGTCCCGCACCGGCCCGCCGACGGTCGCGGGCCGCTGGTCGCTGCTGCCCGACCGCGAGGCCGACGGCACCGTGCGGGCCCATGCCCTGGCCCGCACGCTTCTCGACCGGCACGGCGTGGTGACCCGCGGCGCCGTCGCCGCCGAGGGCGTCGAGGGCGGCTTCTCCGCGGTGTACCGGATCCTGGCCGCGTTCGAGGACAGCGGCCAGGCCCGGCGCGGTTACGTGGTGGAAGGGCTCGGGGCGGCACAGTTCGCCATGGAGGGTGCCGTGGACCGGTTGCGCGCGGTGGCGAACGCACGCGAGCGCGGTGACGGCCCGGCCGGGCCGGAGGACTTCCCACGCGACGGCTCCGTGAACCGGTCCGGGACCGTTGGCTCCGCGAACCGGTCGGGGCCCGACGGCTCCGCGCCCCCGCCCGGGACCGACGGCCCCGCCGGACCTCACGACTCCCCCGGCCCCGCCGACGACTCCTCCCTCGACCCCTTCGCCCCCTTCGATCCCCAGGACGCCTTCGGCGACATCGGCCCCGGCCGCCCCTTCGACGACGTCTTCGCCGACCCCGACCGGCTCGGCCGTTCACCCTCCCGGGGCGACTACATCTCACCTCGCGACTACGCCGAGGCGGGCGCCGGCGGTCCGCGCGGGGGCGGCACGCACGGCCGCTCCGAGGGTCCGCGCGGCGCGTACGACACCGGTTTCCCCGGCCGTCGCGACCGCACCTCCGTCGGTCCGCGGGCCGTCGTGCTGGCCGCCGCCGACCCGGCGAACGCGTACGGTGCGGCCCTCGGCTGGCCCGAGCCGCCGGCCGGTGCCACGCACAAGCCCGGTCGCAAGGCGGGCTCCCTGGTGGTGCTCGTCGAGGGCGAACCGGCGCTCTACATGGAGCGCGGCGGCAAGACCCTGCTGCTGTGGCCCTCCGACCCCGGCCGGCTGCCCACCGAGGACCCACCGCTGCGAGCCGCCGCCGAGGCGCTCGCGGAGGCCGCCCGCGCCGGTTCCCTCGGCACGGTCACGGTGGAGCGGGTCAACGGCACGGCGGCCCTGACGTCCCCGTTCGGACCCCTCCTGGAGGGAGCGGGGTTCATCGCCACCCCGCGCGGTCTGCGCATCAGGGCGTGACCCTGTCACCCTTGAGCCATGCCCGAAGGAGACACGGTCTGGCAGGCGGCGCGACGGCTGCACGACGCCCTCGCGGGCCAGGTGCTGACCCGCAGCGACTTCCGCGTCCCCCGGTACGCCACGGTCGACCTCACCGGCCGCGCCGTCCTGGACGTCACCCCGCGCGGCAAGCATCTGCTGGCCCGTGTCGAGGGCGGTCTGACGGTCCACTCGCACCTGCGGATGGACGGCTCCTGGAAGGTGTTCGCGCCCGGTCAGCGCTGGAGCGGCGGCCCGGCGCACCAGATCAGGGTGATCCTCGGCACCGCCGACCGCACGGCCGTCGGCTACCGCCTCCCGGTGCTCGACATCCTGCGCACCGCCGACGAGCAGCGCGCCGTCGGCCATCTCGGCCCCGACCTGCTCGGCCCCGACTGGGACCCGGAGCGGGCCCTGGACAACCTGCGCGCGGACCCGCCCCGCGCGCTCGGCGAGGCCCTGCTCGACCAGCGCAATCTCGGCGGCATCGGCAACGTCTACAAGAGCGAGCTGTGCTTCCTGCTCGGCGTCACCCCCTGGCTGCCGGTCGGCGAGCTGCCCGCCGACCGGGCCGCGCTGCTGCCCACGCTCGCGAAGAAGCTCCTGGAGGCCAACCGCGACCGCCCGGTCCGCCGCACGACGGGCCTGCGCGGCCAGGACCTGTTCGTGTACGGCCGGGCGCCCCGCCCCTGCCTGCGCTGCGGCACGTCGGTCCGGGTGGCCGACCAGGGCGACGGCTCCCGTGAGCGCCCCACGTACTGGTGCCCGACCTGCCAGGCCGGGCCCGCGCCGCGTCCGGGCGGCCGCACGGTAGCCCGGACACGACGCTGAGCGAGCGAGCGGCCGGTGTGGCCGGGGAAGCCGCGGGACGGACGCCTCTAGGCAGCGAGCAGAGCGTCCATCTGGCCGGCCGCCTCGCGCAGGCCCTCCGCCATGCCCATCGTCATGAGCTGCTCCATCTGCTCCCGGGTGTCGAAGACCGCCCGCATCTCCATGCGGGTGCCGCCGTCGCGCTCGGTGAGCGTCACCCGGTTCGCGGTCGTCGGCATCGCGGCGTTCGGCACCCCGTCCTCGTCGGCGAATCCGTCGGTGAACTCCAGCGACCTGGGGGCGTCGACCGTGGCCACCCGCCACCAGCCGCGGAACTTCTCGCCTTTCGGGCCGGTCATGAAGTACGTGACGTCCCCGCCCGGGGTCAGGTCGTGCTCCTCCACGGTCGCCGGGTAGGTCGGCGGTCCCCACCAGCGCTCCAGCTGCCGGGGATCGGACCACAGCTGCCACACCCGTTCCACCGGAGCGGCGAAGTCGGCGACCAGGGTGAGGGTCAGGTTGTCGAGATCCTTGTCCAGGCTGGTGACACTCATCGGCTCTGTCCTTCCGTCGGTTGCTGCGCTTCGGATCCGGCCTCCGGCACCTCGGCGAGCAGGCCGGACATCCGGTCCACCCGTCCGCGCCAGGCGGCCTCCAGTTCGTCCAGGGCACGGCGGGCCCGGCCCAGGGCGTCGGGATCGGTCCGCACGAGCTGCTCCCGTCCGCGGCGCTCCTTGACCACCAGGCCGGCCCGCTCCAGTACCGCGACGTGCTTCTGCACCGCGGCGAAGCTCATCGGATAGGCCTCGGCCAGCCGTGACACCGACAGGTCGGCCCGCACACAGCGGCGCAGGATGTCGCGGCGGGTCAGGTCGGCCAGGGCCTGGAACAGGCGGTCCGTGCCCGCTTCCGCCTCTTCGACGTCTTCGAGCTCACCATCTACAACCATTTGGTTGTACGTTACTCCCCCGGGCGCCCGTCGTAAAGGTCAGAGCCCGTCCGGGTGGGTCGTGGCCGCTCCCCGCGTCCGCGTCCCGCGCAGGGCCCGGCGCCACCGTCCGGCTCCCAGCGCCCCCGCGGCCCGGCGCCGTGGCACACAGTGCACCGGCAGCACGCTCAGCCCCCAGCCGCCGACCGCGACCGCCCCTTCGAGCACCCCGGCGCCGGGCTCCAGCGCCAGGCGCAGCACGGCCCACCACCACAGCACGCCGAAACCCAGCGCGGCCGCCCGGCGAGCCGTCCGCGCCGCGACCATCCCGCGTCATCCGTTTTCGGCCTGGAACATCCAGTGCTGCTTCTCGAGATCGGCCGTGATCTGGATGAAGATGTCCTGGCTCACGGGATCGGGCTCACCACTCGCCGCGATCCGCTCGCGCATCCGCCCGATCACCGCGCCCAGCGCGTCCACGACGGTCTGCACGGCGGTGGTGTCGTCGACCCAGCCCTCGGGGGTCACGTCGATGCCGCTGCCGACGGCGACCGTCGCGGCCCGCCCGTCCGGGGAGACGCCGAGCGCCGAGGCACGTTCCGCCACGGTGTCCGAGTGCGTGCGGGCGGTGCCGACGAGTTCGTCCAGCTGGAGGTGGACGGAGCGGAAGCGCGGGCCGACCACGTTCCAGTGGATCTGCTTCGCCACCAGGGCCAGGTCGACCAGGTCGACGAGGGCGCCCTGCAGCGCCTCGGAGACGGTCTTCAGGTCCGCGTCGGACAACGGGCTCTTCACGACGTACATCCACGCCTCCGTCGGTTCGCCCCCCAGCCATCTCCCTCCACGATGACCGCCCCCACACGGACCGGCAAACCGGCGGCGGCACCGCCGAGGGCCCTCACGCCCGCACACCGGACGCCCCCGGGCATGCGAAAACCCCGACCTCGCCACTCCGGGTCTCCGGAGCGACCCCTGGCCGGGGCCTCACACGCACACGTTCTCGGGCGCTCAGGCGGCGACGACGTCCACTGCCTCGGCGGGCGCCTTGATGGTGACCCGTTCCGGTGGCACACCGGTCACCGAGACGGAACCCAGCATCGGGCGCACCGGTGCCGGTACGGTCTCGCTGGGCGTCGCCGCGGCGGACCGGGCCAGCTCGGCAAGGGCGAGTTCGTCGCTCACTTCACGCATGAGCTCGGACATCCGTACGTCCAGCGCGTCGCAGATGGCGGAGAGCAGCTCGGAAGAAGCCTCCTTCTGCCCCCGCTCCACCTCGGAGAGATAGCCGAGTGAGACTCGGGCGGACGAGGAGACTTCGCGCAGAGTACGGCCCTGGCGCTGGCGCTGCCGACGCAGCACGTCACCCAGCAGGCGACGGAGCAGAATCATCGGTGGCTCCCTCCTCGGACCGTGTAACCGCATCCTTCACGCCCCACCGTACCGCCTCGCGCCGCGGCCGTGCGGGGAGCGATGTCGTGTTCACTCAGGGCTGCAAACATCAAAACCCCCCGTTCCGTTCCGTATCCTGTGCCCGCTCATTCCCGGTCTGTTCGCTCGCAAGCTCCCTCAAAAGAAGTGCGAGTACGCTCCGTACACTCTCCATACGAATTTCCGCGCGGTCGCCGTTCAACCGCAGCGCCTCCACTTTTCCGCCATCGGCGCAACCCCGCTCGGCCCCGAAGGGCCCGTCCACGGCGACGAAAACCGTCCCCACGGGCTGCCCGTCCTGCGGGTCCGGACCGGCGACGCCCGTCGTCGCGATGCCCCAGTCGGCGCCCAGCGCCGTGCGTACGCCTGCCGCCATCTGGGCGGCGACCTGCGGGTCCACCGCTCCGCGCGCCGCGAGCAGCTCGCCGTCGACGCCGGGCACCTCCCGCTTCAGCTCCGTCGCGTACGCGGTGACGGAGCCCCGGAAGGCCTTGGACGCTCCGGGGACCGCCGTGAGCGCGGCGGCGACCATTCCACCCGTCAGTGACTCGGCGACCGCGAGGGTCTCGCCCCTGACCGTGAGTAGTCGCACCACGTCGGCGGCCGTGGAACTCAAACTTCCGACTCCTTCAACGCCGCTGTGCGTTCGGCGATTCCCCGGCGGCGCAGCACAATGGCCTGCTTCACATAGTCCAGGCCGGTCGCGACGGTCAGGACGACCGCCGCCGCCATCACCCAGAACCTCAGGGTGGCCAGGGGCCCCGTCAGCGCCAGGACGTACATGCCGACGGCGATGCCCTGGGTGAGCGTCTTGAGCTTGCCGCCCCGGCTCGCGGGGATGACGCCGTACCGGATGACAACGAAACGCAGGACGGTGATCCCGAGTTCCCGGCCGAGGATGACGGCCGTCACCCACCACGGCAGGTCGCCGAGCGCGGAGAGGCAGATGAGCGCCGCGCCCATGATCGCCTTGTCGGCGATGGGGTCGGCGATCTTCCCGAAGTCGGTGACGAGATTGTAGGTGCGCGCCAGATGACCGTCGAAGAGGTCGGTGATCATGGCGATGGCGAAAGCGGCCCAGGCGAAGGAGCGCCAGGCCGGGTCGTACCCGCCGTTGCCGAGCATGAGCGCGACGAAGGCCGGCACCAGGAACAGCCGGAGCATGGTCAGCAGATTGGCGACGTTCCAGACACTCGCCTGGTTGACGGCGGCCGCCGCGATCTTGCCACCGCGCGCGCCGGCGCCGCCCTCGGTGGCCCCCCGTCGCTCTCCCGCATCCCGTTCCACGGCGCCCCCCGAAGTCGTGCGCCCGGCCGGTTGCTGTGCCGCGCCCGTGGCGCCGCGCGGGCCGGTCCGGCGCGCACCGGAGGAGCCGCCCGCCGCGGACGCCGGGACTCCGGTCATCTGCCGGCCTCCTCACTCCACTCGGGCGCGCCCGGCAGCGGTTCGGCCACCAGGTCGACACCCTCCGTACCGACCACCTTCGCGTCGACCATACGACCGACGCTCAGGCCCGCGCCGCTCGTGAGCAGCACCTGGCCGTCCGTCTCCGGCGCCTGGTGCTCCGCGCGGCCGCGGACGCCGTCCCCCTCGTCGGCCGGGTCCACGGACTCGACGAGTACCCGCACGGTCGCGCCGACGCGCTCGTCGGCCCGCTGCGAGACCAGTTCCTCGGCCAGGCGGGAGACACGTGCCAACCGCTCGGCGACGACGTCCTCGTCCAGCTTGTCGCCGTAGGTCGCCGCCTCGGTGCCCTCCTCGTCGGAGTATCCGAAGACGCCGATGGCGTCCAGCCGGGCGTGGTTGAGGAACCGCTCCAGCTCGGCGAGGTCCGCCTCGGACTCGCCGGGGAAGCCGACGATGAAGTTGGAACGCACACCGGCCTCGGGCGCCTTGCTCCGGATGGTGTCGAGGAGCTCCAGGAAGCGGTCGGTGTCGCCGAAGCGGCGCATCGCGCGCAGCACGTTCGGCGCGGAGTGCTGGAAGGAGAGGTCGAAGTAGGGCACGACCTTCTCGGTGGAGGTCAGCACGTCGATCAGGCCGGGGCGCATCTCGGCCGGCTGGAGGTAGCTGACCCGCACCCGCTCGATGCCCTCGACCTCGGCCAGGTCCGGCAGCAGGGACTCGAGGAGGCGGATGTCGCCGAGGTCCTTGCCGTAGGAGGTGTTGTTCTCGGAGACCAGCATGATCTCCTTGACGCCCTGCTCGGCCAGCCACCGTGTCTCGTTCAGCACGTCGCTGGGGCGGCGCGAGATGAAGGAACCGCGGAAGGACGGGATGGCGCAGAACGAGCAGCGCCGGTCGCAGCCCGAGGCCAGCTTCACCGAGGCGACCGGGGAACCGTCCAGTCGGCGGCGCAGCGGCGCGCGCGGCCCCGAGGCGGGGGCGACACCCTCGGGGAGGTCGGTCGGGCCGTGTCCCGGCAGGGCGACCGCGGCTCCGGCCTCCTGGCGCTCGGCGGGGCTGATCGGCAGGAGCTTGCGCCGGTCTCGCGGGGTGTGGGCGGCGTGGATGCCGCCGTTCAGGATGGTCTGCAGGCGGTCGGAGATGTCGGCGTAGTCGTCGAAGCCGAGGACGCCGTCGGCCTCCGGGAGGGCGTCGGCCAGCTCCTTGCCGTACCGCTCGGCCATGCAGCCCACCGCGACGACGGCCTGCGTTCTTCCGTGGCCCTTGAGGTCGTTGGCCTCCAGGAGGGCGTCCACGGAGTCCTTCTTGGCGGCCTCGACGAAGCCGCACGTGTTCACGACGGCGACGTCCGCTTCCTCGGCGTCGTCGACGAGCTTCCAGCCGTCCGCCTCCAGACGGCCTGCGAGCTCCTCCGAGTCCACCTCGTTACGGGCGCAGCCAAGGGTGACGAGTGCGACGGTACGGCTTTCAGGCATGGGCTCAAGACTACTTCGTCCCGCCGACAGCCCACGTCGACGGGGTTGGCCGATCCTGGCCAACCCCGTGTCGACTCGTCCCGCGCGTCCCCTATCCGACCTGCGGGTCGCCCTTCGTGTACGTCAGGCGCTCGACGGCACCGGGCCGGAAGTCGTCCTCGATCTTCTTGCCGTTGACGTAGAGCTGGATGGCTCCGGCGTCGCCGAGGACGAGCTTGACCTTCTCGTTGTCCTGGAAGGTCTTGGAGTCGCCCTGCTTGAGCAGTCCGTCGAAGAGCAGCCGGCCGTTGTGGTCCTGGGCGGAGATCCAGCTGCGGCCCTCGGTGGCGCTGACCTTGACGGTCACCTTGTCCGCGGGCGCGGCGGCGATGGCGCTGTCGCTCGGTTCCGGCTTGGGGTCGGCGGGCTTCTTGGGCTTGGCGCTCGACGAGGCGGACTCGCCGGACGAGGGCTGGGCCCCCTCGGCGACGCTCGCCTCGTTGCCGCCGTCGTCGCCGCCCTTGACGAACGTGAAGCCCACGAAGCCGATCACGGCGACGATCGCGGCGACCATGGCGGCGGTCCAGTTGGGTCCGCGCCGCTCGGGACGGATGCGCTCCGCCTCGAACAGGGGCGCGGCGGGGGTCGGCGCCGGGCGTCCGCCGTGCTCGGCGTCGAACCGCGCGAGCAGCTCGGCCGGGTCGAGCCCGACGGCCTTGGCCAGGGTGCGGATGTGACCGCGCGCGTAGACGTCGCCGCCGCAGGGCGCGAAGTCGTCCGCCTCGATGGCGTGCACGATGGCGATGCGGACCCGGGTGGCGGTGGTGATGTCGTCGACGGTCAGCCCGGCGGCGATCCGGGCCTGCTTCAGGGCGTGGCCGACGGAGGGGCGGGCTTCCTCGGAAACGTCGTCAGGGGCGTCGTGGGACACGTCTTCGATCGGACGCTCGTCTTCAGGGGAGTTGCCGTTGGACACGGGGGCGCCTTTCGAGCGTTTAGCCGCCTGTGCTGGGCGTTCAGTCTAGGGGGGGTGCAAACGGGTGGGGCAACCGGGCGGTACGACCTTTACGCCATCGGAATGGCCCGGCACCCCGATGGTGGACTACCTGTTTGTCACTTCCCTCAACTTGACGTAGGGCCTGGGGAAACGGTTGCTCAATGATCCCTAACGGGTGAGTCACGATCGGCCGCCCGGCCGTCGTGACGCCGCCCGGCCGTCGTGACCCTCCGTCGGCGAAACGTCTGCGGATCGTCGGCGGAACCCTTCTCCTACCCGTCCCTACCCTTCAGACTCCCCCCGGATCACCGCGAGCACGCCGTCCAGCTCATCAGGCTTCACAAGAACGTCACGAGCCTTCGAACCCTCGCTCGGTCCGACGATGCTCCGCGACTCCATCAGGTCCATCAGCCGCCCGGCCTTCGCGAAGCCGACCCGCAGCTTGCGCTGGAGCATCGAGGTGGACCCGAACTGGGTGGAGACGACCAGCTCGGCCGCCTGGCACAGCAGGTCGAGGTCGTCGCCGATGTCCTCGTCGATCTCCTTCTTCTGCTTGGTGCCGACCGTGACGTCCTCGCGGAAGACCGGCGCCATCTGGTCCTTGCAGTGCTGGACGACGGTCGCGACCTCCTCCTCGGTCACGAACGCGCCCTGCATGCGGGTCGGCTTGTTCGCGCCCATCGGCAGGAAGAGGCCGTCGCCCTTGCCGATCAGCTTCTCGGCGCCGGGCTGGTCGAGGATGACCCGGGAGTCGGCGAGCGAGGAGGTGGCGAAGGCGAGCCGGGAGGGCACGTTGGCCTTGATCAGGCCGGTGACGACGTCCACGGAGGGCCGCTGGGTGGCGAGCACCAGGTGGATGCCGGCCGCGCGCGCGAGCTGCGTGATCCTGACGATCGCGTCCTCGACGTCGCGCGGGGCGACCATCATCAGGTCGGCCAGCTCGTCCACGATCACCAGCAGGTACGGGTACGGCTGGAGTTCGCGCTCGCTGCCCTCGGGCGGCTTGACCTTGCCCTCGCGCACCGCGCGGTTGAAGTCGTCGATGTGCCGGTAGCCGTAGGCGGCGAGGTCGTCGTAGCGCAGGTCCATCTCGCGCACGACCCACTGGAGCGCCTCGGCGGCCCGCTTCGGGTTGGTGATGATCGGCGTGATCAGGTGCGGGATGCCCTCGTACGCGGTCAGCTCGACGCGCTTGGGGTCGACCAGGATCATCCGGACGTCCTCCGGGGTCGCCCGCATCATGATCGAGGTGATCAGGCAGTTGATGCAGGACGACTTGCCGGAGCCGGTGGCTCCGGCGACCAGCATGTGCGGCATCTTCGCCAGCGAGTGCATGACGTAGCCGCCCTCGACGTCCTTGCCGAAGGCGACCAGCATCGGGTCGTCGTCCTCGGCGGACTCCGCGAGGCGCAGCACGTCGCCGAGGTTGACCATCTCCCGGTCGGTGTTGGGGATCTCGATGCCGACCGCGGACTTGCCGGGGATCGGGCTGATGATCCGCACGTCGGGGCTGGCGACGGCGTACGCGATGTTCTTGGTCAGGGCGGTGATCCGCTCGACCTTCACGGCGGGGCCCAGCTCGACCTCGTAGCGCGTGACCGTCGGGCCGCGGGTGAAGCCGGTGACGGCGGCGTCGACCTTGAACTCGGTGAAGACGGTGGTCAGCGAGGCGACTATGGCGTCGTTGGCGGCACTGCGCGCCTTGCCGGGTCCGCCGCGCGTGAGGGAGTCGAGGGACGGCAGGGAGTAGGTGATGTCGCCGGAGAGCTGGAGCTGCTCGGCGCGCGGCGGCAGGTCCCGCTCCTTGGGCAGCGGCGTCTTCGTGAGGTCGGGGACCGCGCCGCCCGCCGGTTCCCGTTCGGTCGTCTTCGCGGCGTCCTTCTTGAGCTTTCCCGGCTGCGGCCGCGCGGCCGGCACGGGCGTGGGCGTCGGCGTCGTGGACTCGCGCTCCCCGGTGCTCACGCCCTGGGTGAGGTCGGCGACCAGCGGGGACGGCGGCATCCCGTGCAGTACGGCGCCGTCGAGTGCGGCGGCGGCAGCGGCGGCGACGTCCACGGCGTCCATCGGACGGTTCATCTCGGGCTGCGGCACGGCGGACCGCCGGGGCCTGCCGCGGCGTCGGCTGAGCGCCTCCTGCTCGGCCGCGTCGGGGTCGTACGGCTCGGCGGCGGCCGGCTGGGCGCGCTTGCGGGACCGGGCGGGCAGCGCCTCGCGCCACTGGTCGTCGTAGCGCTCGTCGTCGTCGGTGAACTCGTCGGTCTCCGGGTCGTGAACCACGCCGAGCCGCACCCCGAGCTGCCGCAGCCGCTGCGGGATGGCGTTGACCGGGGTGGCCGTGACGACGAGCAGCCCGAAGACGGTGAGCAGCACGAGCAGCGGCACGGCCAGCATGTCGGTCATCGTGTACGACAGCGGGGTGGCCGCGCCCCAGCCGATGAGGCCGCCGGCGTCCCTTATCGCCTGCATGCCCGCGCTGCGGGCCGGTGAGCCGCAGGCGATGTGCACCTGACCGAGCACGCCGATGACGAGCGCGGACAGGCCGATCACGATCCGTCCGTTGGCCTCGGGCTTCTCGGGGTGCCGGATGAGGCGTACGGCGATGACGCCGAGCAGGATCGGCACGAGCAGGTCGAGCCGGCCGAAGGCGCCGGTCACGAGGATCTCGACGAGGTCGCCGACGGGGCCCTTGAGGTCGGCCCAGGTGCCCGCGGCGACGATCAGCGCGACGCCGAGCAGCAGCAGGGCGACGCCGTCCTTGCGATGGGCCGGGTCGAGGTTCTTGGCGCCCTGCCCTATGCCGCGGAAGACGGCGCCCACTCCGTGCGCGAGGCCCAGCCAGAGCGCGCGCACCAGCCGGTAGACGCCGCCGGTGGGGTTCGGAGCCGGTTTGGGCGCGGGCTTCTTCGCCGCGGCCTTCTTGGCGGGCGCCTTTTTCGCCGGCGCCTTCTTCGCGGCGGCCTTCTTGGCCGGACCCTTCGCGGGAGCGGCCGCCTTCTTCGCGGGCTGCTTCTTGGCTGCGGAGGGACGTGAGGCCATAGGTGTGAGGTTACCGGGGGAGACGGCGGTCGACACGTGTGCCTACCGCTTCACCCGTTCGTGTCGCCCCTTCATGGGGTCGGAACTGACGCCTCCGGTACAGCCCCTGACAAGCCCTCACAGACCCTCTCACAGGCCACTTCACGGACGGCCGCGCGGGCCCGCCGCCGCGACGAGCCTCGCGGGCGGCGGGGGGATGCTCTACGTCAGTTGACGCGGGGGCACGCTCGACGTCAGTTGACGGCGGCCTGACCGCCGGACGAGCCCGGCTCCAGGGCGTCCAGCGCCCGGCGCAGCCCGGTGAGCTTGCGCTCCAGGTGGGCTGCCGTCGCCACCGCGGCCGCGTCCGTCGACTCGTCACCGAGCTGCTTGGACAGCGCCTCCGCCTGCTCCTCCACGGCCGCCAGCCGCGCCGACAGCTCGGCGAGCAGCCCCGCGGGCTCCTTGGCCTCGCCGACCGCGGCCTTGTCGTTGCCCTCCAACTGGAGGCGCAGCAGGGCCGCCTGCTCACGCAGCTGGCAGTTCTTCATGTACAGCTCGACGAAGACCGAGACCTTGGCGCGCAGCACCCAGGGGTCGAACGGCTTGGAGATGTAGTCCACCGCGCCTGCCGCGTACCCGCGGAAGGTGTGGTGGGGCCCGTGGTTGATCGCCGTGAGGAAGATGATCGGAATGTCCCGGGTCCGCTCCCGACGCTTGATGTGCGCGGCGGTTTCGAATCCGTCCATGCCCGGCATCTGGACGTCCAGCAGAATGACCGCGAAGTCGTCCGTGAGCAGCGCTTTGAGCGCTTCCTCCCCGGACGATGCCCGCACCAGCGTCTGATCGAGCGCCGAGAGGATCGCCTCCAGCGCAAGCAGATTCTCCGGCCGGTCATCGACCAGGAGGATCTTGGCCTTCTGCACCATGGCCCGCCCTCCTCGCCCCGGCGTGGGGCCTCCCCTGTCCACAGGACTTGGCACGGCACCGGCGAGTGCCGCCCCGGAGGACGGCTCCCTTGCGCCGCCCGTCCTTGTGCCGGTCATCGTAGCCGCACCCCGCCTGTCGCCACACCCTGTCACCGTGATGTCACTGTGCTCGTAGCAGAAACGCGGCGGGAGACCAGAAGGTTCCCCGAAACCCGTACTTCTACACGGCTTCGGGCACGCTGGGTCAGCGACTTCGCGTGGCCCCCGAAGGTTCCGGCCGTTTACACACACCCCACGTTCGCACACCGCCCGAGCGAGCCGCACGGAAGGTGCCCGTACGTACGGGGAGACCCTGCCCGAACGTACTACGGGCCCGGGGGCCGGGCGTACCGATCACTTCCCGCCCGGCCCCGCCACCGCCGCCGGCTCACCCAATTCGACGGACTCGCCCAATTCACCGGACTCGCCGGGCTCGCCGGGCTCACTCCTCGCGCATCCACTGCTGCATCACCGTCAGCAGGTGGTCGGGGTCGACCGGCTTGGTCACGTAGTCGGAGGCGCCCGACTCGATCGCCTTCTCCCGGTCGCCCTTCATCGCCTTCGCGGTCAGCGCGATGATCGGCAGCCCGGCGAACTGGGGCATCCGCCGGATCGCCGTGGTCGTCGCGTATCCGTCCATCTCGGGCATCATGATGTCCATCAGGACGACCGCCACGTCCTCGTGCTGCTCCAGCACCTCGATGCCCTCGCGCCCGTTCTCGGCGTACAGCACGGACAGTCCGTGCTGCTCCAGAACGCTGGTGAGGGCGAAGACGTTGCGGATGTCGTCGTCGACGATCAGCACCTTCTGCCCGCCGAACCGGATCCCCCGGTGCGCGTGCGGGGCCGCCTCCTGCCCGGCGCCCGGGTGCCGCTCCTGCGCCTCGGGCCGGTCCTCGGTGTCCGCGGCCGGCTTGCGGCGGCGCCGGAACAGCGCGGCCGCGCCGTTCTGCGAGTCCTGGTACGACTTCACCTCGGCCGGCGTCTCGACCCCGGCACCCGGCAGCTCGGCCACGGCACCCGAGGGCGCCGACAGCTCACCGGCCTCCACGGACGGCAGCGGCTGCTGGTAGCCGTGCGGCGGCAGCTCGCTCGGGTGCAGCGGCAGGTAGAGCGTGAAGGTCGACCCGCGGCCCGGCTCGCTCTGTGCGTGGATCTCGCCGCCGAGCAGCTGCGCGATCTCCCGCGAGATGGACAGCCCGAGGCCCGTACCGCCGTACTTGCGACTCGTGGTGCCGTCGGCCTGCTTGAACGCCTCGAAGATCACCTGCATCTTGCTGGCCGCGATCCCGATGCCCGTGTCGCTCACGGAGAACGCGATCAGCTCGGCGTCCGGGTCGTTCATCGAACCGGCCTCCAGCAACTGCTCCCGGATCGCCTTCGGAACCTCGTCCCGGGCCGGCCGGATGACCAGCTCGACGGAGCCCGAGTCGGTGAACTTCACCGCGTTGGACAGCAGGTTGCGCAGCACCTGGAGCAGCCGCTGCTCGTCGGTGTGCATCGTGGCGGGCAGTCCCGGCGACACCCGCACCGACAGGTCCAGGCCCTTCTCCGCGCTCAGCGGCCGGAAGGTCGCCTCCACGTAGTCCACGAGCTGGACAAGCGCGATGCGCGTCGGGGAGACGTCCATCTTCCCCGCGTCGACCTTCGACAGGTCGAGGATGTCGTTGATGAGCTGGAGCAGGTCGGATCCGGCGCCGTGGATCGTCTCGGCGAACTCGACCTGCTTCGGGGTCAGGTTCGCGTCCGCGTTGTCCGCGAGCAACTTGGCCAGAATCAGCAGTGAGTTGAGCGGCGTACGCAGCTCGTGCGACATGTTGGCCAGGAACTCGCTCTTGTACCGCATGGAGACCGCGAGCTGCTCGGCACGCTCCTCCAGGACCTGCCGTGCCTCCTCGATCTCGGTGTTCTTCACCTCGATGTCGCGGTTCTGCTGCGCCAGCAGCTCGGCCTTCTCCTCCAGTTCGGCGTTGGACGACTGGAGCGCCTTCTGCCGCTGCTCCAACTCCTCCGACCGCTCCCGCAGTTGCTCGGTCAGCTCCTGCGACTGGCTCAGCAGCACCTCCGTCTTGGTGTTCACGGAGATGGTGTTGACGCTGGTCGCGATCATCTCGGCGATCTGGTTCAGGAAGTCCTTCTGGATGTGCGTGAACGGCGTGAACGACGCCAGCTCGATCACGCCGAGCACCTGCCCCTCGAACAGCACCGGCAGCACGATCACCTGCGCGGGCGGCGCCTCGCCGAGCCCGGAGGAGATCTTCAGGTAACCGCTCGGCGCGTTCTCCACGAGGATCGTGCGCTTCTCCTCGGCGGCCGTGCCGACCAGCGCCTCACCCGGCCGGAAGGAGGTCGGCATCGACCCCATCGAGTAGCCGTACGAGCCGAGCATCCGCAGCTCGTACGCGTCGCCCTCGGCGCCCGCCTGCTCCTGCCCGTCGACCAGGGGCATCGCGAGGAAGAACGCCCCGTGCTGGGCGGAAACCACCGGCGTCAGTTCGCTCATGATCAGCGAGGCCACGTCCTGGAGGTCGCGGCGGCCCTGCATCAGGCCGGAGATCCGGGCCAGATTGCCCTTCAGCCAGTCCTGCTCCTTGTTGGCGATCGTGGTGTCGCGCAGGTTGGCGATCATCTTGTTGATGTAGTCCTGAAGCTCGGAGATCTCGCCCGAGGCGTCCACGTCGATCTTCAGGTTCAGGTCGCCGCGCGTCACCGCGGTCGCCACGCGCGCGATGGCCCGCACCTGCCGGGTCAGGTTCCCGGCCATCTCGTTCACGGACTCCGTCAGGTCGCGCCAGGTGCCGTCGACGTCCCGCACGCGTGCCTGGCCGCCGAGCTGCCCCTCCGTGCCCACCTCGCGGGCGACGCGGGTGACCTCCTCGGCGAAGGACGACAGCTGGTCCACCATCGTGTTGATGGTCGTCTTCAGCTCCAGGATCTCGCCGCGCGCGTCGATGTCGATCTTCTTGGTCAGGTCGCCCTTCGCGATCGCCGTGGTGACCATGGCGATGTTGCGCACCTGACCGGTCAGATTCGACGCCATCTGGTTCACCGATTCGGTGAGGTCCTTCCACGTCCCCGACACGCCCGGCACCTGTGCCTGGCCGCCCAGGATGCCGTCGGTGCCCACCTCGCGGGCCACCTTGGTCACCTGGTCGGCGAAGGACCGCAGCGTCCGCACCATGGTGTTGAAGGTGTCCGCGAGCTGCGCGACCTCGCCGCGCGCCTCGATCGTCACCGTCCGCGTCAGGTCGCCGTTGGCGACGGCCGCGGCCACCTGGGAGATGTTCCGCACCTGGACCGTGAGGTTCTTGGCCATCAGGTTGACGTTGTCGTTGAGGTCCTTCCAGATGCCCACGACGCCGGGCACGCTCGCCTGGCCGCCGAGGATGCCCTCCGTCCCCACCTCACGAGCCACCCGCGTGACCTGCTCGGCGAAGGACGACAACTGGTCGACCATGGTGTTCACGGTGGTGACCAGCTCGAGGATCTCGCCCTTGGCGTCGACGGTGATCTTCTTCGACAGGTCGCCCTTGGCGACCGCCGTCGTCACCTCGGCGATGTTGCGCACCTGCATGGTCAGGTTGTTGGCCATGCCGTTCACGGACTGCGTGAGGTCCTTCCAGGTGCCGGAGACGCCCTGCACCTCCGCCTGGCCGCCGAGGATGCCCTCGGTGCCCACCTCGCGCGCGACGCGCGTGACCTCCTGGGCGAACGACGACAGCTGGTCCACCATCGTGTTCAGGGTGTTCTTCAGCTCCAGGATCTCCCCGCGCGCGTCCACGGTGATCTTCTGGGACAGGTCACCGCGCGCCACCGCCGTCGCGACCTGCGCGATGTTGCGGACCTGCGCGGTGAGATTGCCGGCCATGCCGTTCACCGAGTCGGTCAGGTCGCGCCACACACCGGCGACGCCGGGCACCTGCGCCTGACCACCGAGGCGGCCCTCCGTGCCCACCTCGCGGGCCACGCGCGTGACCTGCTCCGCGAACGACGACAGCTGGTCGACCATCGTGTTGATGGTGTTCTTCAGCTCCAGGATCTCGCCGCGCGCGTCGACGTCGATCTTCTGGGACAGGTCACCGCGCGCCACGGCCGTCGTCACCTGCGCGATGTTGCGCACCTGGGAGGTCAGATTGCCGGCCATGGAGTTGACGGAGTCCGTCAGCTCCTTCCAGGTCCCCGACACGCCGTCGACCCGGGCCTGACCGCCGAGGCGCCCCTCCGTGCCCACGTCCCGGGCCATCCGCGTCACCTGGTCGGCGAAGCTGGAGAGCTGGTCCACCATCGTGTTCACGGTGTTCTTCAGCTGGAGCATCTCGCCGGACACGTCCACGGTGACCTTCTGCGACAGGTCGCCGTTGGCCACCGCCGTCGTCACCTGGGCGATGTTCCGCACCTGACCGGTGAGGTTGCGGAACGCGGTGTTGACGGAGTCCGTCAGGTCCTTCCACGTCCCCGCCGCCCCCGGCACCTGCGCCTGTCCGCCCAGCTCACCCTCGACACCGACCTCCCGGGCCACCCGCGTGACCTCGGCACCGAAGGCGGACAGCTGGTCCACCATCGTGTTGACGGTGTTCTTCAGCTCCAGCATCTCGCCGGCCACGTCCACCGTGACCTTCTGCGACAGGTCGCCGCTGGCCACGGCCGTCGTCACGGCGGCGATGTCCCGCACCTGAGTGGTCAGGTTCCGGAAGACGGTGTTGACGGAGTCCGTCAGGTCCTTCCAGATACCGGCCGCGCCCGGCACGTTCGCCTGGCCGCCGAGCTGCCCCTCGCCGCCCGTCTCGTTCGCCACGCGCGTGACCTCGTCCGCGAAGATCCGCAGGGTCTCGGTCATCTGGTTGATCGTCTCGGCGAGCTGCGCGACCTCGCCGCGGGCCGGCACCGTCACCTTCTTCGACAGGTCGCCGTTGGCCACCGCCGTCGTCACGTGCGAGATCTCCCGCACCTGGGCCGTCAGGTTCCCGGCCATGGTGTTGACGGAGTCGGTCAGCTCCTTCCACACCCCGGCCACGCCCGGCACCTGCGCCTGCCCGCCCAGGGCACCCTCGGTGCCCACCTCGCGGGCGACGCGCGTCACCTCGGACGAGAACGCCGAGAGCTGGTCCACCATCGTGTTGACGGTGTTCTTCAGCTCCAGCATCTCGCCGGCCACGTGCACCGTGACCTTCCGGGACAGGTCACCCTTGGCCACCGCCGTCGTGACCAGCGCGATGTCCCGCACCTGGGCGGTGAGCCGGTACGCCATCGTGTTGACGGAGTCCGTCAGGTCCTTCCACGAACCGGACATGCCACGCACCCGGGCCTGACCGCCCAGCTTGCCCTCGGTGCCGACCTCACTGGCCACCCGCGTGACCTCGTCCGTGAACGTCGACAACTGGTCGACCAGGTTGTTCACGGTCCGGCCGACCTTCAGGAACTCACCGCGCAGCGGCTGCCCGGTGCCCTCGTCGTTCTGCGTGCGCAGCTCCATGCGCGGCGACAGATCGCCGTCCGCCACCGCCGACAGCACCCGGCTGACCTCGGAGACGGGTCGTACGAGGTCGTCCACCAGCGCGTTCGAGTGGTCGATCGCGGCCGCCCAGGACCCCTCGCAGGCGCCGGTCTCCAGCCGCTCCGTGAGTTTTCCCTCACGCCCGACCACGCGCCGCACCCGCGCCAGCTCACCCGTGAGGTGCAGATTGCGGTCGGCCACCTCGTTGAAGACCGCCGCGATCTCCGACATCACGCCGTCGCCGGACACCGTGAGCCGCCTGCGGAAGTTCCCCTCACGCATGGACACCAGCGCCGCGAGCAGCCGGTTCAGCGCGGCCGTGTCCACCGTCGTACTGCCGCTCCGTGCGCCGCTACCCCGCGATTTGCCCTGGTTACTCAGGGACTGTCCGCCTTTCGCGCGCGTCTTCGTGGTCCGCGTCGCTGCGCCAGACTCCACTGTGTCCCTCCCGCAGGGGTCGACCGATACCGCTGTGCCGGCCGCCCACACTCGGCGGACCGGTTCCTGCCGCTTACTTCCCGTACTGCCGGGCGATCCGGTCCGGCGCGCGCCGGACCGCTTCCAGGGCTGCTGCCCACCCGACTCGGCGCGCATTCACCTGCCCGGACCTTCATAAGCAGCTTGCCCAGTGTTTCACCCCGGCCGAACCAGGCCATAACAGTTCGGCAGCTTCGCACATCGTCCGCACACCCTCTGGGCGGAAACACTGCAGACCGGCATTCGGATGGACGGCGAAGGTAAGTAACCTTGCATACGGCTGTCCAGCCACACCGGTCCGTCCGGTCTGGGCGGTGGCACGGAGACGAGCGGGCATCGGAGGGGCGGCCGGAATGACCACCGGACTGATCCCGGGGGAGCAGCCCCCGGATCCCGGGCCGACGGGTGGGCTGCCGCAGCAGCGGCACGAGCCGGTCGGCCATGAGGCCGTGCACGGGGAGAGAGGGTCGAGGAGTTCTGTGATCACCGCGCGCGCGGCCGCCAGCTTCGAGCCCGTCGGACGATCCGTGGCGAGCGCCCGGTCCTTCGTCCGCGACACGCTCCAGGGCTGGGGCCATGCGGACATCGTCGACGACGCCGTGGTGCTCACCAGCGAACTGGTGACCAACGCCGTGGTCCATGCCGGCACGACCGCCGACGTCGTGTGCCTGCGCAGCGACGACGGCGTACGGATCGAGGTCGCCGACCACTACCCCGAGCGCGAGGTCCCCCTCCAGGGCTCCCCCGCCGACATGGGCAACCTCGACCGCGAGGGCGGCCGCGGCCTCCAGCTGTGCGCGGCCCTGGCCGACCGCTGGGGCGTGGAGTACACACCCACGCTGAAGAACGTCTGGTTCCACCTCCATCTGCCCGAGCGTCCGGTCGGCACCCGCGCCGCCGGTCCCTCCCTCCCGGCCGCCCTGCTGCCGCTCGCCGACGGCCGGGTCCGCGTCGCCGTCGTCCAGATCGACCGCACCGGCGCCGTCACGTCGTGGAACGACGACGCCGAGGACCTCTTCGGCTACTCCGGCGACCAGGTCACCGGCAAGCCGCTCACCGACCTCGCCGCCTGGCCGCACACCCCCGGCACCAGCACCGGCATCGCCGAGGCCCTCCAGCTCTCCCGCTGGGAGGGCAGCTACGGCATGCGCGGCGCCAACGGCCGCGTCACCCCGGTCTACGCCTCCCACCTGCGCGTCCGCGACGCCGACGGCGAGCCCTCCACGGTCTGCCTCCTCGTCCGCGACCACGAACGCGCGGTCCTGCAGACCCCGTTGCGGGTGCCGGCCTCCGACTCCCCGTCCTCCGAAGGGCAGAGCACCGACCCCTTCGAGGTGTTCATCGGCTCCCCCGCCCCGGACGACCTCGACGGACTCCTCCAGCGCACGGTCGAACGCGCCCGCGACATGCTCGACGCCGACGCCGCCTTCCTGCTCCTGGCGACCGACGACGAAACGGAGTTGGAGGTCCGCGCCTCCACCGGCCTGCCCTCCGCACGTCAGCGTTTCGCCCGCGTCCCCGTCGAGGCGGGACCCGGCCGCTACGGCTCTGCGCGCATGCCCGCCGTCCACGACGACCTGGAGGCCGTCCCCGGCGCGGTCCCGCTGCTCAACAGCACGGGCATGCGCTCGGTCGTCACCGTCCCGCTCAAGGTCGAGGGCCGTCTCACCGGCTCGCTGGGCGTCGCGGCCGAGGCCTCCGGCCGGTACTCCAACGAGGAGGCGCTGCGCCTCCAGTTCGCGGCCGACCGCATCGCGCTGGCCGTCGAGTCGGCGCGCCTCGGCGAGCTGGAGCGGCTGCGCCGCGGCTCGCTCAGCTTCCTCGTCGAGGCCTCCGACCTGCTCGCCGGCACCCTCGACCGCGACCAGACGCTGGCCCTGATGGCCCAGATGACGGTCCCGACCCTGGCCACCTGGTGCGCCGTCTACACGATCGCCGACCAGGCCTCGGACCCCTACCTCTCCTACGTCCTGCACGAGGACGAGGAGCTCATCGACGGCATCAAGTCCCTGCTGTCGAAGATCGCCCCGCCCGACCCGGTGCCCACGCCGGGCGCCCGCGTGTGGACGGCCCCGGCGGAGATGGCCCACCAGGCGGCACTGCGCACCTCCATGCGGGACCTCGGCCTCAGCGGCGGACCGACCCCGCAGCTGAGCACCGGCATCGGTCCGACCCTCGCCACGGCCTCCGCCGTCGGCGGCGAGACCGTCGTCCTGCCCCTGGTCGCCCGCAACCGCGTCATCGGCATGCTCACCCTCGGCAAGCCCACCGACGACCACTTCCGCCAGGAGATCCTCGAACTCGCCGAGGACCTGTCGCGCAGGGCCGCCCTGGCCCTGGACAACGCCCGTCTGTACTCGGAGCGCACGGCCATCAGCCAGTCCCTCCAGCGCAGCCTCCTGCCCCCGGAACTCCCCGTCGTGGACGGCGTGGAGGTCGACGTCATCTACCGCGCCGCGGGCGAGGGCAACGAGGTCGGCGGCGACTTCTACGACCTCTTCCCCATCAGCGACGACGCGTACGGCTTCGCCATCGGCGACGTCTGCGGTACGGGCCCCAACGCGGCGGCCGTCACGGGCCTGGCCCGGCACGCCCTGCGCCTGCTGGCCCGCGAGGGCCTCAGCGGCCCGGAAGTCCTCCAGCGCCTCAACTCCGCCATCCTCGACGAAGGCGCCCGCAGCCGCTTCCTCACGCTGCTGTACGGCGAGATGCGCCCGCAGGAGGACGGCAGCGCGGAGCTGAAGGTGGTCTGCGCCGGCCACCCGCTCCCCCTGCGCCTCCGCCAGGACGGCACGGTCGAACCTGCCGCCGAACCCCAGCCCCTCCTCGGCGTCATCGAGGACCTGGAGCTCTACGAGCAGACGGTCACCCTCGACCCGGGCGACGTCCTGCTCTGTGTCACGGACGGCGTCACCGAACGCCGCGAGGGCACGCGCATGCTGGGCGACGACGGCCTCGCCGACGTCCTGACGAGCTGCACGGGCCTGACGGCGGGTGCGGTGGCCGCCCGCATCATGCGCGCGGTGGAGCGTTTCGCGTCCGACGCCCCGTCCGACGACATGGCGATCCTCGCGATGCGCGTCCCGGAGCCCCACGCGGACTGACCAGGGCATGCGAAAGGCCCCGCCCAATCGGGCGGGGCCTTCGTACTGGAGCCCCCAAACGGAATCGAACCGTTGACCTTCTCCTTACCATGGAGACGCTCTACCGACTGAGCTATAGGGGCCTGTCGCTTTCGAGGTTTCCCTCGCGGCAACGGAATAGATCATACCCCGAACAAGCCGGTGCTCCCAACCACTGACTTTCGCTCAGTACGCAGGCTGCAACAGCCCACCGAGCGCATTGCAGGCGGACACGATCCGCTGCATGTCCCGCTTGGTCAACGCGGCCTCGACCGGCAGCGCGAGCGTCTCGTCGACGGCCCGTTCCGTCTCCGGCAGCGACACACATCGTCGGAATCCAGGCATGCGGTGCACGGGTGTCTTCACCGGCACCCGGCATTCGATGCCCCTCCCCCGCAGCGCGCGGGCGAACGCGTCACGGTCCGGCCGCCCGTTCCCCGGCACCCGCACCACGTACTGCTGATAGGTGTGCCCGTCACCCCCGTCGGGGGTCCGCACGCCCCGCAACTTCCCGTCGAGATAGGCCGCCCGCTGCCTGCGCCGCGCTATCTCGTCGTACGGCGCCTCGGACTCGCCCCGCTCCAGCACGAGCAGCCCGTGCCGCTCCCCGATCCGGTGCAGAGAGCCCATGTCCGCCGGCCGACCGAACCGGTGCACGACGACCATGGCGGCGGTCCGGGGCGTCAGCGCGGCCTCCACCAGGGAGGCGTCCAGGCAGTACGTAGCCGGATCTATGTCGGCGAACACCGGCAACGCGCCCGCCAGGGCCACGGCTTCGGCGACTTCCACGTTCCCGAAGGCAGGCACGACGACCTCGTCACCGACGCCCACGCCGGCGGCCCTGAGCATTGCTGCAGTACCCATACGTCGGATGGTCGGGGCGCAACGTGAACTCGAAGTGACGGAAAACAAAAAAGGGTTGGTCCCGGAACCGAAGTTCCGGGACCAACCCTTCTAATAATTGTTCGGCGGCGTCCTACTCTCCCACAGGGTCCCCCCTGCAGTACCATCGGCGCTGTAAGGCTTAGCTTCCGGGTTCGAAATGTAACCG